>CAYFPQ010000006.1:16634-38617 GCA_964345005.1 uncultured Victivallales bacterium | reverse complement strand
CGACCGACCCCGCTCCCGCGACGGCATTCAGACACCTCGACGCGTTCATTTATCTGGAGCGAAAGATCTCTGAAAAAGGTATCTACCCGGCGATCGATCCGCTGGCATCATCGTGTTCGAACCTGGATGCGGCTATCGTCGGGCAGCGCCACTTCGACGTCAGCCAGGAATTGCTGCGCATCCTGACCAAGTATGACGAGCTGCGCCGTATCGTCGCGGTTATCGGTCTCGATGAGCTCTCCAAGAACGATCGTACGCTTTACGAGCGTGCCCGCAAGCTGCAGTATTTCATGACCCAGCCGATGTTTGTTGCGGAGTCCTACGTGGGTAAGAAGGGCGCGTATGTCAAGATTGGCGAAACGCTCGACGACTGTGAGAGAATCATCGATGGCAAGATGGATGATCGTTCTGAAGACGACTTCTATATGATTGGGACGATCAGTTAGCCTTGGCCGGGGAGTAGTCTATGTCCGGTTTCGAAGATGTTCTGGTCGAGAAGGGGCTGCTGACAGAGGAGCAGCTTATCAGTGCTCGTGAGAGGGCTCGTGCCAACCGCGAATCCATCGTCTCGGCTCTAGTGGGCGGCAACTTCATCGGCGAGCAGGACCTGTTGCCGGTGGTGGCGGAACAGCAGAACATGCGCTTCGTACGATTGGCCGAAGAAACGGCCGAGTCGGGAGCCGTACGCGCCGTATCGGCCAAGCTGGTCTCTCACTACACGGTCATGCCGATTCGTTATGATGGCCGCAGCCTGACCGTCGCGGTTTCCGATCCGTTCGATATTTCGGCCGTCGAGGACATCGAGACCAACCTGGGGTGCCATGTCGAACGTGTATTGGCCTGCCGCTCCGATATTCGGGATGCTCTGCATCGTTACTATGGTGTCGGCGCGGAAACGGTTGAGCGCATCCTGGCCGAGAGTCCCGATCGCGAGGCAATGCGGCGCCCGGAAGAATCACACGACCTGGAGCGCCAGGCTGAAGACGCGTCGGTCGTACGTTTGGTCAACCAGCTTCTACGCGACGCGATCGATGACCGCGCGACAGATATCCATTTCGAAGCACACCGCGATGGCGTTTCGATCCGGCGTCGGATCGATGGCGTTCTGTATGACATGAGCGTACCACGCAACATCCGGCATCTTTACCCCGCCATCATCAGCCGTGTGAAGCTGATGTCTCACTTGGACATTGTCGAGCGTCGCTTGCCGCAGGACGGCCGTTCGCGGGTCAAGATCGGGCGCAGCGAGTACGATCTGCGTGTCTCCGTGGTGCCTTCGGTGCACGGAGAAGATGTCGTGATCCGCATTCTTCCTGCGACCATGCTGTTTGACCTGGGCGATCTCGGCTACTCCGACCAGCACCGTGAGATGCTCGAGTCCTACGTGGCCCGCCCGCATGGGATCATCTTCGTCACGGGGCCTACCGGCAGCGGGAAGAGCACAACCCTTTATGCCTGCCTGAGCCGGCTGAATGCGCGTTCGCGCAAGATCATCACGTTGGAAGACCCGGTTGAGTACGAGCTACACGGTATCACGCAGACACAGATGAACCCCAAGATCGGTCTGACCTTCTCGCGGGCGCTGCCGAGCATGCTGCGGCACGATCCTGACGTGATGATGGTGGGTGAGGTCCGTGACCGCGAAACGGCCGAGATTGCCGTTCAGACGGCCATGACCGGGCATCTCGTGCTCAGTACGTTGCATACCAACGATGCCGCGGGGGGTGCGGTGCGGTTAGCTGACATGGGGGTAGATCCCTATCTGATTACATCAACGGTCCACGCTTTCATCGCCCAACGACTCGTGCGTGTGATCTGCAACTCCTGCAAGGAGTCGTACGAAGCTGACGGTAAGACGCTCCACCGCGGCAAGGGGTGCAAGGAATGCAGTGGTTGCGGGTATCGCGGGCGTGTCGCGATCGCGGAGTTCATCCCGCTTGTGCCCGAGATCCAGGCGCTGATTCTGGAACGTGCCTCGGCGGCGCAGATTCGGGAGGCGGCCGACGGGCTGAACATGTCAACCCTGGCGGCCGATGGCATGGCCAAGGTGGCGCAGGGCGTGACGACTAATGAAGAAGTGTTGAGAGTTACATCAATGTAGGCGCTGTTGCCTAAAAAGAGATCCCTCGACTTCGCTCGGGATGACAATTCTTGAATCACCAAGTTTTCTAAGGAATCGTCATGCTGAGCTTGCCGAAGCGTCTCCTTTGATCGACCCGGATTGTTCTGGGAACAGCCCCTTGAGGCCCAATCTATAACATGCCGCTATTCACCTACAAGGCCAAGCAGGGACCGCACCGCACGGAGGAGGGCGTTGTCGAAGCCTTTTCACGGGCCGAGGCCGCAGACCTCCTGCATTCCCGCGGTCTTGTTCCTATACATATAGACGAGAAACGGGGCGGCGGGCCGGGGAAGCAGAAGCGATGGTCTCGGCGGATTGTGCGCCGGGACATCGTGGTCTTTACCTATCAGCTTGCCAGTCTCATACGTTCAGGCGTGCCCATTCTTCGCGCCCTATCCACCATAAAGGAGCAGACCGACCATTCCCGTTTCCGGCGGCTTGTGGGTGAAATTGAGGGCAGTATTCGCGACGGGCAGATGCTGAGCGATGCGCTGCGGCGACATGAATCCCATTTCCCCGAGCTTTACGTGAGCATGGTGCGTTCGGGGGAGTCGGGTGGCGTGCTTGACACGGTGTTAACCCGGCTCGCCGAAGCTATGGATAAGGAGGAAGAGACGCGTCGTCGAGCGCAATCGGCGATGGCATATCCACTACTGACGTTGACGGTGGGCCTACTCACCGTGTTCATCCTGCTGACCTTCTTCCTACCGCGCGTGTTAAGTCTCTTTGATGAATACGAGTCGCTGCCGCTGCCGACACGGATCCTCGTGGGGACGAGCAATTTCTGCGAAGCGAACTGGTACTGGCTGGTTCTTGGCTTGCTGCTCCTGGGCGCGATATTCCGGCGTATGGCGACACACGAACGCGGGCGACTGTATGTCGACGGCTTGAAGCTCAAGCTGCCACTCGTCGGCCCGTTCTGACGGACATTGCCCGGTTCAGCCGAACGCTCGCGTTGCTCCTGCAATCGGGTCTTTCAATCGATCGCGTGTTGCTGCTCGGTGGTCAGACGGCATCGAACCACGTCCTGCGCGAAGAAATCGACAATGTCAGACAGCAGACGGTAAGCCAGGGCGTCCCCTTCTCCGAGGGGCTCAAGCAGGCGCACCATTTTCCGGTCTTTGTGGCGAACATGTGTGCTGTTGGGGAGGAGGCCGGACGTCTGGATGAGGCGCTGGATGAGGTCGCGGGGTTCTATGAGCGCCAGATCGAGCGCCAGTGCCGACTGGCCATCTCGCTTCTTGAACCGATCTTGATCCTTGTCGTCGGCGCGCTGGTCGGGTTTATTGTGGCAGCAATGTTGCTGCCCATCTTCGAGTTGGGAACAAGACTATAGCTCCGGCCGGGAGGAGGGGTGCTCGCCCGACCGGTTCGGAATACCGAACCGCTAAGGAGCGAGAACCCCTCCCCCCGGCCTCCGCTGGGGGTAGGTGGGGTGGCTATTGGAAGGGGTCGTAGAAGATAGGACGAACGGTGGTGTTCCTTAGTGGGGCGCATGCGGATCGAACGGAAAGAGGTATAGAATGAGACGTGATGGCTTTACGTTGATTGAGCTGATGGTGGTGGTGATTATTATCGCAGCACTGGCGGGCATGGTGCTGCCGCGCGTGTTGCCGGCTTCGGACGATGCAAAGAGCAAGATCGCGTTGGGCGACATTGCGAACATCAGCGTTGCTCTGAAGATGTACCGGCTACACAACGACACCTATCCCTCGACGGAGCAGGGCTTGGATATCTTGTTGCAGCCATCCACCTCCAAGACGTGGAAAGAACCCTACCTGGAGAACAAGCCACTCGACCCTTGGAAACGCAAGTACCAGTACCGCTATCCCGGTGCCCGCAACACGATGGGATTCGACCTCTGGTCGAACGGACCTGATGACCAGAGCGCGGACGACGACATCACAAACTGGGGCGAATAGATGCGAGAATCCTTGGCGATCTCGGCTCGCTGGGGACAGCTTGCCCTACCTCATCGAGGGCAAGGTAGGGCGAGCTGTCCCCAGCGAGCCGCATTTGCAGCCAAGGACTCTGCCTTCACACTCATCGAACTCCTCGTCACCGTGGTTATCCTTTCCACGGGCATCGTCCTGATTCTGCAGGCTTTTCAGACCTCAATGGTTGCGCTGGCCGAGTCGCGTGACGGTATGCGGTCGGCTGCGCTCGCGCACGCTCTGGTTCTGCAAGGGGAGTTGAATGCGCGAGGGGGAGGGGCCGATATCGACGACCATATCCTCCGGACGCGTTACCCGGACTACTGGTGGCGCGTGGATACGCATTCAGATCTCGACTTCGCATGCACGAACTCCTCTTGGCAGAAACATGAAGTGGTTGTCATGGTCCGGCACAGCGTAACGGGTCGTGAAGCCGGCGGCGCGAGTTGGGCCCAGGTTGAGAATCCGCAAGATGGGTGACGCCAGTGGGGTCGGTCCTCAAAATAAAACTTAACAGGCTGATGGGGGGCCTTTCGAGACGAAAGGCGTTAAGTTTTATTTTGAGGACCGACCCCACCCGAGGCGGAAGTGGCTTCACGCTGATCGAGCTCCTGGTGGTGACGGCGATTCTGGGTATCGTGGTGGGTGCGGTGGGTGCCTGCCTGGCTGGCGGCATTCGTGTGTGGGATATGGCGAGGCACTTTAACCGTCACGAGGCCGACGCGCTGATCGGGTTCCAGGTGATGCGCCGGGACATCGGCCAGGTATTGCCCTTCGAGGGGGCCCCGCTCGAGGGAGGAGCCGACACGCTGTGGTTTACCGCTGTGAGCCCCGTGCCCGACGCGGAAGGTCACAACGAAGCGATCCCTCGTTTGGCGCGGATCCACTACTACCTTGACCGCAGCCAGGAAGCATGGTGTCGCGCCGTGGCGCCTTTCGACTGGGGCGAAACCGAGGGCGAAGAGGTGATCGAAGTTCTTGTGTCGGATGTTCACGAGGTCGCCCTGCGCTACGCGGCAGCACCGGAAGATGCGGAAGGCGGCGCAACAGGTTGGTCCGATGACTGGGAGAATCCGACCAATCTCCCGGCGGTCGTGGAGGCCGAGTTGACAGTTGGTGGGACCCCGATGACACAGTGGTTTCTCGTTCCCTTGGCGGGAGGAGGGGGTGAATAGCCGAATGACGCACAATCGAACAGCCAAACTACGAAATGGGTTGCTCGCTGCAATGGGAGTCGGGGCTGTTAACAAGTTTGCGGCTCGCTCGGAGAGCTCGCCCTACCTGATCCACGGTGAGGTAGGGCGAGCTCTCCGCCGCGAGCCGCGTTCGCCCGTTCAAGATGGGAGCGTTCTAATCCTCGCGCTCTGGGTGCTGTTCTTCCTTGCTGCGTTGGCCTTGGCTGTGGGGGCGCATGTATCGGCGGGGCTGAAACTGGCCGGGTTTATGCACGATGATGTGCATGGCTATCACCTCGCGCGGGCCGGGGTAACGCACGCCGCCCTGCAGGTGGCGTGCAACACGAATCGGTGGGACGCTTGGGGGGAGGGTGCATGGAACGCGGATCCCCAAGTGTTCAGCGATCAGGTAGTCGACGAAAACGGCACGTTCTCGATCGTCAGCGTAAACCGGACTGCCGACGGAACGGTGACCAACGTTGGGCTGGTGGGGGCGGAGAGCCGTCTGAATCTAAATGTGTCCCCCGTAATGAAATCGGTCTTCGAGCAGTTCATGATCCAAGTCGGGGGTACAAGCGCGGGGCAGGCGGAAACCTTGTACGAATTCCTTCGAGCGTACCGCGAGGCCAAGCAGCAACATTTATTGACAGTTCGGGCTGAGCGCGGTTATGGTGAGCCCGATAGTGGTGGCATGGCGCCGTTGGACTCCATTCATGAGTTTCTGCTTGTGGAAGGGGTTGATGATGGTGTCTTTGCCTTGATTGAGCCCTACGTGACGGTCTACGGCAGCGGCGCGATCAACGCCAATACGGCGTCGACCGAGTTGCTGCTTTCTTGTGCCGCAGCTTATCCGGAGCACAGGGCAACCATTGATCGGATAATCGAGAAGCGTGGGGGAGCGCCACTTGAGAAATCGGACCTTAGTCCTTTTGGGTTCTTGAGGCTGTACTCCACCGCGTTTTACGGGATGGCAGTGGGGCACACCGCCACGGGGGCCGAGGCAGCCCGGATAGAGTTTGTGGTCGATAAGAGCGGACAGAGGCAGTACTGGCATGAGTTCTAAAGGCAAGCGCACCGTCATTGAGCTGGGTACCGATCGTGTCAAGCTTGCCGAATTCTCTGTGCGGCCCGGTGGGGCAACTCTCACAAAGTTTCACACATGCCAGGCGCCGGTTGCGGGGGCTCTTGAGGAACTCCTCGCGGACGCGATTGAAGTGCATGGCTTCGATACGAGCCATGTGATCGGCTGTCTCCCGCGTAACATGGTAACCGTCCGCATGTTTGACCTGCCGTCGATGGATCTGGCCGAGATCGCAGGCATGGTTGATCTTCAGTTCGGGAAACAGGTTCCCTATACGCGCGACGAAGTGGTGGCAGACTACCGGGTCCTGAAGCCGCGGGACGGTTACACGCGCGTGGTGTTGGTGGTCATTCAGCGTGGTCCGCTACGCGAGTGCTTCAACCTGATGGATGCGGCCGGCATCAATGTCGAGACCATGACCATTGGTTCAGACGGGCTGGCCCAGTGGGCGGCCGCCCAGCCGACAGCCATCGAAGGCCAGGCCGAAGCGGTGTTGGACATTGATGCCGCACACGCGGATCTTGTCGTTACGCAGGACGGCGAGCTCCAGTACACACGCAGCATACTGGTGGGTGCCGAGCAGCTGGAGGAGGACGAGTCGCGTTGGAGCGAGAAACTCGTGTCTGAGGCAAAGCAGGCCCTGGAAATCTGCCATGGTGAAAGCCCCGATCTTGACGTGACCCGCCTGACGCTCGCCGGATGCGCGATCGCTCCGGATGCACTGACCGGTGCGCTGGGGGATGTCCTTCAGATTCCGGTTGCGCGCGTAAGCCCGGGACAGACGGTACAGGATGCGCCGGGCGGCGTGGATATTGATGAAGCCGTGGGTAAGGATGTTTCGTTGACAGCCGTGACGGGTGTGGCGACTGACACCGGCTCCATTGCGCTGAAGCTGTTCCCTGCAGCCACGCTACGGGCGCGTGCGATGGTCTCACGAGCAAGAGGCCTGACCTTGCTGGGTGTTCTGCTTGTCGCGGCACTGTTCGGTGGCTCGTTCTACGGAATCTCCAAGTATGTCGTGCGGAAGGCACAGGCCGACTCTGTACGTGCCGAGGTCGAGCGGACACAACCAGCCGTAGAGCGGGTTGGTGAGATGCAGAAAGTGATTAACGATGTGAGTGCGCGCGAGGACGCGCGTTTCGCGGCCATAACACTGCTCGGTGCCGTTCACGCGGCAGTTCCCGAGGAGGTGTATTTCAATTCGGTGGACATAGACGTGGCGCAGGGCGCCCTTACGCTGCAGGGGGCTGCGCTGTTTCGGCGAGAGATCAAAGAACTGCGGGACAACCTGGAGAAGAGCCCCCTGTTCATCGATGTGGAACGCACTAGCTCGCAGGACCAAAGGAGCAAGCGTTTCAATTTCAGGATTTCGGGCAAACTGGAAACAGGGGCGGGCAAATAGCTATGGCATTCTTGAAACTGGAAAAGCTGCGGGCGCGTGAGCGTTGGGGGCTGGGGCTGGCTCTCGTGTTCGTCTTGGTGCTGATGGTGGATCGCCTTGTCGTAGGCATGGTGGCTGATCGCGTGGAAACTGTAGAGGAGCAAGCCGCCGCAGACGCGAAAGAGCTGGACTACAACCGCGGGGTTCTGCGGTCAAAGGGCCCAATCGAGGCCGAGTACTCGCGAATTGAAGCGTTGATTGCCTCTGAATTGTCGGATTCGGAAGAAATTGATGCCATTAAGGCGGAGATCGAGGACTTGGCTGGTAGCGCGGGCGTGGCGATCATCGGAAGGATGGAGCACCGGCCGCCGGTTACCTCAGCAGGTTCCACGGAGTATGTGATCGATATTCGCGAATTCGAGGCACCGATGGCAGGCCTCCTGAGCTTTCTTCACCAGGTGTGGCAGACGCCCGGAATGATGCGGGTACGTAAGGTCGCGATTGCTCCCAGCGCCGATGACCAGCGGGTTGAGGGCACTATGGTGGTCTCGAAGATCATGATTCCAACAGGGCCGGGTGGGGCCCCTGAACAGGAAAGTCTGGAAGAGTAGCGCCGATAGATCTTACAGGTTCCGTCTCGACCACAGAAACGCATGGCCTTGCACGACAGACGTAGCAGCTCTGAGCCTCCCGACGTGGCCTTGGTCACGCGGGACGGTGGTGATCTGCCCGCGGGGATGGATCCCGTGGTGGCGATGGATGTCGTACGTCGCTACGTTGAGTCGGAGCGTCTGCGCAGCCGCAGAGTGGTGGTCTGGACCAGCACGATCTTCCTGTTCGTCGTACTCGTGGTGCTCACGCTCTTCATATCGATCGGGATATACGTGGTGCGTAACTCCCGCGAAGCGACCGAGGAGGTCGCGACAGCTCGCCAGGAGGTCCGCAGGGCTGCGTCGCAGGTGGAAGGGGTGGTCGATCGTGTGACAGGCCTTGAGAGTCGTAGCGAAGATATCCTCGGAACCGTTGAGCAGTCCGAGTCATCGCGCGTCCTCGAGAATCGCATGTTTAAGACCAACCTGGAGCGGTTCGGCAAGTGGGTCTCCGCCAACGGCGATCGGCGGGCAAAGTCGATCGATTCGCTGGAGTCTCGCCTTGAACGGCTTGAGTCCATGTTGGAGATCCGGCAGAAGCAGATGGATGAACTCAATCAGAAGTACGCAGCAGCGCTTGCCGATGCTGGTATAGCTGCTGAGCCTAGTGTCTCGGAACGGGGAAATGATGGTATCCCGGAACTGTCAGAAGAGGGGACGACTGGAGATATCGCTGCCGCACATGAAGATGCATCGGTCGCAACAACCGCGAAGGTACCGGATCGTCTGCGCGAGATCGTTGACCCCGAGGCCGCCCAGCGTGAGCTGGATGGTGTACCGCGGCGGGGCGGGGGATTGGATGACATCCATGTCGTCCGTTTTCCGAGCGGCGATCGGTATGAGGGACAGCTCCGGGGCGGCTTGCTCGACGGCTGGGGCGTTTACTACTTTCGCAATGGCGACCGGTACGAGGGCAACTTCAGAGAAGATAGGAAACAGGGCTACGGCGTCCTCTACTTCCTGAACGGCGACACTTACAAGGGCGAGTTTCTCGACGACCGACGTCACGGCAAAGGCACCTACGTGTTTGCTGATGGATCGCGCTACGTCGGAGAGTTTCGCAACGGCAAGCGTCATGGACGGGGGCGCTACATCTATGAAGATGGCCAGGAGTACATCGGGGAATTCCGGGATGGCAAGACCGATGGCCCCGGCTTCTCCGTGATGCCCGGCGACCAGGCCATGGATCTCGTCCCTGTTGCGGCATCCCGACGGTCATAGGGGTGCATGATCTTGTTACAGCGCGTTAGTCGTTGAGTTTCAATGACTTCCTCGCTTGTAGGCGTCAATAGGGGATTTTCCCTATATATCGCCATTTTTGCATTGACCTCGGCCTCCCATTTCTGCCATAATCATTCCAGATAGTAAAAGTCTGTTTGGAGGTTACTACTATGACTTACTTGTATTCGCACTGCAAAGTGTGTGCATGGGTGGTCGCGATAGCGATTGCCATCTCGGGTAGTTCTGTGCTGGCCGTTAACCAGTACAATGACAACTTCGAGACCGACCTCGGTGACTGGGGCGCTGCCGCAGGAACCGTTGTCACTACGAACCTGCAGGACGGTATGTCCTGGGTTCCCGCTTCGGAGCCCAACGCTGCAGGTACAGACGTGATGTATGTTGCTCAGGATGCTGATGCAACCAACGCCACGCCGGTCACGAGCGGCACGTCATCGAACGTTTGGATCGACATGTGGATCGCTCCGAACCTGTATGACGGTGTGGCGACGAATCGTGACTTCTCTGAAGTATCCGGTTCGGCGGTTGCCTTCTTTTTCGACACCAACGGCCACGTTGTTGTGAATCAGGGCAGCGGCAGCACCAACTGGACGATCATCACTACTGACCACAGTGGAGATGCCGTTGTTACCACTGACAACGATGCCAGCCCGACAAACATGCAGCGTACCACGGTCTACATGAACTACGCCAACGACACGTGGGACCTGTTCCTGCAGGGGCGTCTTGTGCAGGAAAACCTGGACTTCAACACAAGTAAGTCTCAGCTCGAGAGGATCACGCTTTCCGATGATGTCTATGCTGACATGATCACGGTTAGTGCCACCAACTATCCTTCAGCGGATACGTGGGCTGCCGGCGTTACGCTTGACAGCGACGAAGATGGCGATGGTATGGACGATGCCTACGAGCTGCACTACTTCGGTGATATCGCGAGTCATTACTCAAGCACAGATACCGATGGTGATGGACGTACCGACGGGGAAGAGTACCTTGATGGGACCGACCCGACCGATTCCAACGACAAGTCCTGGGTCATTCCCTATTTCGAGAAGTTTGCAGGCGTAGCTTCGGTGCCGACAAACATTACTGATAGCTACCGTGCCTTCACGAAACTGGCAGGTAACGCCACTGTGACGGACACATCGCTGTCTGCTATGGGTGACTCGCGTGGTATCGCGCTTTCGTCCGGTGGGATTAGCGTCGTGGTGTCGAACACCGCGGCAACGAACGTATTCTGCCAGGTCTACGTGCAGCCGGTTCCTTGCACCGAGATTCCTACCACCATCGTTGACGATGAGGCTGCGGCTATTTGCGTGGTTACGAACACACTCTACGTCTGGAACGACACAGCGTGGGAAGCTACTTCCATCAGCGGCAGTCAGCTCACGAACGGAACGTGGATTGGCTTGGCCGCACACTTGGACTATAACGCGCAGAAGTGGGATCTGTACTATTCGGCCGACAATACGTTCGTAACGGATATGACCAAGGTCAACACTGCCCCGTTGGACTTCAATAATGGTTACAGCGGATCCGGCAAGTTCACCGAGCTGATCATCACCAACGAGTCGTCGGTTACCGCTCATGTTGACGCGGTTGCCGTCTCTCTGTCCTACTCGCCGACGCATACCAATTACACCAATCTGGTTATATTCGAGCGTGCCGAGGGTGAGGATCAGATTCTCGCGATGCCGCCGTATACGTACGCCAACCAGAAGATCATTGATGGTGGCACGACTCGTTTCGGGCAGGATCTCTCCATCGGCCTGTTCCCAGGCGATGAAATTCTGACACCCGCGGGTGAAACCTACGAGCTCGCAGCTTCTGGCGTGTGGTCAACGCTGGATACTCCGACTGCCGTTACGAATGCGGCTGAAGGTCTCCTGCTGACCCGTCTGCCGGGATCCGATACCCTGGCATTCTATCCTTACAGCAACGTCGTTGCCTGGAGCAGCCAGGCTGAGGCAAAAGGGACAAACGATGCTGCTAGAGGCCGTACGGACCTCGTCGTTCCTGCGACGTTCCCCGGTGGGTGCATCGATATCAACGAAAACGATTCGATGGGCTTCGACAGTGGCGGTTCTGGTGATCCGGCCCATCAGTGGGATGAGATCCTGTTCTACAACACCGTTACGAAGAAGACTCGGAAGTTCCAGTACGTGCTTTCGGGCACCAACCCGCAGGCTTCGGCTCCCGGCGACTGGCTCTACAAGGGCACTAAGGTCGGCTTCACAGTATGCCCGGGTGACTCGTTCATGTACTACAACAAGCAGAGCGGCGATATTACGTGGGTTCTGTCCAACTAGGGTGATTTGAGTTGATGTACAACCAAAAAAGAGGAACTAAAATGAAAAGCAGGTTGATAGCATTGAGTCTGGCTGTCACCGTGATCTGCACAGGCATTGCCTGTGCCGCGGTTGCACCCGGTCAGGTACCAGCCCCGCTGGCGCAGGATGAGCCTGTGGGTAATGTCACTGTCACGTCTGGGCCGTATGGTGAGACGATCGTCACCTTTGCAGACCGTCCAAACGGCAACTACCACGACGTACCGAACGTCTTGGCTGTGGCACATGTTGGCGTGGCAAGTGGTGCCTTTGTGGGGGATTACGTCGCCGCGGACATTGTTGCCTTGAAGTACAAGGTCAAGAGTGATGGCCACGTTCCCCTTACCTTCAAGCCTCTTCTGGTGAGTGGCAGTCGGAAGTGGGTAACCGAGAAGAATGATCCTCCGTCTGGTAGCGAGTGGATCCAGTACGAGATAGGGTTCGATCGCGCAGCCGATGGCTGGCATGATGCCACTTGGACGCTTGGGGATGATGCTTGGGCGCAGTCCGTCACTGCGGTTGACAGTCTTGGTCTCACGATCAAGGCCGAAAAGGATGCCTTGGAAGAGCAAGTCTACATCATCAAGGACTTCATGCTCATCGATTCCAGTGGCACCGAGTATCCGGGCAACCTGTCTCCGTTGGGCGAGGCGCTGTGGGCAAGGTTTGGCGTCGGCACGATTGCAGAGGCCCAGGCCTTGGATGGCGATACCGATGGCGATGGAGTGAGCGATCTTGATGAGACGCTTACCGGGTCGGAAGACGGCGTCATGGCTGAAGTAGTGTCTGTTGGCGAGGGCGGAGCCGTTATCAAGTGGTCCTCGATACCTGCGTCGTACCGTGCGTTCAACATTCAGCGCACGGATGATCTGGCCAACGGGTTCACTACGCTTCTTGATGGACACGGGCTGACGGAGGCAGATGTCGATGTGCAGGGCGATGAATCGCTGTGGACGGATGCCAGCGCGACAGAAGGTGGCCCGTATTTCTATAGAGTTGTCGCAGTAATCACGGAGGAGTAGACGATGAGAGGTTCAATGATTATAAAGCTCGGCATGGGCGCGGTAGCGCTCTGCCTGCTGGTCAGCGGCGCAGGAGCTGCCACGTGGATTGACACGTTCGATGGCGGCATCGAGGGTTGGCAGACCGATTCGGACCCGCGTGGCGGTACTCCCGAGGAGACGACTCCAAGTGCGGTGGATGTTGACGGCGATGGCGACACGGAGTTGCAGATCCAGGCTGATGGTTCGCCTGCCAACTCAACCGACTACATCTACATGGACAAAGATGTCGGAGCCACTGTTCTTGGCGAGGCGACTGGGGGCGATGGCGATCTGACAGATGTCGACTTCGGTGTGGGGCAGGACTCGACAGTCCGGTATGTCACCTTTGACTTCTGGGCGAACGCGGATAAGGGCACACCCTCCAACCCACACGAGCCTGCGGCTCTGGAGTTTTACTTCCTGACCACTGCTGGCACGGAGTGGCGCCTGACGATATTCGATGATGTCACAGGGTCGCTGGTTGACGGGATGAACAGCCTTTTGGTTTCGCTTTGGAGCCAGGGCGACTTCTACCTGGCGGGTGGCAGCGAATCGTTTGCTGACTCACTCGACAATGTCGAGGAGATGGGTATCATCCTGAGCTACCAGAATTGGGGTGGCCAGGAGTACGGTATAGAGGATTTTGAACTGCACAACCCTGAGCCGGGAACCTACGCCGTGCTGGCGTTCGCTCTGGTCTCGCTGGGTGTGACGTTCCGTGGAAAGCTTCGTTCGGGGATAAAGGGTCTCCTCCGGAAGTAACCTCCAACTGACTAAGGAAGAGACAGCGACCCCGCTGGGATGACCAGCGGGGTCGCTTTGTTTCAGGGGCTGTTGCGCCCATGATCAGCAAGACGCACGCCATCGTTCTCAAGGTAACGCCCTACTCGCGGACCTCGCATGTGGTGGCATGGCTGACAAGGGAGCACGGGCGTCTATCGACCGTGGTCAAGGGTGCCGTGCGACCGAAGAGCGCTTTCCTTGGGCAATATGACGTGGGCTACACGTGTGAGCTGCTCTTCTACGAACGGGCGCGAAACGGGCTGCACGTGGCAAAGGAATGCACACCACTGAAGCTGCGAAGACAGCTCAGGCAGAACTGGCGGGCTTACGCCTGTTGCGCTTACGCCTGTGACCTGGTGCATCGCACGACGCTTCCAACTCATGAACGGGAGGAAGGTGTATACGTACTGCTTGAGGAGCTGTTGGATGTCCTGTGTGATGATGGACAGGATCCGATGTTGCTTCTGCATTGGTTCGAGCTGAGACTCCTGCAGGTTCTCGGATACGCGCCTCACATGGCGCAGTGTGTGTCTTGCGGTGCTCCGCTTTCCGAGGCACGCGCGGGCTTCGACGCGGCTCATGGAGGCGCATTCTGCCTGGAGTGTCTTCCTGAACCGATCCCCGAACACATGGTTCCTATCGGGCCCGACACTCAATCCGTGTTGCGTTTCTGGTCGAGCTCGCCTGTGAAGGGGCTGCTTCGAAACACGGTGTTGAACCAGAAACAGCTATTGGCTTTGCGTGGGCTAACCGGTACAATGCTCGCTTATTGCTTGGAGATGAGGCCGGAGTGTCGGGATGTGGCCATCAAGACACTCAGGTACGGAGAGGGGATGCGTGATGCAGATTAGGAGTCTGGGATGGCGTGGCGGGCTGGCCTTTGTGCTGGTGGCGGTTCTTGTAGGTGCGGGGTGCAGCAAGAAGGAAGATGTTGCTTCGAGCGTCCCGGAAGGCGAAGTGGTTGCCTCCGTGAATGGCAAGGTGCTCACGAAGGCGGAAGTCGATAGGCTTGTAGACATGCAACTCGCCGCCATGCGGGGGCGGGTGCCTGATGAGCAACTTGAGGCGGGTCGTGACCGACTGGCTTTCGCGGCGGCCGACCAGTTCGTTGTGAAGACACTGCTCTTGGAGGAGGTCGAGCGACGGGGCATCACGGCGTCGCAAGAGGAGATCGATGCGGCGATCGAGCGGATAAAGGATAATCTCCCCGAGGGACGGACGCTGGAGTCTATCGTGGCCGAGAATCCTCGAGGAGAGGTAGGGCTGGTCGAGGACGTAACGGATGGCATGAAGATCAATAAGTTGCTGGAACAGCAGCTGAAGGAGCGCCTCGAAGTATCGGATGAAGAGACTGCGGCCTTCATCGCGGAGAACGCGGAGCAGCTGAAGCGCCCTGAGCGGGTACGGGCCAGTCACATTCTCGTGAAGACCGATGCTTCGGACGATGAATCCTCGAAGGCTGAAAGGATGGAGGAATTGGAAGGTATTCGTCAGCAGATCCTGGATGGTGCCGATTTCGCCGC
The DNA here is from genome assembly GCA_964345005.1 of uncultured Victivallales bacterium. Taxonomy (GTDB): domain Bacteria; phylum Verrucomicrobiota; class Kiritimatiellia; order UBA8416; family JABMPJ01; genus JABMPJ01. The sequence goes on along the minus strand of CAYFPQ010000006.1, from coordinate 23,359 downwards.
GCTGGCCAAGGAGCATAGCGCGTGTCCATCGGGCCGGCAGGGCGGCGATCTCGACTTCTTCACACGCGGGCGCATGGCGAAGCCGTTCGAGGATGCAGCTTTCAGTCAGGAAGTGGGAGCGGTTGGTCCGGTGTTCGAAACTCAGTTTGGTTTCCACATCGTCAAAGTGACGGACAAGCAGGCTGAAGGCATAGCCTCTCAGGAGGAGGTGCGTGGCATGCTTAAGCGGCGCAAGCAGGACACGGTCGTCCGGGAATACATTCAGTCACTGCGCGAAGGTGCCGACATTGTCGTTAAGGGACAGCCGATTCCCGAAGAGTAGGAACCCGGAAGAGAAGACGGCTCGCTGGGGACAGCTCGCCCTACCTTATTCTGGTCGAAGAAATGCCCACTGTCAGGTAGGGCGAGTTCTCCGAGCGAGCCGCAATCATCTGCATTTGCAGGGCCCCCCGCGGCCACCCCGCTATTACACCACCTTTGAAAGCATCAGGATGGTGACGCCGAAGTAGATCAGTAGCGCCGATATATCGTTCGTGATCGTGACGAATGGGCCGCTGGCCATAGCAGGATCGATACGGCAACGGTCGAGCACCAACGGTACGAGGGCCCCAAAAAGAGCCGCAAAGGTCATGGCTGAGAAGAGGGCCAGACCGACTACGGTACCGACGTGCACCGGCGAGAACGGCAGGTTGTCCGGCTGACCGACGATGAACCGTGCCACGACCCCTATGACCGTGCCACAGATCAGTCCCATCAGCCCACCAGTGAGGATCTCGCGCCCCAGGACTGAGAAGAGCTTGCCCTTCCTTATGGTGCCAAGGGCAAGACTGCGTACCACCAACGTGGAGGATTGGATTCCCGTATTGCCGCCCATGGCGAGGACAGCCGGCACGAAGGCCACGAGGATGAGGAGGCCCGAAAGGTATGTGTAGCTCTGGTAATGTCGCAGGATCAAGGCTGTGACCACGCTTCCCAGGAGGGTCACAAAAAGCCATGGCAAGCGGACCATGCAGCTCTTAACGATCGAGCTGTCCTCCAGTTCGGCGTCATCGGATCCAGCCATCTTGAAAATGTCTTCCGATGCCTCCTCTTCAATGACGTCAATCACGTCGTCGCCGGTGATTCGTCCGACCAGAATGCCGCTCTCGTCCACGACAGGAATAACCGCGAGGTCATAGCGGCTCATCATGTGAGCCACCTCCTCCTGGTCCATCGTCACAACGGCGGCCTTGAAGTCGCGGTGGGCCAGTTCGCCAAGCCTTCGGCTGCGGTTACGCTCGCGCAGGAGTTCCCAGACATCGATGTAGCCGATGAGGCGGTTGGCACGGTCGATAATGTTCGCATAGTGAAACCGTTCATTGGTGTCGAGGTAGGCGATGGCCTGAAGCGCCTCCTCAACGGTCTGTTGTTCCCTCATAACGACGACGTCCGTCGTCATAATCCCACCGGCGCTCTCTTCCTCGTAGCCGAGTAGCTTGCGGACGTCTTCGGATTCCTCTGTCTCCATGAGCTGGAGCACGGTCTCTGTCCGCTCTTCAGGAAGGTCGCCGAGGACGTCTGCAGCGTCGTCTGGAGCCATCTCCTCGACGATGTCGGAGAGCTCCGAATTGGTCATGGTCTCGACCAGGTCGGTCTCGGCTTCACGCTCGAGTTCGGCCAGCACGTCTGGTCGGACGTCTTCACGCACCAGGTCAAACAGCCGGCGGTGAACGTCGTCGCTAGCCTGTTCGATCAGGTCTGCAATATCGGCCGGATGCCAGTCCTCGATAGCAGCCGCAACCTGTTTCCAGTCTTCCTGTTCGACCAGTGCGAGGACCCGGTCCTCAGCTTTGTGCTCTGTCGACATCTGTCGTTGGTTCCTGGCTGTTGTGGGATGCGCTAGTTGGGGGCTCATCGCCTTGCCTGAGCCACGCTTCAAGCTTGTCGAGGAGGGTAGGGGCGGCGCTTCCACTCTCGCCTGGCGAGACGGCACCGGCTGACATGATGAATGTCAGGGCTTCGCCTACATCCATATTAATGGGAATCGTTTCGGAGCGAGGGAGCAGAATCAGGACGCCGGAGGTGGGGTTGGGTGTTGTCGGAATGAACACACTCACGCACTCCGACCGGTCGCGGCCCTTTATCAAATGCGTCGCCATGTCATCAGGAACGCGCGCAGTCACGAAGGCGAGGGAATGCAGGCCTTTGCGGGGATACTCAACCATGACGACTTCTTTGAAGAGAGTCTTGCGCTGTGTAAAGAGGGATTCGCTGATCTGGCGAACGGAGACATAGATCCCCTTGATGACCGGAATACGTGCGAGGAGCGTATCGCTGAAGCGGAACAGGTGTCGTCCCAGAATGTTTCGTGTGAACAGTCCGACAAGGCCACAGGCGATAAGTATAGCGAGAAGGGTAATGATTTGCAGGAGGAGTTGGCCACTCCATGTGGCGCGCATCTCCGGCATGATGCTCGGTGGCAACCAACCTGTAGCCAGGTCAAAAAGGAAGTTGAAGATCAGGATAGTGGCCACTATCGGTACGGTCAGGAAGAACCCGACCAGGATATTGGCTCGAATACGCTTGGCAATGCCGTTGATCATGGTGACTCGGTCTCGTGGTTTAGTTGTTCTCGTTCAAGATGGCATCTAGCTCGTGGCCCTGTCTTTCTGCGTTCCGCAGCCACCTCAGTTCGCGCAGTCGCATTCGTATCCGCTGAACCAGTGTAGCATCGTCCGCCCCGGTGAGGTGGTCGCAGCCGTGGGCCAAGTACAGTGCCAGTTCGCGCCCGGCAGGCCATCTTCGGCGGGACAACTGTGCAGCGCGCTGCACGTTTACATATAGCTCTGCAACATCTCCCTGTTCAGGTTCGCCCGGGACGGCGCGGTAGCGAACCGTGATCACGTCGGTCGGGCCCTCGTGGTGAAGCAAGGCTTCGTTCACCTCGGTGATTCCCGCATCATCCATAAGGATGACGGACAAGTCACGAGGGCGACTTTCCTTCGCCGGGCCCTCGGCCCGGTTCAGGAGATGCTCGACCAGCGCTCTTACCTTCGCTTCGTCCGTTTGCCAACGGTCTTGACTGTTGATTATCTTCATCCTGAGGGTAGGGCACTCGCCCGTGAAGCATATTCGTCAGCGTGAAAACAAATGAGCGCTTTACGCGTGTCAGTTCTTGCAGGGACAGCTCACAATCATCAAGCTGGCCGTCCGTGATCTTCCGGTTGACGATGCTGTCCACAAGCTGCTCAATATTGCCTGGAGTGGCTTTTTCAATGGTGCGCGAGGCGGCTTCAATAGAGTCAGCCAGGCAGATGATAGCGGATTCCTTGAACGATGGACGGGGGCCCGGATAGCGGAAATCACCTTCATCGACTCGCTCATTACCGCCGACAACCTCGCTCTCCTTCTGAGATTTTGCCTTGTGATGAAAACAGGAGACGACGCTGGTGCCGTGGTGCTCGCGAATGACCGCTTTGACCGGCGTAGGGAGCTTGTGCATTATGGCCAGGGACAAACCTTCTTTGACGTGCGCTGTGATGACCAACGTGCTCATGCTCGGAGGAAGGTCGTCATGCGGATTGCCTCGCTGGCTGAGATTCTCCGCGAAGAAATCCGGCTTCGTGAGTTTCCCGACGTCATGGAAGTACGCGCAGACGCGGGCAAGGAGTGAATTGGCCCCTATCTCATCGGCCGCAACCTGGGCCAGGTTCGCCACGATCAGGCTGTGATGATACGTGCCGGGGGCTTCCATGGCCAGGCGCTGAAGCAGGGGGTGGCTGAGATCGGTGAGCTCGAGCAGGGTCAGGTTCGTTGTGATTTGGAACATGGACTCGAATGCGGGGAGAATCAAGAGCACTAACAGGGCGGACAGAAATCCACTCAGCAAACAGGCTCCAGCCTGGTCAAACACGAGCATGATGTCCGTGTTTCGCCAATTCAGAGCTGTCACAGCAAGGACAAGCGTTACCTCGGCCAGCCCCACCACGACACCAGTGCGTATCACCTTGGCGCGTGTTCTGACCTGGTGCGCAATGCGCGCAGTCACCACGCTCGCGACGATGCCCGTGATCAGAACGGCAAAACTGCGATCAAGCATGACCGCCATGACCAGACTGGTCCAGAACCCGAGAAGCGCGCCGGTGATGCCTCCCAGCATAATCGTTGCCATGAGAGGGGCGAGGGCGACCGGCATGAGAAAAACCATGATTTCCGGGCGGATCGGGAACGTGGTGTGTGCTCCGTAGACCGTGAGTTGCGCGGCTGCTGTCGCCACCAGAGCCATCAGAACCAGCAGCAGAACGCGAGCGTTATTTCGCATCTTGCGAGGCACCACCATCTGCAGTGAGACAGCAACGGCGAACAGCCCGGCCAGAAGAAATACAGCGTCACTCAGAATGTTGAGGCCCGGTACGTTGGCCACTGCACCGCCAAATAACTGGTCGATATGTACAATGACAACGCTCACTAACCACAGCACGAGGGCCAACAGCAGTCCACAAACCGGTCTCTGCAGCATCGGTATGTGATCCGACGCGCCCTTTCCGGCTTTCTTCTCACGCGTCCGGATCTTGCGGGCGCGCTCTTTTGACACCGAGCTCTTCATTGCAGAGAAATAGTATGGGGTGGGCAGAGGATTGTCGATTGCCGATTAGGGGCCGATCTCGTATGGTGAATTCATGGTTCAGCAGGTATATCTGGTGTATGGCGAGGACGAGTACCGGGTTTCGGCCAAGGCAGCGGAGATCATGGACGAACTGGCTCCCGCTGAGAATGTTATGGCGCGGGAGATCGTCGATGCCGACGCTGCCAATGGAGATGAAGTAACTGCCGCCGTGGGTGATTGTCTCGAAGCGCTACAGACTTCGGGACTGTTCAGCGCCGAGAAGGCGGTATGGCTGCGTGGCGCCACATTCCTCGGGACGGCCCAGGTTGCTAAGAGCGAGGCAGCCAAGGCCGCCGTAGCGCGTCTCACGGAACTGATTAAGGCAGGACTTCCGGGCGGTCAGTCCCTGGTGGTCTCTGCCACGGGAACGGACAAGCGGTCAGCCTTCTTTAAGGTGTGCAAATCTTCCGGCGAGATTCACGAGTACGCGCAGGCGGCAAGAGCGCGCGTCGCAGAGGAAGAGGCGGAACGTTTCGCCGGAGAACAGTTCCAGGCAGCCGGACTGAAGGTGCGCCGGGATACCGTGCGGGTGTTCCTGGAGCGCGTAGGGCTGGATTCCCGCCAGATCGTATCGGAAGTCGAGAAACTGGCTGCGTATACGGGTGAACGCGACACTGTCGGGATTGCAGATGTGGATGCGGTCACGAGCGCATCGCGTGAAGCCGTGGGATGGGACTTGGCCGATGCCGTGGGGCGCCGCGACTTGCCCCGTGCGTTGGGCGTTCTGAAGCAGCTCATCTTCGAACGGCAGCCCGCGTTCATGTTGATCCGCGGGATTGAGAATCGCATCGCCCAGCTGCAGCTCCTTCGTGAGGCCATCAATAGACGATGGTTGAAGGCGCAGGGAAGTGGTCGCGGTAAGCAGGCCGTGTGGACTGACCTGCCGTCCGAAGTAGACGACATCCTGTCGGAGGACTTTGGGCGTGATCCGCGCAAAGAACACCCTTATCGCCTTCTCCTGTTGGCAGAACAGGCTTCCAAATTCTCTGCCAAAGAGTTGGAATTGTGTCGCCAGGCCTTGGTGCAGGCCCATGCCGAACTCGTGAGTAGCCGCACGCCGGACGACGTCGTGATGGAGCTGCTTCTGGTCCGTATGCTGGGGTAGCCGTGACGGCGAAAACGGCTCTCGTCTCTTTATTTCTTGATTGTTCAAAAGTCGTGTTGTACCGTGCCGTGCGAACCGGACGGTAAGCTACACACGATGAGACGGCCTGTGCAGACGAAGAGCGTGCATCTACAATTTGACAGCCCCAGGGAGGAGTGCGGCATCTTCGGTGTCTTCGGCGCGGAGCAGGCTGCCGGACTGATCTATCGCGGCCTCTTCGCGCTTCAGCATCGTGGCCAGGAGGGGTGTGGTATTGTCGTCAGCGATGGTGCTCACATACGCTCTCACAAAGGCCAGGGCCTGGTCAGCGAGGTTTTTGCGGATCCATCTGTCCTCCCGCAGGACTGGAACCGGGGGATTGGGCATGTACGCTATTCGACGACGGGTTCCACTCGTATCCACAACGTTCAGCCCCTTGTCGTCGAGTGCGTGGATGGTATCTGGGCGCTGGCTCACAACGGCAACCTCACGAATGCGGACCAACTCCGTCGGATGTATCAGGATGCGGGCGCGATTTTCCAGACCAGCACGGACAGCGAGGTGCTGGTCCACATACTGGCGGACCCCATGTACCGTCGTCGCCCACAGCGCGTGGCCAGGGCCTTGGCTGAGCTGCGCGGGGCATTTTCGTTCCTGATTATGACCAAGGATTGCGTCATGGCAGCCCGCGATCCATACGGGTTCAGGCCGCTCTCGATTGGCCGGTTGGGCGATGGGTACGTATTTGCCAGCGAAACCTGCGCAATGGCACAGACCGGCGCCGAGTACCTGCGCGATGTCGAGCCGGGCGAGCTTGTTACGGTGGACGAAACAGGTATACACAGTTCCATGTTTGCCGACCCACCGGCACACGGGGCGAAATGTGTCTTTGAGCTGGTCTACTTTGCGCGACCGGACAGTATCGTATTTGGAGACAATGCGCATGCGGTACGGATGCAATATGGAGCGTGCCTGGCCAGGGAGCATCCCGTGGAG
>CAYFPQ010000006.1:0-16492 GCA_964345005.1 uncultured Victivallales bacterium | reverse complement strand
TGTTGTGGTGGATGACTCCATTGTGCGGGGTACGACGGTGCAGCGGCGCGTGGCGTGGCTACGCAGCGCAGGTGCGAAAGAAGTCCACGTAAGGATTTCCTGTCCGCCCGTTGCTCACCCCTGTTTTTACGGCATCGATTTCCCCACACGCGAGGAGTTGATCGCTGGGGGGAAGAGCGTCGAGGAGATCCGTGCGTTCATCGGCGCTGATACGCTGGGCTACCTGAGTGAGGAAGGCCTGCTTTCGCCTTTCGAAAACGCATCTGATTACTGCAGGGCCTGCTTTACGGGCAACTACCCGTTAAGCGTGGAAGGCCTGGGCGATAAGCGGCGCCACGAATCGATAAACCCTGAGCTACCGTTCGATCGTTGAGGAGAAGATGGAGAGAATGACCAAACACATTTTCGTAACCGGCGGAGTCGTGTCCTCACTGGGAAAGGGCCTTACTGCGGCTTCGGTGGCGATGCTGTTGCAGCGGCGTGGCTACCGGGTGAAGTTACAGAAGCTTGACCCGTATCTCAACGTAGATCCGGGCACGATGTCACCGTTCCAGCACGGTGAGGTATATGTCACGAATGACGGTGCCGAGACCGACCTTGACTTAGGCCATTACGAACGTTTTACCGGCATGCCTTGCTCACAGGCGAGCAACTACACCACGGGTCGCATCTACAGTGCGGTCATTTCGCGCGAGCGTGAGGGTGGGTACCTGGGCAAGACGGTTCAGGTCATCCCGCATATTACGAACGAGATCAAGGATGCAATCTATTCGTTGGACGACGACGAGACCGATATCGTCATTACCGAGATCGGGGGAACGGTAGGAGACATCGAGTCGTTGCCGTACTTGGAGGCGATCCGGCAGGTGCGGCAGGATATCGGGTATGACAATGCGATGTTCATGCACATCACGCTGGTGCCTTACATCCGCGCGGCCGGTGAACTGAAGACCAAGCCGTCACAACAGTCGGTGGGCATCCTGCGCACGATCGGTATCATCCCGGATATCCTTGTTTGCCGTTGCGAGCATTCGATGGAGCAGGAGCACCGCGAGAAACTGGCGCTTTTCTGCAACGTACCGCTCAACCTGGTTGTAGAGGAGAAGGATGTAGCCAACACGATCTACGAGGTGCCGCTGGAGCTCGCGGCTCAGGATCTGGATGTCTACGTGCTCGAGAGGCTGAAACTTCATGTCAATCGTCTCGACGTGACGGACTGGCGCGCCATGGTAAAACGGTTCGTTGAACCGAAGTACGGTGAGGTTGAAATCGCCGTGGTCGGTAAATACATCGGTCTACAGGATTCCTATAAAAGCATCTACGAAGCTCTGACCCATGGCGGTATCGCAAATGATGTACGGGTGAAGGTCCGCATGGTGGAATCGGAAGACATTGAGGAGGGCGGAGCCGCTGCGCTTCTTGATGGTGTTTCGGGGATTCTCGTTCCCGGAGGCTTCGGCGACCGGGGAATCGAAGGTAAGGTCGCCGCAATTCAACATGCGCGTGAGAACGGCATCCCGTTCTTCGGCATCTGTCTCGGCATGCAGTGCGCCGTAATTGAGTTTGCCCGTAACGTGTGCGGGTTGGACAGTGCCCATAGTATGGAGTTTGACCCCGATACGCCACATCCCGTGATCGATATGATGGAAGAGCAGAAGAAGATCACGAACATGGGTGGGACCATGCGCCTGGGCGCCTATCCCTGCACGCTTGTCGAGGGTAGCCGAGCCCACGACCTTTACGAATCGAACGAGATATCCGAGCGACACCGACACCGCTACGAAGTGAACAACGTGTACCGTGATAAACTGACGGAGAATGGAATGGTACTGGCAGGACTTTCTCCGGACGGGGGACTGGTGGAGATGGTCGAGTTTCCGTCGCATCCCTGGTTCGTTGCGTGCCAGTTTCATCCGGAGTTCCAGTCAACCCCACTCAAGGCACATCCGATCTTTGCCGGTTTTGTTAAGGCGGCGATGGGAGATAGAGAATAGTACCACTAGAGGACGATCGCCATGCCGCGTAGAGACGACATCCACAAGATCATGATCATCGGGTCAGGCCCCATCATCATTGGTCAGGCGTGTGAATTCGACTACTCCGGAGCGCAGGCCTGCAAGGCACTGCGTGAGGAGGGCTATGAAGTCGTATTGGTGAACAGCAACCCCGCAACGATCATGACGGATCCCGAGTTCGCGGACCGTACGTACATCGAGCCGCTTGATCCCGATACGTTGGCAGAGATCATTCGCCGGGAGCGCCCGGATGCGCTACTCCCGACACTGGGGGGGCAAACCGGCCTCAACCTCTCGTTGGAGCTCTCGCGCCGTGGCGTTCTTGAGCGCAATGGCGTGGAAATGATCGGCGCCCGGGCAGACGTGATCCGGAAAGCCGAAGATCGCGATCTCTTCAAGCAGGCGATGCAGAAGATCGGACTGGACCTGCCTCGTAGCGGCTCGGCCCATAATATGGAGGAGGCCTATACCGTCCGCGACGAGATTGGCAGTTTTCCCTTGGTCATCCGCCCCGGTTTCACGCTTGGCGGCACGGGCGGCGGCATCGCCTACAACCAGGATGAGTTTGACGAGATCGTGGAACGTGGACTTTTCTATAGTCCAACCAGTGAAGTGTTGATCGAGGAGTCCATCCTCGGCTGGAAGGAGTTCGAACTTGAAGTCATGCGCGATGTCAAAGACAACTGCGTCATTGTCTGCTCGATCGAGAACCTTGATCCGATGGGTATTCACACCGGCGACAGTATCACCGTGGCACCGTCGCAGACACTGACGGACCGCGAGTATCAGATGATGCGGGATGCGGCCCTTGCCGTGATGCGCGAGATCGGGGTTGAAACGGGTGGCTCCAACGTACAGTTTGCCTTGAATCCCGAGAACGGCCGGATCGTCGTCATCGAAATGAACCCGCGTGTCTCACGGTCCAGCGCTTTGGCCTCCAAGGCCACGGGGTTTCCCATCGCCAAGATTGCAGCCAAGCTGGCCGTCGGCTATACGCTGGACGAGATCCGGAACGATATCACGCAGGAGACGCCCGCATGCTTCGAGCCCACGATCGACTACGTGGTAACAAAGGTTCCCCGCTTTGCGTTCGAGAAATTCGCCGCCGCGGGCGACGAGCTCGGCACACAGATGAAGTCGGTCGGCGAAACGATGAGCATCGGCAAGACCTTCAAGCAATCACTTCAGAAGGCGCTACGCGGTTTGGAGACAGGGCGCGCCGGACTGGGAGCCGATGGTAAGGATGCAGGTGTGGAGCAACTCAGCGACGATGAGCTGATCGACAAACTTACAGTGCCCAACTCCGGCCGGATCTTCGCGGTTCGAGCCGCGTTCCGGCGTGGCTGGACACTGGAGCGTCTGTTCGAGCTAACAGCGATCGATCCATGGTTCCTGGGGCATATCGAGGAGCTGGCTGCGTACGAGGACGAGATCCGCGGCGTGGCGTCTCTGGATGCCTTGAAAGCCGACCTCCCTCTGTTTCGTCAAGCGAAGGAGTTTGGGTACTCCGATAGACAGATCGGTTTTCTTCTCGACTGCAGTGAAGCGGATGTCCGTCAAGCCCGCGCGGAGCTTGATTTGTTGCCTGTGTATGGATCGGTCGATACGTGTGCCGCCGAGTTTACGGCCTACACACCCTACTTCTACTCGACGTATGGCGATATCAACGAGAGTCGGGCATCGGACAAGAAGAAGATCATGATTCTCGGAGGCGGTCCGAATCGGATAGGGCAGGGCATAGAGTTCGACTACTGCTGTGTTCATGCCTCCTATGCGCTCCACGATGCCGGATTCGAGACGATCATGGTTAACAGCAACCCCGAAACCGTGAGTACCGACTATGATACCAGCGATCGCCTCTACTTCGAGCCGCTGACATTGGAAGATGTGCTGCATATCTACCGCAACGAGAGCTGCTGGGGCGCCATTGTCCAGTTTGGAGGACAAACACCCCTCAACCTGGCAAAGGATCTGGAGGCCAATGGGGTCAATATCATTGGTACGAAACCTGCAAGCATCGAAGCAGCCGAAGACCGCAAGTTCTTCCAGGAGCTGGCTGCCCGTTTGGGCGTGAAGCAGCCGGAGAATGGTTTGGCCACCAGCGTGGCAGAGGCCGAGGCAATCGCAGAGAAGATCGGGTTCCCGGTCTTGATGCGGCCGTCGTTTGTGTTGGGCGGGCGCGCTATGGTCATCGTCTACGATGTCGAGATGCTTCGGCGATACATGGCCGAAGCCGTCGAAGTGTCGCAGCAGCGCCCCGTTCTGATCGATCGTTACCTGGAGGATGCCGTTGAGGTCGATGTGGACTGTATCTCGGATGGAGAAACAGCCCTGATCGGAGCCATCATGGAGCATGTTGAATTGGCAGGCGTGCACTCTGGCGATAGCGCGTGCATGATTCCCACCCGATCGCTTTCCGATGCGGTAAAGGACAAGATTCGTGAGTATACACAGTCCTTTGCACGAGAACTGGGCGTCTGCGGGCTGATGAATATTCAGTACGCCATCCAGGACGAATGTGTCTACGTGCTGGAGGTCAATCCACGGGCGTCACGAACAGTTCCGTTCGTCAGCAAGGCGATCGGCGTTCCGCTCGCCAAGCTGGCCGCGCTGGCAATGGCAGGGCACAAGCTCAAGGATATGGGGTTCACCGAGGAGATCGTGCCCCGGCATATCTCCGTCAAAGAGGCGGTCTTCCCATTCGTGCGGTTCCCGGGAATCGATGTTGTGCTAAGTCCGGAGATGAAGTCGACGGGCGAAGTCATGGGGCTCGATTCCACCTTCGGGATGTCTTTCCTGAAAAGCCAGATGGCGGCAGGGAACTCGTTGCCGACGGCTGGCAACGTGTTCGTAAGTGTGCGTGATTCCGACAAGGAACGCATCGCGCCCCTGGCGAAAGAACTGACAGACTTGGGGTACGCCCTCTACGCGACCTGTGGCACGAGCACAAAGCTTCGGGATGCCGGCATTGATAGCCGGGCTGTGTTCAAGATATCGGAGGGCCGTCCCAGTGCCTTGGATATGATAGAAGCCAAGCAGCTTGGCTGGATCATCAACACAAGTTCATCGGGTTCACGTCCGCGGCTCGATGAAGTGAAAATGCGCGCACACGCCGTCATTCGTGGTATTCCCATCACCACAACGATCGACGGGCTGCGGGCAGCGATTGACGGACTGAAGGCCGTGCGGGAAGACGCTCGCATACAGGTTTGCAGCCTTCAGGAATACCACCGGCATGCACCATCCATCACATTGGCGGGGACATCATGAAGCAGGTAGCTCACCGGGATCGGTACAACTGGCGCGCGAGGAGAGAGTGTGGTGCGTTCCTGGCGCTTGAGGACGGCACCGTTCTACGCGGGTACTCGATCGGCGCTGCCCGGGATGCCGTGGGCGAGGTGGTCTTCAACACGGGTATGAGCGGGTACCAGGAGATTCTGAGCGATCCATCATACGCGGGGCAGTTCGTAACCATGACTTACCCGGAGATCGGCAATACGGGGATCAACAGCGCGGACATGGAATCTCGCCGGTTCTTTGCGAATGGCTTCATCGTGCACGAGGATAATACCCCGAGCAACTGGCGTTCGGAGGAGTCATTGCGCCAAAGCCTCGTCCGTAGCGATATTCCCGGAATAGCAGGTTTGGATACGCGGGCTCTGACATCCAGGTTGCGCGACGAAGGTACGTTAAGAGGCTGTCTTGCCGTCGCAGGCGCCGTCGAGGAGGCAGATGCCATCTCGAAGGCCAAGGCGTGGGAAGGCTTGGATGGTCAAGACTACGCCGCGCGGGTCACCTGCGATGAGCCCTATGCATGGGATCCTGATGGAAAGCACACTTGCAGTTGGGGCATGGCGGATGAGCTTCCGGAAGCCGATCTGAAGATCGTGGCCTACGACTTCGGTGTCAAATGGAACATATTGAGGAGCCTGCGCCGTAGCGGTATGGATGTGACGGTTGTGCCCGCATCGACGCGGGCAGATGATGTGCTGGCTCTGAATCCGGATGGTGTGTTCCTCTCCAATGGACCGGCTGATCCGTCCGCCGTAAGCTATGCTGCTGAAGCGGCCTCAAAGCTGTTGGGCAAGGTGCCGATGATGGGTATCTGTCTGGGGCACCAGATACTGAGCATTGCCGCTGGAGGATCGACTTATCGTCTCAAGTTTGGGCACCATGGCTGCAATCATCCGGTCATGGACTTGGCGACGAAGAAGGTTGAAATCACTTCGCAGAACCACAATTTTGCGGTGGATCCGGAGAGCCTGGATTCAAGCAAGGTCGAGGTAACCCATATCAATCTTAACGACCAGACAGTCGAGGGTATCCAGCATCGGCAGGTACCGATGTTCTCGGTTCAGTATCACCCCGAGGCCTGTCCGGGACCGCATGATCCGTACTACCTCTTTCAGCGTTTCCGCGACCTGATAGCATCAGCTTAGGGATGACCGTCAGGGCCGGCTCTCGGTCTTCGCAATGTAGCTCATGATCCCGTTGGCGATTCCCCTCGCCAGCGATGCACGGTGCTGACGTTCGATCACGCGAGTGGCTTCGTTCTTGTTGGTGATGAAGCCACACTCGAGGAGCACAGCGGGGCAGGGGGCATTGCGTAGCACCTCGAACCGCGCGTGTTTAACCCCTCGGTCGTTGGCTTTCACCTGTTCCAGCATACCGCGATGCAGATAGTATCCCAGCAGCGTATTCTTTCGGTCGAATCGGTTGCCGCGGTAATTGCGCGGGTCTGCGCGCCCTCCCATCGTGGATGCAAAGCCGGGCGAAGAGCAGACAAACGTCTCGATCCCGGACACGCTGGAGTTGACGGAAGCATTGAAATGGATGCTGATGAACAGATCAGCGCCCCATTGGCGAGCCAGGCTGGTGCGCTTCGAGAGCGTAATGAAATAGTCTTGTTCGCGTGTCAGTCTGACGGACAGCCCCTGCGCCTTCAGGATGTCTCGGGCACGTTTGGCCACGTCGAGAGCAGCCTTCTTCTCGTAAATGCGCCGATGCCCGATGGCGCCGCTATCGGACCCGCCATGTCCCGGATCCAGTACGATCGTGGCAATGTCGTCGCCGCGAACCGTGGCTGAGGGACGAAGAAGAGGGTCCAGCATGTGTCGGCTGTCATGCTGTGTAATGGTCCAGTTGCCTGACCCTTTCTGGGCTGGTCCGTTGAGCCAGAGAAGTGTGTCGTTGAAGCGCAGTTTTCTGCTGCCGGAAGTGAACACGACAGTGGAGTACTGGCTCCTGAGAACTCGTTCCATGCCCATGCGGAGGGGGGTGCCAAAGCCGTAGCGCCGGGCAAGTGTGTCGAGCGATTCCCGCGGCGGGGCGGATGATGCCGTCCCCGTTGCCCCTGCCAGGATTGTCAACACCGAGCATATCAAGGCATGGTTAGGCCTTAGCATTCCGCACTATAGAGAAAGCAGGCGGGCTTGGCTATCTCTCTCTTTGCCATTGCGTCGAGATCGGCTCTGTTGGTAGGCTTCATGCGTATGACGATGGTTGACTTACGCCTGAAGACCGTGGCACGAATGTGTCTTCTGACCGCATTTCTGTGCACGTTCGCGAACGCACAGAACTTGCGCTACGACAATCACAGGGAAGTGGCCATTCCTGAGTACGCTACCATTCAGCTCGGACCGTTTCACTCCAGCTGGGCCTTCCTGTTGACCACAGGCTACCGGTATGTCGACACAACCGGTGCCGGGACGGATTTCCTCTTTGGCGGGTCGCGCGGGCGACTGAAGAAGGACGGGTCGGACTGGCCTATCATTGTTGACTTGGATACCCGAAACTACTTGGTTATAGGGCCACACACCGACTTGGATGTATCTGTCGGTCTGCGTTACGAGTACTACCCGCTCGATACACAGGAGAGCGAGTTTCGTGTGTTTTTGCCCGGGGAAGGGATTGGCGCCAATCTGTCCATGGAAGTGTCGCCTGTGCCCTACTTGCGTATGCGACTGTGGGATGGCTTCGCATGGCAGACGGACTATCTCGATACCCGCGGCATCGAGGACCGATACGGGGGGCAGCGCTTCGAGAACATATCGAACACGATCGGATTGGACGGCGACTTGCTTGTGGCTGATCGGCATAACCTCGGGTTTGGCGCGTCACGAGCTGATCGATGGGCACTGGACGATGAATGGGATGCTCAGACGCGGGTAACGCACAGCGGTTACCTTCTCTACGAGTACGAATTGGCCGAGTACGTGATTATGGGATTACATGGGGGGCTGGACCATATTGATTATCCGGAATCCGATAGGCCCACAACGCTCATCAACAACTATCGGGTCACTCTCGATACGCGGCTGACGGAACGCACCAGTGCCAGAGTCTTCGGGGGGTACGCCGTGGGGACGATTTTGGGTGGCGGGAATACGATTGAGGAGATCAACACAACCATCTACGGAGCAGGACTTGAGACTCGCCTGAGTGAGAACCTTCGGCACGGTGTTTCTTTTGCGCAAGGGTTGCGCGGCGGATACACGACTTCCTTCGAAGAGTTTGACCTGTTCACGTATGACATTCGTTGGACCGGTGACCTCTCGCGGTGGCACCTCTACACGGGATGGCAGAAACGTGATCCGAGCGCAACGAATGCAAACGGGTATGTGGACTGGACCAGCGGGCTGCTATGTGAAGTGCCGATCATGCCGGCGGTCTCTCTGGTAGGTTCGGCCCGCTACGGAGAGCGCTCCAACGACGATGATATCGTTTCACCCGCCGACCCCGAACTCAGTGGTGACTACGACACGCTGGCTTTCAAGTTCGGGCCTGTTGTGCGCCTGACGGATGAACTGAAGCTTACGGCATTTGCGGAGCACATTGAGCGGGATGGTGACAACGACGAGTTAGACTACACGCGCGACATTGTCTCTGTGCTGCTGACATACCGACATGAGCTCTGATAAGACACGTAAGAGCATTCTCTATGCGGGAATCGGACTGTTCTCCGTCTGGGCGCTGACGAACTTCCAGCGGGTCGCGGCGGACGACGATGGTCTCATACGTGTCGTGCTGGTATCCATCTTTGCGACCCTAATCCTGTTTCGTCCCAAGCCGGATCGCGAACTGGACACTGAATCCGAGAACCCTCGTATTCCTCGGTTTCATGGTGCCAGAATTCCTCTGCTCCTAGGTGTGGGCGGCGCTCTCTTGTCTGTGGCTGGTACGATTTTCGGCGTGCACCAGTTCGAGTGGATGGGCATCATTCTGCTCCTCTATGCTTGCCTTCGCTGGTCGTTGCCCTTGCAGTTTCGCCGCGACATTGCGATAGCCGTCTTCCTGCTCTACTGGATGCACCCCATCCCCGGACAGATTTTCGGCAAACTGCAGCTATGGATGCAGCTGATGTCGGTGCAAGGCGCGCAGATTCTACTCTACTGTGCCAACGTAGCTGTTTGGGCTGAGGGATTCTATCTGAGAACAGGGCTGTTGACACTGGGCGTTCCCGAGGCGTGCAGCGGAATGCGTACGATTGTCACGGTGACGCTCTGTACGCTTGGTGTGGGGTTTCTCTTTCGACTCCGCTGGTTTGAGAGCGTCGTATTGCTGTTGGCCGGCGCGGTTCAGGTTCTGTTCTTCAACATACTGCGTGTGGCGGCTGTTGTAATCGTAGCACCACGAATGCCGCGTGAATGGGCCGAAACCGTCTTGCACGATACGCTGGGGGCCTTTCTCCTCTTTACGATACTCATTGTTCAGGTTGAGGTGTCGGCATACAAGGTATTCCGTGACAAGCGTCGCCGTCTCGCCGATGGCATTCGCAACGGCGAGTTGGAACGCCCGGACCGTGGGCGAGCACTTCCGGGACCATGGCGCCTCTTCGTTTCGGTGTGGAAGCCACTGCTCCTCCTCGGCTTTCTCTCGCTGGGCACTGCCTTTGTCATTTATAAGCAACGTTCGGGTCATCGCCTCAACATGATGCGTCCGGTGATCGATCTGCTCCTGGAGAACGAGGTGGAAGCGGCGAACGCTGCTATCCAGGAAGCGCTTGAGATAGCTCCCACCGACCGGGACCTTCTCATGAAGCGGGCTCACGTGCTTCTGGTAAAACAGGACTACGTCGGAACACTGGAGGTGATCGATGCTCTGCCTCCGCCGCTAGACATTGTCGAATCCATGATGCGTGGTCGTTCGCTGATGTCTCTTGGTCGTGTTGACGAAGCCTTCACAGTTGTGAAGGAGATGTCGCTGCATGCGGGAGAAGCCCCCGGCGCAGCAATACTCCTGGCCGAGTTCGCGGCCGTCAAAGACATTCCTGAGCAGGTTAACAACAGTATTGTCATCGCCGCCCGGTCACACCTCGTCCAAAACCGCGTGCGTGCGCTGTTCCCCTACCTGGCTCTCCATGAACAGTGGGACACCATTGTCGAGTGCGACAACAAGTCGGTGCGATACAGCGACATTGGCCCCGCCCTGGTTGCTGTTCAGGCTCACCTCCATATACGGAACGTTGCGCGTGCCGCGGAGATCATGAAGGATGTCGTCTTGGACCATCCAACGGACCCTCGCTTCTTAAGCAGTCTTTTCTCTCTGGCGATGAGTGAAAGTGGGGGACAGTGGGAGGAGATGTTCGCTACGAATCTGGCGGAGAACTTGCCCAAACTGAATGCAGACCGGTTGGCTTCGTACATCGACTACGGGTTTCGCCTCAGTCGGCCCGATCTCGCGTGGCTGGCCTGGCTCGCCCTGCGCCGGCAGGACGCCACAGACCCCGCGCTCTATCTTTCATTGGGTCGTTTCCATGAGATGTGGTTCATGTTCAGGAAGCACTCTCTATCTATCGAGGCCGAGAGCGCGACTAAGAGAATCGATCTGAGTCGATTCTACCAGGCAACCGGAGATCTTGAGCCGTTCAAGGCGTTCTGGAGTCATGTTCCCGAGGCAAAGACGGTGGCGGGATCTCGCGGCAGGGAGGGACGGACGCGATACCTTGACCTGTTCTTTGCGGAGATCGACAGACGGGCCTCAGAAGGAACACTTAACGAACGTATGGAGCTTTCCGTGGCGCCGGCCTTGGGACTGGCGGGACGATACAAGGAGGCCCATGCCAAGTTGAAGGAGATGGAGGAGCGGTATCCCGAGAAGAAGCGGGATATTCTTTACCAGCGGGCCGTGTTCCAGAGTCAGCAGGGACGTTGGCATGATCTCTACGAGACCATGGTTGCCTACAGAGCGCTGTCGAACTACCAGCCCCGATTGGGTGCGGATTTGATGTTTATCAGCGCCATGATGAACCTGAACATGGGGGCCGCGGCACTCCAGACAGCCGAAGAGGCCCGTCGTACCTATCCGGGGTCCCGGCGGATCCACGCCGCCTTGGCTGCAATCTGGGATGTGTTCCGGTACAAGGATCAAGCCCTGTTTGTTCTGACCAAGGCGGGGGATCCGGACCCACGTGTACTGGTGCAATTGCTGTACGACACAGGGCGGCATCGCGAGGCCGAACGGATGAGCAACGCCATGAACGTCGGAATCACGCGCAGTGAGCGCGGTGAAAGACAGCGACTGGTGCTGCCTCGTGCGAGGCTGGCAGTTGCAAAACGTTGGCCGCCCCCACTGGATGAGGCGGGATTCGACCAGCAGGCGGCAACGTATACCGCCGAATCCGAGGAGGCGTCGAGTCCTTACGTCAAGGCGCTGCGCGGCAAGTCTCGCGATTGGTGTCGAGCGCGGGGGAAGGGCGATGTCTCGGACATTGCGGCCTGGGAGTCTATCGGACGGAATCCCCTCGAGAAGATCGGCGTGCTGCACCAACTGGCCATGCTGCTGGCTCGACAAGAGCGCTACGCCGAGGCCAACCGGACGATCGAGGCGGCGCTGCGGTTCGCGCCCGATTCGGTGGTGTTAAGACGTATCCACATGGTGATTACGGAAGACCGGGCTACGTCCGTCGCGTCTGCGCGCGAGCATTGTCCGCATGACCCGGACATATGGCTGGCCCATCTCATGGAGCGTTTTGTCTCCGATGGGAGGGGGGACTGGGCTCGAGCGGAGATCAAGCAAGCTGTCGTCGCACAGCAGTTTTCGCCTGAGACGTTTGTCCGAGCGGGAGACTTTCTGCTGGATAACGGAATGCCGCGTGCCGCCGCCGCGGCGGCGCGCTATGCAATCGAGCAGTCCCGGGGACTCGTTCCGCCCTATGTCCTGGGTATTCGGTCCGGACTGTTGCTGAAGGACTACGACTGGGCGCTGTCATGTGCGCTTGCCGGTTCGGAGTTGGCCAGGAATCCAGGGCCTTTCTACAGAGCTGTTGTCATGCTCAAATGGGCTCGCGATAAGCGGGATGCCGATATCATCAAGGCTCTGCAGTACCTCAGTGAACACAATCCACAGGAGCGGGAATGGGCTGAGCGGTTGGGTTTTGTCTACTTCGAGAAGCGGGACACACGCAGGGCACTGACCGTGCTCGCACCCGTTATCGATAAGGACCGGAGCAAACTGCGTGTGCAATCCCTGCTAATGGCTGCCGAGGCGGCCCGAATTGAGGGCGATCACAACAGGGCCGTCGAGATCCTCGAATCGGCCTATAGCATGCACCCCGACCGCGTCAACGTACTCAACAACTTGGTCTACACGCTGCTCGAGGATCCTTCGACTGTGTCACGCGCACAGGAACTGCTGCCGCTGTTGCTTGAGATGGGACAGGATTCATTTCCTGTGCTCGATACTGCGGCCATGGTCTACCTGCGTATGGGGCAAGTGGACCGGGCACGCGACTATATGGAACGAGCGCTCTCTCTCATGGAACCGGGACATTACTCGACGCTTGAGGTGACGTTGAATGCTGCCGAAATATACCTCTTGATCGGGGATTTCGAGGCGGCCGAGAACCATCTGAATGCCGTCTGGGAATATGCCGAGCGTTCGGCGGCAACCGATAATCGGGCAAAGATTATCTTGCGCAGGTTGCAGGAACAGAAGAGGGAGTGAGGTGGATATGAGTGAACCACCCGAAGCCCCAAGCAAAGAGTGGTGGAGGTAAGGAGATTCGAACTCCTGGCCTCCTGAATGCCATTCAGGCGCTCTACCAACTGAGCTATACCCCCACATCCAGCGTCAAAAAAGACGGGCGGATTTGTATCATGCGACAGTGGGGGTGTCAAGCCCCCTGCCTTCGCAAAAGATGCTGAAAGGGGGTGGTCTTTCTCTCATGCCCCTGCTACAATCCGGCGCTTCGTTCACCAGTGAATAGGACTCTACCGGAGGTTACTGTATGCATCCCGTCGTGAACCAGTTGATTCAGCTGGAGGAAATGATACTCATTCGAGACGAGCAGAAGCTGATGTCGGGTGATGCGCATCTGGACGACCTCAACGCCGCTATCAAGGTCATGACGGCCAAGCTGCCACGCGATGTTCGTGAACATGCCGAGAAGCTTTCAAACAAGCAGCAGTCCGCCATTGTGCCGATCGCCGAGCAGGTCTGTTCTGGCTGTGGAATGTCTCTTCCTATAAGCCTTGTTCAAGCCGTACGACTTGCGCGCGAGGTCCACAGCTGCCCCAACTGTGCGCGCATGCTTTACTTCGTGGAGGCCGCGGCAAAGCGTATCGCCAGCAAGCGACGGAGAACGGGCCGCCAGAAGGGCGGGATCGCACGATTCTCCGCCCCATCGCTTATGATCCCGAAGCTCACCTCCAATACGGTGGAGGATGTCATCACGGAGATGGCTTCGAAGATGGAGGCCGAGGGATTCGTCGAAGGCGCGGAGAAACTGGTTGAGGCGGCGCTGCAACGTGAAGCCATCGTAAGCACCGCTGTGGGGCATGGGCTGGCGGTGCCGCACGTGCGCGGGGTCGAGGGAGGTGGGCTTGCACTTGCGGTAGGCCTGTCGCCAAAGGGCGTTCGGTGGGATGGCGACCGAGATCAGCTGACCCGGATCGTTGTCTTTATCGTGATTCCCACGGCGGCGAGCGCATTCTATCTGAAGCTATTGGCAGGTCTGGCTGAGACGTTTTCCGATGAGAGCGCGCGGAAGGATCTTCTGGCTCAGAAGGATGCTGAAGGACTCTGGAAGACTCTCGGCAAGTTGACGCGTAAAACCGTCAAGTAATGCGGTTGCACTAGACTTCCTTACAGGGAGAGTCGCCGACCTTCTCCTGAAGGCGGTGCAGCTCTTCCTTCAAGTCGACTACGACATCAGCGTATTCTGGATCGTCGTAGACGTTGCGCATTTCCTGGGGATCTCGTTCCAAATCAAAGAGCTCCCACTCCGGCTCGCGTGTCTCGTCGATCGATCCGGCCTGTCCCATACTGTCGGCGTAGTAGTAGATAAGCTTGAATCTGAGAGTGCGAACGCCGTAGTGGGCGTAGACGTCATGGTCGGCCAGATGCATCCAATAGCGGTAGTACATGGATGTC
This sequence comes from uncultured Victivallales bacterium, assembly GCA_964345005.1. Classification (GTDB taxonomy): domain Bacteria; phylum Verrucomicrobiota; class Kiritimatiellia; order UBA8416; family JABMPJ01; genus JABMPJ01. The sequence goes on along the minus strand of CAYFPQ010000006.1, from coordinate 2,105 downwards.
TGCCAGTCGGCCGGTAGCTTGCCTCCAAGGAGAGGAACGAAATTGGTGCCCTGCATGTCGCTGGGGGCGGACAATCCAGCAAGCTCAAGGAACGTCGGTGCAAAATCGACGTTCAGGATCATGTCATCACAGACCGAATGAGGCGGGATCTCGCGCGGGTACCGGACAACAAACGGCATACGCAGGGACTCCTCATACATGAACCGCTTGTCGTACCAGCCGTGATCCCCCAGGAAGAAGCCCTGGTCCGAGGTGTAAACCACGATCGTGTCGTCGGTCAGTCCGTTCTCGTCGAGATAGTCCAAGAGCGCTTCCACGCTCTCGTCCACGGAGGCGATACATGCCAAGTAATTCTTCATATAGTGTTGGTACTTCCACTGACGCTCTTCGACCTCTGATAGGCCCTCGGGTGTGGGTTCTCTCAGGTCAGCGACATTGAGATCGCGGTCGATACGCATCGTCGCGGCCGCCGCCGCACGCGCCCGGAGGCGGTAGTCGTCGTGCAGAGTGTCTGGCTCGGCAATCTTGGTGTAGCGCAGGTTGTCGAGGTGTCGGGACTCCGGTTCCCAAGGCCGGTGTGGCGCCTTGTGATGGCAGAGCAAACAGAAGGGGCGCTCCGTATCACGCTGCTTGAGCCAGTCGAGCGAACGCTGCGTGATCAGGTCGGTGACGTACCCGGATACTGTCTTCTTCTCGCCCATTTCAATCATCTCCGGGTCGTAGTAGAGCCCCTGCCCGGGGAGTACGCACCAGTAGTCGAATCCTGTCGGCTCGTGTTTCGCACCCTCGCCCAGGTGCCATTTGCCGACCATGGCCGTCTGGTAGCCGGCCTCCTGCAGCAGCTTGGGGAACGTCTGTAAACGGTTGTCCATCATGGTGGCCAGGGTGGTTACGCCGCTTACATGGCTGTAGGTGCCGGTCAGAATCGTCGCCCGACTCGGTGTGCAGATGGAGTTGGTGCAGAAGCAGTTGTTGAACCGCATTCCCTCGGAGGCGATCCTATCGATGCCTGGTGTTCTGTTGATGAGGCTGCGGTAGCAGCTGATGGCGTGAGCCGCATGGTCATCCGACATAATGAACACAATGTTAGGTTGCTTCATCGTTAAGATACTCCTGCATCTAGCCTGTCGTCTGTCTTTTCCGCCAGAATGCCCGGTACTCGGTAAGGGGCTGATCGCCCATGTACCGACGCAGTAGGCGATCGTCGGTTTCACGCAGATCAACGAGGATCAATCCATCCAACACGTAGTGAAATTCCGGGTCAATGTTGAAGCCCAGTAGCTTGCCGCCCAACTTGAGATACTGCTTTAGCAGGATCGGCATCCCTTTCATATTCGTCTCAACATCGGCGATCAGCGATTCCACCTCGTCAATGTTCTCTACTACCGTTCGCATCTCGCGATGACGTAGCTTACGCAGGAAGGGCTGGCGTACAGGTGTTCTTGCCTTCACCAGTCGCGCCAGCTCCGGCTCAAACTTGTTCATCTTGAGGAAAGCCATGAGCAGGTTGCGTGATCGCGTTCCGTAGTCATCGGAAATGCTGACCGGTCCGAACAGGGTGTGGTATTCAGGGTTGCGTGCGACGTAGGTGGCGATGCCTCGCCACAACATGAGAAGGGGCGTGTAGTTCTTCTGGTAGCTGATTCGAACGAACGAGCGTCCCATCTCCAGCGCCGGCTGTATACGGTCGATCAGCTTGCGTCGATAGCGGAACAGGCTATACGTGTAGAGTCCACGCAGCCCGCGTTGCGGGATAATCTCGTCGGTTGCCCCGAGCCGATAGGCGGCCACGACTTCGCGGGTGTCGCTATTCCAGAGGAAGAGGTGACGATAGTAGTCGTCATACTCGTCCAAGTCGATCGCACGCCCGGTGCCTTCCCCAACAGCGCGAAAGGCTTCCTCGCGTAGCCGTCCTATCTCATGAAGGATCGATGGCGCTTGTTCTGCCGTTGCGACCCACGCCGAGAGCTCCTTGGACGCAATCATGCACTGACTGGCATCGAGGGCTTCCAGTTCCGCTGCCAACCTGTCAGGGGAGACGGGGGGCGCCACAGGGACCTCGGTGGTTGCCGACGGGTTGCGTCGCGGCAGCCTGATGATCCGGC
>CAYFPQ010000005.1:40973-82051 GCA_964345005.1 uncultured Victivallales bacterium | reverse complement strand
GCGTGAGTCTCATTGAGCATGAGACAGCAGTCCCAAGTTACGTGGACGCGACACCTACCCCCTTGAACACGACCGTCAGATTCTTGGCATCGATTGGGCTGATCCTCGCCAGCGCGGCGGCGGGTTATCAGGCGCGGCGGCGTGGGTGGACAAGAGAGGCTACAGCCAAGCCCATCATGACAGCAGCCACCGTAGTGGGCTATCCTCTCGTCAGCTTTCTTGCCATCTGGGGCGCGCCGCTACAGTGGTCGGATGCATGGTTGCCGCTTCTCGGCGGGCTGCAAGCGACACTCATGACGCTCATTGCGCTCGGCATTGGCCAGCGCCTCTTCCCCGAGCGCACCGAGCGTGGACTGGTCGGTCTCAGCTGCGGCATCGGCAATCACGGCGTCACCATGGCCGGCTTTGCCGTCTACCTCCTTTTCGGGGCCGACGGACTGGGGATCAACACCGTCTACGCCATATACACGTTCTTCGCGCTGGTTTTCCTGTCATACACGGTGGCCCAACGTTTCACCCCCGATACAGGAAACACCCCAATCATCCGCTTGATGTGCACAAACCTGCTGCACTGGCGGGCAACCGGGCTCTATAGCTGCGTAGCCGCCATCATCCTGACAGGTCTACGTGTTCCAGCACCGGCACAGATTCGCACCTGGCATATTCTGGACATCTGCATCTACGCCCTCATCGTCTCGACCTACTTCGCGATCGGCTTGCGGCTGCACTTGCCGCACGTAGCCAAAGTACGGCGCGCAATCTTTTGTGTTGTCGGCATCCGGCATGGGATTGGCTTGCTTATTGGATTCTCGCTTGCCGGCCTCACATGGCTTACGCCCTGGCCGCTTCAGGACCTCTCTCTGAAGGTGTTTCTCCTGCAGTCCTCCGTTCCGATGGGCATCATGGCTGCCGCTGTTGCCAACATGTTTCATCTGAAGCCCGGCGAGGCATCCGCTATTCTGGTTGTGACATCCCTTGCTTATCTCGTCCTGGGACTCCCGTTCGTCCTTCTCATCTTCGGCTGAGTGGGTGAACCACGAAGACACGAAGGTCTCGAAGGATACTCATCGTGTGCCGGCTGGAACCACAAATAGACGCAGATGGACACGGATTGACCGCATCCGCCGGCGTCGCGGCCCCTGTGCATCCGGAATACCCTCGTTCATGGTTACCTTATTTCTGAGACAGGACACTAGACGGCGAAGTACTTCGCCTGAGGATGGTGGGCGATCAGGGCTGATGTGGTTTGCTCGGGCACCATCTCCATGTTCTCGGTGAGTGTGACGCCAATGGCTGCCGGGTTGAGGAGCTTGAAGACGTGCTGGTGCGCACCCAAGTCGGGGCACGCGGGATAGCCAAACCCGTAGCGTGAGCCCTGGTATTCCTGTACGGCATAGCCGGTCATGGAGTCGGGCTTGTCACTGCCGATGCCCAGCTCGTTGCGCATGACCTCGTGCCAGTACTCCGCCAGCGCATCGGTTATCTCCACGCTGAAGCCGTGCAGCATGAGGTACTCGTGGTATTTGTCGGCATCATATAGCTTGTGCGTTTCCTCGCTGATGCGCGGACCGATCGTTACCACGAAGAAGCCGACAACGTCCCCCCCGGCATCCTTGTCTTTGAAAAAGCTAGGGATGGTGAGATAGGGCGGCTCCGCCTGACGCGGGAACGGGAATTCATAGACGTCGCCATCATCTTCCACAACCAGCGAGTCACCCGCGCTGTAGCAGCGAAAGTAACCGTATGTCACCTTCGGCTGAACGAGTTGGTCCTCAACAGCGCGCCGCTTCATCTCCTCGTAAAGCGGGATCACCTCCCCTTCCACCAGCACCTTGTACTCCTCGGCGCTCATCTTGCCGCGGCGGTAGCCCCAACGTCCGCGAAACAGCGCCTGCTCGTTGATATAAGGAAAGAGCACGGCGGGATCGATATCCACGACCTCCTTCGCGCCCAGAAACGGCGAGGACGGAACCGGGTTGCCATTCTGAATGTCGAGACTCTTGAGACCCGGCTTCATGGCCTGCGGTGTCACCTTCGCGTCGTAGGTCGTGCCTTCGAGTTTGCCGTCTTCAAAATCGCGTACTGCCTTGAGGCCCGCGAACGCATCGGCGCAATAGACTACCGGCGGCGTGTAGCCGGGCACGCAGGACTCGGCCACAAATTTCTTCGTCAGCGCAGCGCCACCGAGAAGGATTGGGGCCTTAAGCCCGGCGGCCTCATACTGCTCCATGCTCTCCTGCATCACAATGGCCGACTTCACCAGGAGACCACTCAGCCCGATCACGTCCACGTTCAGCTCACGCGCCTTCTCGATGATGGTCTCGGCGGGAACCTTGATGCCGATGTTGTGTACCTCGTAACCGTTGTTGGAGAGGATGATCTCGACCAGGTTCTTTCCGATGTCGTGCACATCGCCCTGAACCGTGGCCAGCAGCACGCTGACCCTGCTCTCACCTTCCACCTTGTCCATCAGCGGCTCGAGGAAAGCGACCGACCGTTTCATGACTTCTGCCGACTTCAGAACAAAGGGCAGCAGGATCTCGCCTTTGCCGAACAGATCGCCGACGTGCCGCATGGCGGGAACCAGTATCTGGTTGATGATACCGATGGGAGTCATCCGCATAAGCAGGATGGAAAGCTGATCCTCGATACCCTCGCCGTCACCATCGACAACGCGGTCGAACAGGACGCGCTGCGGCAGGCGGGTGTCCTCGCCCTCGTCCTCGTCTGAGCTGTCTTTCGCTTCGCTGAAATGCTCGATAAACCGCTCCAGCGGCGGCACCGAACCTTCCTCGCCAGGGCGGTCGTACAACAGGTCCAGACACACCTCCCGCTCTTCTTCCGGCACCTTGGCCAACGGGAGGATCTTTCCTGCATCGATGATCGCAGCATCCAGCCCGGCCTCGACGGCCTCATGCAGGAACACGGAGTTCAGCATCCGGCGAGAAAGAGGCGCAAGTCCGAACGAAATGTTCGAAAGTCCCAGCAGCGTAAAGACGCCGGGCATCTCTTTCTTGATCTCACGAATCGCATCAAGCGTCTGGATCGCGGCATCACGCAGTGTCTCATCCCCGGCGCCTACGGTAAACGTGAGTGGATCGAAGAGAATGTCCTGCGGACGCATACCGAACTCGCCGACAATGATGTCGTAGATGGCCTTGGCGGTCGCCACCTTCTCGGCGGTCCGCATGGCCATTCCATCCTCGTTGATCGTGAGCGCTACCAGCGCGGCGCCATAGCGCTTGGCCAGCGCGCAGACCTTGCGGATGTTCACGCCGCCGTCCTCGAGGTTCACCGAGTTGATGATGCAGCGGCCCGGATAGATCTTAAGACAGGCTTCGATCACATCCGGCTGGGTGGAGTCGATCATCAACGGAATCTTGACGGACCCGGCGAAGAGCCGGACCAGCTCCGTCATGTCCTTCACCTCGTCGCGTCCGGCGTAGGCGGAACAGAGATCCAGTACATGCGCGCCGTTTGCCTCCTGCGCCAGCCCGATCGAGAGGCAGCCCTGGTAGTCATCGGCCAACAGCAATTCACGGAACTTCTTCGACCCATTCGCGTTCGTACGTTCGCCGATAACAAGCGGCTTGATGTCCTGCGCGAGCTCGATGGCCTGGTAGAGGCTGGAGACGGAGGGCTTCATACCGAGACCTCTCTATCGCCCGGTTTAACATCGGCCAGCGCGGCCACGAGCGCGCGAATGTGCGCGGGCGTTGTGCCGCAGCACCCCCCGACGATGCTCACACCGAAGTCCTTCACGAAGTGCTTCATATGCTCGGCATACTCATCGGGGCTGAGCGGATAGACCGTCTTGCCATCCACTACCTCCGGCAGCCCCTGGTTGGGAATGCAGGAGATCCGCCGCGGCCAGTGATGGCCGAGGTAGCGGATGTGCGAAATCATGTCTGACGGACCCGTTGCGCAGTTCAGGCCCAACGAGAAGAGCGGAAAGGGCTCGAGTGTGGCAACGGCAGCGGCGATGTCCGACCCAACCAACATGGTGCCCGTCCGCTCGATCGTAATCGAGGCCATGACAGGCAGATCGACATCCAGCTCTCTCATCACGTCAAACGCGGCCACGAGAGCGATCTTCATTTGGAGCATATCCTGACCGGTCTCAACGATAAGAAGATCCACGCCTGCCCCTATCAGGGAGCGAAGCTGCTCGTCATAGGCGGCATACATCTCGTCATAGCCGATGTGTCCGAGCGAAGGCAGCTTGGTCGAGGGACCGAGCGACCCCGCAACGTAACGGCCCGACAGCTCACCGATGGCGGCGCGCGCATGGGCTACGGCCGCCGCGTTGATGGCATCAACCTGTTCCTCGAGCGCGTACTCGGCCAGCACAATGCGTGATGCGCCAAACGTATTGGTCTCAAGGATCATCGCCCCGGCATCGATGAAGGAACGATGCAGGGCCTGGATGACGTCGGGCGCCGTCAGGTTGAGGTACTCGTTGCACCCCTCCTTATCATCCCACGCGGATGCGGGAATCTCCATCTCCTGCAGGTTTGTGCCGCAGGCACCGTCGACAATCAGGAGTGGATGCTCGCCCAAGTCCATACGAAACATTCTTGTACCTTAGTCCAGTGGCAGAGCAGAAGCTCGAATTGAATATCCAACAGCCAACAAGGAACTCCCAACATTCAAGTGAGAGTGATCTGCGAACGTGTGCGTCCTTCGATCACGCCATTCTCTTTCCACGCACTTGGGCGTTGGATATTCGTTGGCTTCGCCTGTCTCCGCTTCGCTCCGGCGGTTGGCTGTTGGACGTTGAACCTATACATCCGCAAACAGGTTCTCCGCCGTCATTTCGGAAGGAACATCGAGGCCAAGCAGGTAAAGCACAGTGGGGGCGATGTCGGCCAACTTGCCCCGTTCGATCAACATGCGATCCCCGCCATCGTTGGCAACATAAATGGCGTCGACAGGGTTCAGTGTGTGGCTCGTCTTCACCAGTCCGGTTTGGCGGTCTATCATCTCTTCGGAATTGCCGTGGTCCGCGGTAATCAGGATGTGCGCATCGAGCTCCAACAAACGCGCGACCACCTTGCCGACACACTCATCGACCACCTCGGTTGCCCGCTTCGCGGCATCGAAATCGCCGGTATGGCCAACCATGTCGCAGTTGGCATAGTTGACTGCGATGAAAGCGTAAGGATTGTCCTTCAATCGTTCCAGCAGCGCGTCCGTCACCGTGTAGGCGTCCATCTCCGGGTGGCTTGCAAACAGCGCCGGGTCGAACCGCCCCTCGATCTCTACCTGGTCTTCGAGTCCGTACGGCGTGGTTGCCTTGCCATTGAAAAAACTGGTCACGTGACGGAACTTTTGCGTCTCCGCGATGCGCAGTTGTCGCAGTCCGGCCTGTGACATCACCTCACCCAACAGGTGGGGCATGCCACCGCCACCGCCCATCGGCCCCATCATGTACTCGGTAAACTCGTCGTAGTAACGGGTCAGCCCCAGGTATACGACTTTCGGCCTGGCCATAAGCGCACCGGGATAGTCCGACTCGAAGAATGCGCGCGACATCTGAATGGCGCGGTCCTGGCGGTAGTTCGTGTGCAGAATGGAATCGCCATCCTTCACGCCGTCATAGTCGCCAATGCAGCAAGGCAGCGTATACTCGTCGCACATCGGCGTAGCGTCGGGTGTCTGGTCCTGATCGTACGATTGCTTGATGTAGTCCTCTGGCACATCCGCCCGTCGTCCATCGCAGGCCACGATGCAGTTGTAGGCCTGGTCGGTCAGCGCCCAGTTCTCCGACCGATCCATCGCATAATAGCGCCCCATCACCGTTCCGATGCTACACCCGCCGACCTCGTCCATCACGAGTCGCAGCTTGGCCATATACTCCAGACAGCTACGCGGCGGCGTGTCACGACCGTCGAGAAACGGGTGAATAACGATCGCACCCTCCGGGTACTCCTCGCGTGCCCGGCGCATGATCTTGAACAGGTGCTCCTGGTGCGCGTGTACCCCCTCATCCTGAAGGAGCCCGAAGAGGTGCAGGCGACTCGCATTCTTCTTCCAGTTATCAACCAGAGCGGTCCACTTCTCTGCCCGGAACAATTCCCCGCTCTTCAATCCGTCGTCAATCCGCTTCAGCTCCTGCAGGACGATGCGACCGGCACCCATGTTCAGGTGCCCGACTTCGCTGGATCCCTGGTAACCATCCGGCAACCCAACTGGTTCGCCAGCACAGTCGAGCATCGTCCAAGGGCACTTCGCTTTATAACTGTCTATGTTCGGCGTATCGGCCGCAGCAACCGCATTCCCCTCTTCCGCCGTTGCTGCGCTCAGTCCCCAGCCATCGCGAATGATCAATGCAACAGGTCTGGTCATCTTTCCGTCTCCAACGCCGCGTGGGCGGTATGCTTGTGCTTCTACAGGTTCGCGATGGCAGCCTTCATCGCGGCAATGTGTGCCGGGCTCGTGCCGCAGCACCCGCCAATGATGTTGGCGCCGGCTTCCACGAGGAGGGGCACCTTGGAGGCCATCTCTTCGGGGGTCTCTTTGAAGACCGTTTTGCCGTCTTCGACCACCGGCATACCGGCATTCGGCATCGCGATGATGGGCGTGTCCGGCGCAACACCGCGCAGGGCGGCCACGATCTTGATCATGTCGTCCGGTCCGGTGCCACAGTTGGAGCCGATCACATCGGCACCCATCTCAAGTGCCGCCTCGGCAAACGCCTCGGGCGTAACACCCATCATCGTGGCGTAACCGCCGTTGACCTGAGGGTCGAACGTGAAGCTTACGATGGCAACCAAACTGGTCTCAGCCTTGATCGCCTTCACCGCCGCCGCCGCCTCCTCGAGCGCGGTCATCGTCTCGACAATGGCAAGGTCTGCCCCACCCTCTTCGAGCGCGCGTGCCTGCTCAGCAAAGGCCGCGACGAACTCCTCTTCCGTCGCAAGTCCGAGCGGCGCCATGAACTCGCCCGTCGGCCCCATGCTCCCGAGCACGCACTGTGATCCATTCGCCACGAGCTTGGCCAGCTCCGCCGCGCGAAGGTTGATCTCGTGCACGGTGCCTTCCAGACCGAAGTGCTTCAGCTTATAGGAGGTGCCGCCAAAGGAGTTGCACTCGACGATATCGCTACCGGCTTCGCGGTAGCTGATGTGGATCTCCCGCACATCGTCCGGGCGATCCACACACCACAGTTCCGGGCACTCACCGGGCTGCAGGCCGCGGGCTTGCAGGAACGTGCCCATGGCACCGTCGCAGACGAGAATCTCGCCAGACGCTACCCGTTGCAGCAATGGTTCCATGCCTTCTCCCTACAGCTTGCCCTCACGGCTGGCCGTGATGTAGTTCATGCCAAAATCGTCCTGCCCAGTCAGTAGGTCATGAGCCAGCTTGAAGCCTTCGGCCTCCGGATCCATGCCGTTGAGCACATCGGCGTTGATCTGCATCGGATCAACGATGCCACCATCCGCGCCCTTCTCGACGGCCATGTAGGTGAACACCTGGTTGATCAGCTTGCGGCCCGGCATACCGAACGATACGTTGCTCAGCCCGGCCACGATGTGAACGTCGGAACCGAATTTCTCGCGGATCATGGCTACGGCGTCGAGGAAGCCATTGCCATTATTTCCGTCGACGGAAATCGGGAAGACGAGCGGATCGATGTGGAGATCAGCATCGCCGAAACCGGCTTCCTTCAGCATGGGGATCAGCCGATCCAGGTTTTCCATGCGTTCGTCAGTGTTCGCCGGCAGCCCTTCTTCGCCTGCAGCGGAGGCAATCACGACCGCATTGTGCTCGGCAGCCACGGCGATCGCATCCTGGCGCTCGAGCGATACCGAGTTCACCATCGGACGACCACGCTCCGTGTCACACGCTTCCAGTCCGGCCTTGAGAATATCCTCGTTGGAGGAGTCGATGCTCATCGGGATCGACACAGCGCCCTGTGCAATATCGACGGTCCACTTCATGAGTTTCACACGTTCTTCCACGTCCGTGCTGAACTCGTCGACATTGATATCGAGATAGGACGCGCCTGATGCTTCCTGGCGCTTGGCTAGTTGTTGAATGTAGTCGATGCCTGCCGCCTGTGCATCGCCCTCGCCATAGACGCCCTGCCAGATGGCCACGGCACAGTGCTTGACCTTGCCGTTTTCCCAATCGCCACCACCGACGAATACGTTAGGGATTGGCAGTGTGCGCGCCTCATCACCCGCGCGATAACAGACCGCCCAGCTTCCGTCCGCCTGCTCTTTGGCAAACTTACCGCCAACCTTGTAGATTCTTGTGCAATGGATATTCTCGCCAACAGCTATAAACGTCTCAACCTGCATGACCAACTCCTATTATGGTGTTCGCCCTTTGTGGGCAGTTCGGGAACGCTACGGTAAGCCATCTGAGGAGTCAAGCACGGGCAAGGGGAAGTGTCCCACCTTCTCATATCCCCCCCTTTCTCCGTCCCTGCCCTTTCTGCTCCTCATCATCGATCGATTAGATAATAGTGCTTCATGCACACCGTCGATGGCAATCCGGACGACCTGGTGCGGCTGGCCAACTGGCGCATGCCGTTCGGCAAGTACAAGGGCACCGTACTAGTCGATCTTCCCGAGCCCTACGTTGTCTGGTTCGTCAACAAGGGCGTACCCAAGGGCAAGCTGGGCGAGCTGATGCAGACCCTGTACGTGATCAAGGCCAACGGCCTTGAGGAACTGCTCGATCCTTTCAGAAATCCCTGACCAGCCTGTTTCCCGCCGCTGTCTCTCCGCGAACGCCGCATCGAAGGCGATATCGCTCGGGACAAGGTCGAGCTACTCGACCAGGGCGGCCGATTCCGACAGCACAGCAAGGCGCCTGGAGGCGGATTACGCTCCCGTGATCTCGTGGTAGCGGACGTAGGCGGACTCGTAGTCTTGTCTGTCGGCCGGTTCGTAGACCGTCGTCTCGAAGGAGGCTCGGACGATATCCCGCCCCTCGTCAAGCGAGGCGATCCGCTTCGCCGCGATGAGCTGTGCCAGCACGTTGCCGGTGGCGGTGGCTTCGACCGGTCCCGTGATGACCCTGCGTCCGAGCGCGTTCGCGGTAAGCTGGTTGAGCAGGCGATCCTGCACACCGCCACCCACGATGTGAAGCACATCTAGTCGGCGACCGGTCAGATCCTGGAGCATGCCGAAGACCGACTTGTACCGAAATGCCAAGCTTTCTACGGCAGTGCGGATGATGGCGCCCTTTGTTTCCGGAACAGGCTGACCTGTCTTCTTGCAGTAGGCGCGGATCACGTTGGGCATATCGCACGGCTCAGCAAAGCACACATCGTCCGGATTGATGAACGACTGAAACGGCGTCGCACCCCGGGCTTCTTTCTCCATATCCGTGAAGCTGACGTCTTCGCCCGCCTCGGCCCAATTGCGGCGGCATTCCTGCACCAGCCATAGCCCCGTGATGTTCTTAAGGACGCGAATGGTGCCTTCAAGGCCGCCCTCGTTCGTGAACCCATACTCGTAGCTCTTCTCGCTGACCACAGGATCGTCCGACTCAACGCCCATCAGCGACCACGTGCCCGAGCTGAGATAGGCATGATCTGGCGTCTCCGCAGGAACGGCTGCCACCGCGGACGCGGTGTCATGGCTGCCGACCGCTACCACCATAACATCGGCCGAAAGACCGGTCTGCTCAGCCACAGCAGGTAGAATCGCGCCCAGTTTGCTGCCCGGCTGCGTGATATCGCCCAGTGGTGCGGTTGGGATTCCAAGCTCGTTCAGCATCTCGGTGGCCCAATCACGGGCACGGACATCCAACAGCTGCGAGGTGCTGGCGATCGTATACTCGTTCGTGGCCACGCCGCAAAGCCAGTAGTTGATCAAGTCCGGTGTAAAGAGCAGCCGGTCGGCCTGTTTCAGCTCGAAACGATCGGTGACAACTTCGGACATAAGCTGATTCAGCGTGTTGAAGAACATGAACTGGATGCCTGTCGTCTCGTAGATCTTCTCGCGCGGAACGCGCTTGCACGCCTCCTCTTCCATGCCGTTGGTCCGTGAATCGCGGTAGGCGAACGGCAAATCCAGCAGGTTGCCGTCCTTGTCGAAAAGGCCGTAGTCTACCCCCCACGTGTCGACGCCGATGCTGACAATCGCATCGCCGTACTGCCGAGCGGCCTTGGCAAGGCCCTCCTTGATCGCATCGAAACGCGCATGGATATCCCATCGGTACGAGCCATCAATCTGGTCCGCGCCGTTGTGGAAGCGGTGTACCTCCTCCAGCTTGATCGCCGTACCATCGAACAGCGCTGCCATAACGCGACCACTCGAAGCCCCGATGTCCACCGCAAGAAAAACACTCGATGCGACTGTCTGCATGATCAATCCCTTACCCTTCTTCAATGACGGAATGCCCAAATACCCAAACACCCAAGGAAACCCGAAATCCGAAATCCAAAGGCCAAGACAGTAGCCGCCCGAGCATCAGCGCCACATCTCTCGTCCGTCATCAGACCTCTCCCAGGTCTAAGCGTTCGGGTTTGGGTATCTCGGATCTCGGCATTCCTTGGGTCTTTGGGTGCTTGGGTCTTTCGTCATTCTTCCTCAACCGGGACTACGGTAGTCTCAACCCCCATCCCCCGGACGTCGTCGATGATCTTCCGGTCCGTGCCATTATCCGTTATGACTTCATCGAACGCCGACATGTCGCAGATATAAGCAAGTGACTGGATGCCGAATTTGCTGTGGTCGACCAAGAGGTACTTACGGTCCGCGCACTCCAGCATGATTCGCCGAAGGTGGGCCTGCGTCTCCGTCACGTCACTGATGCCGCGATGAAGGTCCGCGCCTTTGCAGGAAAGAAATAGCTTATCGACGTGGTACTGTTGGATCTGAGCTTCCGCGGTTGGGCCTATAAAGGAAAGCGACTTCTTTCCCAGGCGTCCACCTAACACATGCACATCGACCTGGCTGTGACCGGACAGCGCCACAGGGATCTGCAGAGAATTTGTAACGACGGTCAACGGCCGATCCTCCAACCGCTTGGCCATGTGCCAGCATGTGGTGCTGGCATCGAGAAAGATACGGTCCCCTACGCCGATGCGCGAGACGGCGACTTCGCCAATGGCTGCTTTCTCACGGCCGTAGGCGCCCTCGCGCCATGCAAAGGGCCGAAGCGACTCCTCCGGCTCCGCCAGCAGTGCACCGCCGTGGCTCCGCACGATCTTCCCCTGGCGTTCCAGCTTGCCCAGATCGCGCCGAATCGTTTCCTCGGTAACCTCGAACTGCTCAGCCAGCCCGGCCACTCTCACGCTCCCCTCCCGGGCCAGCTTTGAGAGAATCGCACGTTGTCTTTCTATCGCCAACATAACTTCGCTCTCTACCTCGTCATCCAGCGAAATCACCAGATGATGCCGAAAAAAGTATTTGATTACATTTGACTTGTCAACGCGTAAATGGGATAAACCCACACAAACGGACACATTCGGACGAATTCAAGTCTATATTGGCTGTTTTGCGAGAGAATTGACATGAAAACCGGAAGCCAAACAACACCAGAGGCCGATGTAGCGGCACTCGACAGCTTTGACCCTTCCGAGCGCCGCAGGGCACTTGAGAGGCTGTGTGCGGCCGGTAACGACCAGTTTCCACCAGTCGGCACCCACCTGAACTGCCATGCGCACACCTTCTACTCCTATAATGCGTACGGCTACTCCCCTTCCCACTTCGCCTGGCTGGCCAAGCAGCGCGGTCTCGCAGCGGGGGGAATTGTCGATTTCGACGTGCTGGATGCTCTCGACGAGTTCATCGCCGCCTCGGCATTGCTCAAGCTCAAGGGCTGCGTCAGCGTGGAGTCGCGCGTCTTCGTCCCGGAATTTGCCGACCGAGAACTCAACTCGCCGGGCGAGCCGGGCGTCGCCTATCACATGGGGCTGGGGTTCACCACGACAACCCTCCCCCTGGAAGCCGATGCATTTCTCACCGATATGCGTAAACGTGCCAATGACCGCACTCGCGGACTGCTTTCACGTGTCAACGCCTACACCACCCCGGTCGAGCTGGACTACGAATCCGATGTTAAACCGCTGACCCCCAACGGTAATGCTACCGAACGCCATGTATGCCTCGCCTATGCACGCAAAGCCGCGGAGGTATTCCCTAACGCCGCCGATCTTGCGGCATTCTGGTGCAAGAAGCTTCGTGTCGATGAGACGGAGCTCGATCTACCTGACGGCGGCAAGCTCCAGGGCGTTATTCGGGCCAAGACCATGAAACGCGGAGGCGTCGGCTATGTCCAACCCGGCCCCGACACGTTCCCTACCATGGTCGACATGAACCGTTTTATCCTGCAGTCCAATGCCATCCCTGCCCTGACATGGCTCGACGGCACCTCCGACGGCGAGCAGTGTATGGACGAGCTGTTCGATATCTCCATGGCCTGCGGCGCCGCGGCTGTAAACATTATTCCGGATCGCAATTTTACCGCCGGGGTTAAGGACCAGAAGCTCGCGAATCTCTATGACTTCGTCGAACACGCCGAGGCGCTACATCTCCCCATACTGGTCGGCACCGAAATGAATAGTCCGGGCAACAAGTTTGTGGACGACTTCGATTCCGACGAGCTGAAGCCCCTCGTTCCCCTGTTTTTCAAGGGCATGCATATTGTCTATGCCCACTCGGTACTCCAGGCTGCCGCGGGTCTCGGTTACCTGGGAGACTGGGCCGCACTGGCATTCGCGAGCACGGAAGAGAAGAACAGCTTCTACGAAGCGTTCGGATCACGGTTCGCACCCGAACACGGAGACCGCCTGGCCGGCATCAACGCGACAACCACCCCGGACGAGATTCTGGGCTTACTGTAGGACACAGGCATGACCACCACACCCAGCACCCAGCGCGCCGTACAGCTTGTCGGACCGGACGAGCTTATCCTGAACGAAGAAAAGGCCGTCCACCAGCCCGGCGACCACCAGATCCTGTGCAAGGTCGTCGTGGTGGGACTCTGTTTCTCGGACCTCAAACTGCTGAAGCAGTTCTCGGGACACGTCCGCAAGTCCGAGGTCGTTGCGGGCATGGATCCGGCCATACTGCAGGAGATTCCTGCCTATGTTCCGGGCGAGGAGCCGACCGTGCCGGGACACGAGCCGGTCGTGGAGATCATCGCGGTGGGCGACCAGGTCGAGCGCTTCAAGGTGGGTGAACGCTACATGGTTCAGGCCGACTGGCGCTGGATCGAAACCGCCAACTCGAACGGAGCCTTCGGTTACAACTTCGAGGGCGCCCTGCAGGAGTACGTTCTGCTCGACGAGCGTGTCATTATCTCGCCCGACGGCATCTCCATGCTGCTGAGTGCTCCGGCCAATCAGCGCGCCGCATCGGCCTTCGCCCTCTCCGAGCCGTGGGCCTGCAGCGAAGACGCCTACCAGGAAGTGCAGCGCCAGGGGTTGAAGGCAGGCGGCAACCTACTGGTCGTCTCCAGCACGCGCGGCGATAAGGATGCCGCGCATACCTTCTTCAGCGCCAACGATCGGTCGGCCGAGCGTGTCCGGGTCAACCTCGATGGTTCCGGCTGCACGGCCGAAGGGGCAGCGACCAGCCTGGACGAAGTACCGGACGATCATTTCGACGACATTATCTACTTCGGCGCTGACGCCGATGTGATGACCGCCCTCTTTGCCAAAGGCAAGAAGGGCGCGCATTTCGTCATATGTCAGTGCGGCGAGACCTTCGGCAAGCCGGTCATGACGGCCGTCGGCTGCATCCATTACCGTCGTTTCCGAATCGCCGGCACGGCCGGCGGCGATCCAGCCGATGCCCTGGCATCCATTCCCGAGCGGTGCGAGATGCGCAAGGGCGATAAGGTCAACGTGATCGGCGCGGCTGGTCCCATGGGCGTCACCCACGTAATCCGCGACCTCTGCGTTGGTGACGGTGTCACCGTCTACGCTGCCGACCTCAGCGACGAGCGACTCGAAGCACTGGCGAAGATCGCCGAGCCCACCGCTGCCGCCAACGGCACCACCTACGTGGGCTACAACCCAACCCAGACCCAGCCGGACGTGAAGTTTGACATGCAGGTCGTAATGGCGCCGGTACCGGCGCTGGTTGCCAGCGCGGTCACGAGCTGCGCACCCAAGGGCATCATCGACATCTTCGCCGGCATCCCGGCCGAGAAATATGGCGAGATCGACCTGGATTTCTACTGCGCCAACCAGCTCTACTTCGTCGGCACCTCCGGCTCCACCATGGATGACATCCAGATTGTCCTTAATCACGTTGCCGAAGGCGCCATCGACACCAACGTTTCAGTGGCCGCTATCTCTGGCTTGGACGATGCCGTGCTTGGCATCCGCAAAGTCGAGAACCAGGAGGTCCCGGGCAAGATTATGGTCTACCCGTCATGCAAGGGGTTGAAATTGACGCTGCTGGCGGATCTGACCGCTACGCTGCCGGAGGTCGCGGCCAAGCTCGAGAACGGGGTATGGACCAAGGAGGCGGAAGAGGCGCTACTGGCGCACTACGCATAGTTAAGTATCGCGGCTCGCTGGGGACAGCTCGCCCTACCCAGCAATGGGCCTATCTTCGCCAAAGGCGAGGTAGGGCCCGATCTCCGAGCGGGCCGGGACCAGGGCCACAACGAAGGAACGCAGACAGATGATGTTGAAAGACAAGATTGCCGTTGTTACTGGTGGGGCCCAGGGCCTGGGTGAGGCGCTCTGCCTTCGCCTTGCCACCGAAGGCTGTAAGGTCGTCATCGGTGACATGAACGAAGAGGGCGCTGCAGGCACCGCCGCTAAGATTGTCGAGGCGGGCGGACAGGCCTTGTCGATGAAGGTGGACGTTTCCGACGAGGGCAATGTCGAAGCGCTCTTCAAGCTGGCCGTCGATGAGTTCGGCCGTGTCGACGTGGTGGTCGCGAACGCCGCCATCCTGATTGCCGAACCGATCGCCGAGGCCGACGCCGGTAAGTGGCAGGCAGTCATGAACGTTAATCTGCTCGGGACCTTCCTCACTTTCAAGCACGCCGCCCGTATCATGAAGGAACAAGGCAACGGCTCGATGATCGCGATCAGCTCCAAGTCGGGCAAGAAAGGCAGCGCCGCGAACAGCGCCTACGCTGCCAGCAAGTTCGGTGGCATTGGCCTCGTGCAGAGCGTGGCGCTTGAGCTGGCTCCGCTGGGGATCCGCTGCAACGCGATCTGCCCCGGCAACCTGCTGAGCGGCACACTTTGGACCGACCCCGAAAGAGGTCTGTTTAAGCAGTACCTCGAAGCCGGCAAGGTCGCGGGCGCCGAAACGATTGAGGACGTAAAGCAGTTCTACATGAACCAGGTGCCGCTACGCCGCGGCTGCGAGTACGAGGACGTGGGAAACATGCTGGTTTACCTGGCATCCGACCTCTCCTCCTACATGACCGGCCAGGCGATCAACGTCACCGGCGGGCAAGAGATGAGGTAGGTTTTTTCGTGGGAGTTATCGAAGTCGAAATCGGTATCGCAATCGATTTCAATCCCGATTTTGATTTCGATTTGGATGCGGTTTACCGCGACTAAAAGACAAGGAGAACTAGTATGGCAACACCGATCATTATGCCGAGGCAGGGACAGTCCGTTGAGAGCTGTATCCTTGTGGAGTGGCTGGCAGACATTGGCGAGACCATTGAGGAAGGCACGCCTGTGGCCAGTATTGAAACCGACAAAGCCGTCTTCGAAGTGGAAAGCCCCGCTGGCGGAACGCTCGTGGCGCGCTTCTTCGATGAGGGCGACGACATTCCTGTTCTGATGAACATTGCCGCGGTCGGCGAAGCAGGCGAAGACGCCTCTGATCTGAAGCCGAATGGCACCGGTGGTGCTGAAGCCGCATCCGAGGCCACACCGGAAGAACCGGCCGCCGCAGCGCCCACAGAAGTGCCCGCTGCCGCCCCTGCCATTGGCAGCGGCGCCAAACCCGTTGGCATCAGCCCGCGTGCCCGCAAACGTGCAGCCGAGACCGGTGTTGACGCCGGGGCGTTGGCTGGTTCCGGCCCCGAAGGCCGCGTGATCGAGCGCGATGTTGAAGCCGCCGCGGCTGGCCAACCCCGTCTCAGTGCCGCCGCCCGTGAAGCAGCTGCCGCTACAGGCCTGGCCGCCCCTGCCGCCGGCTCCGGCCCGGGAGGCATGGTCTTGGCTGGAGATCTTGGCGCTGCCCCGGCTGCCGCTGCAGCCCCGGCCGCACCGACGGGCGAGCCGAACGTCGTTCCGCTGACCGGCATCCGCAAGCTGATTGCAGGCAAGATGCACGAGTCGCTCTCGACCACGGCACAGCTCACGATGAACATGAGCTTCGATGCCACCGGCATCATGGCCTACCGCGCCAAGGTGAAGATACAGGGCGAAGCGCTGGGTCTGCCGAATATCACAATCAACGATATCGTCGCCTACGCCACCGTGCAGGCGCTACGTGTATCGCCCGAGATCAACGCGCACTTCCTCGGTGACAGGACCGTGCAGTACCCCTACGTCAACCTTGGCATCGCAACCGATACCGAGCGCGGTCTGATGGTTCCCGTGGTGCATG
Source organism: uncultured Victivallales bacterium (assembly GCA_964345005.1). Lineage (GTDB taxonomy): Bacteria > Verrucomicrobiota > Kiritimatiellia > UBA8416 > JABMPJ01 > JABMPJ01. The sequence goes on along the minus strand of CAYFPQ010000005.1, from coordinate 65,549 downwards.
GCGCCGACCAGCTCACGTTGAGCCAGCTCTCAACAGCAGTGAAGCCACTGATCGCCAACTGCCAGACCGGCAGCATCAACCCGGACCTGCTGCAGGGCGGTACGTTTACGATCACGAACATGGGGATGCTTGGGGTCGAGAGTTTCACGCCGGTTCTCAATATTCCGGAAGTCGCAATCCTCGGTGTGGGCGGCCTGTCGCTCAAGCCGGTCATGAAGGATGGCGAGGTGAAGCACGTGCAGTCGATCAACCTGAGCCTGACTGTGGATCACCAGGTCGTTGATGGTGCCCCTGCAGCGCGTTTCCTGAAAACGCTCTGCACGTCGCTGGAGAACTTTGAGCTGACGCTCGCGCAGTAAAGAGGGGATGCGGGATACGGGAAGCGAGATGCATCCTCAACCGGGCGTTTCAAGAACTGGAGAAAAGTGAATGAGTTATGATCTGATCGTTATCGGTGCGGGTCCGGGCGGTTACGTCGCGGCCGAACGCGCCGGGGAACAGGGCAAGAAGGTCCTGCTGATTGAAAAAGGCGAGCTGGGCGGTGTCTGCCTCAACTGTGGCTGCATCCCGTCCAAGACGCTCCTGAACTCGGCCAAGGTCTACCACTACGCCACGCATGGTGAGGCGTATGGTGTGAAGACCGAGAACACCACGTTCGACCTGGCCACCGTCATGGCACGCAAGCAGAAGGTAATCGATACACTCCGCAAGGGCATAGCGGGCCTCATGAAGCGCAACAAGGTCACAGTTGTCAACGGCACGGCCAAGCTGGTCTCCAACCGCACGGTACAGGTTGGCGACGAGGTATACGAGGGCGACAGCATCATGATCGCCGTCGGCTCCTCCCCCGCCAAACCGCCGATCCCGGGCATCGACAACGACTGCGTCTACGACTCCACCCGCCTGCTCGACATCGACGCGATGCCCGAGAGCCTCGTGGTCGTGGGTGGTGGCGTGATCGGTTGCGAGTTCGCCTGTTTCTTCGGAACGCTGGGCGTGCCGGTGACCGTGGTCGAGATGCTCCCGGAGATCTGCCCTGCTGTGGATGCGGAGATCGCCAAGATGCTGCGCCAGGAACTCACGAAGCGCAACATCACGTTCCACGTCGGTGCCCGTGTCGAATCGATCGGCGAAGGCGAAGTAACCTTCTCGGTAGGCGACAAACAGGAGTCCGTCAAGGCGAGCCACGTGTTGGTAGCAACCGGGCGCACCTGCAACGTTGAGGGGCTCGGACTCGAGGATCTGAAGGTCGACTTCGATCGTCGCGGGATCAAGGTGGACGACACGTGCGCCACCAATGTTCCCGGTGTCTACGCTATTGGCGACGTGACGGGCAAACAGTGGCTGGCCCACTCCGCTTCGCGTATGGGTGAGGTCGTGGTGCATAACCTATGCGGGCGACCCGATCGCTTCCGCGATAACGCGATTCCTGGCGTGATCTACACCACGCCCGAGGTCGCCACGGCCGGCCTCACCGAGGACCAGGCCAAGGAACAGGGCATCCCGGTGAAGGTCGGTAAGATGCCGATGATGGCCAGCGGACGTTTCCTCGCCGAGCACAGCGACGGTCGCGGTGTATGCAAGGTCATTGTCCATGCCGAGACGAACATACTGTTGGGCGTCCACATGATCGGTGGCGCTTGCTCGGAGATGATCTTCGGGGCAGCAGCCATGATCGAGACTGAGATGCGCGTCAAAGAAATTGAAGAGATTGTATTCCCCCACCCGACCGTGTCGGAGCTGATTCGGGATACGCTGATTACGACGAGTCACTAAAGGAGAGGTACCATGCCGAAAGTCCAGATAGTAGATCCAAAGAAAGAACGCAAGCCGGGGAAGATGAAGTTCCCCACCGTTGAACTCAACGCTTATAAGACCAGTGTCGCCGACGAGGTGAAGGCACTCGGCAAGGATGCCGTGGTCGGCATGCTCGAAGACATGATGTTGATCCGCGAGTTTGAGTTCATGCTGAACGAGATCAAAACCGCCGGTGTCTACCAGGGCATGGAGTACAACCACCCCGGACCCGCCCACCTCTCGATGGGCCAGGAAGCTTCATCGGTCGGCCAGGCCTACCACCTGGGAATCGACGACCACATTTTCGGGTCGCACCGCTCGCACGGCGAGATTCTCGCCAAGGGTATGTCCGCCATCCGCAAGCTCGATGACGACGCCTTGATGGAAATCATGAAGACCTTTATGGACGGCGAGTGTCTCGGCATCGTCGAGAGCCACGTCAAGGCCGACTCGGTCAAGACGCTGGCCCGCCAATTCCTGGCCTACGGCGCGCTGGCTGAAATCTTTGCCCGCAAGCCCGGCTTCAACCGCGGCTTGGGCGGATCGATGCACGCCTTCTTCACCCCGTTCGGCATCTACCCGAACAACGCCATCGTGGGCGGATCGGCCGACATCGCTGCCGGCGCCGCGCTGTACAAGAAGGTAAACCTGAAGGACGGTATCGTGATCGCCAACATCGGCGACGCCTCCATGGGCTGCGGCCCGGTGTGGGAAGCGCTCAACTTCGCGGCCATGAGCCAGTTCGACACGCTATGGCCGGATGACCGTAAGGGCGGACTTCCGATCATCTTCAACTTCATGAACAACTTCTACGGCATGGGCGGCCAGACGGCCACCGAGACCATGGGTTATGACGTCATGGCCCGCATGGGCGCCGGTGTGAGCGCTGACGCCATGCACGCCGAGCGCGTCGATGGCTACAACCCCCTCGCCGTTGCCGACGCCATCAAGCGCAAGAAGCAGCTGATCGCCGAGGGTCACGGCCCCGTCCTGCTGGATACGCTGACCTACCGTTATTCGGGTCATTCCCCCTCCGACGCCTCGTCGTACCGCGACAAGGATGAAATCGCGTTGTGGGAGTCGCAGGACTCGATCGAGTGGCTGGCCGGTGAGCTGATCGCCTCGGGCGCCCTGAGCGATTCCGACGTGGATGCCCTCCGGGCCGACATCACTGGCGTGACTTCGACAGCGATGAAGCTGGCCATCGACGACAGCGTGTCGCCGCACATCGAGCCGAACTTCATTGAGGACGTGATGTTCTCCAACAACACGAAGCCCGTGCTCGACGACCGTGAGCCCGAGCTACTCGACGGCGGCGAAGACAACCCGCGCGTTAAGCAGCTTGCCCGCCGCTCGCGTGCTGGTGTCGTGGATGGCAAGCCGGTTGCCAAGAACAAGGTCTTCCAGTTCCGTGACGCGATCTTCGAGGCGGTCCTGCATCGCTTCAAAGAAGACCCCACCGCCGTGGCTTACGGTGAAGAGAACCGTGACTGGGGCGGTGCATTCGCCTGCTACCGCGGCTTGACCGAGGCGCTACCCTACCATCGCCTGTTCAACTCCCCGATCTCCGAAGCGGCGATCGTGGGTACGGGTGTCGGTTACGCTCTTGAAGGCGGTCGTGCGCTTGTCGAGCTGATGTACTGCGACTTCATGGGGCGTGCCGGTGACGAGATCTTCAACCAGATGTCGAAGTGGCAGAGCATGTCCGCCGGCATTCTGGAGATGCCGCTCGTGATGCGCGTCTCGGTTGGCTCCAAGTATGGTGCCCAGCACTCGCAGGACTGGAGTGCGCTGGTGAACCATATCCCTGGCCTGAAGGTGGTCTTCCCGGTCACCCCGTACGACGCCAAGGGCATGCTGAATGCCGCGTTGAGCGGTACCGACCCGGTCGTGTTCTTCGAAAGCCAGCGTCTGTACGACATCGGAGAACTGTTCGAGGACGAGGTACCGGAAGCGTATTACGAAGTACCGCTCGGCCCACCGGCCAAGCGCCGCGACGGTGACGACATCACGATCATCACGATCGGCGCCACGCTCTACCGTGCGCTGGAAGCGGCTGACACGCTGAAGGAGAAGTATGGCATGACTGCCGACATCTGGGACTGCCGCTGCATCAACCCGCTCGACTACGAGCCGCTGGTGGAGTCGGTCAAGAAGACCGGGCGCGTTTTGCTCTCCTCCGACGCTTGTGAGCGTGGCTCTGTGATGCAGAGCATCGCAGCCAACCTCTCGCAGATGGCGTTCGACTATCTCGACGCCCCGCCTGCAGTGGTAGGCTCGCGCAACTGGATCACCCCGGCCTACGAGCTGGAAGACGCATTCTTCCCGCAGCCGGACTGGATCCTCGACGCCATCCACACGCAGATCATCCCCCTGGAAGGTCACCAGGTAACCACCAACCAGACCTCCGCAGAGAAGATCCGCCAGAACCGCTTGGGCGTATAAGCGAAGCGAAACAGAACGAGAAAGGCCCCGGTTCTTCGGAACCGGGGCCTTTTCATGTTCCCGATCGGGAACATATTGCCACCATTCAGTCACCTCATCGAAAATATTCCCGATCAGGAACAACCCCTATAGGGGGTATAGTCCCGTATTGGACAGACAAACTATACCCTATAAGGTCCATATTGACCCACGAAGCCAGAGTAATGAACCTTATAGGGTTTAGTTTTCATGTTGACGCATGCGTGCAACACCCTATAGGGTACATCTTAAAGACATGGAGCGCCATATGAGTGTACCTGAGCAGATAGCGAATCTACGCAGGACTGCTGGCCTGACGCAGGAGGAGCTAGCCACACGCGCAGGCGTGGGGCTTCGGTTCATCCGAGAGTTGGAGCAGGGACGCCGCAATCCCGGTTTGGGCAAAGTTGAGCAGGTTCTCGCCCTATTCGGGCATCACCTGGAGGTCGTGAGTGACCATGCAGAATCGGCGTAAAGGACGTGTGCTCTTCAAGGGGCAGCAGGCGGGCACGATTGAGGAAACGGAGTCCGGCTTCAGGTTCTCTTACGATCCGGCTTTCCTCGAGTCCAACCAGTCGATTGCGGTCTCCCTGCCTCTTCAGGCGGAACCATTCGAGAGCAACGCTCTATTCCCATTCTTCGAAGGCCTGCTGCCTGAGGGTTGGTACAAGAGTATCGTCTGCAGGACGATCAAGATTGACGAGGAAGACAGTTTTGGATTGTTGATTCGCGCTTGTAGCGACTGCATCGGAGCCGTATCCGTCGAGGAGATATCATGAAACGATGCAACATCTGCGGTCTTTCGATCGATGACGCATCGAGCTACCACTCTACGTGCCTTCGGTCTCTGTTCGGCAACACGGCGACACCAACCATCGAGATGGCTCTTGCGGATGTCGCGGCCGAAGCAGGCAAGATGGCCGGAAAGATGTCGATCTCCGGCGTTCAACCCAAACTGTCCGTTGTACGACACGGCAGACAACTGGTGGCCGTCGAGTCGGAGGGACGCTACATCCTGAAACCACAGACTCAGACGTTCCGTAACCTTCCAGAGAACGAGAATCTCTGCATGAACATTGCCGCACAGCTAGGGATCGAGGTACCTCCGCACGGCCTGTTTCTGCTTGCAGATGCAACATGGGCCTATGTCATTCGAAGGTTTGACCGAACTCCCACCGATGAGAAGCGACGCTGCGAAGATTTTGCCCAGATTCTTGGGCAGGACAAGTACTCGGGATCACATGAGAAACTCGGAAGACGCCTGAGAGAGGTGTCTCGATTCCCCGGTTTGGATTCACAGCTCTTCTTCGAGCGCGTTCTTCTCTCCTTCCTGCTGGGCAACGGCGACGCACATCTGAAGAACTATTCAGTCCTGGAGGACGACGACGGGTTGCTGCGCCTTTCGCCAGCCTATGACATGGTCTGCTCGCGGCTGCTGATCCCTCGTGAAGACGAAACCGCCCTGACCGTCAACGGAAAAAGGAACAACATCAGAAGGAAGGATTTCAGAGCCCTCGCCGAAAGACTGGTAATTCCGTCAAGCGCTCTCGCAGACATCGAGGCGCGCCTCGAAGCCACTCGCTCCATCGCCTTGGCGGACATCCCCGACTCCTATCTTCCTGCAGAAGACCAAGAGACGATGCTCCAGATCGTAGAAACACGCTGGAACCGCATCTATGGCTAATGGTTAGGGCATCCGGGAGTCTAACCCGCACAAGGTAAAGCGGCTGCATCAACGTTACCGGAGCTCAGCGGGCAACCGGAACGCCATGTCGAAGCGGATGGTCCACCAGACGGTGTAGCCGAGCAAGATCCCATCGCGACATGGAACAGGTTGAGATCGAGCACAATGGGAGCGGAGCGGGCCTACGCCTACATGCGCGGCCACAAGTTTTTCAAGATGTGGCAACAGGAAGGGCTTATGAACGTGATGGAGTATGCCAAAGAAGTCCACTTCGCCGCCTTTTTTCGTCCCGTTGCCCTCTGAACTTATGCTTGAAGAACGAGCAGAAGACTGAAAACATCTGTTCCCGAACAGCAAGAATCCCGGCGACGACTTCGCATTCGGCAGAAAGGTCAACTGACACCCGCAAGGTAACGCCCCGTAAAACAGGACAGAGGGACATGAAGGTATATATCCAAACAGACGTTGAGGGCTGCGCAGGTTTCTGCTTCTACCAGGACTTCAAGAGCAAGTCACAGGAGAACCTAGAGCATTGCCGACGCATGTACCGACTCCTGACCAACGAGATTAATGCAGCGGTGAGGGGGGCGTTTGATGCCGGTGCCACAGAGGTGTTGGTGAACGACAGCCACGGAAGTGGATACAATATCCTTTTCGAGGAGCTCGACCCCCGCTGCCGCATCATTCATGGGCGAAACTGTAGCGGCCCGCATTGGCTGCCACTGCTTGATGAGTCTTTTAACGCACTCGTTCTTGTCGGCATGCATGCCATGGGCGAAACCGAGAATGCGGTGTGCCCTCACTCCAAGTGGGAAGTGAATGATGGTGCCATCACCATGAGCGAAGCCTCCATGGCGGCTGCCTTGGCAGGGGATCTCGGCGTGCCGGCGGTCTTCGTTAGCGGGGATGACAAGCTGACCGCAGAAGTGCAGGCGAAGATTCCCGATATCGAAATCGCCGTAGTCAAAGAGTCGCTGGGAGCTTATCAGGCCGTGTCACTGGTTCCGGCCACGGCCTGCAAGCGAATTCAAGAAGGTGTACGCAAAGGACTGGAAAGCGTCAACACGGTAGCCCCCTACAAGGTCGCCGGCCCGGTCAGGCTACAGCTCCTTGAAAGTGAAGGACATCTTCCCCCCCTTCAACCGCAATTGCCGGAACCACTCGAGAACGAAACGCTGAGCGGCGCATTCCTGGACTACCTGAACAAGATGCCCTGGAATAGGCTCAACACATCACTTCCAGACGGATTCCAGTACCCATCCGGCGAGATACGGAGGCCCGGCCAAGAGAAGTGATCTGCAAGTCAATGATCCTCAATCCACAGATGCGCGCGGTGAGCGGGCCCGCGATTGGGGCTCCGTCACGTCCCTAACCCAAGCGCATCCAACAGCCTGTCGAGCTGGCTGAAGTCGGGCACAATCAAGTTGGCGCCGGCGCGGATCAAACGTTCACGCTTGGCTGGATCGATCCCGAATCGCCGCACCTCATCGCTGGCAATTCCTACGGCGACGCCCCCACGCCTGCGACACTCACGCATTTCCACGGGGCCATCACCGAGCGTCACGAATTCCTCGCCGCTCAGATTGTTGTCGCGAATGATGCGCTCCAAAACCACCCGCTTGGCTTCCACCTTGATATCACCCACGGCGCCATAGATTCGCTCCTCGAACAGGTCGGCATACCCCAGGGCCTCTGCTTCGGCAATCACGTCGGCTTCGTCCGTTCCACTGGCAAGGTACAACTTGACGCCCTTGGCATGCAGCCTCTCCAACAACAGGCGGGCATTCTTGATCTGAAAATCCTCCGGAGCCAGCTCACCGCGGTTAAGCTTCCCCACCCGCTCGTCGACCATCTCCAACAATGCCTTGTTATAGATGGCCTTGTAACCGTGCATATCGAGAATCTTATCGTCTGGAACACAACCGAACTGACGAACGAGTTCAATCAAGCCCTGCATCTGCACCAACGTCTGGATTCCGGTGGTCTTGTCAATGAAGCGACGGGAATGGTCTACGACCTTGTGATACAGGACCTCGTCGGCGTCTTCATACCGCGGACCAAGGATGGCACGAATCATGACCGGTTCCATGATCTGCTCCCACCCCTGACGCAGCGTGGAAATGGTGCCGTCGTGGTCGAAGATCGCGTGTCGGAGATTCAGTTCCGCCGGCAGTTCACGAACAATTTCCAGCTCACTGCCATCCAAATGCTTCGCGCGTCGAGGATCGTCGGCCAATTCCGGGAAATATACATAATCCGGATCGGGGCCGATGGCGCGAATCTCCTCAGGCGTCGCGGTACCCGTTGTCTGGATCTTACGGACAATGATGGACGCAGCAATGTTGGCCAGCTTTGCCGCATCAAGGCTATCCCCTCCCGAGCCAAGTGCAGCCGCCAGTGCTGCAACGGTCGTATCGCCTGCACCCACCGGGTCAACGCGCTCGATAACCTGTATGCCGGGCACCTCACGAATGCCGGATGAATCCGCCACAACAATACCGTTCTCCCCACGGGTCACAAATATGGTCCGGTTCGTCTTCCGCTGGATCGCTTCCGCATACTGACGAGACTCCTCAGCCGTGACCCGCTCGTCAAGATCTCGTGGCTGACCGATAAAGGAAGCGGCCTCGTGAGCGTTAATCTTCAGCATCGCCCCTTCGTAAAGCTCGGGACGATGCCGTGAATCGACAATGAAATGGCACTTCGGATGGCGAGCAATAACGCTGTTGATCTGCTCGATCGCCTCCGGCGGAGAAACACCAGCGGGTACCTGCTGGTTCAGGATAACGATATCGACCTCGTCGGCAATGCGATCCAACACATCCATTAGAGCGCGGATGGAATCCTTGGCGATCTCATTGAACCCGCCGAAATCTACGCGATTCTGCTCCTCGTCGCCGATGCAGGGCTTGCCGAATGCCATCGTCTGCCAATCGCGCTGACTCGTCAGCAGGCCGGAGGTATCCACACCCAAGTCGTGAAGCATACGCTGCATCTGACCGCCGTACAGGTCATCACCTATCAACCCGGCTGCCTTGATGGTCTCGACGCCCAATGCCGCCAGGTTGGCGACCACATTGGCCGCGCCACCAAGGCTGTAGCGCTGCTCACGAACGCGGCGCAACGGCAGACCGGTCTCCACGGACAGCTCACTGTCGTCGGTATCAATCAACCAATACGAATCCAGACAGAAATCACCGAACACCGCAACACGGGTTTCGCTCACATGGGCAAGCGCCTTCTCCAACCAATCAGGGTTCCCTGGTTTCACACTCATTCGCACACGGCTCCTTCTCTATACATCGCCACGACGTTCGCCAATGGTGCGTCAGTCTGGATGTTGTGACAAGGACCAAGAACGAACCCGCCGCATTCACTGAACGCACGCTTGCGGCGACGAACTTCGCTACAGACTTCTTCGACACTACTGTTGGGCAGCGTGTTCTGAATATCCATTGTCCCACAGAATACAAGCCTGCCCCCGAACGCGCTCGCTATCGATTCAGGATCCATGCGATCCGCTTGCGGCTGAACGGCTTGCAGGCAATCCAGACCGAGCTCGATGAAGCGCGGGATGAGTTTCACCACACTGCCACAGGAATGCATCATCACCTTGGCACCGTATGCATGTCCCAGGTCGATGAATTGCTTCAGGTAAGGCCGGATCAGCTCCTCCCAACAATCCGGCGCAATGAGCAATCCCGCCTGCATGCCCAGATCTTCACCGATAAACAACAGATCAATCTTGCCCCCGGCCGCTTCCAGTCCCCTGCGAATGAACTCGTAATCAAACTCAAACCGCTTTCTGAACAACGCCAGTGTAACGTCATCCTTCATGGCCATATCCAGCAGGACGCGGTCATAGCCTCTACCGAAACCAGCGCTGTTGATCATGCAGCCCAGCCCTGGGCGCCCGAAATAGATGACATGATCTTCGTAAGCATCCGCCCTCCCGGTGAAATGCGAATAGTCGAACCAATCCGGACCAGGCCATGGATACGCCTCCACCTCGTCGACGGACTCCATTTCCGCCCACGGATAATTGACGACCTCCATATGCACACCCGTGGGATTCGAAACCGGCTCCCGGACCACGCCCCAGATATCCTGAACGTGGCCATCGGGCAACTTCGGCATTTCGGGACCAATATACCTTGGACTCAAACGCCGGAAGTCGACATTCAGATGATCCAGCACCGCATCAGCACTTCTTGCCTGGAAATAGTTTGCGAGCCGGTCATCGACCTCCGGTTCGCCCTCGTAAAACATCAGAGGGCGATCCGTGGGCTTGAACTCGAACGTCGCTGTGAAGCGTTCTCGCGTATCCATCTACTTCACGTCCGCATGCCGCTTCCATGCATTCACGAACACCATGAAGCGATCCCACGTCACGTCATCGTCATAGAAGTACATGGCCGCATTCAGAATGAAGCCTTCGGGGCCGAGTGTATCGATGGCCGTCTTGACGGCCTCGTCAATTTCGTCATCACCTCGCGTACCGACCGTCACGCAGGCGTTCACCCCACCCCAGATGCAATGACTGTCACCCAAGGCAGCTTTGACCGCCGCAAGATCTTCGCTCTTGCGAGCCGCCAGCGGTTCAAGCCCCAGGAAGACATCCACGTCCAATCCGGCCAGGATGTCCTTATAGAGCGTATACCCTTCGGTCAACAGCACACAGAACAACGATCCTGCATCATGAATCTGCTTGCCGAGTTCGCTGATACGCGGCGCCAGAATATCCTGGTAGCGCTGCGTGCCCCAGTAATCCGGGGTGTCGTACCAACCGCGGTACTGAACGATGTCCGGCTCTACTTCGAGAACCATATCGACAATGGCTTTGTTGTAGTTCTGGCAGATATCATAGAAGCGATTAACATAATCGGGGTTGCCGATCATCTCGACGCAGAAGTCCTCGATCCAGCAGACCCACATAAACCAGTCGCCCACCGCAACGCGTCGCGCCTGCGTCGCTATGCCAAGATCCTTGGCAATCTCCTTAGCCTTGAGCGCGTTCTTGATCCAGAGATCCCGATAACCACCGGTCGGCGCTTTCAGCAGATGCTCGAAGGCATCCAAGTCTTCGGGGCCTTTGACCAGCGGCACCTTGTAGCGGCGCGTGAAATAGTCATCCATCATATCGATGCGGTTATATTCGTCGCTACGTCGAAACGCGTCGCCGTCCCACTGTGGCAGGAACTTGTAATGCGTCTGCTCATACCAGTCTTCATCCGTCCGCTGTACTTTGGCCGTCAAGGTACCCGCCGGCGTCTCATAGGAGGCACACAGCAGTTTGTGCGGCCCGTCCGGGTCGTCTTCCATCCACTTGCGCACGGGAATCTCCGGCGGAGCTTCCGGCGACGGCATCCAGATATCGATCAGCGGATCGAGCCCGATGTCTTTCATAACCTTGGCGCGTTCAAACTGATTTCGCCACGCCAATTCCTTCGGGGTTTCCATGATCGTACTGTGAAACAACTGTCCCAAGGGAAGATGATCCACATCCTCACGCCGAATTGCCGCTACGATTCTCTCTCGTGATGTCATTGTTGCCATTTCTTTGTTCTTTCTCTTTCTTTGCGTCTTTCGTGCTTTCTTGACCTCCGAAGCCCATGGGGCGAAGGAGGGTTCGCAGTTAAGCATATCTCTCGACGCTCACTTCTTCCCAAATCGATACGTCGTCGTTCCGCTATAGGCGTCGTCGCCCATTTCCTTCAGGTAGTCCTTGGCTTGGGCGATGTAGTCCAAACCCACCAACTCGTTCCAAGCCGCAATGAGCTTCTGCGTGACCGGTCCGGTGGTGCCGTCACCCAGCTGATTGCCCTGCACCTTCACACACGGCATCAGCGTGAAAGCAGTTGAAGTGAAGAACGCCTCGTCGGCATTGATGGCATCGTACCTGTTGAGATTGCACTCCACGACCTCGAGCCCCATCTGCCGGGCCAGTTCGATCGTGTGCCGACGGCGTGTACCGCGGAGAATGTTACGCGGTTCGGGCGTGAGAAGCTTGCCATCCTTCACGATGAAGAAGTTCGACCCCGTCCCCTCCGCTATAAACCCATCGGTATCCAGCAGCAACGCCCAAGCGGTCGGATCGTCTACCAGCGAGACATCCAGGTTTGCCATCAGGTAGTGGATTCGACTGCGATTCTTGATCTTCGGCTCCAGCAGATCGGCTGGAATCATCCGTTGCGAAGGAAACACCGCATGCACACCCGAATCATAGAGTGGCGCAAGCGGCGCTACGGTCCACTTGACCGGAAAGTCACTGATAATGACGGTCGGCTGGGTCTTACCGCCAAAGACGCGGGCATACATCGAAAGCGGACCACGCGTGACGTCGATCATGATGCGATGTTCGTCGGTCTCATCGAAAGCCGGTTTGTTAGCCTCAATGGTTGCGTAAACCGCCTGTTCCATCTCCTCCGGCGTCATCTCGATGGGGATCTTGAGCATCTTGATCCCGGCATAGATTCGGTCGATATGCTCGCGCAAAATGAACTGTTTGCCATTGAACGATCGCGTCATGTCAAAGACCATGTCTCCGAACATCAGCGCCGAATCGAAGATCGAAATCTTCGCCTCTGCTTCCGGCACAAATTCTCCATTGAAGTAAACCACCCGCCCAATCGATTCTTGCTGGCTCATTTTCGCCTCCTGTCCCCTGCCTTCTGATTCCAGACTTCAGTCTGTTGGCTCCTGCCCTTACGGCATTGCCATCCCGCCATTAATCTCAATAACCTGCCCCGTGATGTAGCTGCCCGCTTCGCCGGCCAGCAGCAACACCGCGCCCACACAGTCTTCCGGCACGCCGTCGCGTCCGACCGGAATACGATCTATGAGTTTCTGATACTCGTCCGGCGCAGTGAATTGCTCGTGCAGCCGGGTACGGATTACCCCCGGAGCAATGGCGTTGACCGTGACACCGCGCGGCGCCAACTCCTTAGCCCAGTTGCGCACCATATTGTTAATGGCGCCCTTAGCAGCGGCATAGATGATCATGCCCGGCCCCGCTCCGGAACGCGCGCTGATCGACGAGGTGATAATGATCCGCCCCGCGGTCTCAGGAAGATGAGGAATGGCATGCTTAACGCAGAGAAACACGGACTTGCAGTTCAGCGTTAGCCCTTCATCCCACTGTTCGCCCGTAAGCTCCGCTGTCGGCGCATCAACGGTTCGACCTCCTGCGTTGGCCATCAGAATGTCAAGGGCACCAAACGACTCGACCGCCGTTTTGATCAGGGCTTGCACCTGCTCTTCATCGGTGACATCCGCCTGCACCGCGCAAGCCTTTCCTCCAGCGTTCTTGATTTCTTCCACCGTGGCTTCGGCATCATCCCGACTCCGCGAGTAATTCACCACTACCGTTGCACCGGCCCGTGCCAGCCCCAGCGAAATCGCCTTACCGATTCCAGTACCACCACCCGTTACCAACGCATGCATACCTGCTAAGTCAGATTTCATAGTATGGCCTCCGTAAGCTTTCAGAAGATTATCCCTTCCTATCGTTCTCCCTTTACATAATCCCATTATATCCGGATACTCACGGCCTGAACACTGGTAATAAAAGGTGACAAGTAATGGATATTCCACAGCGTGCCTCGCTCCTGAAACAAGTGACGGATATTCTGCGCCAGAACATTCAGGCGGGTGTCTGGGTAAAGAGCATGCCCGCCGAACGCGTCATCGCCGATGAGCTTCAGGTCAGCCGCCCCACGGTTCGAGCTGCTCTAAGAGTTCTACAGAGCGAAAAACTGATTCAGATATCACAGGGAAGATCCACTCGCATCATCAAGCACCTTCGTACTACCACCCCGACAAAGAGCGTGACACTTCTGACGCCGGAACCGTTGCATGCTATAACCGGAGCCGACCATCTTGTGGCCAACGAGCTCCGGCGACACCTGCAGAACGCCAGCTACCGGCTGAAATTGCAGTACGATGGTCGTCTTCGAGATCGAGATCCACGCACCATTCTCGAAAAGATGATCGTACAATCCAAGAATAGCGTCTGGGTCCTGCACCTACAGACCGCTTCTGTTCAGAGGTTCTTCGCTGATAGAGGACTGAAGACATTGGTGTTCGGTTCCACCTATGAGAACATCGAGCTTCCCTCTTTCGACATAGATTTCAGATCTGTTTGCCGACACGCGGCAGGCAAGTTCTTGGGCATGGGACACCGGCGTATCGCATTGGTGACTCCGGAAACAGGTCTTGCGGGGGATGTTGCCGGCAAAGAGGGATTCCGGGAGGCTTTTGAAATCAGCTCACATGCCGACGCGAAGCCGCTGATCATTTCGCACCGGCAAACCGTTTCGAGTCTCTGTAGTGCTCTGGGCGCCGCCCTAAAACAGCCCGCGCCGCCAACCGGCCTGCTTGTGTCACACCCGGCGGATGTGCTTACCACACTGACCTACTTACAGATGTCGGGAATACGCGTTCCTGAAGACATCTCACTCGTTTCCAGGGGCTATGCCGAGTATCTCGAATGTGTGGTACCGCCGGTGGCCTGCTACCGCGTCGACTGGGAACAGTACGCCCGAAGCTTCTCACATGCCGTGGTTCAGCTTGCCGAAACAGGCGCCTTGGCCAAACGGTCCACACTTATTGAGCCCAAGTTCCACAAAGGCAATACGCTGGAGAAGGTTTCAGAGCGCAAATAGCGATTGTTTCTTCCTGCACTTATCTTCGCACGCGCCCGCTGCCGGAGCCGTGCATTAACGCTTCCACTTCTTTGCGGGAACTCAGGTTAAAGTCGCCCTCAATGGAATGGGCCAGACAAGAGGATGCAACGGCAAAGCGAATGGCGCTCTCTGGGGTCTTCAAGTCTTCGTCCATCAACGCGAAGATAAGGCCCCCGGCAAAGGAGTCACCGCCACCCACACGGTCAACAATGTTTCTGATCTCGTATGGCTTGTAAGCGCCGTTGTCAACCGGCGCAAAATGTGCCTGGTCGGTCTGTTTGTCATAGAGCATCGCGCCCCAGTTATTGTGTGAAGCAGAAATACTCTCACGCAAGGTAATCGCAACCTGCGAAACACCGGGAAACTGATTAATGATCTCCCGCGCCACATCAGGATACTTGTCGGTATTCAATACTCCGGCCTCCACGTCCTCCGCACCAGCATGGATTCCCAACACATCTGAAGCATCGGCTTCATTGGCAATCACAACATCCACATGCGGCAGAACCCGACGCATGGTTTTTCCGGCCAGCTCTTTGGGTGAATAACTGGAATCCCACCGCCATAGGTTCTTACGAAAATTCAAATCACAGGAAACCGTGCATCCGGCCGCTCTTGCTTTCATGGCAGCAACGATTGTCGCCGCCGCCGCAAGACAGGAGAGTGCAGGCGTTATTCCGGAAAGATGCAACCACCCTGCCCCATCAAGGATATCGTCCCAGGGATATGCATCTGGATTCGTCAAGGATACGGACGAACCTTCCCTATCGTAGACGACCACGCTGGGCCTCTGGTTGGCGCCTCTTTCGACAAAGTAGAGTCCCAGCCTTCCTTGGTCAGATCTCAAGACATAGCTGACATCGACATTGAACCGCTTCAATGAACGAAGACAGCACTCCGCAATGTCATGCTTCGGCAATGCCGTTACGTAGCGCGAAAGGCCACCCAACATAGCGTTGGACACCAACACGTTGGCCTCTGCCCCCGCAAAAGAAGCTTCAATGCTTCCTGGCATCGCTTGCACAAAGCGATTCACGCCCTGTGGGCACAAGCGCCCCATGATCTCCCCAAACCCAATCAGTATTCGTTTTGTCATGCCTAATGCTCTCCTAAGCCAGCGTCTCTCAGCATTGCCACTGCTTCCTGAGCATTTCTCTCTATTGCTGGCCAGTCTCTATTCTTAATCATATTCACCGGGGCAATCCATGAACCGCCGACAGCCGGAATATTGGATTGCGAGAGATATTCCTCCAGATTGACCGGCGAAACACCGCCCAAAGGAATGAACTGGAGACCCAAGTATCCATAAGGGGCACTCACGCTCTTCAGATGGGTCAGCCCCCCCGAAGATTCCGCGGGAAAGAACTTAAGCACCCGGCAACCGCAACTGATGGCACCTTCAATATCGGAGGGCGTCATGACGCCAGGAGCAAAAGGCAGCCCGCATGAAAGAGCCTTCTCTGTGATCTCTGGATTGAAACCTGGCGACACAGCAAAATCAACGCCCACACCCACTACCTGATCCACCTGTTCAGAGAAGATCACCGTTCCGGCTCCCAGCACCATATCTGGCACCGATGTCTTTACCTCTCGCATTGCGTCCAGCGCCCGTTCGGTCCGCAACGTCAACTCGATTGAAGTCACTCCTCCTGCCAGCAATGCTTCAGCAAGAGGAACGGCATCGTCCGGATGTTCAATCGTCACCACCGCAATGATCTTTCCCGCCCTGCGCAGCACATCTTTTGAAATATTCACACCGATCTCCTTATTCGCCTTCAGGACCAACAAACGCTTTGAATGCTTCAGTCGCCTGTCGAGCCGCACCGGCAATCATGCGCAGCTCATTAGACCAGGTCAGCAGGCGCACACCTCGATCATGCCAGTGATACGCGGCGTCCATGCTACCGACCAGCATGCCGGTAGGCTTGTTATATTTCTCTGCCGTTTCCATGATATGCTGGGTCGCTTCCTGCATACGGGGGTGATCGACTTCGCCGGGAAAGCCGAGCGAGCAGGAAAGGTCCATGGACCCAATAAAGATAACGTCGATTTCCGGGATGGCGGTAATAGCGTCCACGTTCTCCAGTCCGGCGGCCGTTTCGATTTGAACAATGATGAGATTCTCTTCGTTGGCCCGGGCACGGTATGCATCCAGGTTATCGGGGCAGCAGTAATCACAATGCGCCGTGGTTGCGCTCATGCCACGCTGACCCACGGGCGCATACTTGGCAGCAGCGACAATGCGCTGCGCCTCGTCGGCCGATTCCACCTGCGGAACCATGACTCCGCTCGCACCCCAGTCCATCGGCTTGGATATCTGGTGGTAGAGGCTACCCGCTGTTCGCACTATGGTGGCGATGCCCATCTGGCGACCACACATAATCATCCGAGCCACCGTTTCCGGATTCAGACTGGAATGCTCCATGCCGATAAACACACAGTCCATGCCGGACATGGCGTATATCTGAATCAGTCCCGGCCAGGGACATTCCTGAATCCACGATCCGAAGACAGCTTCACCACGCTGAAGCCTTGCCCTAAATGCCATCCTGTCGAGTGATGTCTTAATGATATACCTCTCCATCATTATCAATATATGTCATATATTATTCCTGCTGTTTTGCGATTACAACAACAATAAAAAGCCACTTGTAGTCTTCTTGTGCCATCAAGCATCTGCTAATATCTGTCAAATATCAGACATTGAAAGGCTTACGGGAGGCTCGGTGAAGCATGGCGGTATCCTTTGAGAAAAGCACATTACGGATTCAAGTTGCGCGCCAATTAGCGGGCAGGATCGAGAGATTGGGCCTAAAGCCTGGCGATGTGCTCGGCACCGAGGCCGCATTGGCCGATGAACTGGGATTGTCGGTTCGGACGGTTCGGGAAGCAGCCGGGACGCTGAAGGCACTAGGGATGTTGTCCAGCCGAAGACGGGTCGGTCTGATTGTGACCCAGCCTGATCCAGCTCAGAACCTATCCACCATTTTCCCGTTATATAGCCAATCGCCCGAAAACATGGAAGATCTCGGGAGGCTTCGCTACGTGATTGAGATGGGTGCTCTAGATCTGGCGGTCAAGAATATCACCGACTCGCAACTGGATAAGATGCAACACTTGGTTGATCAGATGAACGAATTATGGTCTCAACGGCGGTGGCGTGAGGCCGACCGGTGTGATGAGCAATTTCACTCGCTGATTCTTGAAGCCACAGGTAGCAAACTGGTCAGCAGTCTGCATAACGTGATTACAGTCTTCTTCCGCAAGCGGGCCGAGTCAACGCCGTACGACAAGCTCATCCGGTATGACCACCACGGCATCTACAAAGCATTCAGGGCGCGAGATGTCGAAAAACTCCGATCGCTATTCGCGTTCCATCTAACTGACGCTTCACAGCCTACAACGTAGCGGCGTGAGCAACCACAGCGTCGATGTTGTCGAACACCTTATGGTAGGCGGCAACGATGCCGTCCATTTCAGCAGGTCCGTTCGGCGGGGCAAATCCCCATGGAATCCACACGGTGTGGTCACAGATCGATTGGGCTCCGGGGTATTCCTCGTCGGCATAGTTGACATCGCCCGTGTAGTGACTACATGTCCACGGACACCCCTTTCCGTAGCCCACCTTTTCCGCGAAGATGGCTTGTCGCGGCACCGGCCGGGTCTGCCACAAGCCGGCATTGACACCCTCGGCTCGCAGCGCTTCCTGTACGGCCATCCGGAACTTGGCCGGTTCGACATCCAAACCGAGATCCTCGGACGAAAGCCACGTCATGTAGAACCAATACATGGCTTTGCTTCCCTCCGGAATGCGTTGAAGCCGGATTCCTTTGATCTTTGATAGTTCCCGATCAAGGATCTCGCAATTCTGGATACGTTTCGCGTTCATCTCGTCCAGGCGAGTGAGTTGACTCCGCGCAAATGCCGCCACCAGATCAGTCGTGCGGTACATCCAGCCCATGGTGTAGCTGTTGTATTCCCGCTGTTTGCCTTTATGGACCGATTCGCCGAACTGCCGCACCATCTCCGCCTTATCCCGGAGTTCCTCATTGTTGGTCACCAACAATCCGCCGTCGCCGGCGCTCAGGTGTTTCCATTGGTTAATGCTGAAGCCCGCCATATCACCAAAGCCCCCTACCTTCTTCCCTTTATAGAGCGAGCCGTGCGCTTGTGCGGCGTCTTCGATGACCACGAGGTTGTGTTTCTTCGCGATAGCCATGATGGGGTCCATATCCGCAGCCACCCCGTTGAGGTGAACCGGAATGATGCCCTTGGTTCGCTCGGTAATTTTCGCTTCGATTTTGGAGACATCAATCAGCATCGTCTCGGGATCGACATCGACAAAGATGGGAATCGCGTTGTGATGCAGGACGCACGTCGCGCTGGCCAGAAACGTGAACGCCGGAACAAGCACCTCGTCGCCCGGCCCGATACCGCACGCTGCCACACACATGTGCAGCGCTGCTGTTCCCGAATTGGTGGCCAGGGCATATTTGGTACCCACGTACGCCGCCCACTCTTTTTCCAGTGCTGCAATGTCGGGCGTGATCGCACTGCTCAGGCCGCGATCCAAGACGGCCATCACGTAATCGCGATCCTGTTGATGGGCCGGTGGCCACGCTTTAAAGAAATCGTCCGCGAGTAGTTTCTTGCCACCACACAATGCCAGCTTCTCAGCCATGATCTATTCTCCTGTATTCGCCATACATTCGCAGTTTGGAAACTACGAAACACGCAAACAAGTCGCGAAAAACAATGTACACGCAGAAAATCTTTCTATTCCTGTCTCTATCCGATAATCCTTACCGACATTCCCTACTTTTGTGTGTTTCGCGTATTTCGTAGTTCAAGTGCTCTTTCTAGTTCGATGTTTATGCCAATTCTTGTTTCGCCCGATCACAAACAGCACGCAGTTCGCGCAGAAAATCGTCGGAATGATTCGGGGGCTCATAGCGCTTCAGGTTCTCCTGCCATTGCTCGCGAGCCGTGTCGAGAAGCTGCGCCTCATCAAAGGGGCCTTGGGGCAGTACAGATGACGTCCAGTATTCCCGCATATGTGTAAGGGTGTGATCGTGCATCATGTAGCCCGTGCTGTCCCATCCGATATCCAGGATCGTATCCACGCCAAGCGCATCCTCATCCACAACGGGTTCGTCCGTGTATGCGGCGAGAAACCGGTGCATGTCATAGTCGAGCATCATCTGCGTCGGCGAGAAGAGCTTGCCCTGGTCAAGTGTGCCGTGCAACCCGGTCAGGTTGCCGAACAGTCCGAGCCCAAGACAGCGGGTTATCTTCTGGCGCATGGCCTCCAACCCCGGAGCCGTGGCCTCCACATACAGTCCATGAACTCTGCACGGCAACCCGAGGAAGCCCTGGAACGTTTCCATAATCGCTGTGTCGGCCGCGAATACTTCAGGCGCCACATAGACCATGTTGCCGCTCTTCATATCCATGGCGGCGCAAAGCGCCGTGGCACATACACGCGTCTTCGGGTTGAGCGATTTGGCAAGTACGTAACCGCCAAGAATCTCCGCGACACCGACCACCGCCGTACCCGCCGGTGTCATCGGCGCATTGGCACCGGAAACCGGCATGGTCGGAACGGCATAGGGTACATCATACGGCGCCTTCGCCACCGCGAGATCGGCAATGGTCTTACTGACCTCCAGCGGACTATTAGGGCAATTGCCGGCAGGAAGGAACCAAGCTGGGTCATCGCGATAAAGACGGCCAAGCTCAACAGCGAATGGAACCTGTTCGGGATAGAAAAGATCGGTTCCACCAAGCCGTGTCTCTTTGAGCGTTTCGATGCCGAGTTGATTAATGCGGATGGCTTCGAATTTAGGGGCCGCGTCCTTGTTGGAAACAGGAACTTCGCACGCCGCAGCCGGGGACGTCTCAAGAACTTTGAGCATTTGTATACAGTCCGTTTCATCGGCGCGACGCCGCTCGCCCGTCGTATCATCGAAAATGAACGGGCACGTTCCACCGCCACCAATGGTATAGTCGCGGTTTATCCGTGGACGGGATTCTTCCCATCCCGCGCACTCGCTTTGAACGATTTCCAGCATACGGTCAATGACCTCGCGTGACATGAGGGCCCGTTCCTGTGGGTAGTCGATCGTTGCGCCAAATCTCTCCATGGCCTCCAGACACTCACGGTTCTCCACCTTCATGCCCATTTCGCCCAGCACATGAACCGCCGCCTCATAGATGCGTTCCAGTTTCTCTTCCGACACTAACCTGCGTGACATATTCTTGTCCTTCATTTCCTCATTCGCGGTTATTCGCGTCCATTCGCGGTTCGATTGCTCTTTCCCGGCTCCGTTGTCGAACCCCGCACCAACAATTTCGGATGCACCATCGTCAGACGTCCGCATTCGTTGTTTCCGTCCATCAGTTGAGCCAAGCGCCTTGCCGCCAGTGTCCCCATTTCCATTAACATCGGATCAATCGTAGTCAGCGGATGCGCCCAGCTTTCCACCGCCCGATCGTTATCGTAGCCCACAATTGAAAGCTCTTCCGGCACACGCACACCGGCATCCTCTGCGGCCGCCCAGAGCGCCGCCGCCACCGTATCGTTGAAACAGACCATTCCAGTTGGGAAGGTCTTCTTCAGGCGCTTTCGAAACTGGGCGCGTACGCCGGGTGAAGGAACCAACGACGCCTCATCCGCCACCGGCTCGCATCGCATATGATCTTCCTGCAAGCCCAGTTCCCCACACGCCTTGCGGTATGCTTCAAGCCGACGCGTCGTATGCTCCGCAACCCCACCCTCCCCGGGATTGACGTCGGCGTACCCGATGTGGCGGTGCCCCTGTGCATAAAGGTGACGGACAGCCAGTGATATCGCGGCGTCATCATCAACCACGACCGTATCAAGCCCCATATTCATACCGGCATCGATCAGAACAACAGGCGTGTCTTCCTTCGCCAGATCACGATAGAAGCCACCCAGTGTATTGAGGTGATAGGGATAGATAATGAGTCCGGCCGCTTGCTCCTGAATCGCAGATGTCACCATTCGCAAAAATTCTTCACGGGACCAGCCGAATGTATCATTCATAACCAGCTCGAGACCCAACGCATGAAGCTCTCTCGACAGCCCCCGAACCAGTTCCTCCCATGGGCAGAATTCATCCATGTGCAGGAAGGTAAACACCCGACGGCGAACTCGCGTGCCGGCAAGTATCTCCGGCGAGGTCACATAATTGCCGCGGGAGGGACTCTTGGCTACGAGTCCACGCTCTACTGCAATGGCAATACCCTTGCGCAACGTGTCCTTGCTGACGCGGAAGAGCCGCGCCAAATCCCGCTCGCCGGGCAGCCGATCGCCGGGCATTAGCGTTCCGGCCTCAATGGCTGACAC
This sequence comes from uncultured Victivallales bacterium, assembly GCA_964345005.1. Classification (GTDB taxonomy): domain Bacteria; phylum Verrucomicrobiota; class Kiritimatiellia; order UBA8416; family JABMPJ01; genus JABMPJ01. The sequence goes on along the minus strand of CAYFPQ010000005.1, from coordinate 43,552 downwards.
CAGCTTGCGACCAATCTGTTCCGACAAATCAACCGGGTGATCCCGGTCCAACGAAAAATCGTTCATTGATCCCATTCGATATTCTCCGACTCACTTAACTAGACCACAGCATATCGGTGTAGCACTATATGTCCTTCCCAAAGCACTGGTAAACACACCAAACCAGATACTCATGTTTGCAACTCCAGATATTGGGCGTATTCTTGCTACTGATTGTGGGATAGTGTGTTGCAGAAGAAAGGGATGGAATCATGCTGAGATTCGGATTCTGCGGGTGTGGCGGGTTCATTGAAAATGGTGTATTGCCGGCGCTGGCTGATGCAGGCAATGCTCAGGCGGCGGCTCTTTTCGACGTCAGCGAAGAACGTCGTCAACACGTGGGTGACAAGTTTGGCATTGAGAAGCGCTTCGACAAATACGAGGACATGTTGGCCTGCAATGATGTGGATGTAGTGTATGTCGCGAGTCCGAATGCGTTTCATAAACAGCAGGTGATTGCCGCAGCACAGGCGGGAAAACATGTCTTCTGTCAGAAGCCCATGGGAATGAATGCCGACGAGTGCCGGGAGATGTTGGCCGCCGTTGAAACGGCAGGTGTCAAGATGGGGCTGGGCTTCTGTTTCCGCTATGCCGGAGCACAGAAGAAAGCAAAGGACATTCTGGATTCGGGCGAGATTGGCAAGCCATGCACCTATCACATGTCTTTCAATTTTCATGGCTATACACCGGAGACGGTTGGCTGGCGCTGTGATGCAAAGCTAGCTGGCGGCGGGGCGATGATGGACCTTGCACCGCATATGGTAGATCTCGCGACATTCTTCATGGGAGCCAAAGTTGAATCCGTCATGGCCTATATTCACCCCGAGAAGACTGACGCGCAGATCGAGACAGATGCATTGATTCTGCTATGGATGACCAACGGAACCAGCGCGATGCTGGATACGTCGTTCAATCTGCGCGGGGACTGCGCCTTTTATCGAATTGTGGGCTCAGATGGCGATATCCGGCGTTCCGGAATCGATGCCTGGCGCATCAATGGAAAAGCGGGCGCCCCGCTCATCATCAACAAGGCGGGTGAGGAGTCCAGGCAAGAGGACTACTCGACACACGAGTATCTTCAGGCAGAACTCGAAACATTCTGCCAAGCGGTGGAGAATGGTGAAGAACCGCCGGTTTCGGGGCAGTACGGTTGCGAGATACAGAACGTGATAGATGCGATCTTCGAATCAGGAAAAACCGGTCGCCGCATAACTGTGGATTACAGCTAACGCAGAAGGAAACCTTTCCAAAGAGAAGGCACATCGTGAACATCACCCAGCGAGACCATGCACAAATGTTGACCGATGACGTAGCGCAACGGCTTGCGCGGTACCACAGGCGTCATTGTTTTATAGGTGCCAGATGCCTCCTGACAGAGGATGACCACGGCCCCTGTAGTATCGAGCCCATCATCCCATATGCGCCATTTGAGCGGGCACGCATCTTTACAGGCACACGCGAGTCCGGTTCCTTCAACCATCACGCCCAAGTGGCGAGATTCAAGGAGAAGTACTTCTTCGGCTTCTCCAATGGACGACGGGATGAACTGTCGGAGGGACAGCGGTTGATGGTTGCGTCTTCGGAGGACGGTCGGCAGTGGTCAGAACCGTTATGCGTGGCTGGCGGACGAGACCAGAAGAGTGTCGCACACACATGCGTTGGGCTGCACGCAGACGCGGATATGCTGTACATGTTCGGTCGTCAGGATGAAGCCTTTACGGATCCCGATGCAGTCGGAATGCGGCGCGTGACCCCGCAGAAAACGAAAATCCATATTTATGCATCCCCCGACGGCGAGTCTTGGAACAAGGTATCCGCGCTAGACGATCTCATCCGTTGCACATTCGAGGCCCCTCGCGAAACCGCCGACGGACATCTTCTTTGCGTTTCCACGCTTCAGGATGGTATAGCCATGTTACGCTGGCCGGGGAATCAGCTTACGGAGCAACCGGAAATCATCCCCGTTCCCGATCCGGACGGCGCACGCTTCCCTTCTGGCGAAGGGTCGTGGTACCAGCTCGACAATGGTCGCATCATCGTCTTCTGGCGCGACGAAGGTGAATCCTGCAACTTGTGGGTCAACGTCAGCGATGATGGCGGAAAGACCTTCTCGGCTCCAATCATCAGCGACATCCCCGACTCCATGAGCCGCGTTTACGCGGGCCGTCTACAGGATGGACGATATTATCTCTGCAACAACGCATTCCCTACCCTGCTCAACCGTATGCACCTGATGCTGCTGCTGAGTGATGACGGAGAGACGTTCAACCAGGTCTATACACTGGTCGACGCCCCCACAACCATGCGCGTCATGGGGCTCTTGAAGACAGACGGCTATCAGTACCCCTGTTGCCTTGCTGACGGTGACAAACTGCTCGTCGGCTACTCCGTCAACAAGGAGGACATGGAATGCGGCGTCGTGAACCTGAAAGCCCTTTAGTCAGACCGGCAATCCGCCACCAAACGCGGGTTACTGTGCAATCATAGCGGCGATGGGACTTTGCAGTAGCGAGACCAGAAGAAAGCTGACGAGACCAGTG
>CAYFPQ010000005.1:26531-40963 GCA_964345005.1 uncultured Victivallales bacterium | reverse complement strand
CAGCAGCCATCAACCCAATCAAGAAGGGCTTGAGCGAGAGCTGTCTGAGCCTGGCGAACTGCGTGCTCAATCCTGCCCCGGCAATGGCAACCGCCAGCGTGTGTTTGGCTGCCGTCTTGATGCCGTAACAGAAGGAACCCCATGACTCGGTGTTCCAGAACAGGAACCGTCCGGATTCTCCGGTGGCAAATACATCCCCAACCGAGCGCAACAGTGCAAAAGCAAGAAATCCCAGAACAAAGATCGGGAAATAAGCCCAAGCATTCAACTTGCGGCTATCATTTTGTTCATGCCGCTGCCGCACGGCATAGGTAATGGCACAGAGGGGAACCACAGCCATGAGAAACGTGTTGCGCACAAGCTTGGTGGTAATGGCGATCTCTGAGATACACCTACCCCAGAGCTGATCATAAATGTAGGCCGCTCCGGCCACCTGGGCGGTGTCGTGCACCGCTGTTCCCAGAAAAACACCTGCCTGACCGGGTGAGAGATGGAGAACCAATTCACTTAGGTATGGGTAGAGCACGGTGGCAACCAGCCCAAAGATGGTGATCACACTGATGGCATAGGCGGTTTCTTCTTCGCTGGCATCAATTGCCGGCGAGGTGGCCACGATGGCGCTGACCCCGCAAATGCCGGTTCCTGCCGCAATCAAGGTGCCCAGTCGATCAGACACCCCGAACAACCGCACCAGCAGACTGGTCACAAGGATGCCGCAAGTGATGCACAGGACCACCACCACAACAGCGACAAGACCGATTTTTGCCGCCGCCAGAATACTGAGCCGAATTCCCATCAGCATGATGCCCAATCGCAGCAACTTGGCCACGCAGAACCGGATGCCGGGATCGAAGACAGCAGGCAACTTGAAAAAGTTTCTGACGGCAATCCCAAGAATAATGGCTACCAGGAAGGTCGATACCGGGCACTTGACCAGATTGAACCTCTGCATAAAGAAAGCACCCAGATGGTGGGCAATGGTCATGGACAGCAACATGACCGCCAGGCAAAGCACTGTACCAGGAATAATCCTTTTCAGTTTGTCGACTCTGGACGGCGCCTTCATTTCAGTTTCTTCTTTTCCTTGGCTGGAGCACCAACCGCCAGACAGTCAGAAGGGATGTCACGCGTAACAATGCTCCCAGCACCGATTACACTGTTTTTTCCAATACGAACGCCCTTCAAAATCATGGAGTTCATCCCCACCCAGACGTTCTCTTCAATATTCACTTCCGCATCGCTTTCAAAACCAGGGCTGCTCTTGCGTGCCTCCGGCGGCATGATGGCGTGGCAGTCGGAATCGGTAATCATCACATTTGGACCAATCCGACAGTTTTTTCCGATGACGATCGCCGTACTGCGCACCGTGGCGGACAACCCGTTAATACCCGTCCCCTCGCCTATGCTTATCGACGCTAAAGGTGTCAACGTGCGCAGGCGCGCACGGGCATACAACGAACAGGCATTGCCCCGGGACGACAGGGACGTAACAGATACGCCATCACCCAGTGCGATGCGGCTTCCGGGCGCCCGATACGCATCCACGCGCCCGTAACAGCGCACGCGGCCGCATTCAATTCCCAGCAACCGACACTTCACTTTGAAGGCCAGCGATGACAGCCGCCACACCAGTTCGTTGTTAATGAACAAGTGGTACCATATCAGGCACCAGCGGTCCGTGCCCGACAGGTCTCGGAAAGGCGGTATTCTTTCCTTGCAGTGTTTCATGCGCTATACATCCTCATCTAAAGATCAGCGACTGATACCGCCCTGCTGCGCGGTGCCATCGCGGCTCGACGCAATCAAGGCTTCGACTTCGGCCACCCCAAACTGAATGTAACTCTCGTCGGTGTAGGTTGTTTTCAACGCAGCGGCCGCCGTGCCGTAGCACAGGGCTTCGGACAATCCATGCTTGAAGTATCCGTACATGAATCCGGCAGCAAACGCATCACCAAGTCCAAAGCGATTGATCATCTGTGGCAGCGCAATGGCCGATTGCTTATGCAGCTTGCCATCGCTCGCAATCGCACCATCGGCGCCCAACGTTTCGACGACCAGCTTGACTCCATAGTCAGATCGAATCTGTTCAAGAACCTGCTCGGCACTCCCCGTCTTACCAAGAATCCGCCGGGCATCGTCTGCCTTGATGAAACAGATGTCGGCCTCCGGCAGGATGCTCTCCACAAAGGCACCCGCCTCCGCCTCGCTCCATAACGCAGAGCGAAAATTAGCATCGAATATTCGCAACGTGCCAACGGTTGCCGCCCGGCGAAACGCCTCTCGGATCAGGTCTCGGGGTCCATCGCCGAGCGCAGCCGTGACACCGCTGACATAAAAACACTTCGCGTTCTCAATGATCGACCAGTCCACCTCGTCCGGTGTCAGCGTCAGAACAGACGCCCCTACCCGGTCGTACACGTTGCGGCTCGGACGCGGGGGAATACCATACTCCTGATAGATAATCCCCATGCGGCCGGCATCGGATCGAGCCACGCCTTCCGCATCCACGCCGCCCGCACGTAATTCATCCACAATGAAATCACCAATGAAATTGCGACAAACCTTCGAAATGATGGCTGTGTTCAATCCCAAACGCGATGCACCGATCGCGACATTCGCCTCCGCCCCCGTACAGTGGCAATTCAGAGTCCGGGTGCGCTCAAGCAATGTTGAATATGGCGCACGCAACGCGTACAACAGTTCCCCCAACGCCACCAAGTCAAATGTAGATTCCATCATCATCCGCCTTTCTTGCGGCACCCCACCCTAGGGGCGCTGGGTTTTGTTGTTCCGTCTTACTCCATCACCGGCGAGCCGACACAGAGATCCTTCACTTCCGGGATCTCGGCCAGCGAGGCCTTCATCTTCTCGATGAACTCAGGCTCGGGCTCACACCACGGCGCGCGGCATGTTCCCGCATCGACGCCGCGCATGCGCAACAGCGTGTAGCAAGTGGCCGGACGGAATCCGCGCACAGCCTGTACCTTGCGCAATGCGATCACAATGCCCTGAAGCTTGCTTGCTTCGTCATGATCGCCCGCTTCAAGGGCGGTATAGAGCGACGCCAGCAACTTCGGAAATACGTTGGCCGTACCGGCAATACAGGCATCAGACCCCTGCAGGTAGAGCGCCTGGAACAGTCCCGCCGTACCCGCCGTTACCGCGAAGTTCGGAAGCACCTTGCGCACTTCCCGGATCACTTCAACCAAAAACATGTAGTCGCCGGTGCTGTCTTTCAAGCCGGCGACGCCGGATTCCGCCAGCTTAACCATCAGATCAACGCTCGCGCAGAATCCCGTGGTTTTGGGGTTGTTATAGATCCAAACCGGAATGTTGACGGAGTCAGCCAGGGTCTTGAAGAAGCGCAGGATATCGACGTCCTTGTAGGCGAACCCGCTATAGTAGAAAGGCGGAACCGCCGCCACGACCGTTGCGCCCTGCGCCTCGGCGTGCCGGGCAAGATCTACGGCAATGTCTGTGGAAGGCGAGCCGACTTGTATGGCAACCGGAATGCGTCCATCGACGCGCTTCAGGATGGCTTCGGCAACCCGCTTTCGTTCCTCGGTACTCATAAGTGCGAAGCCACCGTAGGACCCAAGGGCAAACAGGCCGTTAACACCCCCCTCAACAACAAACTCTATCAGGTTATCCATTCCCTTCTGATAGAACGTGCCCTCCTTCGTAAACGGCGTAACGATCGGCGGAACGACGCCCATTAAACCCTTTTCTGCTGCACTCATCGACAACCCCTCCTTCTGGGTATTTGACCGCTTTCCACCTGATAACACCACGCTATCTCAAGAATTAGAACGGTCTAATTTCTGCAATCATAGAACACCTAAGGAAAGGCTGTCAACACACTATTCTTATATTTAGCTTTTTTTAAGGATAATTACTATATGCTACCTAAATACGAAAGATATTATACCGTACTAATTCTCATCATGGACTACGGGACCAGATGGAATGACCGTAACCGCTACGAAAGAACAGGAGGGAGGAGGGATCTGCACCTGAAACATTCCCTTGCGCCATATTCTCTCCGAGTGACGACAAAAAAACATTTACAGAGGAATTGAACCTTCGTCGTTTTTTGGTGACACTGGTTCTTGATTGCAATGAAAACCGCTAGAAACACAGAATCAACAACTGATGCCAAGAGCGACCAGAGTCGGCGGGTTACCGGTGAAGATGTAGCCAAGGCGGCGGGCGTGGCTCGCTCGACCGTCTACCTCAGCCTGCAAGGCGATGAACGCATCAAAGAGAGCACACGCGAGCGCGTACGATTGGCGGCGCAACGGTTAGGCTTTCGACCCAAAGCCAGCGCCCGTGCGTTGCGCGGAGGACGCACGCACACCATCGGCGTTATCTTTACGCACGAACGTTCGATACAACGGCGATTGATCGCACGATATGCGCCTGCCTTGGAGCGAATCAGCAATCTTTTGTCCGAGCGCGACTATAACCTCAGCCTGGCGGGTGGCATTTCTCCAAGCGAGCGACCGCGAAAACTACCCCGACTATTTCATGAGGTGGCGATGGATGGCGCCATAGTCGTCTATACACTGAACAACCCTCTTCTGAATGAACTGAGAGCCCTGGGCGTTCCGTTCGTCGTAATCGATGGTCCAGCCCCGGAAGGAATTTTCACGGTTCACGTCGATGAATGCCGTGCAGCGGAATTGGCCGTGGAGCACCTGGTGGAACTGGGACATCGTCGCATTGGCAGTCTGGTGGTCACACGTGAAGCGCCATCATCCGCTCACCGCATGTGGCAGTACCCCAGGGGATTTGCACGTGCCATGGCCGCCGCAGGTCAGGTGCCAAACGCGGGCTGGGACTCCCCTGCCCCGGCACTGGAAAGACTGCAGCAGCTTTGGCGGCAACCCGAACCGCCATCGGCATTAGTGGTCTATGATGAATTCGACGCCTGCCAGGTCATCTCATGGCTACGCGAGCGAAACTTGGGCGTCCCCAACGACATTTCAGTAGTGGCACTGCTCGACAAAGGCAATGCCGACACAGTCGATACCTTCGGCATGCCGACCATAACCTGCAGCGGATGCCTGCAGGAGACCATGGCCGAACGCGGCATCACACAATTGCTCCATATGATCGAGTCGAACGGTACCGACGTTCCCAAACCGGAACTGCTGGAGCCAACCATTGTTGAACGAGAGTCAAGTGGACCGGCGCGCCGATGAACCAAACCAACCCCATCCAGAATGCCTCATCAGGCTGCGTGAAGCGACGTCACGTGCAGCATGTCGTCTTCATACTGCCGTGCCACTTGTGACACAAAAGCAGCCACAGCCTCGCCGTCTCGAACAAAAAGTCGACGTCCGCAAAGCGCCTCGAAGGCCAGCACACTTCCCGCATGGCTGAGGTCAACCAAATCCAGCTCCGGGATCATGCTCAAACGGGAAGATATTTTCTGGTAGAACTCATAGAACTCAAAAGGGGTAGGCTCTGGAGATAACAACACACCGATATCTACATCACTGCAATCACGAACTATGCCTTCTTTGGCTGAACCAAAGATCGTGACCAACAGAACTCGTGGGTCATCCGCAAACGTGGCCGCAAGAGCATCTAGGTTCAGATTCATGCCGCACCTGCCACTTCGTCCCGGAATGCAGCGAGATCATCAAGGTGATTGCGCAGAATTGCGACCAGTATGCCTGATTCTACCCGTTCGTATCGATGGACAACAAAATTGCGAAACTGAATCATGGCCCGATACCGCTCCGCCGATGCAATGACCCCCATCGCCTCCAGACCATTGAGAGCATCAAAAGCCGTGGGAGCAGGCTGCCGCCCCTCCAGAGAAAGGATGCGCTGTGCAGCGTCCACAACGACCTCAACACAAATCTGAAGCGCACGTTCAATACCGTGTTTCAGAAAATGGTCTCCATCCAACAACTCAGTTGTCAAGGTTCCAAGAGCCCGCAATCGCGCGACTTCATCATCCATGACGGAGAATTTTTTTTAAATGACGCCGTTATACTTCATGGCTGCGAGATTAACACCGGGCACATGGCGGGTCAACGGAAGCTTTTCGCATTCAGAATGACAGTACTACCATCATTTTACCTCAAAGGTCTTCTTGATACCACCGACCATGACCTCAAAAACGCCCGGCTCAACCACGCGCTGCATGTCTTCGTTCAGAAGACTCAGATCATCGGGGCCCAGCTTGAAAGTCACAGTTTTGGACTCCCCGGGCTTGAGCGCTACTTTATCGAATCCCTTCAGGAGCTTGACGGGTGTGGTGACGCTGCTGGCAACATCATTGATATAGAGCTGGACGACTTCTTTGCCTGCCCTGTCACCGGTATTGCGCACCGTAACGCTTACCGTGACCTTGCCTTCGGGAGCGATCTTTGAAGGCGAAACGCGCAGTTTGCTGTAGCGGAAAGTGGTGTAGCTCAAGCCATACCCGAACTCGTAGAGGGGTGAAGTCTCGGAATACACGTAGTCCCTGCCGGGATTGCCCGGTGAGCCGGGCTTGTTGTAATAGCCACGCGCGGACGGCTTTTGGCAATAGTAGTTCGGCACCTGCCCTACTGATCTCGGAATGGTCATCGTCAGTTTGGCGGCGGGGTTGACCTTACCGAAAAGAATATCGGCAATCGCATGGCCGCCCTGTTCACCCGGATACCACGCTTCCAGAATGGCCGGAATATGCTCCGCAATCCAAGTCGTGCTCAGCGGGCGCCCGTTGATCAGTACAACCACCACCGGCGTACCGGTGGCCGCGACTGCTTCAACCAGTTCCTGCTGAACGCCCGGCAGATTCAGGTCTGCGCGATCGAATCCTTCGCCGCAGGTCGAGGGTCGGGTCGGTTTACCGTTAATTTCCCAGCCGACGCCACCCAGGCTCATGCTGGAACCGCCCACAAACATCAGAGCCACATCCGAATCACGAGCGGCCTGCACGGCCTCATCAAAGCCGTCTTTGCTCAGATCATGCATATCGCAAAGGTTACCTTTGTCTTTGGCGATACCGCAGCGCGAATGCCTGCCAGTGGACTCACGTCTTCCTCTTTTGGGAAGCAGTAGTCGCCGCACTCAGCTACATCCGCATTGGGGCCGATGACTGCGATGGAGGAGAGCTTGTTCTTATTGAGCGGCAGCAGTTTCTTCTCATTCTTCAGCAGCACAATGGACTCGCCAGCCACCTTGCGGGCCAGCTTGACGTGTTTATCGCAATGAACGATCTCGGTTGCCCGCCCTTCATCCACATAGGGGCGCTCAAAAAGACCAGTGAGAAACTTGACCCGCAAAATCCTCCCGGCAGCGTCATCAAGCCGCTCCATCGAAACCACGCCCTTCTTGACAAGCGCCAACAGCTTCTTGTCGTAGCAGTGGTTTTGACATGTTTCCATGTCGACGCCCGCCTCGAAAGCCATGCGCCCGGCTTCCTGCTGAGAGTCGACAAGCTTGTGGCACAGCGGACCCAAGAACTCTACCGAACCGTAGTCAGCAAAAACGTAACCTTCAAAACCCCACTCTTCACGAAGGATCTTCTGCAGAAGAAACTTGGAGGCGGCGCAGGGAACACCGTCTATCTCGTTATAGGCGTTCATGACGGACAAGGCGCCTGCCGCGACAGCCGCTTTGAACGACGGCAGATACTCTTCCCGGAGTTTGCGTACGCCCACATCGGCCGGACCGGCGTTGATTCCGCCCTGTGGATCGCAATGGCCGGCAAAGTGCTTAAGGGTTACTGCAAGTTTATCCGGGGCAAGGATGCCTTTTCCTCCCTGCATCCCTTTCACATAAGCCACCCCCATCCGCGTGCATAGATGAACATCTTCCCCGTAGGTCTCCTCCACACGCCCCCATCGCGGGTCACGGCCAAGGTCCAGATCCGGACTGAACGCCTGACGGATTCCGACAGCGGCAGCCTCTTTTGCGGCAGCAGCGGCTATCCTTCTTACCAGGCCGGGATTCCACGAACTCGACAGGCCGATGGACTGCGTGAATGTGGTTGCGCCCGGCGAGAGATGCCCGTGCAAACATTCCGTCATGATCAGGGCCGGAATGCCAAGACGTGTTCGGTTGATGAGGTACTTCTGCCAGGCATTAACGATCTTCGCGGTTCGGCACCCTCCCTGGTGGGGGTCATTGATACCACCCGTACCCATATCCCCGAATTGCTTCTCCATCAAGGCTACAGAGTATCTATTGTTTTCCAGCAGATTCTTCCCAACGACAAAACCGGTCTCACGGACCTTTTCCTCCATGGTCATTTTGCTTAAGAGATCCTTTACCCGCACGTCAACAGGCTGTTTCGGATCACGATACAAACATTTCTCTCTTCGAACAGTGCTTCTACTCATGAACGCACATCTCCTCACGCATTTTGATTACAATTTTTCAGGGCTTCCACAGACGCTGTGGGTAAATTTGAAGGCTTTGAACGCGAACATCGACTAAGCAGTTCGACTAGGTGTAATCGACTAAGGGTGGAGACGAAGTGCCTGGACTAAGTGCAGGAAGTGCTCATAGCAACACTTAATCCCACTCTTTAGTCACCACACTTAGTCCTTATACCCTTAGACCAATCGCTTAGTCTTCTCCATGTTTAGCATCCATATTACCTATTTCACAGATTCTCGGCAGGAGCCTGTTTTTCTTTCTTCGGGAACGAAATACTTTTGGCATTAAGTCGCATTATCTTTTCGACCTCGCTGCCCCAGGTATAACGGGGGGCGTGGACGTCGAAGAAGCACTTCCATTGATCTATGGATTGAAGAACATCGTCATGAATCTGACTCAGCCCGTAAACCGCATCGACCCCCATAAGCACTTTGTTGGCGAAGCCGCCCCTTCCCCCTTCACGCAATGGGCCGACCCAGTGCAAGTGCTCCAGCAACCACTTCTGATAAACCGGTTTGTTTCCCCCACTGATGTCGTAATAGACATTGGGCAGCGTTCTCAGCGACTCGGCAGCATCCGTAGACCACTGCCCCCCAAGGTGCGCGCCGATGATCGTAAGACCAGGGAACGATGCGGCAATGTGATGCACGGCCATGGGGGTCATATTGTTTGATGCCTGACTCAGCCCCTTGGGAGCGTCGCGATATGGCAACGCGTTTACCATCCCTGTGTGGAAAAGGATCGGCATCCCGAGAGCCTCTGCCTTCTCGTAATACGCGAGATATGATGCGTCATCGTACGGTTTCGGCGGAAAAATGGCTTTCAGGCCCTGGAAACCCATATCAAAGAGCTCCTGTACCACTTCCGGAGGCTTTCTGAAATCCAGATACCCGAACGGGACGAAGAAGCCCGGATACTGCTCGGCAACCTGCAACACTTCCTGCTGCGTCGCGGCAGGCTTGCCGCACCACACCTTGGTGTCCCCATAGAAAGAGACGTCCAGAAGCCAGACCTGCTCAATCAGGCCGCCCTCGACAATTCGATCCAGATCTTCCGGATCCCGAAACAAATGCCCATGTACGTCAATAATCATGGTCCAATCCCCATTAACTACGAACCACGTTCATCATCCGGCGAACTGCGGCAAGTACTCCTCATATTCCCGCAAGTAGTCATCCATCAGGTTTCGAGCTGTCTTCAGGCTGTGCACAAAGGGATCCAGACAGAGCGCTTCCATAAAGCGTTGGCGTTCGCCAGTCACTGCGGCCTGCACGACCAGCTCATGAACCGCGATCTGGCGCCGACACAGCTCAGCCGCGAAGAACGGAAGTTCACCAACCTGAACACCATGGACCGCCCCGCCGGCAACGATGATCGGCAGATCGACCACGGCATCGTCAGGCAGGTTAGAGATACAACCCTGGTTCAAGACTATTCCGGAATCAAGATACAGCGGCTCAGAGGTGATCAGCGCCTCCATAACCGATACCGGCGTCTCTTTGTAGTAATCCCCGCCCGGTTCCTTGGGGAAGGGAAACTTGCCTTTACCCAATATGCGGTCGACTTCCACGTCGTCTATGGTTCCAGTGACCTTGCTGTCTTCCCGGAACATTTGATCAAGGCCCTTCTCTCTGAATTCCTTCAAATTCGCGAGCTTTGACGGATACCCAAGCTTCTCCACTTCCTCGGGAGAGTAGAAAAAGGGCATATACTCACAGATATGGTTGTCGTAGCCGACCGGATAGACTCCAAACGTGTTAAGGAACTCCAACGTGAAGATCTGTTCAGGGATGAACTCCTGGATCTTCCGCCAGTAGTCGCTTTCTCTGACCCTGCTCAGGAACTCGTCCATGTAGCTTGCCCCCGAATCCTTGCGCCGGATATCCAGCAGGAAGTTCATGTGGTTGATTCCAGCCGAAAACACCTGAAGATCGCCCGGCTCAAATCCGAGCATTTCAGAAATCACGCCAAATGAACCATGCACCTGGTGGCAGAACCCGAGTGACTTGACCTTCGTACGCTTGTAGAGATACGTACAGAGCATGGACATGGGATTCGTGAAATTCATGAGCCATGCATCGGGGCAGATTGCTTCCAGATCCCTCACAACATCCTGCATGATCGTGATATTGCGCAGCGCATGAACCTGCCCAGCCGGACCACCATTCTCGCCCATGTAGACCTCGACACCGTGGGCTTTGGCAATCTCGATATCCTTAATCCAGAACGGAGCGCGTTGCGGCGCAAAGGAGGTCACAATAAAATCGGCGCCCTCCAGCGCTTCCCGTCGCTCCATGGTAGACTCCACCTTCAGGGAACCACCCGCACCTTCCGACACGGCGGTTATACGTTTCTGTGCAGCATCCAGCTTTTCTTTATCTATATCCACCAAAACAAAAGTGGAATCCTTCAGTAAATCCGAACGAAGCAGTTCCCGAGAAATAGCCGTGGAAAACCCGACCGAACCAGCTCCTATCATAACAACGCGTTGGGATACGTTTTTTCCTTTAGCCATTTCTCTCAATCTCCAGATCTTCAACGTGGGCTTCGTCAATGGACACATGTTCAACGGCTTCGACCAGCGCCACGTCATCGGCGCTGACATGCCCGATCACACGACCATCATCCAGAATATGATCCTCTTTCTCAGCCAGCCGCTTGAACAACCGTCGCAGGTCCAATGTGCCTCCGATGGTAAACCATACCGTCGACACCACGGCAATGATGCCAGGCACAACAAGGTTATATATTTTGAACCAGTCGGCCCACCAAGTATCCGGCCAGGGGGAAACTGCATTCCAGATGAGCAGCGCGACAAAACTGCCGAACGCCCAGCCCATGGAGTAGATGAATACGGACCAGGCCAGCGCCTTATCGCCCTTTGTGTATTGCGAGGTGATGCCAAGCAGTTTTAGAAAAGCCCTTTTCAAGGTGAGCTTTTCCCTGACGATCTCCTCGCCTTCGCGGCGGTATTTGCCGCGGTGCAGCATCCGCTCCATGTTAAAAGCCTCGCGACAGGTGAGCAGAGAGACAATCACATACAGAACAATGCCAATCAGCATGGCGACGAAGAATATCTCCTGGGAGTTAACCGGGAACTTATCGGGAGTGACACGCCACTGAACGTAGGGCTCGAAAGGACGCGACAGGCTTTCCACCACCCGCGTCACGGGTGCCAGAAGCCCGTTGGCACTCAACCAGGGATAGATCGTGGCCACCCAGAACTTTTGCGTAATGATCCCTCCGGTAGCCAGCGATGAACCGGCAATCAGCGCCGAGAACGCGCCGGCGGTCGTTCCCCGCTTCCAGTACAATCCACCCACAATGCAGGGCCCCGCACCGCCCAACCAGATGGCGCCGGTGATGGCAAAAAACATCAGGACGTAGTCCACCTGCGCAAAGAGAAAAGAGAACAGGAAAGCAAATACAGCCACTCCGGCGATGATCAGTCGCAGCAACATCAACTGCTGATGCGGTGTAAAGGGCTTGTCGCGAATGGGCAGAATAATGTCCTGCACGATAATGCTTCCCCAAGAATGCATATACGTAGTGTCGGTACTGATCAGCAAGAAGATACACAAGGCGCAGAAGGCGCCGGTAACCCCTATCGGCAGCATATGACGCAGGGCCAGGGGAACGCGCATCTGACCGAATACGGTTCCGAACGTCTGCGCCTTGCCGGGGTCCGCGCTCTCGATCGCCTGTTTGATCGTATCATGCATCGGCTCCCGGCCCGTCTCGTTGATGCGACCCTCTTCAATGGTGTCCAGTCGCGCCTGAAGCGAGGGCGACACCTCCCCCGTCCGAAGATACCCCGCAATATCCTCTCTTATGTCCGCCAGCTTCTCCCCCCCCGCCACGTCATGGACGGTTTTCGAAGCCAATTCCCGCCGACAGTTCAGCGCGGCGGCGTTGAACTTAGGACTGTTGAGGAAGGTGTAGGCGGCAACAGCCAGCACAACGATCATCATGGACGAGAAACCGCCCCGCCAGGTTCCGAGCACGGCCCCCATCTTCTGCTCATGAGCGTTGAGCGCGGCGGCGTTATATCCCTGGGTGCCGCTCCAGGCCATGCGATTGAAGATCATGCTGAACAGGCCAACGAAGATATAGAACACGTTGAAATTGCGCAATCGCGAGATATCGAAGGGATTCACCATGCTCTCGCCGGCGACGCGGTCCAACAGCGTGGGGGCCATGTCGCGCGACCATGAAAATTGTGTAAGAATGTACACAACGACAATGGCGTAGAGCGGGTAACTCAGAATGCCCTGAATGCAGTCGGTCACCATGATCGTGATCTGCCCGCCCATCGAAACAATAATAACCGCCACGAAAAGAAACGCGGCCATGACCAGCCCGAATGTGGGAAACGTCAGCCCGGCGAACTGAATCCACAACGGCAGATCGCAGAAGTAGATCAGAAAACGGGCACCGACGGCGGGAAAAATGGCGTAGTTGATCACGCCGGAAATCGATTGCAGTGTGGCGGCAAAGATTCGGAACGAACGGCTGTATCGCATCTCGAGAAACTGACCCATTGTCATGGCGCGACTTTCCCGGTAACGGTAGATGCAGTAACCGGTCAGCAACACAACAATGCTGATAGGGGTATAGATGCCGCTCCAGAAACTGTAGGCAAACCCGGAATTGTAATAGGCCTCAAACAAGGCGACCACACTGATCAGCCCCATGGCGGCTTCGCCGCCGGCCACGGCGACTACGTAGCGACCGGCCACACGTCCCGCGGCAAGAAAGTCGGACACCCCTCTGACATATTTCTGCGCCTTAAGCGCAATGACGAAAACCACCACCAACGGAACGCCTACAATCAACCAATCAATCCAATGCATCATTCACTCTTCATAGAAGTCACCTACCGCCTTATGCAGCAGTTCCACATACCGTCGCGTGTTCAGCCTGTCACGCCTGTCATTGATTCCCTCCCTCATAGAGCCATTCAACGGGGTGAACGACCAGTTTCAGCCCGGATGTAAGACCCGCCTGTTCATAGTCACTGACCCCGTAAGTCATAATTACACGGCCGTCGCGCGTAAAAGCGACTGACGGATAGTCATTGTGACAGTAGCCGGGAAACCAGGGGTACCGGGCCGTAAACTCGGCAGGTGCTTTGTGCGGAGGCATGTTTTCGGACAGGGCCTTGCGGGCGTGGATCGCAAATGCTTCGCTCCGTATATCCCCTCCCTCCACGATGGACGGGGGCGCGATACGAACGCGGTCGTCAAGCGATTCCAGATTTCTGAAGCATGTCCATGTCTTGCCGTCATCTTTGCTCACCGCGCACGACAGCCGCATCCGGCCGTAGCCATACAAAATTTCCTCCGGCGACGCCTGGTTCCAGACGCAAAGCAAATTGCCGGTCGTCGGAATCGTCTTCAGGGAAACAGGGGAATAAGAAGCAGCCAACTTCGTGGGTTCCGGTTCGCTCCAGGTAACGCCCTGGTCAGACGAAAACGACTGCCAGATCCTGCCCGTGTTGGTCCGACCGAAGCAGAGCAGTCGCCCATCGTGCAGTTCCGCCACCGCTGGCTCCTCAAAATTGTCAAAACCGGCGACATGATCGCCATCTCTGTACTTAACCGCCATCTCGCCTTCAGAACGGCACCATGTGTCTCCCCCGTCATCGCTGTAGTACACAAAGCTCGCGCACATACCACCAAACATGCCGTAAACGGGAACGAGAATCCGCCCGGTTGACAGAACTAGCGCGGTATCGCCACGCTGACAGATATGCCCTAGCGTCCCCGTATCATTGATCTGAACGGGCGTTGACCAAGACCGCCCTTCATCACCCGAGGTCTTGAACAGAATGCGGTTGGTGTAGAACCGGTTCAGTTCCACGTATATATGCGCCAGACAAGGCGGATGACTGTGCAAACCATCATGTCTTTTCTTCAGCCTCAACAACGCCATTCGTCCGACATTGCAGCAGGCTGTATTCGTTTCAACAATGAACGGTTCACTCCACGTCGCTCCGCTGTCTTCAGACAGCTTTCCGCGAATATCGCCGGGGCCGAAGTCATCCG
>CAYFPQ010000005.1:0-26463 GCA_964345005.1 uncultured Victivallales bacterium | reverse complement strand
CAGACTCGTAAAAATGCGTATAGGCAAGAAACAGGCGACCGTCCTTCAGCTCAATGACCGCGGCCTCGCTGTTCCGCAGATTGCTAGGCCCAGTCTCCCGTAATGGACATACGATTTGTTCGACATCAATGCTCATCTTATCCTTTCAAATGTTCTGCCGATCCTTCCAGCACACTACATTAACATTTCCTGTTCCGACGTCATCAGAGCCATGACAAATCGAGATAGATTCACACGACCTCAAATTGTTTCTTCAGGCCGCCGACGATAACCTCAAAAGCACCTGGCTCGACGATTCGCTGCATCTCTTCGTTCAGCAAACTCAAATCTTCTGGTCCAATTTCAAAGGTCACGGTCTTGACCTCGCCCGGTTTAAGCGTGATTTTCTCAAATCGCTTCAGCAATTTGACGGGCGTGGTGACACTGCTGACAACATCATTGATGTAAAGCTGGACGACTTCTTTGCCCGCCCTGTCACCGGCATTACGGATCGTAACGCTCACAGTGACCATACCATCAGGAGCGATCCTTGAAGGCGAAACGCGCAATTTGCTGTAGCGGAAGCGGGTGTAACTCAGCCCATAACCGAAGTCGTAGAGCGGCGAAGACTCTGAATACACGTAGTCCCGGCCCGGCCGGCCAGGCGCTCCTGGCATTTTATAGTAACCGCCCGCGGAAGGCTTCCGACAGTAGTAGATGGGAACCTGCCCTACTGATCGCGGAATGGTCATCGTCAGCTTGGCCGATGGATTGACCTTGCCGAACAGAATGTCGGCAATCGCATGCCCCCCCTGTTCTCCCGGATACCAAGCCTCCAGAACAGCCGGAATGTGTTCGGCAATCCAAGCCGTGCTCAAGGGTCGACCATTGATAAGCACAACGACCACCGGTGTGCCGGTTTCGGCCACTGCCGCGACCAACTCCTGCTGGACTCCCGGCAGGTTCAGATCCGCACGATCAAATCCCTCTCCACACGTTGACGGCCGGGTCGGCTTACCGTCAATGACCCACCCGACACCACCCAGACTCATGCTTGATCCGCCCATGAACATCAGGGCCACATCGGCATCACGTGCAGCCTGCACCGCCTCATCAAAACCGTCTTTACTCAGATCATGCATATCGCAGCCCGATGCGAAGGTTACTTTTGTCTTTGACTGCACTGCGGCGCGAATACCTTCAAGAGGGCTCACGTCTTCCGTCTTCGGAAAACAGTAATCCCCACATTCAGCCACATCCGCATTGGGCCCTATAACCGCGACCGAGAAGAGCTTGCGCTTATCGATCGGCAGCAGGTTTTTCTCGTTTTTCAGAAGGACAATGGATTCACCCGCCAGCCGACGCGCGAGCTTAACGTGTTTATTGCAGTGAACGATTTCCAGCGCCCGCCCCTCATTCACGTAGGGACGATCAAAAAGCCCGGTCATAAACTTGACCCGCAAGATGTTGCCAACCGCTTCGTCCAGACGCTTCTCCGACACCTTGCCCTTTCTGACAAGCTCCAACAGCTTCTTATCATAACAATGGTTCTGGCACGTTTCCAAGTCTACACCAGCTTCAAAGGCGATACGACCGGCTTCCTGCCGAGAATCGGTGAGGTTGTGACACAAGGAACCCAATAATTCCACGGATCCGAAATCGGCAAAGACATAGCCTTCAAAGCCCCATTCTTCACGAAGAATTTTCCGCAGAAGAAATTTGGAAGCCACGCAGGGCACTCCGTCTATCTCGTTGTAGGCGTTCATGACCGACAATGCCCCGGCTTCCACCGCCGCTTTGAACGGCGGCAGATATTCTTCACGGAGCTTACGTTCTCCAATATCGGCTGGACCGATATTGAGGCCGCCCTGTGGATCGCAGTGCCCGGCAAAGTGCTTCACCGTTACCGCCAGTTTTTCCGGGGCAAGGGGGTCTTTCCCGCCCTGCATCCCCTCCACATAAGCCAGCCCCATTTGTGTGCATAGATGAACATCTTCCCCGTAAGTCTCCTCCACGCGGCCCCAGCGCGGATCACGGCCAAGATCCAAATTGGGACTGAGACATTGACGGATTCCGACTGCGCTCGCTTCCCCGGCAACCGCCGCAGCCATTCTTCTGATCATTCCGGGATTCCAGGAACAGGACAAGCCGATGGACTGCGGAAACGTGGTTGCACCCGGTGAGAGATGACCATGCAGACATTCGGCCATGATCAGGGCCGGAATGCCAAGGCGGGTTCGATCCACCAGATATTTCTGCAAGGCATTAACGATTCTCGCCGTTCGTCGTCCGCCCTGATGAGGGTCCATGATGCCGCCGATGCCCATATTGCCGAACCGTTTCTCAACCAGAGTCGGTGCGTACCTGTTATTTTCAAGCAGCGTTTTCCCCATCACAAATCCAGTTTCACGAATCTTCTCCTCCAGAGTCATTCGATCCAGCAGATCGTTGACTCGGACTTCGACCGGCTGTCTTATGTCACGGTACAGGCACGTTCTTCTTCGATTCTTTCCAGCGCGCATAAAATGTTCACCTTTACTGTTTCTAAGGATTCCTGATATTATTGAAATTCAAACAGCGCCCCCCGCAGTTTCCCAATTCTCAAAATGACCCGAAACCCGATATTGTTGGAGGCAAGGTTCGGCGCGTAGTTGAAGCGGACCGCACAACTACTGCTGATCGGTTGCGGTGTCACGCCCCAGCCGCCTCCTCGCACCACCTTCGTCCATCGTCCCTCAATTCGCGCCATCCCGTTTGTAGGCGCGCCTTCGTAGCGGTAGACGTAGTCATCGAGCGCCCATTCCCACACGTTGCCCAGCATGTCATACAAACCCCAGGCGTTCGGCGTCTTCTGTTCCACCGGATGAGTCAATGCATCACTGTTAAAAACCGTCCAACCGTAATTGGTGAACATGTTCTGATCGTTGCCGTAGTAGTAAAGAGTGCCGGCGCCGGAACGACAGGCATACTCCCACTCGGCTTCGGTCGGCAATTCAAGACCACTCCAGGAGCAAAAAGCCTGTGCGTTACTCCACGAAACCCACACCACTGGATAGGCGTCGTTCGTCGACATCAGACTCTCCCCCCCCCAGTGCCGCAGGCAAAGGTCCTCCTCCGGGTCCGTATCCGGCGCGCCATTGTAACCGCTTGCATTGACAAACTCGCGATACTGCCCGTTGGTCAGCTCGGTCAGGGCCATATAGAACGGATGCCGTATCGAAACCTCATGAGGGGGTTGTGAGTTTGAGTAGATCGCGTCCGACCCCATCACAAAGGTTCCCGAAGGAATCAAAGCCATCTCGATGCCTGTCTTTGTATGAATAATGCGCGTGGCATAACCCCATTCGCCTTGCTGCGTGCCATCGGCTTCAACACAGCCCGGCGGAACAAACGCTGCACGGGAAGCGGATACCGTGAACAGCAGGAGTTGAATAGCCACAACCAAAGAGGAGTATAACCACGGATGGACAGGCATAATAACGTTTCCCATAGTCAGGCTCATTGTGCCGCCTCCAGCTTGAGGGCCATGATACCAAGCGCGGGAAGATTAGAGGTTCGATACAAATCGCCGCCGCTCAGGCCGCTCTCAACAACCTGCAATCCATTGGACTCACTCCACGAACTCAGCACCAGGTTGGTTATACTTCCGTCCCAGCCTGTTTCGGCCAGATCCACCGACCAGATAAACTCATGCGCATCATCCTCGTCGTAATTCAGAAAGAAGAGGCCTACCCGGCCATCCGGCGCCTTCCAGGCGGACCCCTCGACCACCGGCACATCAAGACTGCCATAGGGGCCGGTCATGCTAACCGTCGGCAGGCTGCCGCTGATGTCCGGCGGCCTGAGCATCTCGCCATAGCCCAGGTACGGCGTTGCGAACGCTACGCGGCAGTCGAGCAGGCGCTTGTAGTAGAGCCCCGAATTCGTGAAGTTCGAAATATCCTGACCCGAATAATAGGTTATTCCTGCCATGGGCAGTTCCGGCCCGCGCCATCCGTTCTGCCCCCCCATCAGCCACCAGCGCCCGAGGTATTCGGGGTTGTACTTATTCTGGTCCCCGCCAAACACGTTGGCGTACCCGTGATAAACGGCCGGGAACAACGGCGCCGTGGTGGTCGTGTGCCCGAGCGACAGGAACGCGTCAACAACATCGATATAGGCTTCACCGACGTTTTCAGTTGCGAAAATGGCGTTCGTATTGATATTGGTCGCCACAGCCCGGCATCCCTCAAGAAGATCATGCACCCCGCCCGACCAGTAGTTCCCGCCGCCGATCGCATGCCCGTGATCCTCGTTATAGCAATCTGTGACATTGAAGATGAGAAAATCGAAGTACAGCCCGTCGATCCCGCAGCGGTCGAAAAGGTTGCTGGTAATGCCCTTGAGATGGTCCTGCCACAAGTCCGCGGCCGGGCACATGCCCATCAGGTGCTGACCGCCGCCGTAAGCCGTGAATTCTCTCAACTGCCCCTGCGCATTCAGCCATACCACGGCGTTGGACCCGTTCAAATTCCGGTAGTTCTCCGTATCCCTGTCCCATACGTAGCCGTTGATGTAGGGCACAATGCGCACGCCCTCGCTCTGCAGGTTTGTCACCGCGGATCGAAAACGCTGATTGTTCAGAATCGGCGGCAGATACTCGCCGCAGCGATCTGATTCTTCCATCCCAAGAACCGAGCCATACCGGTAGGCATGCGCGATGGTAACGGGCATGTCGTAGAAGGCATGCTTGTCGAGTTCGGACTGAACCCCGAATTCATCCCGCAGAGAGGCAACCGTCCAGTACGGGGCATTGACGAACCACGCTGGAAGGTCCAGTCGCGTGTGGACGGGGCCCTTGGCGCACCAGGGCGCCGTGAGCGCCCATTTCCGGTACAGGCGCGCGGCATCATACCAGTCGCCCCGAAACGGACCCAGGACGATATCGCCCGGCGATTGATACGTCACGGTCAGCGCGGCCGCGCCCCAATTGAGGACCGGATGCGAAACGGTCAGATCGATCGTGAGGCTGTCGTGGTCAGGTGTCCAGGTAATGTTCTTGCGGTTGACCAAAGCGTCTTCTTCGGCAATGTACAGCCCGTTGCTTCCGTCCAGAAGCGCGGAGAACTGCATGCCGTTCGGATAAGCCGTATCGGACGCGGCAGAGGAGACCAGCGGTGAGGGCTTGCGCCAGCCGAGGTCCCGAGTCTCCAGCACTTCGTCATCCTGCGCCCCGGGCGACAGCGGCAAGATATCGGTTAGCTTGGGAAAGGTCACCATGGTAAGTCCCGTGTCTGGGGCGTTGGTTTGAACGGCGATTGTAGCGCGCAGCAGGCCGTTGGTCGTGGATAGCCACGCCTGAACGTCGACCACCACATTGGTCGACCACTGCATGTTCAAGACCGCAGCACTGGTGTCGGCCGTATAACTGACCTGACAGGTCATATCCCCGTTTTGACAGGAAGCGCCCTCACCGGCACTGTTCTTGACGGACAGGTCCCACCAGTCGGCCTGTGTGACGTCGTTGGCCAGAAACTCCCGTTCGGTCTGTTTGTCATACACGCTGACCAGTCCTGCGCCGTTACTCGGCGTAGACCAGATATAGACGGCGTTACTGTTGGCCAGGCAGGGATAATCCTCAACGAGACTGGCTTGAAGCTGTCCGGCTTCGACGATATCGGCAGTCGGCGTGACGGCCAGCAGGTTCGTGCAGGTCTCTAGGTCGACGGCCGCTTCTTCGTAGAGCCCGCTTTCGATCTTTTCGCGTGCCGTAACGGCATAGCGCCCGGCGATCGTGGTAATGACATGCTCTTTCAACCAGTTGGTCCCATACATTGCGCCCATGGCATCCCGTCGCGCCTGCACCTCATACTCGGCGTTGGTCAGGCTCGACATCGCTTCAGACAAGTAGACTTCGACCACCGGTGGATCGGCAATCACCGCGCTCCAGTAATCACAGTAGCTCGCAATGGCGGCAGCGGTCTCGGCCCCTTCCCCGAACAGGAGCGCGCCCTGCCAGGGATAATGCAGACCGATCATGGGGGCACTGCCGGACTTGAGATTGGAGCCGAAAAACCCTTCTCCTCCGTCATAGACGGCGGTACTGTTGCCGGGACACACCGCCATCATCATGTTCGTGTTGAAAACGCTCGACCACCGGGACCCTTCGTAGTTTGAACCCGTGTGCATGATGGTGCCACTGTGTTCGGAGGTGCAGTACTTTGTGAAGAACTCGTCGTTGAAGAAGGTCCAGATGAAGTGGACGCCATCCCATGAGTACGCAAAGTCCTGCGTGATGTCGGCTTCGATTCGCGTGAAGGGAAGGCCCGCGAAGGAGGTGAACCGGTAGGTCGCCCGCGGATGGGATGGTGCGTTTGTATACTGCCCCGGCCCCAGGTATTCGTGATATTCCTTGGAGGTCTCAACCACCACGCGCAATCCCCCCGTTGCACTCGCGGTCAGGCTGTCGGCAGCCAGGTATCTCAAGTTGAAAACGCCGACGCCGCCATTCACTAAGTCGTTCCAGTTCAGCCATGTCGAGGCCGCGCCGACGCTGACCTCAGTAATCAGTCCACCGGAGTTGTGAAAAAGAGAGATCTCTTCGTTGTCAACCGCAATACCGCCAGCATTGGTTGCGATCGTTACGCTTTGCGGATCGACTGGCGAATTGGTCGCTTCAAACCGCAGCTCGAAATGGCGAGCCGCGTTGGCCTCCAGGGCGCCAGGCACGCGCCAGGCCACCGTATAGACGCCCGTCACGGCGGTCGCATCGAGTTGCCACGGCACAAGCCCCTCGGCACCGTCCACATCGTAGACAGCGATCTCCTCCGGTTCACCCGGATCGCCCAGCAGATCACGCGCCCCGGCCAAGTCCAGCGTCGCTTCGGCTACCCAGTTGGTGACAGCCATATTGCCGTTGGTGACGGTCAGATCGATGCCCACACCCAACGCGCTCAGTACCGGGAACAAGAGGCACCAGAGAACCGCGAATGGACGCCAATGAGCGCAAATGAAGAGAGGCTTAAGGGCGTCTAAAAACATATTCGAGTCTATTCGCATTCATTCGTAGTTCTCACCACTCTCCTCACATCCTGAATTCAAACGGCGTGTTCGCGTCCAGGCATTTTCCTTCCGCCCTGAAGTGATTCGCCGGGAAAGAGATCGCGCCCGGTTCGGCCTTGAGGTGTACCGTGCTGCCGTCTGAGAGCGTAATCTCAAGAACCACGTTTCGGATCTTCCAGAAAGTCGAGCCCGGATTTGTGATGGACACCTCGTTATCGACTTCGAGCGCCTGCACCGCCGCTTCGTTCAGTTCGGCGCGCGTGCGCGAGTACCACACCGGATATGCGCCGCCACTGACCAGCGGACCAACATCGACACCGTTCAAATGTATCGCTTTGGCTTCGGATCCGTTGGTCTTCGTGCGACCCCACAAGTCGTAGAGGAGAGAGACACGCTTAACGCCACCCATGTCCGCTTCCGCCAGGCTTGTCCCAAAGACCTGAATCGGCAGATCGAAGGTCGAGACGACCTTGTTCCCGTCTTTGATGTCGACATGCAGCGAACTCGCACCGCATCCGGCGCCGCGCACTACCACTGCAACATTGCGCTGACTCATCGGCCCCATCTTCACGGAGCCGGGAACATCGGAAATCGTGACGTTCCCGCCGTTGATCTCGACGGCCAACGTCTTCGTACTCGAGGTATTGTTCATGATCCCCAGCGTGAACTCGGCCATCTCGCCGTCATAGACATGCAACGGGTGTACGGCATAAAACGGCTTGTATCCACCCTGTCCAGTATTCGAGAGAGTGCGCTCCACCAGCGCGCGCGACGGTGAAAGCGTAGCCGAAACGGGCGGCTGCACGAAGAACTCGAACGTCGCCATATGGTTCTTGCCTCCGTCTTCGATGGGCAACCGGCTCTCGACATCCTTGGCCAACTTCATCTGCGTGAAGGGCTTTTCAGTATCTCCGGGCACCGTGACATGGAACGGCTTCGTCACGCTCTCGCCAGCCGGGGTTTCCTCCCAATGCCACTCGCGTTTGTGCCCAAGCCAGACGGTGTTTTTCCAACTCCAGGTCTCGTCGGTCAGATTGTCGGCGACCAGGTCAAATGCATACGTTCCGCCGGCCGATGTCATCGGCAGGGATGTCTCCACACTGACGAACCGGCCCTTCTTGGCCAGGAGCACGGCCGCCGAACCGCGGAACTGCGGAATCTTTACGGTAATCGTATGGCCATCCCGTTCGAACGGGACCTTGAAAACGCCGAGGTTGGCCGCACCAACGACATAGGCGGCTTTGACATTGACCGCATCCGTCGTCCTGATCGTAACCGGCACATCCAGCCGCAGCCAGGGTGTCATGAACGATTCGCCAAAGGCCACCACCGTGGCCAGCAGGTTCTCTTCCCCGTCAATCCGAAACAGGTTGCCCTCGAATCCGCTCGGCAGTCTCAAGCAATGCGGTTCCAATACCCATGTCCTCGAACGAAACAGATCGAACATCGGAGCATAAAGGCGCGGCCCCCAATACCATGGAGCGCTCATCATTCGCGTCTCGTAATCGTCATGGTCATTCTGCGTCCAGGCGCATTGCCACCCTCCGTCCCGCAGAGAAACCTGTTGGATTCGTTCATCTACGCCTAAGGCAATCCAGGGACGGTTTCCAATGGAGGCATAACGGCCTGTCTCCTGGGGCGTCCCCGGGCGCATCCGACCCTCGATCAGGGCAAGATCGTAGTTGGCGACAATGTCGATGATTTCATGGGCATGGTTGCCCCAGACAAACTTTCCGTGCTTATGAGCAATCTTGCGTCCGGCGGCGGTCAGCTCGGCCAGGTTGCTGTTGAAACAACTGGCGGCGCGGCCGTCGTCCGTAACGGTGTAGCCGTCATCGTGTGTGTAAACATGGCCGGCCGTAGCGTAGCATTGATCCACAAAGAACCCGTCGAGCCGGGGATACTCCGCGAACATGCGCCGGATCTGGTCCAAATGCCAGCTGAAGAAAGTCGAGCCTTTCGGGGCGCTGACATAAGCGCAATCAAAATTGAAGTAGTTTCTGCTGCGGTACACGATCAGATCCTCGAATCTATCCCTGGCGTAGGGATACCAGACGTCACGCGGGTTCCAGTAAAGAAACATGGCGGTATTGTGTTCTTTGGCCACGCGGATGAACTCGCAGACCTTGCTCTTGGTAACCTTCTGCCACGCATACTTGCGGGACGTCGCGCCTTCCCTCTGGCCTTTCTTGAATATCTGTCCCTTGAGATGCTCTGGTCGGGACTCGATCCACGCAACGATCTCCTGCCACGAAGCGTTCTCGGCGGGCTTGCCTTCGAGAAACTCCTCGGGGAACCACCCGGGAGCGTTGTTGACGAAATACCACTTTTCGGAGGCCATGGGCGTCCACTCGGAAATGTCACTCATGTAAAATCCCTGCCAACGGCCCAGGCCCATCATCTCAATAACAGAGCGACGCCAGGGATCGAAAGGCTGCTGGTAATTTTTCCACATACGCGGATTCGTCAGGCACTCCGGATAGTACCCGCCAAGAGTCCCGGAACCGCCGAAGTTGCGAGTGAAGAACTTGGAAACCTCGGGGTTTACATAGAAGGTGTTGGGAAAGGCGTTGCGGACAAAGGCCAAGCCGCTGCGCCAGTCACCGGCGTGCGGGATCAGGTAGAGACGGACGGTGCGCTCGCCTCCGGGGTCAAGTCTAACGCGCACGAATGTGGCCAGAACCGCCGTATTTCCTTTCGAACGGGCAGCAAAGAAGGTAATCGGCAGAATCGGCCGCCTGTAGCTGGAAGCCACACTCAAGCCGACGTCGCGCGGTTTGGAGTAAAATGTCGCCAGCGGCTGGGAAAGGTTGTTGTAATCCGACTGCCCGGCCCGAAGCTGGTAACCCAGGGCCGAGTCTTCCGGCCACTCGGGAAAGTCGTTACAGCCCGGGAAAAAGGCATTATAGTCGGCACCGGACAGAATAAGCGGAAATTCAACGTCCAGGGAACGCAGCCGGTCGCCTTGGTTTTTAAAGGTTACGGCGATTTCCAGGGCATTGTGTCCAGGGGAAAAGACAGTGCTCCACGAGAGATCCGTTTTCGGATCGGATCTTGTGACACTGACCGACTCCCCCATTCGACTCACACGTCCGGGCTTCACCTTGACGTCGTCAATCACCAGACGCGGTTCGTGTTTCGATGCGGATTGCGGCCCTTCGTCAAAGATAGCGTCCTGATTGGCAACAACGACGCTCCGATCTGTCTCCCCTGGCCCGTCCGCGGCGTTCTGTTGATAAAACCGGCGTTCGAGGATCCGCATCCGCAAGGGCTCGGCCAGACTGTTTGCACCGGTTATGCGGCCCAGCGAGGACAACGCCCCGTTCTCGTCAACCCGCATCTCCACCGACGCGGCGACCGAAAATCGACAGATGGCCACTATGACCCATGCAACCCCCATCATTTTGGCTCTACTCATCTCTGCACGATCTTTTTAGAGGTAATCCGCGAACACAACTATAGTGTTTGCGCATTGAAGCTCGATAATCTCTCGGTGCGGCAGGTGTCGGCTTTTCGGAAAAACGTGTTCTGCCAGGCAAACTGCCATGGCCGACCGCCGCCACGTATGTTTTGTAACGCTTGCAGCCATGGCCTTGTCAGCCATGGCTGCAACACGCCGCGTCTTCGGTCAATTATCTTACCTGATCACAATCGCCGTGCCTCTCGACGGGGCGATAGCGTTAATGCTCATTCCACTCAGATGCGCAAAAGTAGCCGCCCCCTGGCGATCAAACTCGACGTCAATATGACCGTTGATATCGGGAGTTACGTTGGTGAAGGTCGTTGCACCGCCATACTGCGATTGATACGACTGCGTGGTCCCATTGATAGTGACATCCATCTGACGGCCTGCCGTACCCTCTGGATTTCCGTCGGAACGAGCGCCATAGAAGGTAAGATTATAGGAATAGACCTCTGCTGTCCCGAAACCCTGGATACGGATTGCAGCGCTTTCAGCCCCTGAACTATCACTGAGGTATCGACTCTCCGCCGTAACCTCCGACCCCCAATCCACCAGTCCGCTACTCGCTTGCCCCCCATCAATGCGGGCAGGAGTACTGTCTATCACATTGATGTCTATTGTCGTGGCGTTGTTGTTCTCGTCAACCAGATCAGTGTAGTTCGTAGCCGTTCCAATGTCCGCGGTATTCCAGTAACGGCTCTTTGCGGACTGATAGTTCCCGGGATGTGTCGTGTCGCCATCAAAGTCGACGTAGATGCTCGACTCAAGCTCATCATAGACGGCAGGACTGACGCTCATCCCGCTCAAGTGCGCGTAATCAACGGGAGCGTTAAAATGAATATCGATATAACCCCTGATATCCGCAGCCACGTTTGTGAAGGTTGTTGCGCCGCCATACAGCGATTGATACGACTGCATTACCCCGCCGATTGTTACATCCATCTGACGCCCTGGCGTTTCTTCCACATCGCTGTTGCGCGCACCATAGAAGGTCAGGTTAAAGCTCGCCATCGGCGTCAGCCCTTTGACGCGGATCTTTCCATCGGCGTTGGAAGCTGTAATAAGAGCCCAGGACTCCGTCGTGACCTGAGACCCCCAATCCACAAGCCCGCTGTTTACCGGACCACCTGCGAGGTGAGCCCAGAAGGCATCCTTGATCGAGAGAGTTACCGTCGTGGCGTCGTTGTTCTCATCGACGATACCGGTAATATTGGTGACCGTGCCCAGATCCGTAGCATTCCAATGCCGATTGTATGCCGACTGAAGACCGGACGGATGTGTTGTCGTAGCATCAAGATCAACGTACACCTCCGTCGCCAGCACCGCGCTGGGAACGGGAATGATACTCATTCCGCCCAGGTGCCCGAAATCAACCGGAGCGCTGAAGTCGACGGTGATATAACCACTGCCATCGGCAACCACATTGGTAAAGGTCGTTGCGCCGCCATACAGCGATTGATACGACTGCGTTTTCCCGTTGATTGTAACGTTCATCTGACGTCCTGCGGTTTCCTCAGGCGGCCCGCTATTACGGGCGCCATAGAAGGCCAAATTATAGAGCCCACCGGCGGTAAGACCTTCGAAGCGAATCTGGGGATCGGTGTAACCTGTTGTATCATACGAACTCCCCGAAGTAACAGGATTACCCCAATCAACAAGCGTACTACTCACTACCCCACCATCAATCCGTGCACCGAAAGGCGTTATAATTCTGAGATCAACCGTTGTCGCAACATTGTTCTCATCAACCATATCCGTAAGGTCATCGCCCGTATCCATGTTAGAGGCATTCCACCAGCGTGCCTCCGAAGACTGATAATTGCCCGGATGAATCTGGTTGGTGTAGCAATCAACGTAGATCACGCCCGTCGCCATCGCCGATGTGCCACCCATCACCAGCAGCGCCAGCACGCATAGCCCCATGATTCCCGTGAACACATTTCCCGTTCTCATCGCCTCTCCTCCTGCTTACGGCGCCTTTTCAGCGCCATGGTTACTATAACTGAACCACCATCCCCTTATTCATCTCCTGCTGCTCAATCCCTTCGTGAACACAGAACCTCTTTCCAAAGCCATCACTCAGCATTCCTGATTGCCTACGCATACTTGCAGCCTTGAGGTCCGTCTACACTTCGATTGATAACACACCAATGGTATGTCAACAGAGTATTGGGAACAAGGGCCGCATACTGTACTCGCGCGCAGGACAGCTGGCCGCTTCTTTCACCAGAGACGGTTGGCGCGGTTTCTCAAGTTCCTCAGGAGTGGCGCAGAGCAAAGGTGTCGCCCTGACTGAACTCGGGCAGAATGCGACGGGCTCGCTTGGAAAGGAAGCCCTCGGTAGCCAAACGCACGACCAGCCCTGACGCGCGGGCGGCATAGATATTCGGGTCGACGCGGTAGGAGGCAATAGTGGGCATGTGATAATCGAGAAACTCCTCGTGGGCAAGGCACAGAACAGCCATATCCTGCGGGACACGCTTGCCCATGTGCGTGAGGCAGCTGACCGCAGCCAAGGCATGGTTCGCGCTGAATACGAGGACACCTTCAAAAGGAAGGTTGGAATCCAGCAAGCGACCAACCGCGCCCTGCAGTCCTCTCAGAGAATTCTCGTGTTCGACTACCCGTGTCACAGTATCGGTGCGTGAATCAGCCGCCACCGCCACCTCAAAAGCGGTCTTAACAGCTAAAAGGCCTGCTGTAGGGAACTTCGGCCAAAGCAGCGCGAAGCGTTTATAGCCGTCACGCAGGAACTTGCCGACCGCATGAGAGCAAGCGGCTTCGTAGTCAATATCTATCGACGGCAGCCGGACACGCGGAAAAAGATGCCCTTCCACCAGGCAAGGGATATCCTGATCCATGAACCATTGCTGGATATCCTGATGCACACTGACAAGAAGCCAACAGGCAGCCGGATTTTCCTCTACTAATGCCTTGATTCGCCTCAACAGCCCCCTCTTCTCTATGTTCACTTCGTTATGCAACTGAAATTCAAACCCAGCAGCGTTCAAATGGCGCTGCATCTGAGCGGTGCTAAAAATAAAACTGGGCTCCCGCGATTGCAGGGGAACCCCTTCCAGTAGTGCTCTCACAATACGTGTCTTGGCGTCGGGTCGCTCTCTCCTTGGGCGACGGACAATCCTGGTCTTGCGACCATGTTCGATCTGGAGTATCCCTTCCCTTTGAAGACAGCGCTGCGCTTTCTCGAGTGTACTCTGACTGACATTCAGAGAACTGCGAAGCGCCCGTTGACCAGGAAGATAGTCTTCCCATCTCCCTACGGTAATCTCCGTGCGTAGCCAGTCGGCTACTTCTTTCACCAGAGACGGTCGGTGCGGTATGTGTTTTTCCATTGGTCTTCCGTACCCCATGTTGCTGTACCAGCTTGCGGTACAGCATAAGATCCAAGGGTGCAAGCTGTATCACGTGCTGCCGGTTTACAGACACATCATACCGTATGCGGGATATGGTAAGAAAGCGTTTACAGCCAAGGTCAGACGACAGAATTTAGCAATGCTTCCAATTGATCGATGCGCTTGACGCCAAGGACAAGCGAAACGACGGCCGGTTTAGCGAGTGTTTCGAGGATGGTGTGCTGAAGGAGCGATGTCCTACCCTTGGCTTCAGCATCAGCTTCAATTTGCTCAAGCTGATCAAACATGTCGTCGGTAAACTCAGACATCCAGCTTTCCATCTCGGCCTTGCGTGACCCATCCGGAGCGCCCTGTCCACGTCGGTACTTTCCGGTCAACAACCCGCCCTGAAGGACGCGATAAGGCGCAACAGCAATTTGCTCGCGTTCACAAAGAGGAAGGAGATCCCCCTCGATGCCAGCATTCAACAAGCTGTATGCCGGCTGATGAATGATGGGCCGAGGCAGTGAGTTTTCGTCGGCTACTTTCAGAAGCTCGGCAAACTGAGTGGCCGAGTAGTTGCTTACGCCGTAGTAGCGGATTTTCCCGGCCTCAATGGCCGCATTCAGCGCGCTCAGGATTTCAACCATTGGCGTGTTATGCACGTCCGGCTTGTGAAGGTAGTAGATATCAATACAGTCCGTATCCAAACGCCCGAGGCTTGCATCCAGTTGCTTGCGAATAGCTGCGGGGCTTGTGCCATCATCTTCCGGCGCAGGGCCGACCTGATTACCGAGTTTGGTTGCAAGAACAACCTTGTCCCGCCGGTCCGCTGTGGCTTTGCCGAGTATTTCCTCAGCCACCCCGCCCGAAGACCCAGCGGCACGCGCATAGCCCTCATACATATTGGCCGTATCGATAAAATTGACACCATGGTCAATTGCCCAGTGCGTCAACTTGATCGCATCGGCCTCACCGACAGGCGTACCGAACGTCATCGTTCCCAGGCAAATGACCGACACGTCCAGATCCGTCTTGGGAATACAGTTCCTTTTCATCGTTTTCTACCTTTCCTGTATTGCTGCCTCGATTGCCTTCAGCGCGGATGCGACCTCATCCAAGAACTTGCGGTCCGTCGCGGTGCCCTGCCCGAGCCTGGGGCGGCGGAAGCAGTACGGGGCCAGCCCCTTTTCGCGCATGAGCGCCTCAAAATTCGGAATAATCCCGCCATACCGCCAGAAGACATCGGCATAGGCAAGGAATCGGTTCTGCAAGTCCATGCCCCGCTCCATATCCTTGTCCTGGGCAGCCTGGTGAATCGCCATGAATAGCTTGGGGAACAGATTGTAGTTCATGCCTATCCCCCCGGTGTCATTATTGCATGCCATTTAGGATCCATCCACAATCGTCCTTACGCCCCTTCACATCGTTGTGGTGCAACCCTACTAATACAACAAACCGGGAAAAAGAAATTCGTCGGCCCCCACAAAAACCACGGTGCCCGGTCGCGCCTGTAGTATCCGGTGCATGAAGAACAGGTTCCAGTCACTGTTTTTGAAGCCGATGACGTTCTCGATGTCCAGCAGCGCCAGCATCTGGTCGACCGTCATCGCATTGCCGGTCATTCCTGGAATATAGTAGACCAGCAGCGGCAACCCGGCTGCTTGCACAATAGTCCGATAATAGCTGAGCAACTGGGCATGCGAGCGCCTCGGCGGCGGAACGCTGGAAACAGCGTCGGCACCGGCCTGCGCGGCATGCTCGGCCAATTCGATGGCGTCCCGCAAGTTTCCCGCGCCCACATGCACGATCACTTTGCCATTGTAACGCTGCGAGCATTCTACGGCGATCTCAACAGCGCGCTTACGTTCATCGAGACGCATATTCGGTCCATCACCGGTGCCACCGCACACGTAAAGTCCGTTCACCCCTTGCCGGTATAGGTGATCAGCCAGTTCCGCAAAGTTGTCTTCCAGAAACACATCCTTCTCGTTACATGGGCTGGCTATTGCCGGCACAATGCCGGAGATTTCATTATTCATACTTGACCTGTCCTTTGGGTCTTGCCCTCTCTGATATTGCATGCGTTCTTCCATGCTTCAATCATGTGAAGAGTGCCCTGTAAAGGCACTTCCTGAAATATGAACGAAGATAGAATCAATCCGTTATTGCCTCCGAGGAATTCGATTGCTTCTCTCACTTCCTTCTCGATCCTGTCGTAATCCTGCGACTCCAGCGTTACTTCCGCGTTTACGCCGCCCCAGAAGGCTTTCTTATCACCCAGCTTGTCGAAGATATCCTTCATCGTGCCGCCATGCAGCATGCGCGGATCGATCCCCTGGACAATATCAATACTCGTTTCCCGAAGCACATCCGCATACGCCCCCTGCCCTTCCGGAAGCAGATAGCTGAAGAGCTTTCCGGCTTGGTGCGCCTGCGCCGCCTGTTCTTCAATGCAGGGGAATATATATTCCTTCCAGAAGTTAGGTCCCCAGAACGTGGGAATCTCATACCATCCGCGGTACTGCACCACATCTACACCAACGTCGAGCACCAGATTGACAATCTGTGTGGCCCAATCCTGGAAGATAGCCAGGAAATCCCGTACGAACTCCGGGTCTTCATAGAACTGCATGAGGAACCAGGGAATGTCACAGAACCACTGGTGGGCATCGCCCACAATGGTTCGCCGCGATAGGGTCATGAGCTCATGCTTGCCGGCAAATTCCATGGCCCGCTCGGCATCCATGCGCCACTCGTCCAGCTTGTTTCCTGTGGGCAAACGCATCAGGTACTTGAGCTTCTCCAGATCTTCGCGTCCCTTGACCCATGGCTCAACGTGCCTGGACACATTGTAATCGTCAAACAGATGCATCGCAAACCCATCGCGCAGACCATTTCCAAACGTAGATGGCTGCCATAACCCGTGACGTGCCCTACTCCAGTCATCCGTCTCAGTGACCACCTGTTTCAGAACCCCGGCGGGCGTGTGATATTCCTTCGTAAGCAGGACTTGACCGTCCTTCTTCTCTCGCCAACTCTTGATTTGGACCGTGGCATCCGGCCGGGGTACCGGAATCCATATATCGATGGTTGGGTCCATGCCGAGTTCCAGCATTCTTTCGGCTCGTTCAAACTGGTTACGCCAGAAAAGCGGCTTCTCGTACCATGGGCCCTGTGAAATATAGGGAGAGCAGGGAATGTGATCCACTTCCTCTCGCCTGATTGCCGCCATCATCCGTTCACGACTGGTCATTACTGCTGTCATGCACCCCATCCTTCTTCTCTTCCGCTGATTGCCATTTGTCATCCCGAGCCTGCCGAGGGATCTATGGCATACTCAAGTCTTGAGGTCCTCCGACTCCGCTTGGCTTCGCTCAGGATGACAGACGCCCTACTCCTGCACTTCCTGAATGGTCCGCGTGAAAACCTGTTAGCCGCAACACTTGCCCTTCAGTGTCGCAACCGCAGCCTTGAGCGACTCGGTCATTTATTCGAGGGTTTCGTCATCAATCCCGCAGGTCCAGGGGAAGCTGAAGCTGTTGTCCCACCAGCCTTCCAGTACCGGGCAATCCTGCTCGCCGGCGCCAAGCTTCTGGAACAGCGGATAGCGATACAGCGGATAGTACTGGACGATGGCGCGGACCTTGTAGTCATTGACCAGCAGGTCCATCAGATCATTTCGGGCTGCACCGAACGCCGATCCGTCAAAATGCATGATGAACTGATGATACAGGTGTTTGTATCCTTCGGGAATCTTCGCAAAAGAGATCTCCGGCGTATCCGCCATGAGCGCCTTGATCTTTTCCCCCTGCGCAATGAGCGTATCGTTGGTTCGGTCCAGCTTCTTCAATGCCACAATTCCCTGGGCACACTGGACTTCGCCGATGCAGAAGTTGTTTGGCCAAACGTCTGCCATATCGAGATCGACATTGCTCATGGCCGGGACCCAATAGCGCTCTCTCTCCCCTTCATACCCACGACATCCATTATGCCGCAGGCCTTCAACCAACTTCGCATCCTTGTCCGACTTGACCGTCAGGAATCCGCCTTCGCCCAGCGTGGTCATGTTCTTGGCACCATGAAAACTAAAGCAGCCGAAATCGCCGAATGTTCCGACCTTCTGACCATTGATAGAGGCGCCCGGCGCCTGGGCACAGTCTTCAACAACGCGAAGATTGTGCTTCTCGGCCAACTTCATGATGGCGTGCATGTCCACAGGCATTCCCAATAGATGAACCACAACAAGCGCCTTGGTCTTCGCAGTTATCTTGCGCTCGATATCTTTGGGATCAGCCACCCATGTGTCTCTATCGATATCAGCCCAGACAATCCTGGCACCGGTCTTCCCGAACGGAATGGCCGTGGCACAGAAGGTGTACGCCGACACAATGACCTCATCACCCGATTTGAGATCACACAGAATCGCCGACAGCCGAAGTGCGTTGGTCGCATTATCCACGGCAAAGGCATGGTTAGCGCCGGTGTAAACCCTGAAGTCTGCCTCAAACTGCTTCAGGCATGGTCCCTGTGTCTGGGGAGCGTTCCGATCGGTCATTATCTTAACCACCGCATCGATTTCTTCCTGGCTGTAAGGCTCCATCTTCTGCGGAAAAGACACCTTGTAGCCGTCCACCAACCCTCTACCCGATGCATCCGCCGATCTTACCGTCTGATTCTCTACTTCTGTTGCTGCCATAACCAAACCTCCTCTTTCACTAGTATTGTCCAATAGAAATGGTGCCATGTGACAGGCGAAGAGAACAACAGCCAGAGACTGTCATTCTGGACAGAACAGTTGCCGGGCATGCGGCGTCGGGAAGACGCCTCCTGTGGCGCGCGAACACTACAGCATTTCAGCGCTGTCGGCCCGATATTGGGTCGGCGATTTGCCGGTTAGGCGTGAGAACCAGCGCGAGAAGGAATGAATCGAAGAAAACCCCATCGCTTCGGCAATCGAAGTCGCCGAACGCCTGTAATCGGCCAAGGCCTCCTCCGCATGCATCAAGCGACGCTGCTCTATCAAGTCGCGAGGATTAACAGCCAGGACTGCGAGAAACCGGCGTTCCAACTGACGCGTTGAAAGCCCTATGTGTTCTGCCACTGCATCAACATTCAGAGGGGCATCGCCGCCGGCGGAGTTCTCGATAAAGGCCACGGCACGTTCAATCTGCTCAACCTCATGGGCATCTTTGTCCATGGCGTCCGGGTAGGCGCCGCCGACATCCGCATCTCGCGGCCACAGTGCAAGCACTTGCGCGGCAGCCGCCATGCGCATCGTCATTCCGCCGCGCGAGGTCCGCTCCTTACGCTCCGGCCAACACAACGCCTCAATCAGATCGCCGCAATCTCTTAAGTCCCGGGCCACTTCAGGCAGAGACCGCTCTCTGACCAGCTCCATGTCGGGCGGCACGTGCAATTTCAGACTGAAGTACCGGGCCTGCCGCCGCTCGGGAACAAGTCGACACTGATGTCGAACACCGGGATACATAACAAACGCCATGGTTCCGGAAACCGGAATCCGGCGCTCCCCCTGCTGGAATTCGCCCCCGAAACCATCACAGAGGTCGAGCTGTACAAGATCGTCATGGCGATGCAACGGGTTGGTCCAAGCCTTCGAATGCCGCATATGGCCCTGAAACTGCACCACGCGGTGCGGTTCCTGAAACAGCAACGCACAAACCTCTCTCAATGCGGGATCCACAGCCATAACACTATTAACCCTAATACCCTTTCCTCTGTAACTCAACCCT
Source organism: uncultured Victivallales bacterium (assembly GCA_964345005.1). Taxonomy (GTDB): domain Bacteria; phylum Verrucomicrobiota; class Kiritimatiellia; order UBA8416; family JABMPJ01; genus JABMPJ01. Next base: position 6,874 of record CAYFPQ010000005.1, on the reverse strand, counting down.
ATGTCTGTCGCGTTTTGATAAGGGCTTTGTCGCAAGATGCCAAAGACGAACTTATAGCCGAATGCCATCATAGTAGTGATTCCTAATAGCAGTATGTAAATACCTAAGGAGACAGTGGTGACTACGACACGCCGGGTTAAAGGCTACGCCTTGGATGAGGAACAAACCGTTGAAGTCCTTAAACTGGAGACGCGCCAATACCGTCTTCCGTTCAACTACAGGAACATCTCTGTGTTCCGGAAACACCTGATTGGTAGTGAGTTCCATGGGATGGAGCTGGAGCCGGTTAACCCGCCATCAGCACGAATCAAGGTGGAACAGTGCCCGGCCAAGGAGTGGTTCCGTGCGGCCACAGTCTTTGAAGTCCCCCCCGGCGCCGTGAAGGCACGCTTCGAAATTGAGATCGCACAGCAGCGCCGCGGCGAAACACTACTCATTGATGACGTCTCCAGCGCGGTTGTCCCCGAGGGCTTCCGCAAAACCGACCGACTGCCCAAAGGCGCCCGCAATCAACTGAAGAACGCCGGCTTCGAGCAGGTGGATGAGAAAACAGGTTTTGGACGCGGCTGGCAATTTCGGACCGCAGGAACTGGCACCTGCTGCGTGACGGATACGGACGCGCACAAAGGGAAGCGATCAATAATGATCAAGGGCGTAAAAGGCGTTGCTGTCTGGCAGGACGTCAAGGTCACGGAAGGCAAGACTGTGTGTTTCTCAGCCCAGCTAAAATCTTCGACAACGGACCCGCGCGTGATCTGGATATTCCCGAAATTCTTCGACGCGCGCGGCGGCGAAGTGAGCGACTACGCCGGCGATTGCATCGTACTACGCGAGGACAAGCCGATCGTCCGTGTGGCCGTGATCGGCAGCGCCTGCACCCCTCCGGGATATATCCAACTGGAATGTGAAGAACTTCAATCATGGCGCCGCAAAGACGAGATTTCCAGCACCATGCCCGTGCGCTTCCGCGCGAATAACCTTTGGGGCATGCACCTTCGGGCCGACCAGTGGGGAACGCGCACACAGGGCGTTCTCAGGGGCTGCAGTGATCTGCCATTCGATAAGCTTCCAGCAGGATACTTGGAAGTATACCCGGGGCTTTCTGACTGGGCGCTCAAGAGCGATGTGCATGAGTTCCCTTTTGCGGGCATGAGCTGTGCCATCTTTGAGGTGCCACCGTGTAAAAAGATCATTATTCGTGGCGGCAGTGAAATGCCCGGCTGGTCGAGCGACAACTACCCGAATGATGGCCACTACTCGTTTCGTATGATTCGAACAACGGTGAGCAAGTAAGGTAATCCGCCATCCAGGAGAAGCAAGAATGGCAGTCATACCAGATCACTTTGTGATGAAGGAACGTCAGCCAATTCGATGAACAGCAAAGAGAGATTTGAAGCGGTATGTGAGTTCCGGCAACCGGACCGGTTGCCGGTGGACTACCTGGCGCATCCGGAACTTGACCGGCTACTCAAGCAGCACCTCGGCTGCGAGACCGAGGAGGAGCTGCTCGACAAACTGGGTTGCGACTTTTACTACCTGCCCGGGCGGGACATTTCGCAGAACGAAGGATTCCTGAAATACTATAAAGGCCCCACCCTTGAAATGTCGGAGACGGAACGGGTCTGTGCACTCGGCATTCGCTGGACGCGTGGTGCCGGCGACGGGAAGTTTGTCGTAGACGAGGCGATTGCAGGCCCCCTCAATAATGCAGAGACAGAACAAGATATTCTGAACCACTCTTGGCCGACGGCTGAGGACTTTGATTTCTCACCCCTGATCGAAGAATGCGAGACACATGCCGACCGGGTTATCATCGGGGGTCTCTGGACCGGCATCATGGGCGACGCCTACCGCCTGCACGGTTTCGAGAACTTCCTCCTCAACAGCGCGCTCAACCCGCAACTGATCAAGACGCTGATCGATAAGATGACCGATGTCTACCTGGAACTGAACGAGGCGATTTTCTCGACGTTGAAAGGTCGTATGGACGTCTGGTTCTTCGGCAATGATTTCGGGAGTCAGCAGGCGTTGTTGCTTCGACCTGAAATGTGGCACGACTTCTTCTTCGAGAATATCAAACGCCTAACAACTCTGGCGCACGGCTATGGACTGAAAGTGATGATGCACTCCTGCGGAGCGATTTCCGGAATCATTCCGCACCTGATCGAAGCCGGAGTCGACATCCTCGACCCCATCCAAGTCACGGCCGCAGGCATGGAACCGCCATCGCTGGCCGAGCACTTCGGCGGCAAGATCGTGTTTCACGGGGGGATTGATACGCAACAGGTCTTGCCGTTCGGCACACCCGAAGAAGTTACCGCTCACGCGAAGGGAGTCAGTGACGCCCTCAATGCGAAAGGCGGCTACATCTTCGCCCCCAGCCAGATTCTGGGGCCGGATATACCCGTAGAGAATGTCATCGCCATGTATGGAGCTAAGGGCACCTATCAGGAAGGATCAGTCCAATGAAGCGTGACTGGTGGGACAGGGAATTCGAGCTGTTGATGACGCTTGGCGAAAGCATAACAGCGGGTGGCTGGTCAAGCTGTCGCGAACGCTGTTGGGCTAACCAGCTCGCACGACTGATCAACGAATTCCAGCGCATTCCTGTTCAGCTGGTGAACCAGGGAATAGGTGCCAACGTCATATCAACCAAGAGTCCAGCCTACGAAAACAGCGGCAAACCGGCAGCAACCGAACGATTGGAGAAGCATGTGCTCTCGTACACAGCCGGATCAGGAAACAACATTCTGCACCCCGACCTGCTGATTATCTCGTACGGCCTGAACGATGCGCGCGGCGGTACGCCGATCGACCTGTTCTGCGGCGAGATGGAGAGCATCATCCATCGTGTGAGAAAGAAGATTCAGCCGTTGATTGTTCTGTTGGGCCCGTACTATATGCACAATTTTACACTTGGAGCACCGACTTACGGCCACGGAGACCTTGACGTCTTCTCCCAGTACAATGACGCTATTCGGGCGGTTGCCGAGAACTCCGACTGTCTCTTTGTGGACTTGCTGGCCTCCTATCGGGAAGCCGACTGGCTGATTCATTTTGACGGCTGTCATGCCAACGACCTTGGCCACCGCATTGTAGCCAACAGGATATTCGAAGTCCTCGCGTCGAACTGCTCGGGGTTGTCCCTGAACACCAAGTCTTTGGAGGCGGCGATACCGCCTTGGCGTGATGAGTCAACGTTACAAGACAATGCTTAACGAAAGATCAAGTAGTTCTAGCGCAATGAAAATGAGGGAACAGAAATGAGACGAAAGGCACGATCATGATTTGCGACACATTTGACAATATCCTGCTGTACTGCAAAGAGGGCGACGCACTGCATACGGCTATTACGTACGTAAGGGATTACGATCATTCCCAACCAGACGGCGAATATGAGGTCGAGGGCCGGAATGTCTTTGCCAAAGTGGTAACCTATGAGACATCTCCGGCCGAGGAGAGGCCCTTCGAGGCCCATAAGGAGTATAGCGACGTTCAAGTGCTCCTGAGCGGTCAGGAACGGATGGATGTGGCCATTGGCCAGACCCTCGAACCCGCAGGTGACTATGACGCGGACAATGACTTCACGATTCTTCAGCCCGCGGATGGCTATTCGTCTCTGATCATGGAGCCGGGCAAGTTCGCTGTGTTCTTTCCTGAAGACATCCATCGCCCAGGCTGCAATGTAGACGGCACGAATACCGTCAGGAAGATATGCATGAAAGTGAGACACACCCAAGAGAACTAACGAAAGGCACGAAAGAGAGAAACCCACAATACTTTTCGCGCATTTAGCGTGTTTCGTAGTTTCTAAAGAAAGCACTCACTATGTCGACCAAACGAGAACGATTGCTGGATTGGATACGTAACGGCGACCCAGAGGATATGCCGATCATCATCGGGCCATGGGCCTGGTACCTGGCCGCATCGCATTTTAGAAAACCGTATAGTGACATGTCATGGGCGCTTGCGGCCAAGGCCGCAGAGGAAACCGGCACGCATAACCTTGCGAACGCCTGCAGCCCCCTGCCGTTTGATGTCATCGACTTCATTGATGACATTGAACTGACCGTGCAGCACGACACGAACGCCAACGGTGAAGAGCTGCGCGTTCGTCTACTGCAAACACCGGCAGGCACACTGAGAGAAGTACTAACGATCTCGCAGGAAAGAGGAAACGCGCACACGGAATTCTTCGTCAAAGGAAACGAGGACTTGTCGGCCTTGGAATACTTCATTCGCAAAACCTCTGAAGCCGCCATCAGTAACCCGGCGGTACGCAAGAGTGTGGCTTCGAGGATAGCGCAAGGCAAGAAAGACATCGGCGACACGATACCCTCGTGCGTTCATGTGTTTTGCCCGGCAGTGGAGCTGATGTCGTCGTACTATGTTGCCCAGGATTCAGCCATCTATCTTATCTATGAGAACCAGGACGTAATGGAAGCACTAATGGAGTGTCATTGGAAGATGACAGAAGTGTGGCTGGAAGCCGCCGCTGCTAATGATATCGACATCTACACGTTTGCCATCAACGGCTACGAGTGGCTCAGCCCCGACCTCTACGAACGCTATATGATCCCCCAGGCAAAGCGGATCTGCGATTTCGCCCGTTCTCAGGGCAAGCTCTCGTGGCTCCACACCTGCGGAAAGCTGAAAAGCATTGCGGCGGACAAAGCCTATCAGCAGATGGGGATCGACATACTGGAAAGCCTCTCGGCGCCTCCTTCCGGGGATATTGACGATCTTAGCAAAACCCGTGCAGACATTGGAAATGAGATCGTTACCCGCGGCGGAATCAACTGCGAGCTTTTCTACGAAGACGACACGACAGCGCTTCGCCAACAAGCAGAGCATGTATTGGATTCCGTCAAAGGCTACAAGCATATCCTCGGCGACACCAATCCGTGCACCCCACCCTATCCGTGGAAGAGCTTCCAGGCAGTTATAGACGTTGTCCGGGATAGAGGCAGACTGTTCGATTAAGGTAAACCGTGAGTGTATTCAAAGATAGGCCAACTGAGTTAGACCTCGCCGCGGCCATTGCAAATATCAAGCGCAAGGGCACGCCAAAGCGTGTGTTCCATTTCGAGCACGGGCTGGAGCCCGGCATCAAGCAGGCGCTATGCGAACGGTTCGACCTGTGCCACGGACTCGACGAGAATGACGCATGGTTCATGCACCATCGTGACATTCGTATCCAGCAGTGTCTCGAACAGGAGTTCATGCGCGTGTTCCCAAGAGGGATTGTCTGGCAAGGCCTGCCTACCGGAACCACAGCGGCTCCGCCTGCCATCGGCCCGATCCAGACCTGGGACGATTTCGAGAACTACCCCTGGCCGCGGATTGAACAGGTGGATTGGTCGGACGTCGAATGGTTTGAGCAGAATCTGCCGGACAACATTGCCATGTGGGCCATGACTTACCTTTTCCAGCAGGTCAGCAATCTTATCGGTTTCGCGCCGATGTGCATGAAGCTCTATGAGGACCGGGATCTGGTCAAGGCCGTCATCGAAAAGGTCGGCTCATTCTACGTGAAGTTCACCGAAACGATCTGCCAATTTTCACGTTGCGGTGCCATTAACGTGGGTGACGATATGGGCCACAAGTCGGCAACACTCATCGCGCCTGGCGACATACGTGAACTGTTCATTCCGTGGCACAAACAAATCATCAGCGCCGCCCGCGAGAGGAATAAACTGGGACTGTTTCATGTTTGCGGCCAAGTCGACACCATTATGGACGACTTGATTGATACCGTCGGCATCGAAGCCAAGCATTCGACGCAGGACGTGGTGGAAACGATCTCTGTATCAAAGAAACGCTGGGGACAACGCGTAGCGCTGCTGGGCGGTGTGGACGTCGATTTCATTACGCGCGCAGAGCCCAACGAGGTCAAGCGCTATACGCACGGTATTATTGGCGACTGTATCAACGGTGGCGGCTTTGCGCTGGGCGTAGGCAACTGGGTTGCCGACACCATTCCGTTTGACAACTACCTGGCCCTGCTGGAAGCGGCTCGAAGCTACTCTTGAAAGAACGGAGCAATACGATGAGCACAACCAAACAGAAACTGCGAGACGGCCAAGTCGCGTTAGGCGCCTGGGTCATGATCGGGCATCCTACGATTGTTGAGCTCTATGCCGGCGAGGGATTCGACTGGATTTGCGTGGACATGGAACATACCTCTACCGATATCCGTATGTTCCACGAGCTGGCGCTGGCCGTTAAAGGCACAGGCTGTGATATTCTGGCCCGACTGCACTCATGCGATCCGGTTCAGGCCAAGCTGGTGCTGGATGCCGGGGCCAACGGCATCATCGTGCCCTCGATCAACACCCGACAGGAGGCCGAGTTGGCCGTTGCGATGGCGAAGTTCCCGCCGCAAGGTATTCGTGGAGCATCGCTTTGTCGTGCGTCCGATTTCGGACGGAGTTTCAGTCCGTACTTCTCCAACCATAACGACAACGTCTTGGTGGTGATCATGCTGGAGCATGTTGATGCTGTGGCAAACATCGATGAGATCCTTTCCGTACCCGGCATCGATGCCACATTCATCGGGCCCTATGACCTTTCGTCGTCCATGGGCATCGCCGGCCAGCTCGACCACCCCGATTTGCTTGCCGCGCAGAACACACTGGTCGAGGCATGCAAGAAACACAATATACCTGCCGGATTTCATGTGGTACCGACGGACAACGAACTGGTTAAGACCCGTATCAAGGAAGGCTATCGTTTCATTGGGTGCGGTTTGGATACCGAATTCATCACGCAAGGCTGCCGCACAATGTTGAAGGGCGTACGAGAAGAATAGCCGCGAAGGAACAGGCATGTGGTCCTGTCAAGCGTAGTTCATTAAGCATTGGATTGTTTCGAT
>CAYFPQ010000004.1:90348-95016 GCA_964345005.1 uncultured Victivallales bacterium | reverse complement strand
GGCAGTGGCCTCTTCTCGGCGCTGCCCGCGCGCCTCGTAGTCTAATCCATCTGGACGATGTTGCAGGGAGCTGCACAGAGCTGCAGGGAGCTGCACAGCGGATTTGGCACAAACCGTGACGAAGTTCTTTTCTCGGTGCAATTGTGAGCGTTTCTTTCGCTGTACTTGCATTTCCGAGATAGGGCTGCAAGACTCCTTGAATGCTCTGCGCCACGGGTGAGAGCATTTTCCAGCCGACGCAAATGTGCTGGTGTATAGGAGCCTATGAGCGAATATCAATACTACGAGTTCGTAGCCCTTGATGGCCCCATATCAGATGAGGGGTTGCAGTATGCCGAAGGATGCTCAAGCCGCGCGGAGGTGTCGCGTCTCCATTGGCGAAACGTCTACAACTTCGGAGACTTCCGGGGCAGCGTCGAGGGGTTACTGCAGTACTACGACGCCCATTTCTACATCGCCAACTGGGGGTCAGTGCGCTTCGCTCTGTCGTTCCCGGAAGGCGTGATAAGTCAGGAGACCGTCACACAGTACGTGCACGGGCACGAGCAGTATGAGAATACTCTCACTGCCGCCAGCAATGGTGTCCGAACCATTGTGTGGTGGGAGCGACATGAAGACGGTGGATGGGGATGGACGGAGGGGGAGGGAAGCATGGGCCGTCTGTCCGGTATCCGCGAGGAGCTGATGCGCGGTGACTACCGGGCGCTCTTCCTTGGTTGGTTGGCCGACTTCGATCCTGACGAGTGGTGCGATCCCAGGGATAGTGCTGTTCTTGTGCCGCCCATTCCGTCAGGGCTGGATTGCCTGACGCCAGCGCTTCAAACGCTGATCGAACATTTTCCTGTTGATCCTGATGCACTGAGTGTTGCGGCAGGGCGATCGCAGGATACGCGCGTGAAGCGCACGCCAATCTCGGGTGTGCTCGATCAACTGTCGGTTCCCGATATGAAGAAGTTGCTCGTGCGCGTGGCTGATGGAGATGGGGGCAGGGTGATGTCGGAGTTGAACCGCTTAACGTACCCAACGGTGGAGACGCCGGCCGGTGCTGCCATGACCTGCGTAGATTTTGCAGCTGAAGCCATCGAGGTTCGTAAGGCAAGACTCGAGAAGGAGGCAAAGGCGGCCGCTTCCGAGCGCCGCCGTGCAGTTGCGGCGCGCAAGCGCCATCTCGAAGATGTTCTGAAGCGGGCAGCTGCAATATGGGTCGAACTGGACTCACTTATGAATGAGAAGAAATCATCGGCCTATGACAATGTCGCAGCACAATTGGCGGAACTGCGCGAGGCGTACGAACAGGCAGGTCGCAGCTTCGACTTTCAGAAGAAACTTAGCGCATTCAGGGAAGCCTACTCTCGCCGTCCAGCGATGATGCGCAGAATCGAGGAGTTGGATAGTTGACCGTGACGACCAATGATCAGTGGGCACTCAAGAAGCAACGATTGGCTGCGGTCCCCGTCGAGGACCTTGCTGAAGCCCTGCTTGATCTCGCGGTCCGCAGCGAGGTCGCACACGCGACGGTGGAGAGATTGATTGCAACGCCGGACGAGGCCGTCAGCCGCTTTAAGTCACAGCTTGCGGCTATACGCCGCCGTCGCCGCTTCATTGATTGGCGCGGTGCTTCGGATTTTGCCTATGAACTCTCCGTTCTGTTGGATGGCCTCAGGGATGGTGTTCAAGAGGCGCGCACTGGCGTCGAACTCGCGGTTTCATTCTTCAAGGCTGATGGGGCCATCATGGAGCAGTGCGATGATTCAAGCGGTTACGTGGGAAACGTGTTCAGCTATGACGCGGCGAGAGTGTTTGCGTACTTCGCTTCACAATGCGCGGACAAACATTGGATTGTCGAAAAGGTGATCGATCTGATGGGCGACGACAACTATGGCGTCCGTGATGCAGTGATCGAATGTGCGGACCAATACCTCTCTCCTGGCGATCTCAACGCCTTGGTCGATAACATGTGGGAGCAGTGTGAGAAGGCCCCTGATGAATACCGAGGACGTCACTGGCTCTTCGCCATTGAATCGATAGCCCGACAGATAAAGGACCCCGCTCTCTTTGAGAAGGCACGTCGTCGCTCCTGGGGCAAGCTATCCGTAGCTGCGTTCCTGGATATTGCTCAAGTCCATTTTGACGCTGGCGATCCGAGAAGTGCGCTGGAGTGGTTGCAGAAGGCCAAGCCCACGGACACCTTTAAGCAACGCGAACGAGATGAGCTCATGCTGAAGATCCTTGAGGCACTTGGAGATCAAGACCAGGCCGGCATACAGGCCAAGGCAATGTTTGACCGTGATCGGTCCCGTGAGTCGCTGGACCGACTGCTGGCCATCGTTGGACAAGAGTGCAGACCCGCAATCATTAGGGACGCGTGCAGCGCGATCCGTGTACAGGACACCTTTTCGTCCAGCGATACCGATTTCCTTCTGGATGTCGGCTGCCTCGATGATGCGGAAGAGCACGTTCTGCGGTTCTCCGATCAGCTGAATGGCCAGATGTATACAGCCCTCCTTCCCATCGCCACAACATTGGCGAAGCGAAAGAGGGCATTAGCGGCAACCATGGTCTACCGCGCGCTTCTGGAATCCATCCTGGCGCGCGCCATTTCCAAGTACTACACCCACGGCGTTCGTTACTTGCGGAGGTTGGACCAGCTGGCCGTGAAAGTTGACGAGTGGGACGACTATCTGGACCATGCGGCTTACATGGCCCAGCTTAAAGAAGACCACGGTCGAAAACGCAGTTTCTGGAAGCGTTACGAAGCGTAGAACTCGGGCGTGATCAGTGGGCGGGGAAACACTTCTTGGTGCACCCGTTGTCAGGGCGAAGCGAGAGGGTTTCTGCAGAAGAGGCATAGGCACGGTGTATTAACCTCTCGACCTGTGGTAACTGGCATTCTATAAGATGCCAGTTGCGAAGTGCTTGTTGCGGGACTGAAGGCAGGGCGTCATGAAGAATGTGGGAGGAACATCTGAATACATCGCATTCTTTGACGAGTGTGGCGACCATACGCTGGAACTGATCGACAAGGACTTCCCGCTGTTTCTCCTTGCGACGGTTGTCGTTAGCCGTGTGGACTATGTCGGCAATATCATTCCGGCGCTCGCGCGTCTGAAGTTGAAGTACTGGGTGCATGAGGGGGTGAATCTGCATAGTCGTGACATTCGAAAGGCAAGGGGGCCTTTTGGATTTCTGCAAGTCCCTGAAGCACGTGAAGCGTTTATGAGCGAACTAACCGTGCTTATGAGATCGTCCGGCAGAAAGTCTACAAGCAGAGCGGCGTCGAGGGGTGGAATGTCTTCCCGTAGAAAGCAAATAGGCACCTCCGTTTCCAGAAGTGCCTACCGACCGAGAATTCCCAGTCCGGAAAGATGGTCGCACAGGATGCGTAGACTGTCAAAGGTCAAATGTCGATTATGAATGATGATCGCTTCATTTCCGGGATCTTCAACTACTGCGATTACTGGTGTGAGAGGTGTGCGTTTACGCAGCGCTGCCGGAATTTTGTCATGGGGCGTGAACTGGAACGGGAGGCACGTGGCGAGGAGCCGGTTGATGATGCGACCCGGGCGGGCTTCTGGGATCAGCTGGCGGATCAGCTCCGTGAGACAACGGTGTTTGGACGAGCCGGCGACTGGGTGGATGGTGCCGGCGATGATTTTGACTATGAGTTGGACCCGGAATTTGAAGCGCGCGAGCGGGAACACAGGCGGGCCGTCAAAGAACACCCCCTGACAACGCTTGCTCATACCTACATGAGTAAGTCGCACAAGTGGCTGGAGACCTCGGATGCCGACCTGAAGGCGGTCGCGAAGGAGTTGCTCGATGCAGCCGGCCGCCCGTTTGATGAGACCGACTACGAGGAGGAAGCGCGCCGCATCGGCGAAATGATCGAAGTGATCGCGTGGTACCACACACTGTTGCCACCAAAGATTGGCAGGGCTGTCGGCAGTATGCTGGAGCGGGATGAACACGAAGATCCTGAACTGGCGCAGATCCTTGCCGAGTCACATCAGTATGATGCAAATGGATCCGGGAACTGGCCTTGGTCAGCATTCAACGTTCCGCAGCCGCTTGGGTAGAGATGCGCAAACATCTACCGCATCGGGAAGATGAGATCATCGAGATGCTGGCTATCCTGAGCAGGCTTCAGCGCGGGATCCTCAAGGCTATTCCAGGAGCTAAGAGCTTCGTGCGGCCTGGCCTTGATGAGGGTGAGAATCTCCGTGTGTAAGCCTGGCCTGAGGTCAACTACATCGACCTGTACGGTTGACCGAGTCGGGCAATTGACTTACTCTTCCTGCCACTCAACGAGTGCCAGTTTGTGGCAAGCGTTTGCACTGATCTGCGGGGCAGATTTGGCACAAACTCCAAAACGGGACACATTCAGGTTTTGCGAGTGTGTGTAACTCGTTGATAGTCAACATATACCCCGGTAGCTCAGTTGGATAGAGCATCGGATTTCTAATCCGACGGTCACAGGTTCGAATCCTGTCCGGGGTGATCTCGCTCGGCAGGCGGGTATCCTCCTTGTCTCGAGCCTGCCTTCGGCATCCAAAGGCCTGCGGAGGACACCCGCCTACCTCGCTCTTGGGTAGATGAGATCTTGGCTGGACCGGTTCGGAATACCGAACCGCTAAGGCCTGCGCGACCTTCCCCTTGGCCTTCGCTCTG
>CAYFPQ010000004.1:89061-90338 GCA_964345005.1 uncultured Victivallales bacterium | reverse complement strand
GGGGCTCAATTTGTCAGTCCTGCTACACCGGGCCTGCCGGGCCTCAAAGCGCCATCTCTCCTCCGTTCTTGGCTGCGTGTTTGGCTTGAGTATCGCTTCCTTTTTTTGCTGCCACACTCGGGCTCTGTAGTGGCATAATGTGTGGCGATGTACCCGGAACAGGTATTCGAGGTAGGGCGACAGAGGTTGCCTCCTGCGACACGGATGGTGTTGTGGGTGACGATTGGGGTATTTGCGCTCCAGATCATTTTCGACAGCATTACGCGGGGCGGATTCGTCTACCTGTTTGCGTTACGCCGTTCCGGACTGATGTCGGGGATGATCTGGCAGCCGGTGACCTACATGCTGCTCCATGGCAACTGGCTGCACATTCTCCTGAACATGCTTGTCGTTTTCATGTTCGGCCGCGAGTTGGAGCGTATTCTTGGGGTTCGCCGGTTTCTCTTGCTCTATATTGGCAGCGGGATCATGGGCGGCCTGGGCTGGATCATGATGAGTGGTAGCGGCTACTGTATCGGGGCCTCTGGCGGAGTGTTTGGTCTCATCGGAATGTATGCTGCCCTGTTTCCGAATCGGGCAATCACACTGCTGCTCTTCTTTGTGTTTCCGGTCTCCATGCGTGCGCGTACGCTCGCAGTGATTCTTGCAGCGATCTCTCTCGTGCTGATGTTTGACGACGGGAACGTGGCCCATTCGGCCCACCTGGCGGGTGGTTTGGCCGGTTACTTGTTTGGAGCCCACCTCTTGCGACGGGCCCGTTCGGGGGGGAACCGGGGGTTGCGGAGATCTCTGGCAAACGTGGTGGGTGGGGCCATGCGGCACGCCCGCCTGCGGCCACGTCTGACCGTGGAATACCCGGCACCCACAGATGATATGAAAGACGAGGCAATCGACATGGAAGAAATCGACCGTTTGCTCGACAAGATACTTCTTCATGGGGCAGGGAGTCTCTCGACGCGCGAGCGGCGTATACTCGAGAGGGCAAGTCAGGAGCTGCGGGATCACTGATCGCTCAGCATGGACTCGTACATGAGCAGGGCCGACATGGCGTGTTGTACGTAGTCGATACGCACCTCGGTTGCCCGACGATTGAAACTGCTGGTGTATCCCGCATGACTCTCAGGCAGTGTCCTTGCCGCACGTGGCCAGCCGCCGGCATAGAGACCTGTCCGTAGCTGAGTGTTCAGCAGAAACTCGATGCCCTGGTCTATCGCATGCTGCGTACGCGCTCTCAGCAGGGGATCGCCCAGCAGCGGGACAGCTGCGATGAGCCCCTC
>CAYFPQ010000004.1:88107-89051 GCA_964345005.1 uncultured Victivallales bacterium | reverse complement strand
AGACGTGTTGCAGTGGGGCAGGTCCGTCCATCGCCCGTAAAACCGACCGTTCTTGTATTCGGAGCGCGAGCGGCTGTGATGCTGCGACACAACTCGGCCACATGTGCCTCCAACAACTGGTATTCCTGCTTCTTATCCCACGAACGCGGAAGACGAAGAAAGCGGTGGGATGCCAGCAAGGTCCAGTGATCAGGCGGGAGATCCGTGTCTCCAGCGCGGTCCCTGGCGAGGAACAGGAGTGCTCGCATGGCGGCGTCCAACCATTTGGGGTTGGGATCGATCTCATACAGCATCACGAGGCCCAGCGCGGCCTCTCCAGGGTAGTAGAGTGATGTCCAGAAGTCCGTACGCCCTCCCTCGCTCGGGATGTACTTGGAGATGAATCGCCCGTCCTTCTTCTGCATGTAGCAAATGAATTCGGCGAGATTCCGCAGCTGGTCGATATTGGCCTTGGCAGCGCCTAGTCGGCGTGCACTGGTCAGGGCGACAAGACCAAGCCCTGTGCCACCCAGCTTCGCTTGGAGTGGCGCCTTACCCAGGCTGATCTCCGGGCGCGACCAGATTGCGAGCATATTGGTGTGGCTGCCGACGCCGCCGATGGCATTGCGCTGCATGAAGCCGATCGCGCGTGCGATTGTGGCGCGGGTCAGCGCGGTCGGGTGCCGGTCCTCGTACAAACAGAGGGAGTAAATCGTCCCGGCATGTCGAAGCATGTTGTACTTCGGCGTAACACGAACCCGCGGATTGGTGTTGACCCGATACTCGAACTGTCCCGTGGCATTACAGGCGTGTATAAGGTATCGCGCAGCGGCATGGACGGGGCCGGTGTCGATGGCCGACTCGTCTGCAGAGACGGCTCCGGCCAGCAGCAGGAGCACCATAAGCACCAAGGTTGTGAGATGTGTCATGCCAGCAGTCGCGTGTGGTAGAAGTTCAGCTCGGCC
>CAYFPQ010000004.1:81767-88097 GCA_964345005.1 uncultured Victivallales bacterium | reverse complement strand
ACGCAGGGATGTCATAGTAGGCGTCATGCGCAGCACCAGAGGGTAGATCGATGCCGTTCGGCAGGTTGGCGGCAACAACCGCTGGATCGTCCTTCTCGAACGCGTGGCCGGGGTTACGATCATTCCAGAGAATCTTAAGCGTCGAGACGTCCAGCAGGCGATAATGCAACCGCTTTTCGAACTCCGGCAGGAAGAGACGGACCATTTGAAGATCCATGTGAACGGTGTTTCCCGCCAGGACAGGACGATCCGCGATGTCGGTTGCAGCCGGACCCACGGCCTGGTCGACCAGTGCCGCCAGCCGCCTATCCGCCTCAGTAACCGGCACAGCGGCTTCCGATCTGGATTGCGTCAGCAACTCGGAAAGGTTCTCTTCCACCCAGGTGCTCACCGTTACGTCCGGGTTCAGGGCGATACAGAGGTTGAGATCCGCCTCCGGTGGAGTGAGCCGATTCAGGTCGACATCCGTGATCAGCAGCGCCACCTGGAGCAGGCGCGCCTCGTTGGGGTCAAGGCTGGTGAACTCGGTGTCAAACCAGAGATAGGCGGGAGTCGGCTTTGTGGGCTTCTCGTTCACAGATAGACGGTCTCCTGTGTGCGTATACTGGAGGGATGGTAACGGAGTCATGGAGAGAAGCGAGCGCCTTTTCTGTCCTGTGATCGGGAGACTTGTGTCGCAGCGTTCGATCCTGCTACTCTAACTCCATGCGAGACAACCGTATACGTCACCTCTGGCTGTTCCACTTGGCCTCTGACTTTTTCGCCGTCGTGGCGGCTTACTATGTAACGCTCTTCGTGCGTTTTCACAGCCTATGGGGAGAGAGGCTCTTCACCGTACTCAACCGGGTCCTTGGGGTCCGAATGACCGCAGATGTCGGCCCCACGCTCGAGCTATTCTACTACGCCAGTGCACCTCGCATTGTCCTGTTCCTGTCGATTGTTCTGTTCATCATATACGCGTTGCGCAACCTCTACAGTGGCCGCCGGTTCATTCGCCGCCAGCCGCTGGCATGGAATGTGGTGGTCGCTAACGTGACGGCGCTGGTGCTTTTCTATGCCTATTTCTACCTCCGCCGGAACGTCTTCCATCCCCGTAGCTTCTTCGCCACACTGCTTTTTCTGAACTGCTTCACCTGCGTAGGGTTCAGAGTGTGGATGGACTCGTTGCTGAACTGGGCACGTGACCGGTATGGCATCGACCAGTGGCGGACAGTCGTTGCCGGGCAGGGCCGTGAAGCCGACTTCGTCTGCAGCCTGATCAAAACCGTTAACCCGCACGGGCTGGAAATCGTACACCGGCTACACCGGCACGAGGGCGAGATGACCGAAGCCTTCTTGCAGCGGTTCGAGGAGGCGGCCAGAGATCATGAGGCCGACTTGATTATCTGTGCCGAACCTAATCTTAACGTGGCACACGTCATCCTGATCCTTGAGATGGCCGAGAAGTTGAACGTGCCGGTCAAGATCCTGACAAACGAGCTCGAGGTCGTAGTGGACGAGGGGCACATGCCGTCCGATCGCATTCACGGCATACCACTGGTTCATTTCGATATGCCGCCAGCTGACTGGGAGCGGCGAAAAATCGGTCGTATTCTGACGCTTCTATTTGGTGTGCTGACACTGGGGGCGTTGGCACCGCTCATGGCACTGATTGCGCTGGCTGTAAAGCTCTCGAGCAAGGGGCCCGTGCTCTTTGTTCAGGAGCGTATCGGTGTTAACCGTGAGCCCTTCATGATGTACAAGTTCCGCACCATGCACGAGCGGGCCGATGAGCTGCAGGCTGCGATCGAGGAGTTCAACGAGTCGGGGCAGGGGCTATTCAAGATCAAGAAGGACCCCCGCGTTACACTGGTGGGTCGCTTGCTTCGTCGTTTCAGCTTGGACGAACTGCCGCAACTGGTGAACGTTGTGATCGGACGAATGGTTTTCGTTGGGCCTCGTCCGCTGCCGCGCCGTGACTTCGAGAACTACTACGAAGACTGGCACTACAGTCGTCACGGCGGGATGCCGGGGCTGACCTGTCTGTGGCAAGTGTCAGGTCGGAGCGACCTGGACTTCCACAACATGTGCATCCTCGATGTTTACTACCTGCGAAACCAGAGCTGGGTGCTGGACATTAAGATTCTGTTGCGGACGATATGGGTCGTGCTCTTCGCGAAGGGCGCCTACTGATCGCCCTTTCCGGGGCGAAAGAGCCACACGTCACCGAACCGGCTATGTGAGACCGGAACAAACAGCTTGCGTAGAGCCTGACGCGCAAGTCTGAAACTCTCCGGTTCATCGCGAGTGGGCTGGCCGGCCTCATTCATGGTGGAGAATACATCTGGCGTGGCCAGGACGTGCCCTCCTTCGCGCCTCACGGCCGTAATGGAGTCGATCAGACCTTCGGCTGTCACGGCTTCAGGGATGGAGATGACCTGAGCAGGAGTGTGGTAGCGCACGTACCAGCAGTAGGCCGGGTTCTCATCTGTCAAGATGGCATCGTTCTTGCGCGCATGGTCGATAACCCACTGTGACTTCGCGCGGTTGTAATCGCTGGATCCATCGGCAACAAGGTGCATGCCGCCAAAGTAGTTGTGCAGGAGAAGCAGAACAAAAAGGGTACCAATGGCCTGTGTGCGGATACCGCGCGGTCCGCGTGCCCAGAACAGTACGAGGGCGGACCAGAAAGGTATGCAGACGAGGATCCAGTTTTCCGGGTTAGCAGGCTCGTAGCCAAGAATGAAGAGTGACTGCAGGATGAGCCAAAGCATCGTGGCCAGCAGTGCGAGCCTTCGCATACCCGCATAGGGGTTCGCCCAAGGTGCGGGAATATCGTCATCGTTGTCAGGTCTGGCCGGACTAAGCCTGTCATCAGCGATGAGCATGCCCACCAGCCCGAGGACGAGGAAAATGCCGAAGGGCAAGATTGCAGACAGCGAACCCGCGTGAATTCCGATTAGGAGCTCTTCGCGCAAGGTGCGATGCGAGAAAACGCGTTTTGCGAACTCCCTGAACGGTCGAAGGCAAAAAAGATAATTGCCCGAGAGCGTAGCACGGCCGAAACCAAGCACTGCGTTCCCCAGCGCTGAGGGCCCCTGCATCACCAGGTGTACATCTCCGTATTCCTCATTGGCTTGGGGGGGGGCTTCAAACGGTGAAGTGCGGGCAGCGCCGTAACCGGCGACAACGAGGACAACCAGAAGCACAACATAGATGAGCAGAGGCGCACGCCGCCCTCTTCCCATGAGGAGGGCAGGAAAAGCGAGAAGTGCGGGTATGAGCGCAAGGATGTGCAGCAGGGCTGCAAGAGCAGCCGCTACTGTGGCCCCGAGAACACCCAGGGCTCCAATCCGGGGACAGGTGAGTAGATAGAAGGCAACAGCCAGCGGAGCAGCCGCTACCACCGGGATGTCTGCCTCGCAGGCGTATCGCCAGAAGCCGTACGAGGCTCCGACCAGTCCAGCACTGAAAAAAGCGATCTCAGCACTGAACCCAAGATGTCTCCGAAAGGTTAGAAAAAGAAATGCGAGGGCAACCGCGCCGGCCAGCATGCTGACGGCGATCATCACCGGGTAGGCTCTTGCTTCGCTGCTGAACAGACGTATGCCCGCATGGACGGCCTTCGACAGGGGCACGTACAAGACATGGTGGCGATGAAGCGTCTCGTGTAAAGGTGCGTGCTCCACATCCCATGCATAGCGGAAGGCGTTATCTGACTCAGAGTGATTCTCGGGAACCGTGATCAGGTAGATTCCGAGGAACAGAACTCCTAGCACAATGGCTAATATGGTGTCCGAACGTACCCTCATCCTTGTCACGTGATGCGATCTTTTCGGGATGATGTCAAGGGGAGAAGACCGATCAGGGAAACAGTTCTGCCGCATCCCAGGCAGGAAGCGAGGCGTCGCGGTCCGAGACCGCGACGGGAAGGACCGGCCAATCGATGTCCAAGTGGGGGTCGTTCCAGAGGATGCCCCGCTCGGATTTCTGGTTGTACTCAGCGGTTGTCTTGTAGAAGACATCTGCTTCGCCCGAAAGGCAGAGAAAACCGTGTGCGAATCCAGCTGGGATCCAGAGGGCATTCCTCCTGGCCTCGCTCAACTCCATGGCGGCCCACCTTCCGAAGGTGGGGGAGCTACGACGCAGGTCGACAGCCACGTCCCAGATGCATCCATCCAGCACACTGACAAGCTTGCCTTGGTCATGCGGCGGCGCCTGGTAGTGAAAGCCTCTCAGCACACCCTTTGTGGAGCGCGAATGGTTGTCCTGCACGAAGTCGACGTCGATGCCCGCGGAAGCGAATTCCGAGCGCTTGTACGATTCGAGGAAAAACCCGCGCGAGTCAGAGTACACAGTAGTTTCAACAGCGATCAGGCCATCCAGCTCAAGCGGGGTGAACGCAAAAGGCATCAGGACTCCTTCCCGGTGGCTTGCGGCTCCGGCTCATGGGTCCGAGCCGGCGCTGCAGCGCCCTGGTGTGATACGTGCGGGTAGAGGTCACGTATGAGACGCTTCAGCCCACCCATGTCGTCAGAAGGTCGCGGCGTTATGATTGAAATGTATGCCCAGCGACGACGCGTGTTGTGCACGACGCCGTCCCAAGCGATGGCGAAGAGGCGAGCGAAGTGTGAACCCGTGACACGTTTACCATCAGTGAACCAGTAGGCAAAAAGATGCGACCCGCCGTTCATCTCCATGGCGGTGACATCCAGACTACCATCCTGGGGTAGGGGCACTTCAATCCGCTGCTGACGCGTGATGGCATAGCCCTGGGCCACGAGACAGACCTGAGGTTTGTGGATGCTGCGGCGCTCGTATCCCCCGTGGACAATTGAAACGGTGAAATGGCGCCCCGAGGAGCTAACGTAGAGGCGTCGGTCGATCACCGTGTCGGAAGGCAGCAGCTCCTTCTCGGCCAGGGCAGATGCGTCCATATTCCCCCCGCACGTAGGACAGCGGGCCGGTTCAGTTGTCTGCTCGCGCACCAGTGAGCCGGTGCAGTCGGGTTCCTGGCAGTAGAGCACCTCCCTGGTCTGGTAGGAAGTCAGATATGCGGGCAGAGTACGAGCGACGGGCGGCCGGGGATCCAGATGCCCGCGAGTCGTCAAGGCCGACAGCACAATGGCCAAGCCCAGAACGCCTGACAAGATCAGGTGCGTGGTAAATGTGCGCTTTTCCATGTTTTCAATCGTTCCGAGAGATCCACGTTCAGCAGGGCGCTTGTGCCGACCATCATAAGCGTGGCTAACACAAACACCAGGTAGCCCGAGTAATCGTGATACAGCGCCATGGCCTCTTCCTGGCCGAAGCCCTCGGCGACAAGAGCGATGGTCACGATGCGAGTTGTGTTGGCCAGCATGGCCAGAGGTACCGACAGCACAAACAGGATCCATCGTTTTAGCAGGGTTCTCTGTGTGAAATAGGCAAATGGCGCAGCGAGAGCTGTCATGGCAGCGAGCGACCGGAGACCGCTGCATGGGTCAGCGACGTTGAAATTGAAGGTGCCACCCGCGGCGGATCGGATGATGGTGCCGCTCCGCGAGGCGGCGATACCGAGGCCGTTCAGGATGTGCGTGGAAAGAGCGCTGGCCATCAGACGAAGTGGAAAAGCAAAGGCGACGAGGAGATACGATGTAAAGGCCAACAACAGGTAGCCGCACGGGAAAAGCAGCCAGCGGGTAAAAGACCATCCGTAGAGGTAGAACGGAACGCTCCATAGCAGAGCGGCAAGAGCTACGAGCGATACACGCGGTTGTTGAGCCCGTAGCGCAGCCCAGTGTAGGGCGAGACAGGCAACTGTGAGCGCGAGTCCCGGCTTGGAGGAGGCACGGGGGGCGCTAAGTAGTTCGCGACGACGTGTCCAGATGATGCCAAGACTGATCAGGGGCATGATCCACCCGTGCGAGAAGTCGCCACCTGGATGCAGCCATTGGCGACCAATCCAAGTGAACAAGGATGCCGATTCCATGCCGACATTCGAACGGTTACCCCAGAACTGGAAAAGGATGACCAGCAGAAGCAGGGGCAGGGCCACAAGCCACAGTTCCCGAGTGTCGGGCTTCTTGTTTGTAATGCTGTGATCGGCCGTCGTCATGGCATTGAACTGTTGTGGCTGTTCCTCTGTGGTGAATCTGTTCCTTCGACACCTACTGGCGGGGATCCCGATTGCCATCCGCGAAGATATCTCCGACGCTGGGGACGATTGTGATGTTGCTGCAGCCTTCGTAGTCAATCCTGTCGGAATCTCCCGACAGCACGCCGATAAACCGCGCGCTGCATGCCTCGGCCATCTTGTAGTCTGTGTAGACCCGGTCACCGATAAATACGCTCCGCTCCGCGCTTAGCCCG
>CAYFPQ010000004.1:47614-81757 GCA_964345005.1 uncultured Victivallales bacterium | reverse complement strand
GGATTCGGTTTGCCGAACACCCGGTCAGGCCGGCGCCCCGTCGTGGTCTCGATCAGCGAGATCATGGCCCCGATATCCGGAATGTCGCCGTATTCGGTGGGGCACACAAGATCACCATGGGTTGCGAGATACGAAACGCCATCGTCCTGAAGCAACAGCGACGCCCCACGCAGCTTCTCGTATGTGAGCTCTGTGTCGTATCCGAGCACTACTGTGGAGGGGAGATGAGGGTCGTGCTCTATGCCACGTGCAGCGAGTACGCCAACAAAGGACGAAGTTCCCACCGCGTATACGCGGTCGATCGAAGTGCGGGCAAGATAGTCGCAAAGGCCATCGGTAGAGAGCAGGATGTGGCTACGTTCAACAGGAATACCCATCTCGGACAAGCGTGCCTGATAGTCATCATGACTTCGCGATGAGTTGTTGGAGAGCACAAAGACATTGGGCACTCTCTCGACGAGCTGCCTGAAGAACCGATCGGCGCCGGAGATAACAGAGCCACCGCGAAACAGCGTTCCATCCATGTCGACGAAAGCGACATCAACGGAGCTCCAGTCGAACTCATGCCGGCCACACAGCACTTCGGCGGCGAGCAGGTCCTCAAGGTTGTCGATCTCGAACCAGAAGCGCTTTCCAGTGTCAAAGGCCTGCATGGTCAGTTTGCCGGCCTGCAGCAGCCGATCCATCGCCAGTTCGGTCCATTCATTCCTATGCCCGACCGTATCGACAATGTTGGAGACTTCCGCAAGCATGACGTCCATCTCGGACGGGGTAAACCGGTAAACGTCGATCGACACACCGAGTGCGTGATCGTGTGTGATGCTCTTGCTAATGGAAGCCAGTCGATTGTCGCGACTGGTAACCTTCATCGATTCTTCCGCATAAGCACCAACATCGACACAGATCGCTCCCTCAGTAGTCTCTGCCAGATCACGCAGGATTGCGGGGTCGAACACGACATCGGCATTCATGAGTATTACGTCCTGGCCGGCGAGGAGCTCGCTGGCCAGGGACAGTGAGTACATGTTGTTCGTCGTTGCAAAATCGGTGTTCTCGATACAGAGAAGCCTGTTCTCTTCAGGGTAATGGGCCGCGATATGGGTCTTTACCTGACCACAGCGGTATCCGCACACCACGACCACCTGCTCAATCTGGTTGAGGGCAAGCAGGGCGTCGAGCTGACGATCGAGAATGGCGCGTCCGTTAACGTGGACAAGGCACTTCGGCCTGTTGCGCGTAATGGCCTCAAGCCGGGAGCCTCTTCCGGCGGCTAGTATGACAGCTTTCATATCGTCTTGGTGAGCTCGGACGAGGTCCAGCTCATGTGTGTCCAACGTCCATTCCAGAGGTTCTGAAGCATAATGGGTTGTCTGTTCGGCCTCAAGGAGATACCTCCACACGATACCCGCGAACACTCCACGAGCAGACGCCACTCCACCTATACTGTGGCTTGTTCTTACAGCGATGACGCTGTTAGTATCCAAGCGCCTTCGGGGGCAGGAAATTGAGGCAACATGAGACGGCTGGTCGTATTTGAGTTTCGAATGCTCGGCGATGCGGTGATGAGTATCCCCTTCGTCCGCTCGGCCTTGCGGCGTCGCGACGTCTACGTATGCTGCTGCGAGAAGGCTGTACCAGTCTTCGAAACCGTCCTGCCCCGCGACCATATCCTCGACTGGACTCCGCCTTGGACGGCCGCTGAGGGAAAGTATACCCCGCGACGGTGGAAGAACTGCGGGTTGAAAGCATGGCTCGCAACAGTTCGCGCATTGGAGGCCGATGAGGCCGTATGCGTTTGGGCCGATCCACGCGTCCAATGGGTTATGCGGAAGGCGGGTATCCCGACGAGGGTGGGTTTCCCGCTGAATGCTCAGAACTACCTGGGCGGACACGATCCAAGGCGTCGTAGCAGGTTGCGGATTGGGGCGTGCCTAACCGGCAGCTTGGAGCGGTTGACACAGTCGCCTCTCACTACCTCGTCTCTGCAGCGAGCGGATTACTGGCAGCACCACGTAGAGGATTGGCGTCAGTGTGCTTCGGCCCTGGGTCTGACCTGGTGCGACGAGTCGCCCTGGTTTCCCGAGACGCAGACTTGCGAGGAAGCGATGCACCCCGCCGTTCGATCGCTGCACGAGGAATCAACGAGTCGCGGTGTCCCTCTGTGGGTGCTTCACCCCGGGGCCCGCATGCCCTCAAAGCAGTGGGGTGCTGAGGCGTTCAAGCGGTGCATGGTCGAGTTCTTTGCGAAAGAGCGGGTGCCCCTGATTGTTATCGACCCGCCGGACGGCGGGGCACCCGAGCCAGTCGGACCGTTGCAGGTGCGTGTGCGGACACCGCAGTTCGCCGATCTATTGAGAGTGGTCAGCCTGTCGGAGGGCCTGCTTTGCAACGATTCCCTGGCATCACACCTGGGAGCTGCGCTCGGAAAACGTGTCGTGGCCGTTTTCGGGTCGGGCGACCCACGTTGGTTCGCGCCTTGGGGGAAGGGGCACGAGGTCCTTTCTGAGCCCCATTGTGAGTTTCATCCCTGCGTGGACAGCTGTAGACTCGAGGAGTGTGTCTGTATTCGTGGCGTTCCACCGCAGACAGTGATTGAGCGCCTGGCAGCCGTGAACCGGGAGCTGCAGGAAGCGCGCAGCGCCTACCAGCCGGAATAGGCGATAAACGACTTCGCCAAGCCGCAGCAGCGCTCAACATGCAGTGTTGCATCCGGAAAGAGCTTCCGCACCTCCGCGAGCGTCAGCAGCCGGATAGCCTCCACCTCTGCGCGGGCCGCTTCCGGCCGCCCAATCCGGGAGTACCAGCCCGGCCGCCACCATGTTGCGATCCAAGCCCGCACTCTGATCGGCAGTATCGCGAAGAACGGGAACAGGAAGTGGGGCTCCAGCGGGAAATAGCGGTTCGGCGTCTGAACAAAGTAGCGTTTTGCCACTCGTCGTATCTCGTCTGCCATGCGCTTCTCGTCTGCCAACGTGCCAAGATGCTCGATCGTGGAATTGGAGAATACAATGTCAACCGACCCGGCGGCGTAGCTCGACAGATCGCGAGCATCGCCAGCAATGGACTGCACGTTGGGCAACGTTACAGGTTCAGCAGTGACATTGAGAAGGGTAATGCTTAGGGCATCACCTTGAGTCAGACTCATTGACTCCCAGAATTGCTCCGTGCCTCCGATATCAAGGATCGCCAGCGGGCGGGGAAGCCCCTCCAGCAGCCCCTGGAAGATTTTGAATCGCTCCCGACGATAGCGCGTAGCCAGCGAGTTGGGCTGGCGATTGTCGGCAAGTGCACGGAGGAACGGCATGATTGATAGAAGGGCTTGGGTCAGTCTACAAGGGCGTCAGTTCCATTCATCGAGCCTCTTCAGCTTCAAGAACTCGCGGCGGATGGTGAAAGGGATGCGAGCCACCAGGAGGCATGACACTGCAATAAAGAGAAGACGCAGCACCGGCAAGAATGCGCCGGTCGCGTACGCGACGACGGCATCTACGGCCACGGCAGCCCCAAAGAGCATGAACTGTCCGGGAAAGCAGACGGACTCGACCGCTAGGCTGGACAGCATGCGAAGACCGTGAGTTTTGGACCGGGCCGACTGGTCAACGCGAGTTGAAGCTGTGAACACCTCGAACTGCTGTTCATCGGCTAGATCATCTATCTGAAGCTTTCGGGAAGCAATCATGTTGCACAGTACATGCTCACGTGCCTCGATCGCGGGTGCCCAGTTGGCACAGATTGAAAGAATACCGAGCAACAGGTAGATGTGAGTGCCGGTTACGATGAATAGAAAAGCGCCGATCGAACAAAGATACATGGGGTTGAAGACCAGGTGAAAACTGAAGTCGAGAAAGAAGCCGGCCGGACTTGACGTTCCCGTCATACGGGCGACGCTCCCGTCGGCAACATCGAGTATGTACCCGACATTCCAAAGCACCGCCGATGCAATAAGCCAGCCCCAGCACCCAGAGTCGTAGCCCAGCGTAAAGCACCATGCGGCAAAGAGAATCGAAGGAATGCTGAGTAGCCACAGTAGCCCTCCGATGATGGAGACAGCATTGGCCGACAAGCCCAAGCGAACGGCCAGCCGGGCCACCGGGTATGCCGCGCGCCGCGAGAAGAACTCGGTAATGAGAAAGCACTCGTCCGATTTCTTACTCTTTTCGTATGTGTCGATATGGTTCGGCTGGTCCATCTATGGTGTGCGCGGCTATACGGTTAGAAATGCATAAGACTGAGGATAGCGATTGTCATCTACGGTGTCTGCTGCAAAAGATAGTCATCGAAGGAGATGAGATCCGAACGGTTCTGCAAACGTTGGAACAGATCCTCGTGGAACGACGTCACGGTCTCCCAATTGTAGTAGTTGCGAATACGGTCGCGTGCCTTGCCCTGTAGATCAAGCCGCTCGTCCGGATGGTTTACAAGTCGCTGTAAGACGGCGGTAAGGTCATTTTCGGCATTCGATCCGTCAAACGAAGCCCCCGCATCGGCGACGACTTGGAGATTGGCTTTCCCGTCCCGCACCAGGACGCAGTTTCCAAATCCAAGCTGGTCCAACAGCGCGGGGCGTGTCCCCTCTATACCTGACGGCTGCACATAGAGATAGGCATGTGAGCTCAACTGACGATAGACATCACCGAACTGGTACCCCGTGAAGACAACGCGGTCATCGGCTATGGCGTGGAGTTGCTCTTTGTACTCTGCGCTATAGGGGGCATCGCCGATGATGGCGAGTTTCTTGTCGGTCGCGACTCTCTTGAAGGCCCGAATCAGGAGGTCAATCGCATTCTCGGGAACAAAACGTCCGACATAGAGGACATAGTTGTCCGGTACAAGCCCCAGCGCCGTAACATGTTCGGTGCCTTCGTCGCGTTGGAGGTCTGCGCCGTAGGGAACGTAGACGGACTGCTTGCGGTACTCCTTCAGGTAGCGTTCCTGGATGACGTGGGCGTCGGCAACGACGACAGACGGCGTGAACGTGGCGACGCGTTCGCACCACTTCTGGTACCACGTGGCGAAGCCGCTCCACTTCTCGCGTGCCCAGTCGGCACCGTCAACATTCAGTAGGGTGCTTGCCCCCATTACTCGGGGCAACCAGACCAGCGGTGCGTTGCCCACGATGCAGTAGTAGACGATATCATAACGCTGGAACAGGGCGTGCAGCGTTGAGAGAAAGGTGTGTGTCAGCGTTTCCAGGTGCTTGGTAGGGATGCACGGCAGCCTAACGATCTCAACGTTCTTGTACTGTCGTTTCACCTCGGGGATGAAATGGGCGCGATTGTAGACTGTGACGGAATGTCCCCTGTCAGCAAGCCGTGTGGCAAGTGCTTCATAGAACGTTTCGAACCCGCTGTAACGGGCTGGGATTCCGCGAGATCCAAGAAAGGCTATCTTCATGGCGATGGCTGCTGTGCGGTTGTACTGGACCCTCGGGAGCGAATGATTTTGGCGGGAACGCCCCCGACAACGGAGTCGTGCGGAACATCATGGGTAACCACAGCGCCCGCGGCGACGACCGCGCCCTTGCCTATGGTCACGTTCGGCAGAATGGTGGCTCCGGCACCGATCCAGCAGTTGTCCTCGATCCGAATGAATCCGCGCGTGACGCCTTGATCGCGGATAGGGCAGTCGTCCCGGTCGAAGTTGTGGTTCTCCGCTAGCAGACTGACACGCGGTCCCATCATTACGGACGCGCCAATCTCGGTATAGCCTGAGCAACCGATGTAGGAGTAGGGACCGATGTTGGAGTTATCACCCATTCGAAGTCCTTCGCCGGCCTCAGCCAGGAGCACGTTCGTGGGGCGAATGGTAGCGAAGCGACCCACGGTGCAGTGCTCCCCGAATGTAATTCCTCGCTTCGAGAGTCCTACAATTTCGCATCCCTCTTCGAGATTCAATCCTCGACCGGTTCGGATATGTGATGCGTGGTGAAGCCGTACGCGACGCTCACATAGAACCATTCCCTCGGTTCTTCCCATCAAGACGCGGCAGAGGATGCCCCTGACGATCCGTCCCGCAAGACAGGTCACCAAACCAAGCATAGCCAGCAGATTCCAGTCGGTCAGGTCCTCGGGATTGGCGTAGCCCTTGCGTGCCGCAAACCAGCTCCGCAGATTCTGCATCATGTCTCCTGCCCCCAATTCAGGTATTGTTCACGGGATAGACGGGCATGCACGCCCTTTTTCATAACGTGACGGTAGGTAGGTGTATCGTCTAGCACATAGTCATAGCTCAGATCGGGTCGCCGGTAGCAGCCGCGCAGCAGCTTTTCACACTTCCGTGTATTAGCCACGAACGCCCTGACAGTCTTTGACCGGGTTCCACCATGTCGCATGTGCACATCAAGACCCTCTTGCTGCGCAAGTGGGTCCATGCCAATATTCTCGCCGATGGTGAACAGTGAGAGGAATGCGGGTATGTGTCTGAACGTGTATCCCCGTTGGATCAGGCGCAGCACTACGTCCTTGTCTGCAGCGTGCTTATATTGCTCATCCAGTCTGAGCGCCCCGTCATCCCAGAGACGCCGACGGTAGAAAATCGTGCAGGACAGCAGGTAGAGCGTATCGTTGCGCAGATAGAAAGCGCGCACTGGGACGTCCTGTCTGACCGACACCGGATCTCCTGCGGCATCCACTATGATTGCATTTCCCCAGACGACATCCACTTCAGGTCTGGTCTCAAATTCCGCGGCCACGCGTTCCAGCGTGTTGGGGAGGTACTGTTCGTCTGCGTTGAGCCATGACAAGACATCCCCCGTACTACGGGCCCACGCCGCATTGATGGCCTCGTACATCCCACCATCCTTCTCGGACTGCCATACCAGGTCTTGCTGGCCGGACAACCACTCAACCGTTCCATCCGTGGAGGCTCCGTCTTGAACCACATGTTCATGCTGGCCATATGTCTGTCCCCGCACAGCTCCGACGCATTTGCGCAGCATGGGGAGCGAGTTCCAAGTAGGGGTTGCGATCGAGAATTTCAAGGGATATGGCCTCCCGTCACAAGTGATTCTTTCCCATCGGGCACCTTTCCGGCAACAGGTTCCTCTTGCATCACGTTATCAGTTCGCACGAAACCTTCAAGCATTGCAACCTGCACGAGAAACGCGGCAATGGAGCTCGCCGCATCGCCGTGAATGAGGAAGAAACGCACCACGTCAACACAGAAGGATGCAAGAATAACCTGGTGAAAACGCTGCAGCAGACGGCTGTGCCACTTGGCCGACAGGTATCTGTAGTGCCGCCATGCTCCGACGATCATGATTCCTGAGCCGGAGACAAGGCCGACGATTCCGAAGTCGATCAGAAGACTCAAGGGGCCGCTGTGGTAGTTGTGTGAGATAATAGCCCAGTCAATGCCGCGCTGTCGCGAGAAGTCGATCATCCACAGGTGAGCTGGGTTGAAAGCAAGCCCACGCCCGATGAAGAAATGCTCCGGCACAATCTCAAGGAGCTGTTTCCATAACTCCAGCCGCCAGACGGTCGTACTTTCGGCCGATCGCTGTGCAGCAACGGATATGTTGGCAAAGGGCACCCACGAAACGGCTCTCTGCGCGGCAAGCGGAAGCGATGGCCCCACGATGGCGAGAAGAATAACGAGGATGCCTAGGCCGATACCGTAGGCAAGCAGGAGCCGCACTGGGATCTTCCGTGAGCGGAAGAATATGACGGTAGGAACGAATAGAAGGATGTAAATGGCTGTCGTTCGGTGTCCCGAGAGGCCCGCGAACAGACAGGCAACAATGAAACTTATCGCGATGGGAACACGATACCTGCCCTTGTAAGGAAAGAGGGCAAGAGATAGGACGAAGAACATGGTGACATACTGAGATGTTTGGAAACGCAGGATACCCTCGCCTGACCCCGCAATGATGGCCACATTCCTTCGCGCCGACGACCCTTCCGGCTTGATGAAGTAGTATAGCAAGGTGATCGCGCCTTTACTCAGGAGAAAAACCCACTCGGCCATTATCGGAAAGATCGCCATCGAGAAGAAAAGAATGACGACGGTCTTCCACTGGCGTTCGCTCAAGGTGACGTGATTACTCAAGAGATAGAAGAGGGCGGCAACCGCGATGTGAATATAGAGGGTGCCTCCCCAGAGCGAGCCGCCCGTAGAGCGAAGCCCGAACCCCCTGATGTTCATCGTTATAACGACAATGACAAGGTATCCGATAGTCGAAACGGCCATCCAACCACTACGTCTATAGCGCGGCACCCCAAGGAGCTTCCCGACGAGCAGAAATGGAATGATCCCGAGGGCAAGCAGGTAGAAGAGCGACAAGGCCGTCGGAAAGCCGGGAATGTAAATCCAGCTATAGAAGACGCCGAACACAGCCATGTACCACACATGCAGACGGTTAACCAGAAAGATGGCGAAGGGCATGCAGGCCAGTGCAAGGAGGATAAACTTGCTGCCGCTTAGATACTCCTGTAGGGACCCCAGCAGTATGAGCACGAATACAATAGCGATAACAGCCCATCTGAAGAACGCTTCCGGGGGAATTTGTGTTGGGTGTTTATCCACCGTAACTCACCTTAAGGAACAACCTCTGTTGAAAGGTGCCGGTCGTGTGCCTATCCGCGCCAGGACTCCAATACATCACTGTAGAACTGGAGTGTTTCCTGCGCGTTCCGACGCCATGAGAATTCCCGTGCACGCAGGAGCCCAGCTTGAATATGCGAATCCCGACTCTGTTGATCACTGTAGATCGCTTCCATATGCCCAGTCAGCTGGCCCACATCTCCCGGTGCAAAGAAAATCGCGGCGTCTGCCGCAACTTCCAGTGTTACCGGCAGTCTGCTCGCAAGAACCGGGCAGTGCATCGTCATTGCCTCAAGCAGGGGCAGGCCAAATCCCTCCGCCTTTGACGTTTGAACGTAGGCTATCGCATATTCGTACAGGGATGCGAGTAGAGAGTCATCTCCAGAGAGGAAGGAAACGCGGTCAGAAAGACCTAGTTTCTCCAGCTGCTCTCTCTCATTATCCGTAGGGGGACCCCCACCAAAGCAGATAATCGAGGCCCTCTCGCGAAGCTGACATGATTGCGCAAATGCCTCGAAGAGCAACTTCGCATCCTTGTACAGGCCGCGCTTCCCCACGTAGAGAAAGTAGGGGGTCGCGACCGGCGGTGACCGGCGTATGCGCTCCCACTTGGGCGGCGCAAGGTGCACGACCCTGGTCATAGCCTGAAGGTGCGGTAGGGCAGCCGCCAGGTCATCGGCGGTTTGCTGGGAGAGACAGATGATCCCTGCTGCCCGCTCGAGCAGTTTGCGCTTGCGCTGCGACGTGGGGTCCCTTGGTAGCGCATACTTCGGAAGCGTTTCATGAATCATGTCGTACACCGTTACGACGACCGGCCCCTTGTACGTCGAGGCAAGGCTCCGGTAGTAGGTCGGGTGGTAGATGTCGGGCTTGTACCTTGCCACCACTGTCGCAAACCACAGTCGATTCAGAGCAGGCACGCCGCGCCCGCCAAACCATGACGGCACGAACACGCCGCTTACGTGAGCCCGAGCATAGTCAGGTAAATCATGCAGATAGCGGTTTGTTGTGAGTCCCGAGGCAACACGGAACTCGGCACAAGTGTCCTTGGCCAGTTCATCGAACAAGCTGCTGAAGTAGCGGGAGATTCCGCCTGCATGCTGGTCTGTGAAGGTTTGGTGATCGAAGAGTATACGCATGAATCTAGACCGGGGTGTGAGCCGAATGATCGAGCAGTGGAGGGAACGGGGTCGCCGGGAGTCTGTCCTTGTGTCTCTGACGAAGTAAGTCCAGTCCGAGGATGCACACAGCCGCCGCGACAGCCGAAACGGGAACGGCAACAGCGACGGATGCAAGTAGTGCCAGCCATCCTCCGCTGGTCGGCCGGCAAAGTGGCCCAAGCCACTGCACCGCCAGCAACGGAGCAATGACTCCGGCCATCAAAATACCGGTGCCCATTACATCGCTGCATCCGAAAACGCGCGCATTAACGACCTCACGTGTCAACCAGACTGCAGGGAGTGCGCAAAGCAAGCCGAGGGCCGCCCCGCGCGCACCGAAGACTGGGATCAGGATCAACATCGCAAGCAAATCCACCGCAGACGTCGCGAGCACCAGCACCGCTTGGAGCTTAGCCTTTCCAGCCCCGAGAAGCACGTGGTGGCAGGTGATGCTCAAGGGAAGAAGGAGAAACCTAGGGCAGAGGATCTCCACTACATCGCCTCCAATCTCAGCCGCCACTGGCCCCATCCACAGAAAGATGAAACGTCGTCCAAACATGGCGACAGGCAGAATCAGGCTGCTTGCAAGGACCATGATCATACCGGTTGACTTATTGTAGACATTGGCGAGCCGCTCATGACTGCCCTGCTCGACAAGACGGCCCGTGAAAGGGAATAGGAACCCGAAAGCTCGGCTCAGCAGCCCGTGTACATACAGGGGGATGCGGTTGCCCAAGCTATACCATGTGACTACAGACGGGCCGATGATGGCGCCCAACAGGAAGATATCCATGTTCTGCATCGCCATCGAAATACAGGTTCGGAGCCATGTGAAGAACCCGAAATGCATGATCTCATGCAGCACCTTGCGGTCCAAGGAAGGGAGCAGAACAAGACAGGGAAGCAACCTCAGGCGGATGATTCCAGCGTAGGCGCAGGCACCGAGGAGCTGTGCAAGTATACCGGCCCCGATTACCCACAGGAGCCCATACCCAGCGATGGCTAGGGCCACACCGGCCGCCATGCCGGTAACGCGCACTACGATGCCGACCCAGGCCGCGATATCGTATCGTTCAAAACCAAACAGGGCCGACTGGGCAATGCCAAAGAGAAAACGGACGAAGACACCGACCCCGGCAAGCTTGAAGGCCGTAACCGCTAGCAAAGCATGCTCTGGCGAAGTGCCCTTAAAGACACGCTCGGCAAGGAAGCGGGAAGCACACCACAGACAGATGCCTCCGACAGAGCCTAGAATGGCATAGGCGGTTGAGATCGTTCGGACGATAGCGGCGACGCGAGTCATGTCATTTCGTGCCCTGTACTTCGCTATGAACTTGATCGACGTGTCGACCAGTCCAAAGGACATGACACCGCCAAATCCGATTAGTCCGTTTACGAGCAGCCAGAGTCCATACCTCGTGTCCCCAAGCGCAGGAATCAAGAACGGCGTTGCCACCAACCACAGGATTGGTGTTGCCATGAAGTCTAGGGAACTGGCAACGGCGTTACGGGTGCTGTGAAGTGCATCGGTGGAGTTGCAGAACCTCACCAACAAGGGCATCAGCCTCGTCTTCCATAGTGCTGACGGGTTTGATTTCATAGACTGAGCTGAATACCTTCGCACAAGACAGGAGGCCACAAGTGGACTGGGGCGATCCTATGCCGCGGGCTCGATCTGTACTTCATTAGTGTTTACTCGCAGGCAGTGTGGCAACGTTTCCGTCCATGCGCCCGTGTTGAAGTAGCGAATCCCCTCTATTTCTCGCTCCTCAGCATAGTGGGTATGTCCACAAACGATCGCCTTGTAACCGTTTTCTCTGGCGTGTTGCACGGCGTTGCGTGCAACGTAGTTGCGCAATACCGCGTAGAGTGGGGGAAATCGCTTGGCATGCCGTGCCACGTGACTCGTCTCGGCTCGAAGGAGGGCTCTCACTGTTCGTACCACCGCCATCGCCCAAACAAACCACCGATCGTGGTGAACGACATTGTCAAAGTGGTGGCCATGGAGTACCAGGAGACGCTGCCCAACACTGTATCGGTCCACTACATCGATCTTTCCCGTGTCGACCGCTTCGCATCCCTTGTCATGGTTCCCTCGAACCCAAGTCACCGGTTGCCTCGCGGCCGTTGCAACGAGACAATTCCACGCAGCCAGATGCACATCTCTGAGCACCTTTTGTGGCTGATCAAGAACGTCCCCACCAAGCACCAACTCGGCATCCGACGGTAACGACTGAAGGAAGTTGAGGAAACGATTGGCATCGCAGTAGGCGCAGCCAAGGTGAATGTCGCTGGTGATGATACTGGTCACATACCGGCCTCGCTTGAAGACGAGCGCATTCGCCGTGGTGGACGGATCGCTGTGGCGATTCCCGCCCCGACAACCGCAGTCAGTGTCCATGTTGTAGCAGGCATCTGCAGATTGAAGTCGCCGAACGAGTGAAACGCAAGACCGAGCAGAGCAAGCCATGCAGCCAACAGGAGCGCGAAACCGTTTCCCGATGAGCTCATGGAAGTCGCCCGATCAGGCGTATACGCGTGCGTTGACATTCCGGAGAGCAGTGTACCGCCTAATGCAATGACTGCACCCAGCACCAGTAAGAGACCTATGATTCCGTACTCTTCGAGCAGCTGAACCCAATCGTTATGCACTTCGTAGGAGTAGTAATGGTTGTTGAGCTGGCTTGGCCAGATGCCCTTTTCCCTGTCACCGTCTTCCGTGGCCGCGACGTGCGGCCAGATCGTCTGATGCATGCCGGCACCGATACCGGTGAGCGGCGATGACGTCCACGCGCGCAGAGCCGCACAGGACATGGACCACCGGGAGGAGCGTTTGACAGACGCGGATATGGTATCGACCGCCTCGGCAAACGACTGCGACTTCGCTCTTTCCCATCCGAACCAGGCACCGAATCTTTTGAAATAGCCGTGCTCCGTCGTGGCAGCGACCATGATTGCAGCGATACCTACAATGGGGATTGCCCCACGCACAATCCAGCGGTAGAGGGGGCGGTGCTGTGTGAGGCCCCATACACCTGTGGCGCCAAGCATTACCAGAACCGTCAGACCGCCGCCACGCGATTTGCTGAGAACGATGCCAACGAGGGCGACAATCGTCAGGAGAATGCCGATTACCCGCCACGTTCGACCTGTAGAGCGGCTACAGATGAAGCCCAGCGCGATGGCGAGGCCGATCTCGAGGATACCTGCGTAGTGGTCGGGGCAGAGGTAGCTGCCCGACGCCCTGCATTCTTTCACATATAGCGCATATCCCTCACGCCAGAGAACAACAGAACTGCCTGTGATGAGGTGATTGATGATACCGTAGAGCCCCAGGAGGAGGATATTGAGCGACACCAGTTGGAGCATGAAGCGACGCTGACGATGAGCCATGCCATAGGCGATCTGCAATCCGAGTAGTAGGGGGGTAACGAAGAGAAGCAGACTCCGCTGCGCATCCATGGAGACTGGCGACCGCACGGAGCGCAGCATCACATAGGCGAGAACCAGCGCACAGCTAGCGAGGCAAGCTTTGCGCCATCGCTTCCGACCTACACGCGATTCCATGCTGTGCCGGCGACGTGATGCCGTGTGACACAAGGAGGCTCCCGCTTGCCGCGTTGCCGGGCGGCTGCGTTGGCGCCTCCCGCCGAGGAGAAGTTTAGCCCCCAGCAAGGCGGCGGCCACGAAGATTAGCATCGCGAACGGCCAGAACCACCACGCTTCCCAGGCTCCGAAGAACCATGGCGCCATGAGAACGGCAGTCGCCGTCACCCAGAATGCGGTCTGCGCCACCAGGGATTCATATCTTCTCAGGTCAGCCATTCTTCTCCCCCACGGAACGCGGGTCGATGCGCGACCTCAACACCCCGTGCGCGCGAACTATGCACGACACAGTTCGCTCCCATGATCTAATCGCTGGAATGTACCACGGGAAGGCAGGGCGTGTCTATGCACCGCCCTGTTTGGCTACCTGTTCGGCAATCCATGGGTAGGTCTTCTCAATGCCTTCTTTAAGAGAGAACTTCGACTCCCATCCCAAGGCCTTGATCTTGTCGTTTGTGAAGTTGCGCGCCAGAACGCCGACCGGACCATCAATGTGCTTGATGTTGACCGTCTTGCCTGCGACTTCTGCGACCACCTGCACGAGCTCATCGACCGACACGTACTCTTTGCGGCCGATGTTGACGGGGACCTCGCAGTCGGATTGCATGAGGCGGTAAATGCCGTCGACCAAGTCGTCCACGAGGGTGTAAGCCCGCATCGCGGTGCCATCGCCCCAGACCTCGATCGTGCCGCCATCCTCAATGGAGGCAATCTTGCGGCACATCGCGGCAGGTGCCTTTTCGCGGCCACCGGTCCACGTGCCCTTCGGTCCATAGCAGTTCTGGAAACGCGCAATACGTGCAATGATGCCCTGGTTGCGCGCATAAGTCATGGCCATGCGTTCGGCGTACAACTTCTCCCATCCATACTCGTTGTGCGGCATGGCAGGATAGGCATCTTCCTCGGCTAGATCGGGCTCGTCCTTGGTCATGTCGCGGTAGACACACGCGGACGAAGAGAAGAGATAGCGCTTGCAGCCAGCCGTTGCGGCTGCGTGGGTCATGTGCACGTTGCAGAGCACACTGTTACGCATGATTTCACATTCGGCCGAGTGGATGAAGCCCATGCCGCCCATGTCGGCGGCGAGCTGGTATACCTCGTCGACAGGTTTGCCATCGACCAGAACTACTTTCTCACAGTTCGCGGGTTCACGCAGGTCAACGAGTTGAAAGTCATCCCAAGGCGGTGTCCAGAACTCGTGCTCCTTGATGTCGGCACCACGGACCCAGTAGCCCTCATCCTTAAGCTTCTTCACCAAGTGACCGCCAATGAAACCGCCTGCACCGCATACCAGTGCTGTCCTCATCCTTATCTCCTGTTGCTCGGTTCTTGGCCCATTGGGGCCAGTAATACATATTATAGACAGAGATTGTGGGGCGGGCCGATTCCCTCCTCGGCCAACTGTTCAAGATAGACACCGTAGCTGTTTCCCTTGAACGTCGCAGCCAAAATCTTGAGCTGATCGGCATCAATATACTGCATACGGTACGCCACCTCCTCGAGGCACCCGATCTTGAGTCCCTGCCTGTTCTCGATACTGGCGACGAAGTTACCCGCCTCCAGCAGGCTCTGAGGTGTCCCGGTGTCGAGCCACGCCATTCCACGCCCCAAGAGCCCAACGTGCAGCTCTCCCCGGTCAAGGTACCACTGGTTGACACCCGTGATCTCGGTCTCGCCACGCGCCGAGGGCTCCAGGTTACGCGCAATATCCACGACTTGGTTATCGTAGCAGTAGAGTCCGGGCACAGCATAGCGACTCTTGGGCTCCGAAGGCTTCTCCTCAATGCTGAGGACCTTGCCCTTCTCGTTGAATTCGACCACACCGTAGCGCTCGGGGTCATGCACTGGATAGCCGAAAACAGTTGCACCTGTGGTGTATCCGAGGGCCCTGTGAAAGAAGTGCATATCTCCATAGAAAAGGTTGTCGCCAAGAATCAGGCAACACGGATCGCTCCCTATGAAGTCAGCGCCAATAATGAAGGCCTCCGGGATACCCCTCGGGGCATCCTGCACCGCATACTCGAAGCGAACGCCAAGCTGAGATCCATCTCCCAGAAGCTCCCTGAACCTGGGCAGAT
This sequence comes from uncultured Victivallales bacterium, assembly GCA_964345005.1. GTDB lineage: Bacteria > Verrucomicrobiota > Kiritimatiellia > UBA8416 > JABMPJ01 > JABMPJ01. The sequence goes on along the minus strand of CAYFPQ010000004.1, from coordinate 66,372 downwards.
CGTGTGGCGTGGAGATAACCAGAATATCCCGGATGCCGCCGAGCATCAGCGTCGAGATGGGGTAGTACACCATCGGCTTGTCGTAGACAGGAAGGTGCTGCTTGCTCACCGCTAGCGTAACGGGGTGTAGACGGGTGCCTGTTCCCCCCGCGAGCACAATGCCTTTCCATGTCGCGTTTTTGGTCTGTTTGCCCATAAATGCCCAATCTGATTTGCGAGCCGTAAACCTACCGCAGAAGGCTGGCTGGTCCAAGCCAAATCACGGTGCGGTTTGGGGCTATTCTGCGCTCTGGGCTTGAGCGTGACGGTGTACGAAGGCGGCAAGAGCATCCTTCCACGACAGCAGTCCGCTCTGTAGCAAACCCTCAATCTTGTCGCAACAGAGTGCTGAGCATGCCGGTCGCTTCGCCGGGGTGGGGTAGTCAGCCGTAGTAACAGCACGAATTTCACATCGGCGGGGGAGCAGACCTTCAGAAACGGCCCGATCCTATATGGCGCACGCAAACTCGTACCAGCTTGTGTGCCCCTGGTTCGCCACGTGATAGACACCACCCCCGCGCACATCCCGGCTTATCAGCTCGGCGATGACACCGCACACGGTCTGCGTCCACGTCGGAGATCCCTGCTGGTCAGCGACGACGGAGATACTCGTCTGCTCTGCCATCAGGCGTAGCATGGTCAGGACGAAGTTTCGACCGTGTTCACCGTAAAGCCAAGCTGTTCGCAGAACGAATGCTTCGGGAGCATAGGCACGGACACGCGCCTCGCCCTCAGCCTTGGACCGAGCGTAAACACCTGTTGGCGAGATAGGATCGTCCTCGGTGTACGGCCGATCTGAGCTGCCGTCGAAGACGTAGTCCGTCGATGTGTGGATCAGTCGGACTCCAGCCCGATGTGCGAGCAAAGCCAGGTTGGCTGGCCCATCTGCATTCAGGGCGAATGCCTCTGCTTCTTCGTACTCCGCCTGGTCCACTGCCGTGTAGGCGCAACAGTTGACAATCGACCCAACGGGCCCCTTTTTGTGCAGAGCGGATTCCAAAGCCTCAGGGTCACGAATATCGCACTCGATATCGGTTGCCCAGACTTCGTGGCCTGCGTCATTGAGCGTGGCAACCAAGTCTCTGCCCAGCATCCCGTTGGCGCCAAGAACCCAGATCACCTCGGTCTCCCTTCTCTGCCGTCGAAAGGCATATCACAGGCTTACCTGAAGACGCGGAGCGACTCAATCCAATTGTCGGTCCACTGGATTGACAGGCAGATGGGGAGTCAGTAGGGTTCAGCGGAACAGGAGGACAAGGATGCGCGTATTGGTCACAGGCGGAGCGGGCTTCATTGGCAGTCACCTGTCGCAGCGACTGCTGGGGCGGGGGGACGAAGTCGTTGTGCTGGACAGTTTCAACGATTATTACGACCCAGCGATCAAGGAGCGCAATCTGGCCGAGCTCGGAACACCAGCCGGTCTATCGATCGTCCGTGGCGACATTCTTGATGAACCTCTGCTTGAGACGCTCTTCAATACGCATCCTTTTGACGTCATCGTTCACCTGGCAGCCCGTGCAGGGGTCCGACCCAGCCTCATAGACCCCATCCTCTATGAACAGGTCAACTGTCGCGGCACACTGAACTTGCTGGAAGCCGCGCGCCGGCACGACATTACCCGGTTTGTTTTTGCCTCGTCGTCGAGTGTCTACGGGAACGTTAAGGAGATTCCGTTCAGCGAGGACGCTGCCGTCAACCGCCCCGTAAGCCCTTACGCCGCGACGAAGGCTGCAGGTGAGCTGTATGGACACAACTTCTATCATCTGTACGGCATATCCTTCACCGCCCTGCGTTTCTTTACGGTCTACGGCCCTCGCCAGCGTCCGGACATGGCCATCCACAAGTTCACGCGCCTGATCGATGACGGTGACCCGGTGCCCTTTTTCGGCGATGGAACGACCGAGCGCGACTATACCTATTACACGGACATCATTGACGGTGTTGAGGCCGCTGTTGATCGTGATTTGGGCTACGAGATTGTCAATCTTGGCGAATCCCGCACGACCAGCCTCAGCAAGCTGGTGGAGCTGATCGAATCCGCCCTCGGGAAGAAAGCCATCCTGGATCGCCAGCCGATGCAGCCGGGCGATGTCACGATTACGTGCGCTGACGTCAGCAAGGCAAAGGAACTTCTCGACTACCAGCCGAGCACGGAGGTGCCGGCCGGCATCGAACGCTTTGTCGAATGGTACCGGGATATGACCACGAGCTAGAAGAGGAGCAACCGCCATGGAACGGATGATCGAGGTGCTTCGTAACCGTACCGGCGTTGTTGTGACCGTTCATATCCCTGAGGGGATGGATGCTGAGGATGCTGCGAGCGCCCTTACCGACAACGTTCTCTTGCTGTGTGAGCAGGTCGGCGATCCCCAGCACATTTGCCTGAGTGTAGATGGGGCCGAGTGCGGCAACGATGTCGCCGCCAGTCTTGCCTCGCGATACGGTGTACAGCACGTCACAGCGGAAACGCCCCTGGGCAAGCTCCAGGGCGCACGCCTTGGGGTGGCGCACATCCTGCAGAACGCCGTACTGGAACATGTGATCTGTCTCGACCAGGATGGCGACCACTTCGCCAATGAGATTCTCAACATGGTACGGGCAGCCGAGACGATCCGTGAGCAGGCGAGGACCGACCGGGTAATGGTGATAGGCCAGCGCGTGTCGCTGCATCGCCCCATGGGGTTCCTACGCGGCGAATTGGAGGAACTGGCGGACCGGGTGCTGCTCGATGCTTTGACCTACAATGCCGCTGTCACAGATAAGCCGCTTCGCATGGAGCACGCCTTTACCTTCGGGGAATACCCCGATTTTCACTCGGGCTTCAAACTCTTCTCTCGTCCGGTTGCCGAAGCCGTGTTCACGAGTGAGCCGAACCTGGCTGGTGCGACAGACGCATGTTATTTCCGCCACGCCGTCGAGGCCGTCATGACGGTAGAAGCCTTGGAAGCTGGCGCCTACCTTGGCGTCATCAACCGCTCGACATTCAACGAGCAGCCCGTATCGGCCTTTGGCCTGATGGGGCGCGAGCATCTCGTGGCCGACAAGATGATTTGGCCCTGCAAGCGCCTGGGAATTCCGGTGCACTTCGTGCGCCAGTGGATCGACAACCATCTGCCGCGACTTCTCCTCGGAACGCTACGCCCCGATGGCGGCAATGAGCTACAGGCCATTCGCCGTCTCGTGCTCGAAGCATGGGGGGAGGGCGATGCACCTCCCTCGTTGATGCGCGTACCGTTTGTATGATGGGGAACGGCTCGCTGGGGACAGCTTGCCCTACCTGTCCTCGACGGACCTGCAACAGACACATGGTAGAAGGGCGAGCTGTCCCAGCGAGCCGTCGTCTATCTAACCGTAGATCGGTCCGTATGCGGCACAGGCGCGGAAATCGGCGCCCTCGGAATCAGCCGTACCAAAGGCGTTCCACGCACTCGGCCGGTACACATCCCCATCCTCCACGTTGTGCATGAATACCGGGATACGCAACATGGAAGCCAGCGTAATCAGGTCGGCGCCGATGTGACCGTAGCTGAACGCCCCATGGTTGGCGCCCCATCGGGCCATCACCTCGTAGACATCGCGGAAGGCACCTTGACCGGTGAGACGCGGTGCAAACCACGTGGTCGGCCAAGTGTCATTCGTACGCTTATCGAGCTTCCTGTGCACGCGCTCAGGCAGGTCCACGGTCCACCCCTCAGCGATCTGCAACACGGGACCGAGCCCCTTTACGAGATTGATGCGGCTCATCGTGATCGGCATCCCCCCCTTGGTAACGAACTTGGAAGACCAGCCGCCACCCGGGAAGTACTCTGTGACGGACGGATGCCAGGTTGTCGCCCTGAGACAGGCATTCTTCTCGCGTGTCTTGATCTCCCAGAACGGCTTCATGGCCGGGTTGCCGTCCTTGTCTTCCTGCCTGCCGCTACCATCAAGTGCGGCCGCACCGGAATTGATCAGGTGAATCAAACCGCCCTCGGCCACGCCTTCCACCGTAAAACCCGTGACGCGCTTGATGGCCTCCGGGCTCCAATAGGTGCGCACGTCCGCAAAGACCTGTGCCGTGTTTGTCAGGAGGTAAGCCATCAACATCGGAACGCCGTTGAGACTGTCGTTCTCGGTGGCCACCAGTCGCGGCATGCGAATCCCGTTCCAGTCGAACGAGGTGTTTGAGATGGCCTCGAGAAAATCGCCGTTCGTGTTGGCGTCGGTCCAGTGACGCTGGCCCTGGAACCCGGCGAGGATCGCATTGTGTCCACGCGCCTCTTCCTTGTAGCCCAGCCGCGCGAGTTTCGGGTTCCCGTACATGAGGTCGCGGGTAATTAGTGCCATCTGGACGGAGTCTTCCCACTCTGCATCCTTCTTTTTGCGGGAGCGGCGGTGCTTGCCCTTGTTCGGATCATGGCCTTCCATGCAGTTGGCTTTGACCCACTTCAACGCTTTTTCGTACTCCTCTTTGTCGTAGACACCGTCGCGCATACGGCGCGTGAACTCCGTGAGATCGATGGCCTCAACGCGCATACCGAGGTAAGCTTCGAAGAAATCCTGGTCAACAATCGACCCGGCAATACCCATTGAACAGCCGCCCATGGAGAGGTAGGACTTGCCTTTCATCATCGCGACGGCCAATCCGGCGCGTACGAAACGGAGCACCTTCTCGGCGACGTCATCCGGAACCGAGGTGTCACCCGCGTCCTGGACGTCACGGCCATAGATGCCGAAAGCCGGCAGGCCTTTCTGGGTATGGCCGGCAAGCACCGCGGCCAGGTAGACTGCTCCGGGGCGCTCCGTGCCGTTAAACCCCCACACGGCCTTGGGGCGCAGTGGCTCCATATCCATCGTTTCGGACCCGTAGCACCAGCAGGGAGTAACCGTCAACGAGACACCGACGTTCTCCCGGTCGAACTTCTCGGCACATGCGGCCGCCTCCGCCACGCCACCAATGCAGCCATCGGAGATGACGCATCTGACGGGCTCACCGTTCGGGTATTTCAATGACTCACCGATGAGCTTGGCCGCGGTCTTGGCCATACCCATGACCTGGCCTTCCAGCGATTCACGTACGCCGCCGTAGCGGCCATCGATCGTGGGGCGAATGCCCACGGCGGGCAGTGATGTAATCCAGCTCTGTTGCTTTGCCATAATGAACTCCTTGTTTCTCAAGGTTCAGGATTGCCTATACGCGTAATCTAGCGCGTCGCATTCCACCACGCGGTTGGTTGGAATGTGGTAAATATTACACAGAGTGCAGGCATCCGTCGACAGGGGTGACTGCACAAGTGCCACAGGGCCGCCCTGTCATCATTGAGGGCGGAACACCACGAGCGACGCTGCAAGGTAGATTACGTACAGGCCGAGCAGCACGTAGCCGTGCCATCTGACAAGTCGCCAGCGACGACGCAGAAGCACCTGTGCCGTGCAAACAAGCACCAGCATAACGGGAAACATGAAGAATATCTCCTTGCGGGTCAGCGCAAGGTCGTTGATGAGTGAGGAGGCCCCTGCCACCCAGCAGATGTTCATGATGTTAGCGCCCAGGATATTCCCGACGGCGAGAGCGGCGTGATTCTTGCGCGCTGCGGCAACACAGGTGGCGACCTCGGGCACGGATGTTCCGAACGCGACAAGCGTCAACGCGATAATGCCATCGGGTATGTGTAGGGCGTAGGCGATGGTTGTCGCGGAACTGACGATGAGATCGCTTGTAAATAGGATGCCGCCCAACGCCGCGACGAAAGAAACCAGTAACTGGGCAATCGGGAAATCGGGATGGGACTCGATGGTCGTCATGCTGCACGCCGCGCCTGTGATCGCGAAAGAGCACAAACATGTACGCGCAGAACCCCAGCAGCAGAACGCAGCCCTCCCAGCGGCTCAGTGTGCCGTCCAGCGCGGTAAAGACAAAGGCAAGCACCGAAACGATGAGAAGGAACGTACCGCCCTGCTTCACTACGCGCGGAACAAGCGTCACGGCGGCGGCAGAGAACAGCGCACACAACGCGAGCCCTAGTCCGGCATTGCACAGCACGGAACCGACCGCATTACCCAGCGCAATCTCGGCATTCCCGCGTGCCGCGGAGATCGCAGAGACCGCCAACTCCGGTGCCGTAGTGGCAAACGCTACCAAGACAATCCCAACCACCAGCTTCGGCAGCTTGAACTTGTAGGCGAGCGAAACGGCGCTCTCGACAAATATATCCGCGCACTTCGCGAGAACGGCAAAACTGGTGCCGAGGACCAGCCATGCGACAAGGGTGTTAGCTGTTATCAGATCGTGTATGGCTTGCATCGACGGGACTATAGGGCATACTCTTCGAGGTTGGAAGTTCAGAGTAAATGGAGGGGTTCCCGATGAAGAATCCGGTCGTACTTGTTGCGCTGTGTGCTGTGGCTTTCGATCAGTTCCGGCACCGCAAATCATCGTGAGCCATGTTTATCGACACCCATATACATCTTGAGCCCGGCGATGACGCCGCCGGCCTGGCTGCGCGTGCTGCCGATGCCGGTGTTGCGCATATGGTGGCGGTGGGTGGGTCCGACCCCATGAACAGCGCTGCCCTTGAAGTCGCCGCTAGTCAACCGGATCTGTTTTCAGCGACGGTGGCCTTTGACCGTCATACTGCCGAGACCGGCGGAGCAGGGGATGTGCCGGCTCTGGTTGAGTGCGTCCGTCAAATGCTGGACTCGCCCGGTGTCGTCGCCATAGGCGAAACCGGTCTGGACTACCACTATTCCCCGGAGACAGCGTCCGAGCAGAAAGTGCTCTTTGGCGGACAGCTCGAACTCGCGCAGGAGCGGGGCCTGCCGGTCGTGGTACACAGCCGAGAGGCCGAAGCGGATACGTTATCGATGCTCCGGGCGCACCGCAGAGCGTGGCAGCACGACTACGAACGCCTCGGCGTCCTCCATTGCTTCACCGGAAACGCAGATATGGCCAAAGAGCTGATCGCCCTCGGCCTGTTCGTCAGTTTCAGCGGCATCGTAACCTTCCGCAACGCTGACTCCCTGCGCGAAGCTGCCTCCGTAGTACCCGATGAATGGCTGCTCATCGAGACCGACACGCCTTACCTGGCCCCCGTCCCTCACCGCGGCAAGCCCAACGAGCCGTCCTATTTGCCTGAAGTCGCCAAGTGCCTTGCTGAAGTACGAGGTGATACAGTCGAGCACATCGCCGAAATTACGACCGCAAACGCGAAACGACTGTTCCGCTTATCCAAAGAGGATTGAATCAGGCCCCGGCACCAGGACAATCCGGCCGCACCGGTAAGGCGACGACTGCTCTTCACGGGTTTGTTTAGGAGGCTGTGAGCGAAGTGTTAGGAATCGGTGAGCGGTGACACGCGCGGTGTGCTCCCTATACAAGGGTGTTGTAGGCCGCGACGATGATGCTCATCAGGAAGTAGTGCAGGAACCCAACCGCGATAAAGAAGACGATGGGCGACAGGTCGATCATCCCGAGCCGGATCGGGTAGCGGCGAAGCGGACCGAGAAGCACGTTGATCCAGTCGCGGCAGAGCATGGCCAGCCCTTGCGAGTGCGCAAACATCGATATCCACGATCCGATGATCAGCATGAACATGAGCGACGACAGCACGGGCAGAAGCTGAACCCACGCGGCGACGCTCAGGACCAGCAGTTTGAAGAATGAGTTCATCGCCTCGGGATCACTCCAGGAGAGTGTCCCCGGTAGCCCCATCACCGTTCGTGCCGGTCGGCCGAACCGGTCGAGCAGCAGGATCAGCACTGCACCATACACCAGCAAGGCCAACGGGCGTAGGGTAATGCGTATATCGGAGAAGGGCCGCGACAGGTAGTGAAGCATTGAGATGGGGTGTTCCTGCGAGCGTTGTGCACCTACCCATGTAAAAAGCAACGAGAGTCCCCACAGCCGGAACAGGAAACAGCCGAACGAGAGGACGCTGAACGTCAGGACATGGGGAAGGGCCCCATCGAGAGGCTGTCGATCCAATCCAAGCGAAAGCACCCAGTCCGCCCGCTGCGGGGCGACCACCGCACGAAACGCCATGATGATCGCCATGGCTACGATCGCCACAATCCTTGGCTTCAACCCCAGGAACACCGGTTCTACGAAGCGAAGTACAGTCTGCGACAGACGAACGATGGGCGCCAGGTAGGGGTTGAAGAGTACATGGCGGTCTTCATCGTCCGTCCAGATGCGGAACCAGAAGGTCACAATCAGAAGATTGAATAGAGTGTCCCAAGTGCTGAAGCTCATTTGGTCTTCTTCTTATAGGTATAGGCTTTGGAAACGGCTTGGCCTTCGGGCCCGAGCGCCTCGCGGGAGCTGCCCGCGGTCTTGAGCACTTGGTCAGTGGTCTTGAAATGACACTTGGCCGTCTCGAGGAGGACTGTGGGTCCCTTCTTCTTGACCAACTCAACGGCCCATTCGCGCACACCCGCCGAAGCGCCCTTGGGCATGGTGACCCCGTGGGATTCTTCCTGCTTTTTCAGTGAGAGGAGAAATATTTCGCGGGCAACAATGGAAGCTGCTGCAACCGCGAGGTCCGACTCCGCCCGGTGACGTTGCACCAGTTCGATCTTCTGGCCCTTCTTCATAAGCGCCCGTTCGACCTGTTGTTTGCTGCCGAACTGGTCGGAGATGGCGCGCGGGCAGTCCGGGATGACCTCGAGCAGGTTCTCGATGGCGCGCGCGTGCGCCCACGCCAGCAGTGTGTTAACGCTGCGCATCTTGCTGTAGAGCCGGTTGTAGGCCGCGGGGCCGATCTTCACTACGCTGTGCCGGTTGCCAAGCAGCTTGCGTAGTTCGCTGCCGAGCCGCAGTGCCTTCTTGTCGCTCGTAATCTGTTTGCTGTCCTTTACATCCATCTCTCGCATCGCCTCGGCCAGCTTGGGATCGATGTAAGCCGAAACGATAACAATAGGGCCAAAGAAATCGCCCTTGCCGCTTTCGTCGACACCCATATGCGGCGACGTGGCTTCCGGGTTCAGGACGTCCTCGTACCCGAGCGAAGCTCCCATGAGAACCAGTGGCTCCAGCGTGAAGGCAACGAACTCTTCCGCGCCCTTGCCTTGGACGAGGCAGGTACCGCTCTTATAGAGTGATATCTTGCAGTGCGGCACCTCCACAGCAATGCGGGTGTGCTCGACACGGATCGGACGGAAGTTGCCGGTGCGCAGGATCTCCTCCAGAATATCCTGCTGCTCGGAAGTCAGCTTGTACGAGAACGAGTTCTTCGATGTCATGGCGGGGGATGATGCCACAACGTACACTCAGGGGCCATACGATTCTGTCATTTAGGATTGACTGTCCAAGAGGCGCATTCAATAATGAACGACAATTCACGATACTAATGTCTGGCCTGCTTGGCAGGCGAAGCGTACCTTTATATATGCAGCAGGAGCGTACCCTATGAAGTCTTTGAATTGGTGTGTGTGCGTCATGGTTGTGTTGGCCGTCTCGGCGGGCCAGCTTACGGCAGAGGAGTCGCAGGGCGACCGTGTCCGGCTATCGATCAATGCCCGCGCCGACTTCACCGACAATCGCGACGCATGGGAGGCCGACGAGGAGTCCAACACGGATGTTTACATTCGGCCTCGCGTCGATGTTCTGTTTGAGTCCGAAAGCACTCTGTTTGACCTATTCTATGCGCCCGCGCTGCGCTATCGCACCAATCCCAGCGATATTCAGAACGACATGGAAGTCCAGCATGATCTTGGTGCAACGATCAAGCACCGTCCCAGCCGTCGCACTGCTCTTCGTCTGGAAGAGAAGCTTGACATCACCGATGATTCCGAGGTTACGGAGGGAGGCAGAACGTTCCGTGGCGACCAGAGCTATATCGCCAACAAGCTTCGTCTTGGCGTCGACCACATGGTCACACGCAAGACCGAAGTCGAGGTCTATGCACAGAACCGCATCAAGCGCTACGACGAGGACAATATGGCGGAGCGGTGGGACGAAGATCGCACCGATGCGGGCGTCGAACTCATACGCCACCTCGGCAACAACGCGCGGGTAAGCGCGGAGGGGCGCTATTCCACGTATGGCTACGAAAACAACGGCATCGTCCGCGATTTCGACTCGGTCCTCCTGGCTGCCGGTGCAGAGAAGGGACTTTCGAAGCATCTGACTGTGGGTGGTCAGCTCGGAGCGCAGATGCAGTCCTACGACGACGATGGCATCGACGATTCCACCAACCCGTTTGTGAGCCTGTATGCCCGCGGCAACACGACTCCCGCATTCCGTCTCACCGGATCGGTCACGCATGCTGTAAGAGATTCGGATGCCTATCCTTTCGCCTCGCAGGAGTACTCCGAAGTACGCGGCATCATCGATTGGGATACCACAACGCTGACGACGCTAACGCTATCGGGAACCTATCGCATGAGTAATTACGACGATGTAATTCCTTCTGCCGCGCCACTGGTTGCCCTGTTGGGTGAACCCGACGGTGATGAAACCGCTATCGATGTGTACGGACAGGTCGCGTTCAAGGTGAGCGACCAGATGACCGTGCTCCTGCGCCAGCGTTTTCAGGACGTCGACTCCGATGTGTGGGTGTCGTACACGAAGAACACAACGACACTTGAGCTGACGAAGTACTTCTAAGTTTGATATCAGTATTTTTCCGTGAGGCCCTGCGGAGCGACCTTCGTGATCGACCGCGGGGCTTTCGGTGATAAGAGGGGATGGGTTAAGACATCATGGCGCAACCGCATCAACAGGAGAGCCTGCACTTCCTGGACTACTGGCGCGTAATCGTGTCGCGTAAAGAGATCGTTATTGCCGTGGCCCTCCTTGTGATCCTTGCCGGCGTGCTCGTGACCTTCTCGATGAAGAAAGTCTACATGGCCTCCTGTGTCATCAAGGTCGAAGAGGAGCGTCCTGACCTTCCCGTGTTCACCCAGGAGATCATGCGCTTCGATCCGCTTTTCCTGCGGACCCAGTTCGAGATCATCCAAGCGGGCCCCGTTGTCGAGGAGGTGGTCCGCCGTCTCAACTTGAACGAGACACTCGGACGCGCGTATGGCTACTACGACACCCTTGGCGAGGAGAGCCTTGACCAGACGCTCAAGCTCGTAGCGGGAAGGATGAAGGTTCAACAGTACCGCGACACGAATCTGATCGAAATCCAGATGTACATGGAAGAGCCCAAGGGAGTGGCTCCGCAGATGGCCGCGGACATTGCCAACGAGGTGGCAACCGTTTACCGCGACATGACAATTCGCCGGACACGCGATACGGCGGAGCGGGCCCTGGCCGCCCTCCATGAGTCGCTCCAGGACCAACGCGATATCGTAGCGAAGTCCGAGGGCGCCGTGAGCAGGATCCTCCAGGAGCACAAGCTCACGATCGTTACCCCCTTCGGTGGCGCGGGCAGCGAACTTACCAAACTGAGTGTGACCCAACTGGAACAGGCACGCATCAAGCTGCGCATGGACATGGAGGCCAAGAAGACGCTTTTCGACAAGGTCAAGTCGCTGAGCATGGAGGAACTCCTCGGGGCCTTCTCCTACCTGGTCCAGGATGCCGCGCTCATCAGACTAGTGGCCGAAAAGCGCGATGCCGAGGTAGAGCTTGGGCGCATGAAGGATGCGCTTGGCGAGAAACATCCTGACCTCATCCGGGCCCGTGCGACTGTCGAGGAACTGGACGCGAAGATAGCTGACGGCCTGTCCGGCTTGCGCACCGGCGTCGAGGCGGAATACGAACGTGCCAGGGCACAGACCGAGGCCCTTGAGGTCATGCTCGAGCAGACCAAGGCGAGCGACCGGGTGCAGGAAGGCGAAGGCTACCTCGAATACGAAGTGGCTAAAGCCGATCTGGAGCACCAGCGACGCGTTCTGGAGCAATTGGAGATTCGGTACGCGCAGGAACGTATCGAGATGAGAATCCCCCGGACCACTGTGGAGCGAGTGGAACCCGCCAAGGCACCGTCCGACCGGGACCCGGTGCGTCCCCGCCCGGTGCTCAACATTGTCCTGAGTGTTCTGGTGGGCCTCACAGCAGGCATTGGACTGGCCTACTTCGTCGAGTACCTCGACACCTCGATCAAGACAATCGACGACATCGAGCAGTACATGCAAGCCACCGTGCTCGGCGTTATTCCACAGAAGGTTAAGCCACTGATCGAGACGCAGTCTGAGGCTGGTCATGCTGAAGCTTACCGGGTATTGCGCACGAATGTCCGGTTCTCGAAGCACGCTGTAGGAGGCAAGAGTGTCTGTGTCACGAGTGGCAGTGTTGGCGAGGGTAAATCGCTGACGCTCTTCAACCTGGCCTATATCTCCGCACAGCTAGGGGATCGTGTGATCATCGTGGATTCCGACCTGCACCGACCGCGTCAGCACAAGATATTGGACACCTCCAATCGCCCCGGTCTCGCCAACCTGTTGGTGGGTGACGCAGAGCTTGACGCGTGCATACAGAAGACTGCCGAACCGAACATGGACCTGTTGCCTAGCGGTAAATTGTCGACGGGCGTGCATGGTCTGATTGCAACAGAGCGTATGCGCAGTCTCGTGGCTGAACTGAAAGAGCGCTATGACTTCGTCTTCTTCGATTCACCGCCGATCATCGGCGTAAGCGATGCCTCGCTGTTGACCCGCGAAGTCGATGGCGTACTGCTTGTCATCCAACACCGCAAGTATCCGCGCGCTCTATCGGCGCGCGCCAAGGAGATGGTGGACAACTTTGGCGGCAACCTCCTCGGTGTTGTCCTTAACAACATCAACATCTCGCGTGATTACGCTTACTACTATTATCATCAGCACTATTACTACTACCCGCGGCGGGAGAAGAATTCGGAGCCGCGTGAAGTCGAAGCTTCCGAGGTACAGCAGGCATGAAGATAGGTCGGCATTTTTCTGCAATTTCACTCCTTCTCTTGACGGCGGCCCTGCTTGGCGGTTGCGCAGGCAGCTCAGCCGGGAATCGGCGGCTGGCGCGCTACCGTCCTGATGGGTCACAGAGGCGCCCCTGGGAATGGACCAATGCTACAGGCGCTACCAGCGTTCAGACCGGTTCGCCCGTCGCATCAACCAACGAAAACGGAGGGGGGACTACACCCGCGGGACTGGCGCCATCCCCCGACTACACTGGAGTAGGGGATGTGTTGCTGCGCGGGGATGGAATCACCATCTCTCTCCGCAACATTCCGCGTCCCGAAGATGTGCGCGAGCGGGTCGATGAGGTGGGCGATGTCACGCTACCGCTCATCGGCAAGATCCGCGTCGCCGGAATGAGCACCTCACAGGCCGAGGACACCATCAAGCAGGCATACATCAGCGACGGCTACTACCGGAAAATCGACGTGATCGTGGTGGCTGAGGCAGGCAACTATTACGTCCGGGGCGAGGTGAAGCAGCCTGGCAGCTATCCCATCTCGGGCGACGTCACACTTGTTCAGGCAATCACGACTGCGAGGGGATACACGGATTTCGCGAAGCGATCGAAGGTCAAGGTCCGCCGCGGGAGCCGGGACATGGTATTCGACGCCGACCGAATCGAAGACGGCAAGGATCCCGACCCGCTGATCAAAGCAAACGATACGATCATCGTACCACGCCGCTGGATGTAATGAGCTTAAGGAAGAGCAGAACGTGGCAGACCTGTGGAGGTGCGCTGCTCGTTGCGCTTGGTATTTTCGGGGCCCACTACGCATGGCGCGCTTCACGCGCCAGCTGGATCTACTATCGCGCCAAGTACGGGACGAACAGCGACGATCTCCAGCTCACGTTGCGCTCCATCGAGAAAGCGCATCGTCTCTATCCACACAATTACCGTTTCTGTACGTGGGTGGCCGAGCGTGCCTTTCTAAGCCGGAGCAATCTGCGCGGCGAAGCGCGCGAACGGCGCAACCGTGCCGCTGAGAACTGGACCCATGTGGGATTGGCCCTGAACCGCTTCAGTGGGCCGCTGAATCTCCTGAAGGCTCGTCTGCTCCAACGGCATGACCCTGCCGCGGCTGCCACACACTGGGCAGGCTATGTCAGCTGGCATTTCTGGGAACCCTACAATCACGCGGTGCTTGTGGACCTCTACGCGAGCATGGGCGATTTCGACCGCGCTTCCGATGAGCTGCGCTGGGTTGAAGGGTCGGAACACTACGAATGGGCCCTTGGCCGGCTGCAGGACGCGTGGCGCAAAGAGATGGCCCTGCCTCCTCAGTAGCCGCATTTCTCTCATGCACTCCTAACGTCCCCCTAACCGAATCCGAACAATGAAATGGTGCAATTTCCGCGCGGTCAGGCTATACAAGGCCCTTGGAGGAGTGCATGGCACAAGAGCGCATACTCGTTGTTGAGGACGAAGAGGATATCCAAGAGCTCCTACGGTATAACCTCGAAAAGGAGTCGTTCAGGGTAGTCTGCGCCGGCACTGGCGAGGAGGCCCTTGTTGCCGTCGCGCGGAATCTTCCCGATCTTATCCTGCTTGACCTCATGCTGCCCGGTATTGATGGCCTTGGCGTGTGCCGCGAACTTCGAGCTTCCGAACGGACCCGAGATGTGCCCATCCTCATGGTGACTGCCAAGGACGATGAGGCCGATATAGTAGCCGGGTTGGAACTGGGTGCTGACGATTACGTGACCAAGCCGTTCAGCCCGCGTGTATTGCTTGCCCGGGTACGGGCCCTGCTTCGGCGCCGTGCCGCGGCGCCTGAAACATCTGCCATCATTCGCCGCGGCGATATCGAGATCGATGCGGAACGTCACTGTGTCACGGTGGGTGGCGAGGCTCTGGACCTTACCCTTACGGAGTTCCGGGTTCTTGAGTTCCTCGCGCGACGTCCCGGCATTGTTTTCACCCGCTACCAGATCGTGGATGCCGTGAAGGGGGAGGACTATCCCGTAACCGATCGCTCGGTGGATGTGCAGATCGTCGGCTTGCGCAAGAAGCTTGGCGCCGAGCGTGACTGCATCGGAACCGTGCGCGGGGTGGGGTATCGCTTCCGTTCCACCGACGCAGAGGTTGGCGATGCGTAAACGCCGTCTCTTCTGGCAAGTCATGATCGCCTACCTGGTCGTGACCGTTCTCTCGGTGGTCCTGGTGGTGGTTCACGCCCTGCGCTCAGGACGCGCATTCTACCTGCGCCACCTGGCCGATGACCTTGGAGCCCGCAGCATACTCGTGGCCGACTGTGTGAAGGACTCCGCCGGACTGCGAAGCGCTGTGTCGATAGACGCCGACTGCAAACGTCTGGGTCAGGCGATGGATGCGCGCCTCACGGTCATCGCCACTGACGGACACGTCATGGGGGATTCGCACCGGGACCCGGCACAGATGGATAACCATGCTGACCGGCCCGAGGTGCGGGACGCACTGCGCAGTGGCACAGGCCGCTCCGTGCGCTATAGCCAGACATTGCGACAGAACATGATGTATGTCGGCTACGGCGTCCGCCATGACGGCCGAAATGTCGGGGTGGTTAGAGTTGCGCTCTCGCTCTCCACCATCGACGCAATGTTGCGGGCAAACACGGTCGGAATCGGGCTGATGGCCGCGGCAATCTGCATGTTCGCCGCCTTGCTGGCATGGGTGTTGGCGAGACGTATCTGCGATCCGCTTGAGACGATGAAGCGCGGAGCCGAGTCGCTTGCCGAGGGCGATCTGGCCGCCCGGATGCACGTGCAGGGCTCCTACGAGATGGTATCACTCGCTGAATCCCTGAATAGAATGGCCGACCAGCTTGAACAACGAATGGCCGACCAGCAGACGCAGCGTAATGAGCGCGATGCGGTGTTCGCCAGCATGGCGGAAGGCGTGATTGCTGTTGACTTGGAAGAGAAGGTGATTCACCTCAACCGTGCAGCCGCCCGGCTGCTCCAAGCCTCGCGCGATTCGGCACGGGGGCGGAGCTTCCAGGAGGTCGTCCGCAACCATGATTTACAGAGTTTCGCGCGCGAGGCAGTCAAGAGCGGTACCCCCATTGCGCGTGAGATTGTGCTCCCCATGACGGCTGGGACAGAGAGCCAGCGTCTGCAGGCACACGGCACCGTGCTGCGCGGCGCCAACGGTGAGCGTATGGGAGCCCTGGTTGTGCTAAACGATATCACGCAACTGCGTCACCTTGAAACGGTCCGCAAGGACTTCGTCGCCAACGTGACTCACGAGCTGAAGACGCCGGTAACCACGATCCGTGGCTTTGTCGAGACCTTGCGCGATGGCGCAGCAGAAGAACCGGAACAGCGCGACCGTTTCCTCGATATTGTGAGTCGCCAGGTGTTGCGACTTGAGAACCTGATTGGCGACTTGCTGTCACTGGCACGTCTTGAACACGAGGGAAGCGTGGCCTCCGTCTCGCTTGAACGACAAAACGTGGCGCCTGTGTTGGAGCAGGCCGTTGCGCTCTGTCAGCCGCAGGCGGATTCCCGCGAGGTGTCGCTGGTAATCGAATGCCCCGCCGAGCTGGAGGCATCAATCAATGCGCCCCTGCTTGAACAGGCGATTTTAAACCTTGTGAATAATGCCATCAAGTTCAGCGAACCGCACGGCACCGTTACCATCGTCACGGCGACGGACCACGAAGGAACCTCTATCACGGTGTCCGATGAGGGAAGTGGCATCGAACCGGTTCACCTCCCGCGACTGTTCGAGCGTTTCTATCGCGTTGACGCCGGACGCAGCCGCCAGCAGGGCGGAACGGGGCTCGGGCTCTCAATCGTGCGCCATGTGGCCCTGCTCCACAATGGCTCGGTCGACGTGGAGAGCACACTTGGTCAGGGCAGTGCATTTGTCATTCGCATTCCTCACATGGCTTCGTAGACCACCCCTCCGGCCTCCCGTGCCACCTGTCGCGCCCCGCGGATTCTTACACAATCCTAACATTCCTCTCATCTGCGTCTAATGGTGAATTTACACCATGACCGCGTCCTGAAGAACAGGACAGAACAGTAAAGGCCCACCCGGGCTGAAACCAAGAGAGGAGATGCTCCATGAAGAGAACCGCTGTATCAATCATCTCTGCGATTCTGCTGGCTGGCATAGTCGCAGGTACCACGGCCGAGGCAGGAGGAGTGAAGTATGCCACCGAGGATGGCGACTACGTGAAGATTGGGGGTCGGATCCAGCTCCAGTACCACCTGACAGACCCGGACGAGGGCGATTCCTCAGACGAGCTGAAGTTCCGCCGTTTCCGCCCCTACATTGAGGGCAGTGTGCACGAGGACTGGAAAGGCAAGTTCCAGTGGGATATGGGCAAGAGCTCCCTCGCCGTCAAGGACGCCTACTTCGAGTACAAGGGGTTTGAGAGCAGCTCGGTCAAGATCGGTAATGTCACGTTCCCGTTCTCGCGTGAGCAGCTCACATCATCAAAGAAGCAAGCCCTGGTTGAGCGTACGTTTGTTGGCGACCACAATTACGGTGTGCCGGACCGCCAGGCGGGCTTGCATGGTTCCACGAAGCTTATGGACGGAATACTCGAGCTGAGCGGCGCTGTGGTTAAGGGCGCTATCGATCCCAGCAGCAGTAAGATTGACTTCGACACGGTTGTTAATCGCGACGACGACTTCCTTGAGGGCAATATGGCGGGTGTCCGCGCTGAGGTATTCCCGCTGGGTTACTTCAAGCCGTCACAGGCCGATTTCAAGGGCGACCTCAAGTGCGCCGTAGCCGTGGCGGGCTTTGGCTGGGCCAATGACGACGACAACAACTCGGGTAACGTGACGAACGACGTCGACAAGGTGACCGGTTACGAGGTCAGCGCTGCGCTCCGCGGTGGTGGTTTCTCGGTTGATGCTGAGTACAACAGCATCAAGGCCGAGCTAAGCGACATGAGCGTAACGAAGGGCCTCTATAAGGATGGCGAGACCACCCTTGACACCTACGCGGTCGAAGGTGGCTTCATGGTGTTCCCGGAGCAGCTCGAAATCGTTGCCGGCTACCAGAGCATGGATGCGGAGAACTACGATAAGGCGTGGAACCGTACCTCTGTTGGCTTGAACTACTACGTCAAGAAGCAGGACATCAAGTACCAGGTCACATACCGCATGGGCGAGAATGTGAAGGGCGAGGATGGCGTGGATGAGGATGAACTCTTCGTCCAGGCCCAGTACGTGTTTTAGGACGATCTAAGAGGGAGACGGAACAGATGAAGAAAGTGAAAGCGATTGCCTGGGCCCTTACCGCAGCCATGACGTGGCTCGCGGGCGAGGCCTGCGCCGAGCAAACACTAACGCTGGACGGGTCGACCACGGTGGGCCCCATCGCCAAGGCTTTTGCCGAGTACTACATGACGCTGGAGACCGAGGTGAATGTGACGGTCAGCGAGTCGGGCAGTGGCAACGGCGCCAAGAGCCTTATCAACGGCACCTGCGAGATAGCCAATCTTTCCCGATTCATGAAGGAAAAGGAGTTCAAGGCTGCAGTCGATAACAACGTACAGCCTGTGGCTCATGTTGTGGCGATGGATGGGCTTCCGATCCTGGTACATCCGAGCAACCCGGTCCGCGACCTTACGGTGGAACAGGTTCGCAAGATATACTCGGGGGAAATCTCGAACTGGAAAGAGGTGGGTGGGCCGGACCGCAAGATCATTGCGATTAGCCGAGATACCAACAGCGGCACCTATGAGACTTTCTACAAGCTCGTTATGACACACGAGGCCAACGGCGTGAAAGTCAAAGCCAAGATCAAGGATGGGGCCGAGTACGTGGGGAGCAACGGAGCTATCCGCGCACGCATACAAAAGACCCCGGCCGCCATCGGCTATGCGGAAGAGGCCGGCGTGCCGTTCGAATTGGGC
>CAYFPQ010000004.1:35544-47604 GCA_964345005.1 uncultured Victivallales bacterium | reverse complement strand
CCATCGGCTATGCGGGCCTCGGGTTTGTGGATCGCACCGTGAAGGCCCTGCTTATCGACGGTGTCTATCCGGACCCCAACACGGTCACGGCCGGAACATACCCCGTGGCGCGCCCCCTGTACATGTTTACAAACGGGTATCCCAAGCTTGGCAGTCACGTGCATCGATTCGTAACGCTCTACCTGACCGATAAGGGACAGGAAATCGTGGAGTCGATTGGGTTTGTGCCGCTGACGAGATACTAGGCAAATACGTCTAATGGTAGATGGCCAGATAGAGCGCGGCGGCAACCTGGTGATGAGCCGGCGCGCCGATATCCTGCGGCGACTGGGCGCGGTGGTGGGGCAGGGGGCTCTGCTGGCCATCACCTCCATCGCTGCGCTGGCCGTTGTATTCATTATCTACTTCATCGCTCGTGACGCCATTCCCTTCTTCAGGCAGCGGGGTATCGTCGAGTTCTTCACCAGTTCCCGATGGTACCCCTCGCAGGATCCGGTTGAGTTCGGCGCCCTCGCCATGTTTGTCGGCACTGGCCTCGTAACACTAGCGTCCGTACTGTTTGCGATGCCGTTGGGCGTTGCCGCAGCCGTATGCCTGAGTGACGTGCTTCCGTTTGGTGCGCGCCAGGTTGTGAAGCCCGTGATCGAGGTCCTTGCTGCCATCCCGTCTGTTGCCTACGGGTTCTTCGCGCTGGTTGTGCTGGCCCCGCTCTTCCAGGAGCAGGGCGGACGCGTGCTTGCCATCGCCTGGTGGCTCGTCGCCACACCGGTAGCCCTCATCCTGGTTGTGCTGCTGGGGGATCTGCTCACGGCCCGTATCGAGCGGGATGGCATTCGCCGTGCGGCATGCGCGGCCACGGGACTGGTATTGTCGGCAGGGGCGACCTGCGCGCTGATCCTGACCGGGAGGGCGCTCGGCAGTCTGACGATCAGTAGCGGCACGAACGCACTGAACGTTTCCGTTATCCTTGGTATCATGGCGCTTCCCACGGTCGTCAGTGTGTCGGAGGACGCCCTCCAGGCCGTCGGACGTGATCTGCGCGAAGGAAGCTATGCGCTTGGCGCTACCCGTGCCGAGACGCTCTGCAAGACCATCATTCCGGCCGCCAGCAGCGGTATACTTGCGGCGGTGCTGCTCGGTCTGATGCGGGCGGTTGGGGAAACCATGGTGGTCTGGATGGCGTCAGGGAACGCCGCGCAGGTGCCTGTGCCTTTCTACAACCTGCTTGAGCCGGTTCGCACCCTGACCGCGACGATTGCCGGGGACATGGGCGAGGCCGACCACGTAACCGGATCGGCACGCTATCATGTATTGTTTGCCATGGGGTTGTGCCTCCTGGTTTTCAGTTTTGCCTGTAACCACCTGAGCGAATGGGTCGTTCAACGACAGCGGCGTAGGCTAAGAGGGGAGAGCTGATGCAGCCGGGCACGCGCAAACTGCTGGACCGTTCCTTCTCGGGCGTTGGGCTCCTTGCGATAGCGATTATGGGCGCGACGGCCTTGCTTATCCTGACGCCCATCTTCCGTCGCGGCGTTGGGGCCTACGTGTTTCGTGGCACCGTGGAACACAAGCGCCTGCTCATGGACAAGTTCAACCAGGGCCCCCGCGAGGAGGTGTCTGCCGAAGTCGAAACCGCTCGCCGGGCGCGTGAGCCAATCTACACCATGCTGACGGCGTTCAAGGCAGAGCTGAAAGAGATGCCTTACGGAGAGCGGCGGGCCTTCCGCGATTCGCTACACGAGGTATCGGAAGGGATTGCGGAGCTCCTGGGCCCTGCGCCGGGTGAGCCCATTCCGGTAATGCCTCGACTCCAATACGGTCAAACACGCTGGGACCGGGCGCTGGTCAAGCTGGAGACTGTATTGATTGCCGAGACATGGGACTACAGCAATCCCGAAGCCATGGGAGTGCTGGTAAAGCGCCCCCGGCAGGACGAGTTCAAGGGGACCTCCCTGGAGCCGCTCTTTGACTACCTCAAAACCCACTTGGAGGAGATGCTCCTGCCACGGCGAACCTTCTACTGGCGATTCCTGACGAACAAGCCCCTGGATGCGCACATCTTCGGTGGCATACTACCCGAAGTGCTGGGAACCGTATACCTCACGATCGGGGCTATGCTGTTTGCCGTGCCGCTGGGCATCGTAGCGGCGGTCTATTTTGCCGAGTATGCCAGGGAGGGCCCGCTCCTTCGCATCCTGCGCACTTGTGTCGGAACGCTGGCAGGAGTGCCCAGTATCGTCTTCGGGCTGTTTGGGTTGGCGTTTTTCATCAATACAATGGGCGTCTCCCACTCCAAGAGTGTTCTGGCGGGTGCCCTGACGCTGGGGCTCCTGGTGTTGCCCATGGTGATTCGCGCCTCGGAGGAAGCCATCATGGCTGTCCCACAGACCTACAAGGAGGCCGCGATGAGCGTGGGTGCGGGCCGCTGGCACACGGTGTCGACCGTCATTCTCCCTGCAGCTTTGCCGGGCATACTGACCGGTACGGTAATCAGTATGGGACGGGCGGCGGGGGAAACAGCGCCGATCATCTTCACGGCTGCCGTCAGCGTCGGGCGGGCACTGAACCCACTTCAGGCACTCTCCCGGCCAACGCCGGCCTTGTCATGGAATATCTACAACCTGTGCACGGAACATGAAGCTGTCGACGAGATACGCCATGTTCAATTCGGGATGGTCGCAACATTGGTCGGAATCGTGCTGGTGCTCAACGTGGCCGCCATCATCCTGCGGGCTCGCATTTCGAAACGATTGAGGGGATGAACATGACGACACACGTACAATCACGGGGTTTCTCAATCTTCTACGGAGACCATGAGGCGGTCCGGAAGGTGTCGCTCGAAATCCCTGCCCGACAGGTTACGGCCATTATTGGTCCCAGTGGCTGTGGGAAGAGCACCTACCTTCGCGCGATCAATCGGATGAACGATCTCATACCCGGCTGTCGGGTGGAAGGGCAGCTCTGTTTCGACGGTGAGGATGTATACAACAAGAAGATCGATGTGACGGTGCTGCGCAAGCGGGTGGGAATGGTTTTTCAGAAACCGAATCCATTTCCCAAGAGTATCTTCGATAACGTGGCGTACGGACCAAGGTTGCACGGGGTGAGGGGACGCTCCGATCTACAGTCGATCGTTGAGGAGAGTCTGGTACAGGCCGCGCTGTGGGACGAGGTAAAGGATCGTCTCGACCGCAATGCCCTCGGTCTCTCGGGCGGTCAGCAGCAACGGCTCTGCCTCGCCCGTGCCCTGGCCGTCAATCCCGAGGTGCTGCTCATGGATGAGCCAACTTCGGCGCTCGACCCAAAAGCGACAGCTCGCATTGAGGATCTTGTCTCAGAACTAAGAGACAGCTATACAATCGTGATCGTGACACACAACATGCAGCAGGCCGCACGTATATCCGATTCGACGGCATTCTTCTACGAAGGCCTATTGGTGGAACGCGGGGAGACATCTCAGCTATTCACCCAGCCGCGTGAGCAGCAGACAGAGGACTACATCACCGGACGGTTCGGGTAAGCACAGAGGAGCAGGAATAGTGACGACACATTTCTTCAGAGAAGTCGACCGACTCAAGCGCGCGGTACTGGAACTGAGCGCATTGGTGGAACAGAGGCTGGCCGAGGCCGTGCAGGCACTGGAGACACGCGATGCCGAGCTGGCACGCAGGGTAATTGATGGCGACGCTGAAGTCGACCTGCGCGAGGTGGATGTGGAGGAAGACTGCCTCAAGATCCTTGCCCTGCATCAACCTGTTGCCGTTGACCTGCGCTTTGTGGTTGCCGTACTCAAGATCAACAACGATCTCGAGCGCATCGGCGACCTCGCCGTCAACATCGCAGAGCGAGCCCTCTTCCTGGCCCAGCAGAAGCGGATTACCGTTGCGTTGCCTTTTGCACCGATGGCTGCCCGCGTACGCGTCATGGTGGAGCAAAGCCTGGACGCCTTGGTGAACATGGATGCAGATACGGCACGTGAGGTATCCAATATGGACGACGTGGTCGATTCGATGAATCGCGAAATGATCGACATCGTGATCACCCGACTCCAGAACGCGGGCGCGGCAGTTGAGGTCGACGTGCTCCTACAGCTTCTCTCCGCATCCAGACATCTCGAGCGAGTTGCAGACCATGCGACCAATATTGCGGAAGACATCATCTACATGATTGAGGGGCGAATCGTGCGGCATGCCGACACGCGAGAGACACAGGTCAAGTAGGCACTGGATCTCAGACCTCGATCTTTCGCCATCGCCCGGTCATGAACCAGCCGGCGTTCATCAGGCCGTGCAATGTGACCGCGATGGACATCGCCCACCAGATGCCGTCTGTCGACGGGTCAACCCATCGCGCGAGCAGGATGGCCAATGGCACTTGCACGCCCCATAGCGCTACCAGCGTGGTGATCATGGGGGACTTCGTATCCCCGGCGCCCATAAGGGCACGGGATAGGACTATGGCGATACTCACGAATATGAAGAACGGCGTGACTATGCGCATCATACTCGTGCCAACGTCAACAACGGCCGCGTCCTCGTTGAAGAATCCGATGAGTGTTGGCGCGAACGCAAAGAGGGCAACGGCTGCAGTGGCCATCACGGCCACATCAATCCCCGTCGCCAGCCAAGCGGCGCGGTGAGCCCGATCCGGGCGCCCGGCACCGAGATTCTGCCCCACCATCGTGGCCGTTGCATTGCCGAATGCAAACGCAGGAAGCAGCAGCATCATGTGCAGGCGAACCCCGATTCCATGGGCGGCGATCGCGGCTGTGCCGCAGGCAGCTACAAGGCGCATGAGCACAATACCCATCATACTGCGCGCTACCATCTGTACCGTGCTGGGCAGCCCTACGCGAAGGAGTCGCCACATCGTCAAGGGGCAGGGCCGCCAGCGACGAAGTGTAACGTGGAGCCCCGTACGCCCCCCAGCCAGCGCGCCCATGATGATCAGCATCGCGAAGAACTGTGCCAACACCGTGGCCGCCGCTGCACCACGAACGCCCATAGCAGGCATACCCAACAGACCAAAGATCATGATCGGGTCTAGAATGATGTTGATGATGTTGGACAGAATCATGGCCAGCATCGGCACCGTAGCGTTTCCCGCCCCGCGCATCGCGCTGCTGCCAACAAAGAGCACGATCATGGTGACAATTCCACCCAAGGTGATTCGAAGATAGGAGGTGGCCAGTTCAGCGACAACCGTGTCAGCACGGAAGAGTGTCGCAACGTGAGGGGCCAGCCACCAACCAACAACTCCGGACACAACACCAATGATCACCCCCGCCAGAAGCGCCTGTCCCGCAACATAGGATGCCTCGCTCGTCTCCCTGGCTCCCACGTGACGCGATACGATGGCCACGGTTCCGGTCGCCAATCCGAGCACGACGGGAAACAACAGCATCAGCATTGTGCCGCTCATCGAGAGCGCCGCCACGGCATCCGCACCCAACCGACCGACCCAGAAGAGATCGATAAGGCTCTGGACATTCTGCAGCACCGAACTGGCCATCATCGGACCGGCTAGAAGCAGAATGGCTCGTAGGAGACTGCCGTCCGTAATGTGGTTGTGATGGGTCTCGGACATGTCGAGATGAGAACGTATCACAGCCACGCGGCCCGTTCCATCCCGTGTTTCTTGACACACCAGTGGAACCGGACTAGTGTTGCGAGCTTCGCAGTTCTTGAGAAGTGGGAGCAATCATGAATCTGACGCTGGAAACCATTCTGGAGTACCACCTCGGTGGCAAGGTCGGCATGTGCGCGACCAAGCCACTGACGTCACAGCGCGACCTGAGCCTGGCCTACACGCCGGGCGTGGCTGAGGCGGTTCGTGCCATTGCAGCCGATCGCACCGCACTGTTCAAGTACACCGCAAAATCCAACCTGGTCGCCGTTGTTTCGGACGGCAGTGCCATTCTCGGGCTGGGCGACCTGGGTGCCGAAGCGAGCATTCCTGTGATGGAAGGAAAGGGCGTTCTCTTCAAGGCGTTCGGCGATGTGGATGGCTGGCCCGTTCCCCTGAATGGCTGCCGGGTTGACGGCAAGAACACGGGGCCGACCGATCCCCAGCGCGTCATCGACCTGGTAGCCGCCATCGCCCCGATGTACGGGGGCATCAACCTTGAGGATATCGCCGCCCCCGCCTGTTTCGAGATCGAGGACCGGCTGGACGAGATGCTGGATATCCCCGTGTTCCACGACGACCAGTGGGGGACGGCCGTGATCACACTCGCAGGAATGCTGAACTATGCCCGGCTATGCGAGCGGCCAATGTCAGACTTGCGCATCGTGATCAACGGAGCAGGCGCTGCGGGGATCCGGATCGCCGAGATGCTCAAGGCCGCGGGCGCGGTTGAGGTGCTGCTGTGCGACTCGCGTGGCACGGTGCGCACTGAAAGGACGGACCTCAATGCCAAGAAGCGCGAACATGCTGTAGACACCTCGGCGGCGACACTCAGTGAAGCCCTGAAGGGCGCGCATGCTTTTGTAGGTGTGTCGGTAGCCGACTGCGTGACCCCGGAAGACATCCTGAGCATGACGGACTACCCGGCCATCTTTGCCATGTCTAACCCTGTGCCCGAGATTAGACCCGAAGTCGTTGCCGACACACTCGGTGAAAAGCCGTATGTCATGGCGACGGGGCGCTCCGACTACCCGAATCAGGTCAATAACGTGCTCGGGTTTCCATTTCTTTTCCGTGGGGCACTCGACGCGGGAGCGAGCAGTATCACCGTTGGAATGAAGGTAGCCGCCGCCGATGCGCTTGCAGCCCTCGCACGGGAACCGGTACCTGCAGATATTCAGGCCATTTATGAGCACGAGGGCACACTGGAGTTCAGTAATGGCTACGTCATCCCCAAGCCCTTTGATCGCCGCCTTCTCGTCGAGGTGCCGTTCGCTGTCGCCGAAGCTGCGGTCCAGGATGGCGTGGCCTCGCCTGACTTTGCGCTAGACACTTACCGGGCATCTTTGAGCGCGAGAAGCTCGGCAGCTACGACAGGATGAATTCTTGCCTGTAGTGGTTGACACTGGTAGGTGCCTGTGATAACACTTCGCGGCTTATGGGACAGCAACTTAGAGTTAGAGTTAAGCGTAAGCGCCGTGAGCGTCGGAAGAAGCGTGCCAAAGAGCAGGTTAAGGCTTCCGGCAGCAAGGCGTAAGCACACCATTGCATGACAATGGCGCGATGGCCGAGTGGTTAGGCACGGGTCTGCAAAACCTGCTACACCGGTTCAATTCCGGTTCGCGCCTCCAGTCTTCGCTCTGGGCCCGTGAAGAGCGAAGACTGCCCGGCGTAGCTGCGGCGCAGCCGCAAGCGAAGCGGGGCGATTCATCACCGAGCTACGCCGGGCAAGCCAGCCCTCGAAGCACCAGCACCAAGCAGTCAATCATGGGTAACTTCCTCTACGTCTACATCATCGACAGCGAGTCCAAGCGTGACCGGTACTATATTGGCATCACCCGCAATATCGAAGATCGACTGAAAAGCCACAACAAGGGCGACGTAAAGAGCACCAAGGCATTTCGCCCTTGGAAGGTCCGCACCTGCATTGCGTTTGCTGACCAGCAGCGGGCTACGGACTTCGAGAAATACCTCAAGAGCCATTCAGGTCGGGCATTCATCAGCAAACACCTGTGAGATTTCCTATCCAAACACACTCTCCCCCCTGGGCATGGGAGGCGTGCCAAACAGGTCCGCTACGGTCTGTGCGGTGTCGTAGAACCCCTTGCGTATACCCAGCTCGCGGGCGGGGTTGCCCGGCCGGTACATCAGGAAGGGGACGAATTCCCGCGTGTGGTCCGTTCCGGTGAACGTCGGATCGTTGCCGTGGTCGGCCGTGATCATCAGGCAATCGTCTTTGTCCAGCTTCGGGAGAAGCTCTGCCAGAAACCTGTCGGTTTCCTCAAGGGCAGCGGCATAGCCTGCGGAGTCCCGGCGATGCCCGTACAGCATATCGAAGTCGATCAAGTTCGCGAAAACGAACTGTGAAGCGTGTTCTTCGGCGATGGAGAGAACCATCTGCTGGGCATCACGGTTGTTCTCGACATGCTTCGAACGGTCGATCCCCTGACCGGCAAACACATCATCAAGCTTGCCTACCGTAACAGTTGTCACACCATGTGCCTGAAGGTGATCCAGAATCGTTGGTTCCGGTGGTACAAGCGAGAAGTCGCGACGGCTCTGCGTTCTGGCGAAGCTGCCGGGACCGGCGCCAACGAAAGGGCGTGCGATCACGCGACCAACCATCAATGGATCACATAGTTCACGCGCGACCTCACATCCGGCATAGAGTTCGGCCAGCGGTACAATCTCCTCGTGTGCGGCAATCTGGAACACGGAGTCGGCACTGGTGTAGACGATCCACTTGCCGCTCACCATATGCTCAGCACCAAACTCCTCAATGATAACGGTGCCGCTGGCCGCCCTATTGCCGAGAATGCCACGTCCTGTGCGAGCCATGAATGTCGCGATCATCTCCTCAGGAAACGACGGATGGCCAGGTGGAAACAGATGGAACCCCTCTTCGATCAGAAGACCCGCCATCTCCCAGTGGCCGGTTGTGGTGTCCTTGCCTTGAGAAAGCTCCTGCAGCGCCCCCCAGCTTGCCGTAGGCCTGGGAGTGGGAGGAACACCGGTGAGCTCCAGCCCGTCGGGGAGTATCCCCGGAATGTTGCCGAGCCCCATCGTCTGAAGCGTCGGGAGGCGAAGTCCTCCAACTGCTTCGGCACAATGAGGAAGTGTGGCGCAACCGGAATCACCATACGCCTCCGCATCCGGTGCCGCACCGACCCCCACCGAGTCCAATACAATGAGGAACACCTTCATGAACTCACTCTTGCGTCACCAAAGCGGCATGTCAAGACTTCCGAAAGCAATTCAACCGCGGACCTTGAACTCTACTACGCATATGCGATAGGATGGCAACAATGATGCAAGGCTGTACCGCATTGACATAGTACTATGACCGATACTGAGCACGATGGTTCTGATCCGGGCGTGGACCTGGAAGGCATCCTTGAGTTGAATTTCGTCCCCGACTGGGCACGCAAGCCGCCTCAGCCCAAACGGTGGGAGGACGAGCGACCGGCGCGCGGCTCGCGTGACCGCGACCGCTACCGTGGCGACCGCCGGGGGGGCAGGCGACACGATGACCGTGGCCCCCGCGACAGACGCGATCGACGCTCACGCCCTCCGCGTGACGATCACCGCGACCGTCGCCCGCGTGACCGTCACAGGCGCCCGGACGAAGGGGAAGCGAGGCAGGACAGCGCTCCACCCCCACGTGAGCATCATCATCCCCGGCCGAGACCGAGGCATCCACATCCTGCGGAACCGGGGCTTCCAGTCGATATTCGGGTGATTCCCGACCAGAAGGGGGTCCAGGCCGTAGCACGGCGGATCCATCATAGTTGGATGGCGTACCCGGTAATGGAACTGGCGACCATCTTCCTTTCCAAACCTGAACTGACCCGTGTGCGGCTTGAGGTGAATAGGGAAGCCCACGACCTAACGCTTTATCAGTGCCAAGCCTGCGGCGCCGTGTCGCGCGACGAAGAACGCGCCATGGCTCACGTGCTGTCGACTCACTTGGAGGACTACTTCGAGAAGGAAGAGAAACTCGGTGACCCGCCCAGCGGTACGTTCGTCTGCGTGGCGCGTTGCGGTCTGAGCGGCGAGCTTCTTGGTCCGCCCAACCACCACAGTTATGCCGAGCGTGTACAGGAAGTTCACGACAACCGGTATCCCGGCATGGACATGGAGTCATATCGTCGTCGTATCGAGACCGTCCGAGACGAAGCCGCGATCGAACAGTGGAGAGAGGAGGCCCGCAAACGGACGGTGTATCGCCGGAACGAAGTACCGCCTGACGCGGAACCGCGCGAACTGGAATACGCGGACGCTGTCCGCGAGTTCCGAGAGGAGCTTGCGGAGACACTCATCCGGAAGACGCGTAAGGCGTCCGTGCCTGCTCCGGTGGCGCTGCACCTGGAAGACGGTCAGCTCCGGTCCCGGATCCGGCGCCTGTGGGAGGAAGAGGAGCGTTTTCCTCTCAAGATATCCTTTGCCCTCCGAGCCGCCTTCAAGCATATGCACCTCCATGTGTTCAAGGCGGGGAAGGGCATCCATTTCGCCACCCGTGTTGCACCGGGAGCACTGGACCCCGACCACGTTGTAGAGGGCATCCGCGAGGTGCTGCTCTACCTGCACGACCACCCTGGCATCAGCCGCGCGGAACTGCTCGAAGGGTTGCGCCCGGGGCTGTCGATGGCGTCCGACACTGCGCACGAGGTGCTCTCGCCGCTGAGTTGGCTGATCGAACGAGGTCACATTATCGAGTTCTTCAACGGTACACTGTCTGTTCCCCTTCAGAAGCGTGCGCCACGTCCACCCAAGCCGAAGACCGGTAGACCCAAACGAAGAGGCAAGAAGCATGCTTAGGCTTCGGCAGCGCAAGCGTAAACAGACGCTCCTTGGTGAAGCTTTTGCGATGAAGGACAGCGCGGGGTGGCAGGATGTCGCGGACAGCATGCAGATCCAGAACCGGATTGCTCAGGAACGGCGCCGGCTGATGAAGCGATTGGCTCTAGGCACCCTCCTGGTACTGCTCGTTCTGGCAGCGCTGTACAGGTACCTCTAGAAGGTACTGGAGCCCGAGTACTCTCCAACCCGGTAGAGCCATCCTTTCCAGAATGCACTCCACCCGCTCTCCGCGTACGCGAAGTAGGGGAGCGTGTGAATCAACCCGTCACTGTTTGACCACGCACGATCGAAGTACTCGCAGAAACGCGCGACAGTGGTCCGGTCGCCCTCCACGAGCACATTGGCTTCCAGGTTCAGGTTGTTGAGATTGCGTCGCGTCCAGTTTGCGGATCCGCAAAGCAGAGACCCATCGCCGTTTGCATCCGTCACGCAAAGCACCTTCGTGTGGAACTGCTCTCCGTGCGTATCAGCCCATCGCACCTCCAAGTCCCATCCTCGCCGCTCAGCGCACTTCATCAATTCGCGCGCCACAACCCGGTTAGGTACCCCGTTCTTAACTCGACCGAAGGCGTCCCGGTTCGGGTCCAGGATCATTCTCGCCGCCACGCCACGTTTCGCGGCACGGCGAATGGCTGCAATCACACGGCGCTCGGAGAGGTAGAACACGCCAATGCGGATCATTCCATCCGCTGGTGCACCGTCACACAGACCAACAAGCTTGTCGCGTATGGCTTGCTCCGTCAGCCACTGGGCCGTCACATCCGAGTCGAGCGCCGGGGCCTTGCCCTTCCGACGGGCAACCGCTCGGATGCAGAGGGCCACCTGCGCGGCCTCGGCCCGTTCACCGGGATCTTCGATCGCTTGCGCCGACCATTCAATGCAGGCCAACTCGGATTCAAGAGCCTCTCTTGCGATCGCGCCATGAACCTGGAGGCCAATGTTCGAGTGCGCGGAACTGGCATTGTGGGGGTTCCAGCTTGTCACCAGAACGGTCCAGCTTCCGTCTTCACGGTCTACCAGGGCCACCTTGCGGTGATTCGCCTTGAAATAGAGAAGGCGGCCCACCTGATTGTAAGACAGCTTCGGGGCCTTCGGGTCAAACGGATTGGACAGGCGAGGCTCACTCAGGTAACCGCTGGGGTGCGGCACACGTTTGAGAACCCATGAGGTGGCGAGAGCGGGGGCGGCGTAGACCAGGTGCGAGTCGCGCAGCTGCTTCAGGTCAGTGAGCACAACAGGAATGCCCGCATCACGCAAACGCTGGAGCTGGGGATCCCAATCGGCGCCATAGAGCGCATTAATGGGATCGGTCAGTGCGATGATCTCAAGCTCCGGGCTTTCAGCGTGTCGGCGCAGAAGGGCATCGGCCAATTCACGGGCAAGGGGACGATGATCCGAATCCCTTGCACCCATCTGATTCCAGAGGAAGAGGTCGAGCACAATGGCGCTGTGGGCCTGGTCGATCATGTCGAGCAGGGCATCAAATATTTCCTGTCGGACGACCCGTTCTCTCTTGTCCGAATCCCACGAGGTACTGTCGATGAGCAGCCGGACGTCAGAGGAGGGCACGGAAAC
>CAYFPQ010000004.1:30736-35534 GCA_964345005.1 uncultured Victivallales bacterium | reverse complement strand
GTCGGTACGTGCATCACCGACCTGCAGGGTGTTGTAGACACGCCAGAACGACCACATCCCGGCCACGTAGTGGTGGGGAATGTGGCAGTGGTACAGGAAGTCGCCGGCGGTGTACTGACAGCCTCCAGATCCGCATTCTATGGTCAGACCAAGCAGCATCAGCACGATTAGGGACCTCCCACCTAACACCCCACACCTCCAAGCTGCATCACCCAGCCCTGAACATCGCGCCCATCCTCTTGCCAAGGAGGCAGGCGATAGCGAGCGTCGCCCCACTGCAGGGCAGTCTGTTCCAAGGAACATAGAAACAGGGCGATAGCCATTTGTACAGGTCGATTCCAGCTCTCTTTGCCCCGCTCCCCAAAATGGCTTGCGCAGATGCAACCGGCTGTCGTAGGGTGATCTCCGCACGGGTACACGAGCCCAACCAACACTGAAAATGGAATAACTATGACACGCTCAATCATCTTACTGCTTGTGATCGCTGTGGCTGCGGGTTGCAGCCGGCAGGAAACACCTCCAGACAATGCCGAAGATGCTGTTGTTGTGGACGATGGCGCTGCGTTTGACGAATTGTTCGGTCAGGCGCGCGCTCACTTTCACGAGGGCGATACCGACTCAGCGGTGGAGCTGCTCACAGAAGGTCTCGCCGATCCGCAGTTCGTTGACAATCAACCCACAATCTTCCGCGCCCTGATTGAGCTCCTGCTCCTCGAGAATCGCGTCGTAGACGCGCAGACCAACTTCATTGCCATGCTGCATGCCAGCCCGGACACCGCGGCCCGGGCATTCAACATGATACCGAGCCACCTGAAGCGTGATAAGGACCCCTCCGGGTATCTCGCGTGGTGCGAGCAGATGGTAAACATGGAACTGCCGCCCGAGCTCGAGCAGAGCGCTTATGCCTATTACGTGGACGCCAACATGCAGGCGGGCAATCTCGACAGGATGGAGCAGCTGGCACGCGAGAGCATCTCGCGTTTCGGTGGCACGGGTGCGGTACGAGTTCTGACGCGTCCGGTCAACGATCTTATCGACAAAGAGGAGTTTGCGACCATTCATAGCGCGTTGGCGGCACTCACGGCCACCGGCGACTCCGCGGCGCTTGATTTCGCTACGGGCATTCAGATAACACTGGCTGCAGCGCAGGGGCAGTGGGATTCTGCGGTGAGCATGTTCATGGAGAAGGCTGCAGAGCTGCCCGACAGTGCATCCGGGTCGACGCTGCGTACGGTCGGCGCTCGGGCCCTGAAGGCAGAACGCACGGACGTGGTCGACCAGCTCTGCGAGCATGTCATGTCGACCTTGCCGGATGCCTCGAGTACCCGGGCGCTGGCTGTGACGTTGTACTTGGATGTTGCCGAGACCGCTGAAGACTACGACTTGTTTGTTGAGCGCCTGCGGGAAGTGAGTACTACTCTCCAAACACCCAAGCTCAGGCAGACAATATCCGCCGTGTTCTATGACGTAATGAGCAAGGGCTCGGGCGCATCGAAGCAGGAACTTCTCCAGTTGGTGGAGTCGATGATGGCGAAAGCCAGCGAGCAGGGCGTCTCTCAGTTGCAGGCGCTTCTAATGGACGGCGCCGTTCTGTCTGACGATTACGCACTCGCGCTCAAGGTCCTGGACAGCGGCTTTCGCGCCGACGACGAGGCGTGGGTTGCGATGGCACGCAACAAGCTTGGAGCGCATCTTGCAGTCAGCGAGGGGCGGACCGACGATGCGGTGCGCATGTTCCGCGACTTCATGAAGCATGTAGAGACATGGACTGAGGCCACCGTTGATCCCAGCACGGGGATTTCGCACACGCGTGAGATGAGCCTTGGTTTCAACGCCAAGCGCATTGGAGATATCTACCGCGATGCAGCCAGAGCGGACGACGCGGCCAAGGCTTATGCCGAGGCGCACGCCTACTTTGACCAGGCCTTGGCCGCGGCCGCGCCAGGCAGCAAAGAGGAAGCCTACATCAGCGAGCAACTGGCGGAGCTTCACGCGGCGGAGACCGCCCGTTCACTGTAGAGGAGGGAGCCATGATCAAGACGCAGTTTACGCTCTACCTTGACAACAAGCCCGGGGCTCTGTTCGGGGTGACATGCCGCTTTGCCGAAGCCAGGATCAACATCGAGGGACTGTCGGTGGCGGGCAGCGAGGAAACCGGACTGGCCCAGCTCGTAACGAGCGATGTAGAGGCCACGCACAACCTGCTGAAGGCAACGGCCACCCCTTACTCCACGGACGAGGTGGCCGTGCTGGCCATGCGCAATGAGCCAGGAGCCCTGAGCCGTGGCCTGGCGCGTCTATCCAAAGCTGGAGTCAACATCGACTACATCTATGGCACGGCCTCCGACTGCTGCGATGCCGAGCACTGCAACATCGTAATCAGTGCGCCCGATCTGCAGGAGGTCGAGGACGCGTGGGGCGATTAGCAATCCGCTCCCGTATCGCGCGTAGCCGGTAGAGCACCGGCGGGTGCGAGTAACTGACCAACACCTTGAAAGGGTGCGGCGTCAGATTCGACAGGTTGTCGGTGCTCAGCTTCTTCAATGCGTTGCCGAGCGCCTCTGGCTCCTCACATGTGTCAACGGCAAATCCATCCGCCTCGTACTCGTGGCGGCGGGAAATAGCGTGTTCGACGATCCCCAGGACCATCCCGATCGGGGTATAGAGAAACCCGAACAGCACGAGACTTGCATACACGGATACCTGCGAGACAGGGAAACCAAACGCCGCGAAGAGTCCCGGATTATTGATGAAGCTCGCGAGCAGAAGACATGTCACGCCGGATACGATGGTGGAGCGGATCATTGCCGACGGAATATGGAACTTCTTGTAGTGTCCCATCTCATGTGCCACTACCGCAAGAATTTCCGCCGCCGTATGACGCGCTAGGAACGTATCGAACAGGACGATCCGGCGCGAACGACCGAACCCGGTGAAGAAGGCATTCGATTTCGACGATCGGCGCGAGCCGTCCATCGTGAAGATACCCGCGTTGGGAAATGACTGTGCTGCGGCGTAATCAAGAATCAGATGCCGCACCTCGCCATCTTCCAGGGGCGTGAACCGATTGAAGAGCGGCATAATCATGATCGGCGCGAGGAATACGAGCACTACCTGCACGACTACAAGAAAGAGCCAGACCATCCACCATGCACCCGTGGACCATTCGAACAACCAGATCACCGCGGACAGGACAGGAGCACCTATGGCTACGGAGAGCAAGACACCCTTCAGCAAATCCAGAATAAACGTCCGAAGTGTAGTGCGGTTGAATCCGTACCGCGACTCCAGCACGAATGTACGGTGAAACGAAAAGGGAAGATCCAGCAGGGAAAACAACAATGCAATCGCACCTGCATAGAGCAAACCGGTCAGAATGCTGCCGAAACCGGGCAACCTGGCCAGGCTATCGAGCAGGTGAAACCCGCCCAGCAGAATAAGGATAAGCTGAGCGGATGTGGAAACGATATCCTGGAACAGCCCCGCTCGTGTCGTATCACGAAGGTAGCGCTGCGACGCGGCATAGCGATCAGCATCGTAGACGCCTTTGAACTCGTCGGGGACCTCAGTGCCAACGTGGCCCAGGTTCATGATCTCTGCGACGGCATTCAGCAGAAACCGCAACAGTAGCGCGCCAATAATAACGATCAGATATACGTTCATCATCCTCACCGCGGTCATCTCTGACGGTCCGCCAAATCGGATTTGACAGTCTCCCACACATCTGAAACGCTAGCAAGCAGTTGCGGCGCCTGAATGGCGCCCAGAGAGGAGGTAGAGATGTTGACGAGACACTGGAGCGCGCTCTTGCTGAGCATCGCCCTGCTAGGCGCAGCAGCCACGACGGCTGAAGCGAAGATCAAGCATCGTTTCGGAGTAGGGGCACATTACTGGGTTACCGCTGACGACATCGAACTCGACAATGTCGACTGGGACAACATCAATAACCTCGAAGACCACATCAACACAGACACAATCACTGTAGGCGCCGCCGTCCGCATCCAGATCTAACGAGACGGGCTTCATTCGCCTGTAAGGACCCGCTATGCGTGCAACATGGTACGGGCTTGGGCTCGTCATTCAGATCGCTGTGTCGAGCGCGCATGCT
Source organism: uncultured Victivallales bacterium (assembly GCA_964345005.1). Classification (GTDB taxonomy): domain Bacteria; phylum Verrucomicrobiota; class Kiritimatiellia; order UBA8416; family JABMPJ01; genus JABMPJ01. The sequence continues at coordinate 31,426 of CAYFPQ010000004.1, read as the reverse complement.
GACCGTGTCTACCTCGCCAATGGACGACACCTCGACGGCCTTGTCGTGACCGAGGGACCCGATGCCGTAACCCTTCGTGTCGAAGGTGGCGAGATGCAGGTCGCCCGGCGGCGCATCAAAGAGATTCGCTACTCGACGCCAGCCCATTCGCGGGCCATCGAAGACGCTTGGAAGCGAAAGTACTTTCTGCACAAAGACTACATCCCGCCTGGAATGGGCGACCTCGGTAAACGAATGCAGGCGCTACAGGACTCAAGGAAGAGCGCCGTGGCCGCTCTGCGTGGGCTGGAATCGTCAGCGAAGCGCGAGAGACAACTCCGACGCGAAAGAGATTCCCTCAACCGGGAGTTGGTCAAGGCCGGTGAAGCGCTGCGGTCCATGAAGCCGCGCGACGATGTACATGCCTATAACAAACAGGTTGCGCTGATGAACGATCTCCGCAGCCAGGTCACTTCCAAGGCAGACGCCTTTGAGGCGATGCCCGAACTGAAGCGTGGCTGGCGTGATGTCATTGCCCAGTATAGGCAGAGCCTGGATGCACTGCGGAACGATGTCGCGAAGTTGCACGGAAGTGGGGGAGGGGGGCTGAACCGTGAGGAAAGGACCTTCCTCAATCGGCTCCTCATCGAAACAGGGCAAATGGCCACCGAGTTTCACACCAATCCCACACCGCTCGACTATGACCGGTAC
>CAYFPQ010000004.1:0-30726 GCA_964345005.1 uncultured Victivallales bacterium | reverse complement strand
ATGGCGTTTTGTGGTTGATACCGGGGCGGCCGTCGTGACGCTATCCGAATCGTTCGCTCGAAAGCTGGGGCTCCAATGGGACGAAACAAGGGATGCGGTCGAACTGGTCCTTGCCAATGGCGAACGTGTGGAGGGAATGGCAGTCCTGTTGAACAGCGTAGCGGTGGGCGGCGTGTCGTCTCGGGGCGTACGCGCGGTGGTTCTCGATAACCCGCCGGCTGAAGAGATCGATGGGTTGCTGGGGATGAGCTTCCTGGGACGGTTCCAAGTCAAGATGGACCCCGGGAGCGGCCGCCTCACATTTACGGAGTTTGCTCCCGGAGAATAGGAATGGCCAAGCGTGACTTCATCTATGGTCGGCAGCCTGTCAGGGAAGTGCTGCGCGCCGGGAATCGCCGTATTGCAGTGCTCTTCGTTGGTGAGACGGCAAGGCCAGCCCCCGATCTTGAAGAGATCATGAAGCTGGCGTCCGATGCCGGTGTCGACATCATGCGCGTGAAGCGTCACCGGCTTGAGCAGATGGCGGGGATGCACGGCAACCATCAGGGCGTGGCGCTTGAGGCCGGGCGTTACCGATACGTCGAATGGAAAGATGCTCAGCCCGATGAACCGTCAGATGCAACGTCGCATAATCCGTTGATACTGATGCTGGACCGTATCCAAGATCCGCAGAATCTTGGGTCTCTCATTCGGTCGTCGGATGCGCTTGGCGTCGATCTGGTTATTCTCCCAAGAGATAGGGCAGCTCACGTAACGCCAGCCGTCGTCAGGGCATCAGCGGGCGCCACAGAGCACGTGAGGGTTTGTATCGTTGCAAACCTGGTAAAGTGTCAAAAGGAACTCAATGACGCAGGCTTTGCTGTTGTCGGCCTCGAGAACGACCAGGCGAGCGTTCCACTGAGCTCAATGACTGTTAGGAGCCCCGTGGCTCTCGTAGTTGGCAGCGAGGGCAAAGGTTTACGTCGGCTGGTGAAAGAAAACTGTACGACGCTGGCCAGCATCCCAATGCGTGGCCGTGTGAACTCCTTGAATGCAGCCGTGGCCGGAGCCATTGCGCTGCATCGGCTATCCAGGTGAACCTGAGAGGAGCACAAGAGCTTATCTTCGTGTCAAAAAAGCCCCCAAATACGAAAACAACCCAATATCTTGGGGAACCCGCACATCACGACTAGACATAAGATATATTATGCGACCTCGTACACGGGGCGCTATGTGCCGTCTTTGTGCAGCCCAGACACGGAATATCGCGGCTACAGAACAGGCCCCCAACGCTTCGTCAGCGGCCAATACACCAAGACGGCCGGCCCCACGAGGTTCTGTTCAGGCACGCCCCCCCAATAACGACTGTCTCTGCTGTTAAGCGTGTTGTCGCCCAATGCCAGATACTCGTCATGGGCAAGCGTGAGGGAATCATTAGGCGTCCGGAGCAGGCACGTCTCCGGGGGCCGCGCATCGGCCAGCGCATACCCCGCATAGCCCGGCGCCAGTGACGCAATCATCTCAATCGACTCAGGCTCACGAAGCGCTACCCCATTGACAAGCACCTCGGGCGGCTCGATTGAAACGGTCTCACCAGGCTGACCCACCAACCGCTTGATGTAGTGCATCCCTGGCGGCAACGTCGGAATATCCTTTGTCCCGAAAACGATGACCTGTCCGCGCTTCGGCGGGAAGAAGTTCCACCGAACGCGATCCACGAAAACGTGATCCCCTGCTTTCCTTATGCCCTGCCACAGCAGTGTTCCGCGTGCAACGAAGTCCCCTGGCGCGACTTTGATCTCATGCCTTCGCAAGGGGTCGGTCCAGGCGTCGATCGGCACCTTGTGAAGCTTCCCACCAATCGAAAAACGGAGAATCGACGGGTCAAACTGATCCTTTACGAATCTGCCGACTACACCCGACGCCTTGGCCCGGTATTCATGATAGTAGTCCCCGACAAGCAGCCACTTGATACTCTTCAGGATAGGCCGGTCGAAGAACCCGGCACCCGCTTGGTGGACAGACGTAATGCCGTACAGTGAGGGCTGCATGGACCCGGTTGGAATCTTGAAAGGCTGGATGAAGTAGGTACGGAACGCCATGGCCACAGCTATGGCCACCACAAAGATCTCCAGGTTCTCTCTTACCCAGGCGAAAGACTTGCCAGGCATCACAACGGCGGCGGCATCGACAGCAGCCTTGGCCGCCGACTCCATCGCCCCTGCATTCCCACCCTTGATGGCTGTGACCAGCTCAGATTCAGCTTGGTGCAGTCGCTGAATGTCCTGAGGTGCGGCGATATCCTCTCGCATCTTCCGGCAGTGCCGGGCGTGATGCAGACAATGCCGACTCTGCTTCCGGATTTTGCGTCGTTTGAAAAGCGAAACCATCCTTATCCTCTTGCCCAACAATCTATCCGTTCTTCAAGACGGCAACAAACGCTTTCTGGGGCACGCTCACGCTTCCGAACTGCTTCATGCGCTTTTTGCCCTTCTTCTGTTTCTCAAGCAGCTTGCGCTTCCGCGTTACATCCCCTCCGTAGAGTTTGGCCGTAACATCCTTACGGAAGGCCCGGATTGTTTCGCGCGCAATGATGGTGCGCTCCAAAGCCGCCTGAACAGGCACGGCAAACATGTGCGGCGGGATTTCCTCTTTCAAAGACTTGCAGATCTGACGGCCGCGATAGACGGCTCGCGACTCGTGCACCAGCGAGGAGAACGCATCTATCACTTCTCCGTTGAGGAGAATATCCATCTTCACAATAGGACTCACCTGGTAACCTGCATACTCGTAATCCATCGATGCGTATCCGCGACTCACGCTTTTCAGATGGTCGTGGAAGTCGGTCAACACCTCGTTCAGCGGCAGCAGACAGGTCATCATGACGCGCTGTGTATCGAGCGACTCGGTCTTCTCGCACTCGCCACGGCGGTCCATGATCAGCCGCATGATGTCGCCAATGTGCTCATTAAGCGAGATGATGAACGCTTTGATCACCGGTTCCTCAATCTCCTCGATTCGCGTACGGTCCGGCAGATGCATTGGATTATCGACTTCCATCAGCTCGCCATCGCGCAACAGGATCCGGTAGATCACGGAGGGATGCGTACTGATGATATCGAGGTCGAACTCGCGTCTCAACCGCTCCTGGATAATCTCCATGTGCAGGAGCCCGAGGAAGCCGCAGCGGAACCCAAACCCCAGCGCCGTGGATGACTCGGGGTGGTAGGTAAAAGAGCAATCGTTGAGGCTCAGCTTCTCGAGGCTCTGCCGGAACTTTTCAAAATCGGCCGTGTCGACCGGGTAAATACCCGTGAAGACCATCGGCTTGATCTCTTCGAAACCCTCGAGTGGCTTCGTGGCCGTCCGCTTCGAGGTGGTCACGGTGTCGCCGACCTTGATCTCGGAGACATCTTTCAGCGTACCGATTACGTACCCCACCTCCCCTGCCCCAAGCGCATCACTGGGCTCGGGATCAGGCGTAAAGATACCCACCTCCTTGAGCTCCGTTTCAACCCCACTGGCCATGAAACGCATGTTGTCGCCGGTTCGCAGTTCACCGTCCACGACACGAACATAGGCCACCACGCCGCGGAACTTGTCATAGTGCGAATCAAAAACCAGGGCCCGCACCCCTTCGCTCTTACCGGAGGGATCGCCTGTGGGAGGCGGCACCTGTTTCACAATAGCTTCGAGGACTGCCTCAACACCCTCGCCGGTCTTCGCACTTACGGCGTGGGCACAGTCGCTCTCTATGGTGAGAACATCCTCGATCTGACGCTTTGCCGTGGGCACATCGGCGCTGGGCAAGTCGATCTTGTTGATAACCGGAATGATATCGAGTCCACGATCAACGGCTAGATACGTGTTGGCAACCGTCTGGGCCTCGACGCCCTGTGCGGCGTCGACAATCAGCAGTGCGCCCTCGCACGCCGCCATACTGCGCGACACCTCGTAGGTGAAATCAACATGCCCCGGGGTATCGATCAGGTTCAACTCATACTCCACCCCGTCGCTGGCCCGGTAGTGCATGGTAACAGGATGCGACTTAATCGTGATGCCGCGCTCACGCTCGAGATCCATGTCGTCGAGTATCTGATCGCGGAACTCGCGGTCGTCCACCGTCTGCGTCTGTTGCAGCATGCGGTCGGCAAGCGTCGACTTGCCGTGATCGATGTGGGCAATAATGCAGAAGTTACGGATGTGGTCGAGCGCGGGCATGTCAGGAAACGAATGCCTCGCACGAGGCCAGGCGCATCCGATCGATGGCGCGCTTCATATCCGCCTCGGCATAGAGCGAGGTGCCGGCTACGAACAGGTTAGCCCCTGCGCGTGCACACTCGGCAGCCGTCTCATTGTTGATGCCACCATCAACCATGATGTCGAGATCGGGTAAGCCATTCGCGTTAGCGAAGTCGCGGATCTCACGTATCTTGGGAAGCACTTCGCTGATGAAGGACTGCCCCCCGTAGCCCGGATGCACCGTCATGCAGAGCACCTCTTCCACAATATCCAGCACAGGGAAAATCATCTTGGCTGGCGTATCGGGATTGACGGTGATACCGGCCTTGGCGCCATGCTCATGGATGCGGTGCAGTGTCTTGGGGACATCGCAGTCAGCCTCGATGTGGATAAGCAACGAGTCGGCGCCCGCCTCGATGAAGTTGATGAAGTACTGGTCGGGCCGGCTCATCATCAGGTGGACACTGAGCGGTATGTGGAGGGCCGCTTTGCACATTTTGACAACGTCCGGCCCCATGCTGAGATTGGGTACAAAATGGGCATCCATAATGTCGAGATGAAGAGAGTCGCCCCCCTCATTCTCAGCGCGCAGGGCCTCAGCGCGCAACGCCCCAAAATCAGCAGCCAACAGAGAAGGTAGAATCTGGATATGCATGCGCCGGAATATGCCAGATCAGTAGGTCACGTTCCAGAGGAAAAGGCCCTCTGGCGGGGCCGTAGGCACGCGTGCGGTCCGTGTTCTGGAATCGAGAATCTCCCTGGCGACGGCAGGCGCGACCGCCCCCTCCCCCACTCGGATCAGAAAGCCGGCCACACTGCGCACCATCTTGTACAAAAAACCCTCTCCTGCAGCTATGATCGCGATCTCGGAACCACGTCGGCGAACATCGAGACGGTCCAGCCGCCTCACGTGTGTCTCAACATGCCGCTTGGGGTTGGCAGAGAACGCCGAGAAATCATGCCTGCCTACGAGCATCGACGCCGCCACCTGCATCGGGCCTGCGTCCAGCGGTTTCCGGATATGGGTCGTGTAGCGCCGCTTAACAGGCGGCAGCACGTCACCGTTCCATATGAAATAGCGGTACTCTTTGACCCGAACACTGCGGCGGGCGTCAAAAGTGCCTGCGACCGTCCTCGCGCGCATGATACGGATGTCGCCGGGCAAGACAGCATTCAAGGCCAGTTGAAGTTTCGACGGATCCCAGGCCGAAGGGATGTCCGCATGCGCAACCTGTTTTCGTGCATGCACGCCTTGGTCGGTACGCCCACTACCATGCAGCTTCACGCTCGCGTTCAGGACTTGCTCCATCGCATTCTGGATGACCTCCTGCACGGCCATACCGTTCGGCTGTATTTGCCAGCCGGCGTACCCGGTACCATCGTAGCTGATATCGAATCGACAACGTTGCATCGTTACAGCGGAGTGTAGTGTGCGTCGAGCCAGCTTTGCAGAATCGCCTGCGCGGCCATCTTGTCGATCACACGCTTGCGCTTCTCGCGGCTCACATCGGCTTCAATCAGTACACGCTCGGCCTCCTGGCTGGTCATGCGCTCATCCCAGGTTTCGATCGGAATGTCGACCTCATCGCTGAGCTTGTTGATAAAGACCTGCACGGCCTTGGCCATCGGCCCGCTACTGCCGTCCATGTTCAGCGGAAGCCCTACGACGACCCGCGTTGCCTCGTAACTCGTCACGGCTGCAACAGACTTGGTCACGGCATCCTGCATTGATCGCACGTTGATCGACTCGCGGCCGGTGGCGATCATCCCGAGTTCATCGCTAACAGCGACCCCGAGGCGAACCGTTCCGTAATCGATGCCGAGTACACGCATGAGGAGACCTAGTGCTCTTGCTTCAGGAATAGCCGCGCGATCAGGCTGTCTTCACCAACAGCGCCATGCATAATGGCCAGACAAAGCGCCGTAACAGCCACCGCTGCGATAAGAACACCTATGACATTCGCGATCGCGAACTTCCGCTTATCCAAGCCAAGCAGGTAGGATCCGAATGCGCCCGTGTACACCCCGGAGCCCGGGAGCGGAATACCGATGAACACGGCCACACCAATCTCACCATACTTCTCAACGTAAGGATGGATCTTATGTTGCGTACGCTCCAGGATCGGCCAGATCTTGCGATCGAACCAGCCCCAACGGCGTATGAATGTAAATACGGGGCCCATCACCCAGAATACCACCCATCCCAGAATGATGTTGGCCACAATGCAGATCGCGGCAACCGTCGGCCAGGACACGGTCGCCTGCATATCCGGATTGAAGATGCCGATTGGAATGGAAGCGCGCAGTTCCAGCGCAGGAATGAGTGTTATCGCCGTCAGAATCGCTATTGCCTTTATCACGTCTTCTTACCCTTCTCTCTGGTGACGATGCAGCATACGGAAAAACTTGATGGTGTCGCGCACCGGTCGAATCTTGCTCCGCTCGTCTCCGTAGATGATTCGTGTTGGTGCTGAAGCTATCGTCTTGCCGGCCTCGGACAGATCGAGCAACACCTCCGACTCCGCCGCGAACCCCTCCGAGACAGTTGCCAACAGTATTGGAAGCACTTCCCGATCATACAGCCGGTAACCATTCTGCGTATCGGGCACATGCTGCCCCATCCGCCGACTCAGCAACCAGCTCATGAAGCGGTTCGTCAGACGTCGCACCAGCGGCATCGTCCTCGGGTCCGACATACGATTGCCGACCACGACCGGTGCCCCACTCTCGCGATAGACATCGAGAAAGCCAGGCAGGTCCTCCGGCGCATGCTGGCCGTCACCGTCCATCGTGACGACACAGTCGTAGCCCGCCTTCATGACGTGCTTGAATCCTGTCTGAAGCGCCACTCCCTTGCCCATGTTGCGTTCATGGGGAACAACGATCGCGCCCGCCTCGCGCGCCTCTTCGGACGTGCCGTCGGTTGATCCATCGTCCACCACGACGACATCGGAACAGTACGCTCGTACCGCCTCAACCGTCCGACCGATGCGCCCCCCCTCCTGGTAGGCAGGCAGAAGCACACACCAGTGGGTCGGATTGGCTTTCGTAGTCTCGTCTGTCATGCCTAAAGCTCCAACATACGCTTCAGCGCGAGGCGCGCGTCGTCAGCGATATCGGGCGGAACGTGGATCTCTGAAACCGCAGGCCACTCCTCCATTAGCCGTAGCAGGTTCTGCTCGTTCGTCTTGGCCATGTTGGCGCAGATCGAGGGTTTCAGACACTTCACCGTCACACGTCCGGCTTGCTCTTCAGCAAGACGCTCAACCAGATGCTGCTCGGTTCCTACAATAAGCGTACTCCCGTCGGGTGCCGCCTCGACGGCCTTGATGATCTGGGATGTCGATCCCTGACCGTCGGCGAGATCGGCTGCCTCGCGTGGGGTTTCGGGATGCACGATGATCGTCGCTCCTGGGTTTGCCTCACGCACCATCCTGATCTGCTCGATCGTGAAAGCCACGTGCACAATACAGTAGCCCTTCCAGACGATCACGCGCGCGCGCTCGATATCGTCGTCTGATATCCCCCCATCGGCGCAAGCCGGGTTGTAGAGAGCCACCTCCTCATCCGGAATGCCCATCGCTGCGGCAGTATTCCGGCCAAGATGCTCATCTGGAAGAAAGAAGATGCGCTTGCCCTGCGCCTGTGCCCACTCAAACACCTTGCGGGCATTGCTGGATGTACACGTACTGCCGCCCAGCTTGCCACACAGCGCCTTGATACGCGCCGTGCTGTTGACATAGACCACCGGCAACCATTCGTCGCACACACCGGCCAACCGATTCCAGCCCGTCTGCATCAGTTCCGCTGTTGCCATATCTGCCATCGGGCAGCCCGCACCCGTCTCGGGCATATAGACGGTCTGCTCCGGCGAGGTCAGAATGTCGGCCGATTCGGCCATGAAATGAACGCCACAGAACACAATCCGTTCAGCCTTCTTCTGTTCCGCGGCGAGCCGAGAGAGCTCAAGAGAGTCGCCCAGTTTGTCGGCGTGCTTCAGAACAGACGGACGCTGGTAGTGGTGCCCCAGAATCAACAGGCGATCTCCCCACTCCTCACGAATGGCGCTGATGCGTAAAGACGTGTCAGTCATCAGAGTTCTCCAGTCGCTCCAGACTCTTCACGGCTACCTCGTAGACAACCTTCACCGGCGCATCGTTAGCCTTGGCCGCCGCCACGCAGTCCTCATACTCCGGTGCGCGCGTCACCACGCGCCCTTTCCATCGCCCCACCTTTACATTCACCGTTCCGTATGGCGTCTCAACCGGGATCAGCTCGCGTTCCAGCGTGCTTCTGGACACAGGGTACTCGCGCACACCGAAAGTTGTGCTCTCGGTGAAGATAATCTCCAGGAGCGCTTCGCGCTGATCTTCACTGCAAAGTACAGTCAGGAGCACACCGGGCCGCTGCTTCTTCATCTGAACCGGTGTCGTAAAGACATCCAGCGCTCCCGCCGCCCTCAGTCGCTCGTACAGGGAACCGACCAGCTCGGGACTCATGTCGTCGACATTGCACTCCAGAACGCGGCAGGTATCGCCATCCACATCGTCGATCTCTTTCCCAGCACTCTCAAGAAGCATCACGCGCAAAGCGTTAGGCCGGTCGGGCAGTTCGCGCGTACCGAACCCCGTTGCGACCCCGCGAATAGCACCGCCCTCCCCCACTCCTGCAGGCAGCAGATCCAACCAGGTGGTCAGAAGCGCTGCCCCGGTAGGCGTCACCAATTCGAAAGGCAGTTCCGTGGGTGTAACCGGAACATCCTTCAACAGGATCGCCGTTGCCGGCACGGGAAGCGGAAGCACCCCGTGCGCCGCTTCGACGGTGCCGGTGCCGACAGGCAGTGCGGAACACTGGACCGCATCGATTCCAAGCAGCTCAAGACATGCGCAGGCTCCGACGATATCGATGATGGCATCCATGGCGCCAACTTCGTGAAAGTGCACGGCCTCGGGAGTCGTTCCGTGCACGGCAGCCTCTGCTTCAGCCAGCCGCTGAAAGGTTGCGAGAGCGAGCGCACGAGTACGCTCACCGAGTTTGCCCTGAGCGATGATCTTCCTGATATCATCCAGCCCCCGATGCGGATGGTGCTTGTCTGAAACAACCACCTCGACATGCAGCCCGCGCTGCCCAAACCGCGTCACCTCGCTGACATCCAGGCTGAACGCCTCGATCGGGAGCGTCTGCAACAGCTCGGCAAGCCGGTCACGGTCCACACCGAGCCCGATCAGGGCACCGAGCAGCATGTTTCCACTGGCCCCGCCCACACTGTCGAATCGCAGGAGCTTCATTACACGTCGTCTCGCCTGTTGATCATGCCGGCAGCCACGCCACCACCAAAACCGTTATCGATATTCACCACGGTGATACCAGGAACGCACGAGTTGAGCATCGTGAGCATGGCAGCCACACCATTCATACCCGTTCCGTATCCCACGCTTGTGGGAACCGCAACAATGGGGCGTTGGACCAGGCCCGCCACTACGGACGGAAGCGCGCCCTCCATACCGGCAACCACCACGATGACCCTTGCCGACCTCAGAAGGTCCAGGTGGCCCACGAGCCGATGGAGACCGGCAACGCCAACATCGCAGATGCGCTCGACTCGCGCGCCCATGCGTTCGGCCGCCAGTGCGGCCTCGGCAGCTACCGGAAGATCGGAGGTGCCGGCGCACACAACAGCCACGAATCCCTTCGGCTCCTTGCGAGGAAAGCGGTCTATTGTAATGGCCTTAGCGTCCTCGTGGTATACCAGATCGGAGAAGTTCTCACGCAGTCGACTGAGCTGCGCTTCGGTGACACGCGTCGCGAAAACGTTCTGACCGGCATCGATGAGAGCCTGGGATATCTCGACCATGTGGTCGGGGTCTTTCCCGGGACCAAAGATCACTTCCGGCAAACCTCGCCGGGCCTCACGTTCCGTATCGACCCGAGCGAATCCCAGGTCCACCTCGCGCTCGCCCAGTGCAGCAGCGCCCTCGGCGACGCTCATCTCGCCGGATTGGACGCGCGTCAATATATTGAGCAGTTCGCTCATATGCAGCTACTCGCCCTGCAGACTCTTGGCGATGAAAGACGGTACATCTTCCGCAGCAATGCGCTCCTGCACCAGCGTGTCGCGCTCACGAACCGTCACCGTTCCTCCGCTGACGGTATCGCCATCCACCGTGATGCAGTAAGGCGTACCTGCCTCGTCCTGACGGCGGTACCGCCGCCCGATCGCGCCCTTCTCATCGTAAAACACGGCCAAACCGGCCTTCTTGCAGGCTTCGTAAATCTGTGTGGCCGCCTCTGGCATCCCGTCCTTCTTGACCAACGGGAAGATTGCCGCCTTGGTGGGGGCGAGACGGGGGTGCAGCTTCATGACGGTCCGCTTCTGCATCTCGCCCTTGTCGTTCGGTGCTGCGTCCTCCGTGTAGGCTTCTGTCAGGAACGCGAGCGTAGCCCTGTCTACGCCGCCCGAGGGCTCGATCACGAACGGGATATAGCGGTCCCGTGTCTGGTCATCGAAGTAGCGCATATCCTTGCCGCTGTACTCCTGGTGCTTCGTCAGATCGTAATCGGTACGATTCGCAATGCCCTCGAGTTCGCTGCAACCGAAAGGAAAATCGTATTCCACGTCGGCGCAGGCGCGTGCATAGTGCGCCAGTTCGTCAGGATCATGATCACGTAGATGGAGCTTCTCGCTTCTGAGCCCCAGCGAGACATACCAGTTGTAGCGTAGGTCGCGCCAATAGGTGTACCACGTGTCGGCTTCGTCCGGATGGCAGAAGAACTCGATCTCCATCTGTTCGAACTCGCGGCTCCGGAAGGTGTAGTTGCGCGGATTGATCTCGTTGCGGAAGCTCTTCCCGATCTGCGCAATCCCGAATGGCGGCCGGATGCGATAGGAGTCGAGGACATTCTTGTAGTTGCAGAAAATGCCCTGGGCGGTTTCCGGACGTAGGTACGCCGTGGCGGAATGGTCCTCCATGGCGCCAATGTAGGTCTTGAACATCAGGTTGAATTGGCGCGGCGCGGTGAGGTCCCCGCCGCAGTAAGGACAGGGCATCGGGTCACTGTCCTCGGGCAGTCCCGGCATACCCAGGTCCACGAGGACGTCACGCAGCGCCCGTGCTTCCTCGCCGATGGTGCGCGCCACGGCATCGATATGTGTCTCGGCATCTTTGACCAGTAGCATGCCCTTGGCCTGCTTGCGACCGCGCTTACGAATCCAGCGCTCCAGCCTGGCGCGATCGAGTGTCAGCTTGCCATCCTCGTCGATCTCGCCGGCCTCGGCGAGAGAGCTGATCCAATCGCTCTGCGCAATCAGGTCGTCCATGTGGTCGGCCCGGAAATGCTTGCGGCACTGACGGCAGGTCAGCATAGGGTCGCTGAACCCGCCCACGTGTCCGGATGCCTCCCACACGCGTGGATTCATAATGATTGAGCAGTCCAAGCCCACGATATCCTCGCGCTTGCGGACCATGTCATCCCACCAGGCCTGCTTGATGTTACGTTTCAGCTCAACGCCAAGGGGCCCATAGTCCCAGAAACCGTTGATTCCGCCGTAAATCTCGGAGCTTTGAAAGATGAAACCACGCCGCTTACTCAGGGAGGTAAGCGCGTCCAGCGAAGAAGTTGATTCTTGAGTTGTCATAACCGCTGAATCCTGAAGAACCGTGGCTCGCTAGTCGAGCAGTAAATGGCGCGAAACGCCCGAAGTTGTTGCCTCAGGGCGCATTTTCGGTAAGAGTGATGGTATGCGGAAACTCGCCACATTCATGCTCCCGGGCGCGGTGATGTTCGTGCTGGCACTCGTAGCTGCTTTTGCTCGTCTGCCAGCCGACTGGCAGGGCGGCATCCGCAGCATCTACCCTGTTGTAGTTCTGGTGGTCGGGCTGGTTCTCGGATGGCGATTCCACCGCAGCCGCTTACTGCTGGCGCTGTGCGTCCTGGCCATCAGCGACAGGGCACTTGCCCACGTCGCCCCTCTCCCGCCAACAGCCCTTGACGCGCGCGTGCTCCGATACGGTATCGCCATTCTCTTACCCATCAACCTGACGTTCCTCGCCCTCGCCGCCGAACGCGGAATCTTCACGGTGCGCGGTATTCACCGCGCCGTGGTGATCGCACTCCAAGCTGGCGCCCTTGCCTTGGTCCACAACTATGCTGACACGCAAACGCTCGGCGGTGTCGCCCGTGCCCTGACCGATATGCCCACGCCCATTCTTGACCTGCCAATCGTTGCTCTGCTCGCGTTCGCGACTGCATTGGCGGCGATGCTGTATGGCTTCGTCATGCGGGGAACGGCAACAGAGAGCGGCTTCTTCTGGGCCATCCTCATCGCGCTGGCAGGCGTCTGGCCGCCCGCGTCTGACGTCGCCCGCGCCGGTTGCCTGGCAACCGCGGGACTCACGCTCGTGCTTTCACTTGTTGAAGCATCCTACGGAATGGCATTCCGTGATGAACTGACAGGGCTACCAGGTCGCCGGGCTCTCCAGGAGGCCCTGATCCAGCTTACGGGTATCTATACGGTTGCCATGGTCGACATCGATCACTTCAAGAAGTTCAATGACCGCTATGGCCATGACGTGGGCGACCAGGTTCTAAAGATGGTCGCTTCGCGCCTGGCGCGCATCCGCGGCGGCGGTAAGGCCTTTCGCTATGGCGGTGAGGAGTTTACCGTTCTCTTCGCTGGCAAAGAGCTCAACGAGGCATTGGAGCAACTTGATGCCGCTCGCAAGGAAATCGGGGCCCTCGACTTCGTGATTCGCTCAGCGCGCCGACCGCGCAAGCGCCCGGACCAGCCCCGGCCGCGACGCCGGAAACAGCCGCGTACGCGCATCACGGTCAGTGCCGGAGCCGCCGAACGCAATAATCGTAACAGCGGGCCCAACGATGTCTTGCGCGCCGCCGACAAGGCTCTCTATAAAGCAAAACAACAGGGGCGGAATCGGGTGTGTAAATGAATGGTACCTCTAAACCTCCACTGATGCGCCGCGATCGTCGCCACATCTTCATCACCGGGTGCACCATGATGATCGCCTGGGTCGCTACAATCGCTATCCTGTGGCGACTCGAACACCATCGCTGGGATGACCTGCTCATCATGGGATTCACCCAGCTCATGGTCGGTCGCGCGGGGGCCATAGCTCACGCAACCCAGGCGGGGCTCAATGCCTACCTCCGTGTATTTCTGGCCGTCTACATCGATTGCACCATCGTCATGATTGCTTACCCGGTCCTCATCTTCTCGTATCGCAACCTGCTCGAGCGCCGTTTCTTCAAGCAGCACATGGAGCCCATCTTCGCTTCGGCCCGTCGCAGTGTGGCGCGTTTTCGTCGCAGCAAGATCATTGGGGTATTCGCCTTTGTCTGGTTTCCGTTCTTCATGACGGGTGTTGTGGCCGGATCTGTCCTCGGGTACCTCCTGGGTCTCCGCCCATGGGTGACCATGGCCACCGTTGCGCTCGGCACTCTTTCCGCGACAGTGTGCTGGGTATTCGCCTACGATACGCTGTTCGGGTGGCTGGGGGAAGTCCATCGCTCCGTCCCGATCACATTAACAGGCCTGATCATTGTTGCGCTAGCCATCCGCCGCATCATGGTCGAGCGCAAACGCGAGCGAAGTGGCCAGAATGCTATTACGAAGTAGGCTTGAACCCTTGCCCGCGTGCTGATTCACCTTGCACATCCACATGGCACATGGTAGATATTCATCACTAGGAGTTGCTTATGGAATCTTCAGGGCAGAAGCTTGTCGAAGCACGGCAGTTGATCAATCGTTTAGCGTTGATCTGTCGCCAGACCGTGACCTTCCTCAACGGCAAGAGCGCCATGGACGAGCACCGCATCAAGCGTGCGCTCCAAGATGCCGTTAACCAGAGCAACGACTTCATGATGAAGGAGTAGCAACGGGGGTAAGCCATGGACGGATCCGAGGGCCAGCATACGCGGCTGGGCGAGATTCTTGTCGAGCAAGGTTCACTCTCACCCGAGCAACTAGAGAAGGCCCTGCAGATCCAGGGCTCAGACAGTCGCATGATCGGGCAGATTCTCGTGAGCCGCGGCTACGTCAAGCGCCACCATATCGACATCGCGCTGGCCAAGCAGAAGCGGATGCGTAACCTGTAAACGCTACCGCATCGGGCTGGCCGAAGAGCGGCTGTCCGTTGCACGCTCGAACTCCCAGCGCATCCGGATGCGTTTACACCACACTGTCATGTATCCCTCGACAGGCTGGGCGCCGCCGCGGCGGTAGTCGACATCCACGCGCGCAGCGTTCTTGCCAACAGCAAAGAGCGTATCCTTCATCGAACTCACTTCCACGCCTTCGCCAACCTGCTGTTCGACATGATCCCGGGCAATTCGATAGACTTTGCGCTCGTCCACACGACGGCAGCCCGCCGCTAAGAGCACCATTGCTGCTAGAAGCGCAACACTTACAATCCTCATACCACTTCTCTCCTAGATACTTGAAAGGAACTGACTACCTATCGTTCCACGACTTCGCCATAGAGCGTTTCAAGTCTGGTCCGCTCCAAGTGAGATTCAACCCAGCAAATCGGCCTTACGCGCCTCCTCGCTCCAACCACCGACTTTCCCAACCGCGTCAACCGCTTTCGTTCGCAGCCCCGGTGACATCTTCCATGCCACCGCCCCGATTACCACGATCGCGATAACCGCTATCCCCCATTTCATCTTCGTTGCCACATCCTCCTGCCCCAGCCATAGGAGCAAAACCAAACCACCACGTCAAATTCGAAACCATCCCCTGGCTCGGTGAAGCAACACCTGAATCAGGCTTGTGTCCTGCGCTGGCCATCGCTAATCTTTTTCCCATGAAATCACCGAACGGACCGCGCGAAAGCTGGAGCAGCAATTTAGGATTCATTCTTGCCGCGGCAGGGTCTGCCGTCGGACTGGGGAATATCTGGAAATTTCCCTATATCACGGGGGAACACGGCGGCGGCGCGTTCGTCCTGATCTACCTGCTCTGCATCGCGATCATCGGTGTGCCGGTCATGCTGTGCGAGATCAGCCTGGGGCGTCACACCCGCAAGGACCCGGTCGGCGCATTCCGAATGCTCAATCCGCGCAATTCGCGGTTGGCCCATTTCATCGGTTTCTGCACAACGGCCGGCGGTCTCTTGTTGCTGGGTGTGGGAACGTGGGGCTGGGGGCTGTTGGCTTTGGTGCTCGGCCTCATGATCTTCGCGTTCGGGTGGACTCTCGTCGGTATCATGGGCGTGCTCGCCGGTTTCATCATCCTGAGTTTCTACAGCGTTGTGGCCGGATGGACTGTCGGCTACATCGTCAAGGCAGCTACAGGACAACTGAATTTCGCGGCGGCGGACGCAGTCGTTGCCGTGAATCAGGCGGGAGCCCAATTCAACTCCTTCAAGGACAGTGCGTCTTTGAGTATTCTCTGTCACGGCGTCTTCATGACCCTTTGTATCGGGATTGTGTACAAGGGCGTACGAGGGGGGATCGAGCGTGCATCCAAGATTCTCATGCCCGTGCTCTTTGTCCTTTTGGTGGTGCTTGCCGTCAGAGGTATGGCGCTCAAGGGCGCGACCGCCGGTGTGCGATTTTTCCTGAGTCCCGACTTCTCGAAACTCACAACGGAAAGTGTGCTCGTGGCATTGGGACACGCGTTCTTCTCGCTCAGCCTCGGAATGGGCGCGATCATTACGTATGGGAGCTACGTCGGAAAGCACGAGAACCTGTTTCTGTCCAGTCTATCGATTGTCACACTCGATACAATCGTCGCTCTTCTCGCCGGACTGGCCATGTTCCCTGCCGTGTTTGCCCTTGGCTTCGATCCGGCCCAGGGGCCCGGGCTTGTCTTCAATATTCTTCCTGCTGTGTTCAGTCGAATGACGCTCGGTCCGCTGTGGGCCACACTCTTCTTTCTTCTTCTCATGGTTGCCGCGCTGACATCCGGCATCAGCTTGCTCGAGGTGGTGACAGCCTTCTTCGTAGACGAGCTGGGCTGGAGTCGCCGCCGTGCTTCGGTTGTGTTTGGCGCCGTAATCTTCGGAATCGGATGCGCCTGCGCCGTGAGCGGGCCCGTTTTCGATGCCTTGGACAGTGTCTCTTCGAACTGGCTGCTGCCGCTCGGCGGCCTATTCATCAGCATTTTTGTCGGCTGGATATGGGGGACAAAGAAGGCTGTCGACGAGATTCGGGAGGGGTCCCACAACTTCGCCGATGTACACCTGTGGAGCCTGCTGGCTGGGCTCCGCGACGACGCGTCTCATAATTCCGAAGTGCACGTGGTTACTCTCGCTTCGTTGTGGGGGATCTTTATCCGATTCGTTAGCCCCATTGCCGTCATGATCGCGTTCCTGAACCTGATTGGATGGCTCGATTTCGGCTCCGGGGAAGAAGCTCCCCCACCCCCGCCTGCGATTGAAGAGGTGGATGGTGTAGTTGCCGCACGGGAGTAGGACGGTATGCGCAGGCACGCAAGCTATGTGGGGCTCCTGCTATTCGCCTGCATGAGCGCTGCAGCCGCACCCAAGATCCTTTGCCCAACCCCCCAATTTGATTTTGGTGTGCGCCGCGACAACGAGGTAGTGGTTCACAAGTTTGTCATAACGAATACGGGGGATGCCCCACTTTCCATCAAGCGAGTCAAGGCCTCATGCGGCTGCACGGCCGTCAAGTCCAGCAAGAGCAGCATCCCGCCCGGGGAAAGCGCCACGATCGATTCTCGCTTCACACTGAAGGGCCGGCGTGGGAAGCAGAGAAAGAGTATCCTGATCGAGAGCAATGACCCCACCACACCGCGACTGAGACTCTGGCTGAAAGGAACCATTGTCGTGGAGGTCGCCCTGGAGCCGCGCTATCTGAACTTCCGCCAGATGCACAAGAGCAACGTATCGACCCAGACCGTCAAGCTTGTCAGCCTGCGACCGGAGATTCGTATCACAGACGTGAAGTCGGACACCCCCGCGTACGATGCCACGATAGACCCGGACGGCAGAGGTCTGACTGTCCGCACGGTCCCCCCTCTGAGCGAAGGGCTCGTGCGCGGCCGTCTTACTGTAACAACCGATCACCCTAAGGGATTGGAAGCCAACCTGAACATCGCTGGCGTAGCTGTCGGAGATCTGACAGCGCTGCCCAGGGAGCTTATCCTGAGGAAGTCATGGCCCGACGCCCGCAAACTGGCCCTCACCGTGCGACCGTTCAAGAAGCTGGCCTTCGAGGTGACGAAGGTCGAGGCGCCACTCCCGTCGATCAAGACGGCGTTCAGGAAACTGCCCAACGGCACAACGCGGGTCGAACTGGACGGTGTTCGTCCTGAAGCCGCACTGAACGGCAAACAGATCCTTGTGCATACCAGTCTGCCGTCGACACCCACGCTCCGGATCCCTATTCGCGTTCTACCATGAACCAGCATCGAATCATTGCCATTCTGAGCCTGCTGTTGCTGATGCTTTCCAATGGCGCTTTCGCCCAACACAATGACATCCCTCCCCCTCGAATCGAGTACTTCTACACAGAGGGATGCGAAACCTGTTTCCGCATCGACCACGAAATTCTGCCCCAGCTGGAAGCATACTATGGCGGCCAGTATCGGTTGTTGCGCCACGATATCGATATCGACACCAATTACCTGCAGCTCGCCGCCTACCAGGAGCGCATGATCATCGACGAGCACGCCACCGGAGTGCTGATCGTCAACGGAAATCGCGCTTTCGACACCTGGCCAGTGATTGCAGGTGAATTTCTGAGCCACATCGGGCAGATCATATCCGGTGCCCTTGTTGGCCCAGAATCCAAGCCTCTGGATGCACCCGAGGCGCTGAACCTGGAGCGGCTCGAACGGCGCGTGCGGCACTTCACCGTGGTGGGGGTTGCGCTTGCCGGACTGATTGACGGTGTTAATCCCTGTGCTATCTCGACACTCGTGTTCTTTATCAGCATGTTGAGCGTCATGAAGGTCAGCGGGCGACGCTTGATCTGGGCTGGTGCAGCCTTCTGTGTCACCTGCTTCCTGACCTACATGGCGATTGGCTTCGGGCTCTTCCGACTCCTCTATCTCTTTGCGGGGTTTCCGGCCATGCGACGTGGCCTTGAGCTGTTCATGATTGCAGTCCTTCTGCTTCTTGCCCTCCTGTCGATACGCGATGCCCTACGCTACCGCGCAGGCGGCCGCCCCGGCGATGTGACTCTCAAGCTGCCACACCGCGTAAACGAAGCCATTCACAGCGCCATCCGCAGCGGCTTGGCAACACACCGTATCTTGTGGGGAAGCATCCTCGCATCCTTTCTCGTTACCGTGCTCGAGAGCGTCTATACCGGCCAAGTCTATGTGCCAACACTCGTGCTGGTATTGAGGAGCGGAAAGTCGGTGCCCCTTGTGCTGGGATACCTGCTTCTCTACAACACGCTCTTCATTCTCCCTCTTGTTCTTGCCCTGGTCCTGGCCTATCAAGGCACGCGCACGGAGCGCTTTGTGCGCTGGAGTCGCAAGAACGTGGTGCCCAGCAAGCTTGCTCTGGCCGGTTTATTCATTGCGCTCGCCGCCCTAATCGCTATCCTTTAGCAGTGAACTATACCCACGAGGTGCATGATGATTGCCGTATGGATCAGTGAGGCAGAGCAGGTCATCCGCGAAGTAATCGGCAGTACCGGTTCAAACACCGAGTATAACGTTTTGCTCGGGCTAGCCGTTCTGGGGTTTCTTTTTGCGCTCTTCAACATCAGCGCTGCCATGGGCTCAACCATGACCACTCCGCTACGCGTGTTTGCCGTGACTGTGGTGGGGGGCTACCTGGTGCTCACTGCTGTGGTTGCGATGCGCCTCTACCTCGTTCCCGTGCTACGCAGTTCACCCATGCTGCCCTGGCTGCCGCTGATTGTCGCATTGCTGGCAACAATCCTGATCGTTGCCCCCCTGGCGAAATGGATACTCGCATCAGGTTACTTCGAAGCTGTATTCGCACTGGTGCTCAGTGCAGCGGCCGCTGCTCTCGTGGTGGTCATGGTCCGCGCGGGGTTCAACGCCTTCCGCCATGGAGACAAGGGATTCGACAAGACCCAGCGCCGCCGCGACAGCATTAATCGTGTCATTGACGGCAACTACTGAGCGCTCGCCATCGGCGGGAGATCGGTACAGGAGGAATAGAGCATGAGGAAGACACTACTTTGGGCGCTGGCGCTGATCGCCGCCTGTGTCCTGTTCTTTGTGTCCAGCGACGGCGATACGACTATTGAGCTCTTCAAATGGAAACAGGAGATGCCGACCGCTCTTGCGCTCATGCTCTTCACGGGCGTAGGTATCGTGATCGGGGCGCTTCTCAAGTAGCCGGAAGCTATACTAGAAGCTGCCGCACTACCCACACCAGTACAGCAATCACCACAATAGCAAGCAGCACCGCCTTGTTGCGTTGGATCCGACGCTCGTACCGCAGTGCCCCTCCCGCAGCAAAGCTTGAAGCAAGGTAGTCCGAGAAGCGCTCGTCGCGAACACCCTTCGCACGCTCTTTGATCGTGCGATCCTCTTGTGCGAGACGCCCCTTATCCAAGGGCGGACGCGGCTGCTTCTTCTCCGCCTCCAGTAACGATTCCACATGATCTTCAGGCTCATCGCCAGCGCCGAAATCTACGCCAGCCGATGGCACGAGGCGCGGGGGTTGCGTTGATGCCGGACGCCTGCTGGCGGGCTTGCCCTTCTCGATAGCGCGGATGTCGTTGCGCACCGCCGACAGCTCACGCTGTACGTCCTTTATGCGCCGTTTCAGCGCCCGCTTACCCGTGAGCACACGCCCCATCGCCTACCTCATCCTCTCACATCCGCAGCCCTGCACACGCCCCCTCAGTACCAGCCCTTCAGACGCAGCACTACGGCCGCACCGAATACCAGGAGCGCGATAACGATCATGGGAATACTGAAAGCCAACCCAGCCCTCAACCAGAACCCGAACCGACGCGGCAGGCCGCCGCGACCTTCGCTGCGCGCGAGAACCGTTGGCTGCTCAGCACCCTCCTGTACCTGGTGCCAGTTCTCCGCGTCAATCTTGGCTATTCCCCTGCGGTAGACCGAACGCGCTTCTTCCACAAGGACGAGCGCCTTGTTCAGCTCGGTCTGGAAGGCATCTTTGGACCAGCCGGCCTCGTTGATACCGCGCAGCTCCTCGAGCGTATCCTTGAACCGCTCGCGCATCACCGCCATCAACTCAGCGTAGCGATTGGCCTGCTGCTCGTCCCGTTCAAGGTGTAGAATGCTGCGCGAGAGGTGGCCCATGATTTCCGCCTTCGCGTCCTCGTAGTCGTCCTGGCGCCGAGCAAGGTCCTGGAGGTCATTACGTTCCCTCTCGAGCTGCTCCTGGCGCATACGCAACTCTTCCATCTCCTTTACGGCATCTGCCACCTGCGTGGTGAGCTCTTCCTTCTGGCGCACCATTCGCATCTGCCCGGCACCGGTCAGAGGCTCTACAGGCGGTCCAACAGGCACCTCGGTTTCCTGTTTCGCTGCCGGTGCGGCATCCACCAGGTCCTCGTCAAAAAAGTCGTCGGCCATCTCTCTACTCCTCGTTAGGAATCCTCAGTCGCTGACCAGCCTTAACCAGGTCACCACTGCCCATGACTGCCTTGTTCGCCTTCACAATATCCCGCCATTTTGCCGCATCGCCATACATGCGAACCGCGATACTCGACAGCGTGTCGCCCGGTTTGACCACGTACTCGGTTGTGCGCGTTGCCGCTACCGAGGGACGCACGATGGAGGGCTCCGGGTCTACTACGCGATTGGGCACAGGTGGCGCAACGGGGCGCTCGGCCAACTGCTTCTTCAGCACGACATTCTCAGCCTTCAACTCCCCTACCCGCTTTCGCAGAGAACTGACCTCCTGTTCCAGCCGCTTAATGGTTCGCCCTACCTGGCGATCCTCCGGCAATACCCGAGCAGCCAGCGCCTGCTCGGCAAGACGCATCCTGTTCTTGATCATATCCGCCTTCTGGGTGTCGGGCCTCAGATGGAGGTAGCCGCGATAGTGATAGATCGCACCCACGTAGTCTTTCATGGTGTCGTGGAGCAGAAACGCGAGATCAAGGTGAGCACGGGCCGCACCGGGATCAGAGACAAGCGCCTGCCGATACAGGTTTGCCGCCCCCTCGACGTCGCCTGTTGATGCGGCTGCCCGCGCCCGCTGCATCAACGGCAGGCTCCGGTCACGCTCGTCCAGCCTGCGGATATCCCTGCCGCACCCCACCAACAGGGCCATTCCCAACATCATGCATACTCTGTATCGGGGCAGTCTCATAGCTCGCGGGGAATACTAACGCCAACCCGTGCAAAAGGAAAGCCTGAGCATGGGTTCTTCGCGTTGCCGCACCACCGTCACAGGGGGTTGGGGCACTACTGCCGTGGATGGCTGAGCTTCTTCCGTCGTTTCGCTTTGGCGCGGTTTTTCGAGGAGGACGATGACTGGCGGGGAAAGTCCTTCATGATATCGGCGGCAGGTCGCTCGGCGCGCAGAAGCTCGGCCATCTTCAGCATGTGCGGCTTCACGTGCGTAAAGAATAGCTTGTATCCCGGGCAAAGGTAGTTAAGGCCGGGCTCTCCCTCGGCAGAACGCGCGAAACGGTGTTTCAGGCAGCCTCCGTGACAGGCCTGCACCACGTCGCAGTTGCGACAGCAACTCGGGAGGTCGAGCCACTTGCCCATGCCGAATGCCTGCTGTGCATTGTTGCTGAGCAGTCCGGCCATGTCCTGACGCATAATGTTGCCTCGCGCGTATTGAGGATAGACGAAGTGATCACAAGCGTAAACCGTCCCGTCGTGCTCGATCGCAAGCGATGCCCCACAGGTCTTGGAATAGATACAGAGCGAGGCGTTCGTACCGTAGAAAGCGCCGAGCGCACAGTCAAAATGATTAACGAACACCTTGCCGACATCACGGCGCACCCATTCATCGAAGACTTCACACAAGAACTGCCCGTATTGGCGTGCCTCGACCGTGAACGACATCACGGCGCTCCCCTCCCCCTCGTCCTTCAGTTCAGGGGGACTGGACAAGTCGAGACCCAGCTCCTCGGACCGAGCATCAGGTTCACGCTCGACGATCGGGATGAACTGGATGAACTCGAAACCGTAGTCGCGCAGAAAGCGGTAGATCTTCTTGCCTTCGTATGCGCTCTCCCTCGTCACACAGGTCAGCGCATTATGCTCTACCCCATGCTTGCGCATCAGCTTCACACCGCGGTCGACGTCCGACCATGATCCACGTCCGTCGGCGTAGGTGCGGTAGCGGTTGTGGATCTCCTCCGGACCATCCATGCTCACACCAACAAGAAACTGTTCCTTCGCAAAGAATTCGCACCAGTCATCGTCCAACAGCGTTCCGTTGGTTTGCAGGCTATGGCTGACGTTGCGCCCCTGTGCGTAGTGTTTCTCCAGTTCGACCGCACGCTTGAAGAAGTCCACCCCCATCAGGGTCGGCTCCCCGCCCTGCCAAGAGAACTCGATGTTGCGTGTCGGCTGGGAGGCCACGTAGCTACGGATGTACTGCTCCAGCACGTCATCCGACATGCGGCAGCGCTTCTCGTCGGCGAAGAGCGCATGCTTCTCGAGGTAGAAGCAGTACTGGCAGCGCAGGTTGCAGTCTGGCCCAGTCGGCTTAACCAACAAGTGGGCAGGATGCGTACAGACAGCGCCGGATGTGCAGGGAGAACTCATTTCACTATTATCGCGCAAGGCGACTGCCTGCGCAACTAATTCGCAAGCCGTACATCGATCTCGGGTTGCCCGAGCACATGGCGTTTGACGGGACACGAGTTAACCGACTTTAGAATGGCATTCCGGTACTTCTCCGGAAATCCCTCCGGCAGCGTAATCTCAATGCAGATTGGCGTGAAGAGCTTCTTCTCCTCGTCGCGCTCAGTCGCGAGACTGATGGACAGGCCCTCCGTGCCGAGCTTGCGCGCATGGCAGAAGTCCTGCGCGTAGACGCCCGCGCAACACGCCAGTGAGGCAAAGAAGAGTTCGAAAGGGTTGGGGGCCGAGTTGGCTCCCCCGCTCTTTTCCGGCTGGTCAGTCTTAACGGTCCACTCACCAAAGTTCGCATCAACCCGCTTCCCGCCGGGGAACGTCACATTGACTTCTCTCTTCATGACATCTCCTCTTAGAAACTGAAACGCACTGAACCATTCACGTTGTTGTTGTCTCCGAACTGGCTCAAGAACGTATGTTCATCATCGCCAAAGAAGACATTGCCTCCGAGCGTCGTCTGCCAACGATCGGATATCTTGTATGTCGCGGTTGGCTTAACGTACCCGTCGTTCTCGTTCGGCGAGTAGCGCGTGAAGCAGCTCAGGACCAGGTTCTGATTCAGGGCCAGGTAGGTCAGACGCAGCGTGACCGTGTGGCGATCCTCATCCCGGACGGTACGGGTCGGCATATCGAGTGCCTCAAGTGCCGCCATATGCTCGTCGCGCTCCAGCATCCGCTCCACATAGTACTGCACTCCCATGGTCAGGTCCGCAGCGATCTCACGTTCATACCCCAAGAGTAGTCGCGCCTCGCTATTGTTTATAAACGGATCGTCGCCGTCCCGGTCGTCCATCGAGTCATAGTACCCGCCCTCGACATACACAATACCATTGCCAAGCGGCCCCCGCGCACTGGCACCGTATACTGCCAGAGCGGGGAAAATCCACTGTCCCGCGGCAGGATCAATGCCGCCCGGGCTCTTCCAGTATCCGTGATAGCCGTACAGAGCCAGCTCGAAGGCGCCTACACTCCGGTAGATGCGAACCGCTATCTCGTCATCCTCGAACCACCGATCAGGGCGTTCGGTCGCCACAACAGAGCTCCGGCCGACAATGGCCTGTCCATTCCAATACGACAGACGCTCACCGGTAACATGCCGATCAGCATCGAAACGCGGCATGTAGGCCACATCGATATTGGCCACTTCGGGAAACAGGCTGACGAAAAGAGCATCCGACGGTGCCTTCAGGTATTCGTCGTCACGCCCAAGGAAGAATGACTGCCAATCCTTTGGAAACAGGTCATTGATGAATACCAGGTCGCCCGTTCCCCACGTCAGCACCTGGCGACCGACTTTCAAGTCCATCCAGCTCAGCGGAGAGAGCAGCACATTGCCCTGGCGAAGGTCAAAGAAGCCCTCACCCGAATCGAGGTCGATATCGTCGCGCTCAGCGGCTACGTCGTCGTATACGAGGTCGCCCTTCAACTGGGCCGTGAAGCTGTCGTGATACCAAAGCGCGTCGGCCTGCACGCGAAACTCGTTAAGCGAGCGATAGTCTTCCAGCGCCTGGTTCTCTGTCCGCTCGCCATATCGGTATTCGCCAAACCCATGCACTTCGATGTCGGCGGCGCTGGCCGTGAGTCCTGCGCACATACCCGCGCACACACATATCCACACACGCCTCACCTCGTTACCTCCCGTGGCGGACGACGTAGAAAGCGCTCTGTGAAGAGCCGATCCTTAAGTCCAATGTCATACTTCACGTCCGCAAACGTATTCACTGTCTTCGTGCCGGCATCGATATCCTCGACGTACGACTCGACGACGGTTGGGTAGCCCTGCACATCCTCAATTCTGCTGGCAACCACGCGCCGATAGAGCACACCGTTCTTGTTGAGATATTCAGCCTTACGCGGCAGGTTCGAGTCCTTGTCGATCCAGACTGTGTACGAGGAGAACTCGACAGAGTCGGCATCTTTAGGCGTGTTCTTGATCACGTATTGCGTGTCGGTGGTCTCCACAAGCTCATGTTTGTCCTCGGCCAGGCTACGACCCGACACATCTTCGTAAAGGAAGTCCGACCCGACGAAGCTGGTTCGCTTGTCGCCTGGAGCGATGCGTTTCACCAGGCTCAGCGCGGGCAGAAAGAGCCAGCGGTCGTCGTTCCCGCCCGGACGCTTGTGTACGAGATAAGCCATCTTTCTGACATCGGCAGGGGCCATGAAGTAGACGTAGAACTTCTGGTCCAGCCCCGTATCGGCGTTCCGGCGCAGAATGGCAAACTCCCGGGTACGCCCGTCAGACATCACCATCTTGACCTTGGCTGACCCATCCTTCCCGGCGTAGTACGACGCCTCGTTCGCCTTCGCTACTATCGTATCGGCATCCATCCCCCACCCTGTCGCAACAGAGGCCCACACAACGCACATTCCCGCGATCAACATCCTTGCAGCCATCACGCCTCCTCCCTCTTTACATCTTCCTCGAGCAGTGGATGCGGAACCCCATCATCCTTGACCTCTCTGAACGCCCACTTCTGCAACACCGTCAACAGCGCAGGCAGTACCAGGAGGGTCGCCATCCACGACACCGCCATGATCGTCGCCAAAAAGAACCCAACCGTGCGATACGGAAGCAACGGCGCAATAAGAAGCGGCGTAAATCCCACCGAAATGGTGATCGCGTTGCGGCTGATCGCCATGGCAGGCTCCGCGAACATCGGGGCACAGGTTCTGGCCCACGTACCGAACCGTTTCCGCTCCTCGCGCGCACGCTCAAGAAAGTGGATCGCGAAGTCAACGCTCAGACCAAGCGTCAGCGAAGACAGGACGGCAACAGGCATGTCGTAGTCCTTGCCCATCCAACCGATCAGCCCATAGATAAAAAGAATCGTGAGCGACAGCGGCGCCATGGCCAGCAGACCGTAGAGCGGCGAGCGAAAGAGCACCATCATCATCACCAGCACCACCACGAAACTGCTGATCAGCGAGGAAAACATGCCACGCACCATCTTGTCCTGCCACACCACATTGAGGTAGGTCAATCCGGCCCAGCCCGTCTCCAGTTTCAGCGGCGGCGGGTTGGCCACCATATAACGCTCTACCGCTTCAACAACCGACTGCATGTCGCGGTTATCACCACTGGTGAGCTGTACCCATATATTCGCTTCTTGATAGTCCTTCGTCACAAGATGAAAGAGCGAGTCGCGCTTCTTCATTCCCTCAAGTTGAATGTAGACCTGCCCAACGGCAGCCGCTTCGTCCGGTATGGCGAAGAAGGCATCGTTGCGCGCCTTGAGTATCGCCGCCTCTTCGGCCGTCAGCTCCGCAGGCGGCGCTGTGTACTGCAGTTCGTACGATGCCTTTCGCAGTGCGTCGATGGCCGAAGAGGTCTTGCCAACCACTTCGATGCCGTCGAGATGGCGCTGCAACTCCTGCATGTAGTTCAACAAAACCGGACGCTTGAACGCGGGGGCAGACAGTTCGGTCCTCATGTACTGCACAAAGTTCTGGAAGGACAGCGCCAGGTAGTGATCACAAAGACTCAATGCCTCATCGAGCAGGTCTTCACCTGTTAGATCCCGGTGTACGACAAGGTCCGCTTTGAAACGCGTCAGGCTGGCCCTATCGACTCCGACCAGTCCGTCCACCGTCTCTACCAACGCTGCAAAGGTCAGTCCTTCGAAATCGAGATAATTGATTTCACCGGCCAGCGTTTCCCACGACGCCATGGCCTCGCCATCGATCTCCGCCGCTTTCTTCAAAAGCGCACCGAAACACTCCTCGGGAGCACATGTCTCTGTATTGCAGAGTTTCGCCTCGAGCTTGTCTACCGCATCCACGAATGCCATCATGGATTCGGGCATAATTGCGCTGTACCGCTCATGGGCCTTGCGCCGAATGCTCTCGGCCATCTCACGGCAAGTCATGGTGGCGTTTGGATCGGCCTCGAATGTCAGGTAGGCAGTATAAGTGCCGCCGAAGTGGTCGTTCAGAACTCGGTCAGCCACGCGCACCGGGTGACGCCTGGTAAACCATTTCACCGGGTTATCGTTCACCTGGATACGACTGACACCAAGGATCGAAAACGCGATCACGGCAACAGCAATGCCGATGATCAACTTTGCTCTGCGATAGGTGGCACCCCCCAAAGTACGCAACAGTCGCTCGAGCCACCCGTTGCGGACATCAGACTGATTTCCCTCGCCCGGTACGGCACAGAGCTTCTGCAGCCCCTTTTTCCCAATGAATATCGAGATGTATGCCGGGACAAAGGTCATTGTCAGCATCCACGCCAGACCGACGCCGAACGCGACGTGGAGCCCGAACACCCGCACAGGCGGAATAGGCGTAGTGGCCAGCGACGCAAAACCGGCTATCGTTGTGAGGCTCGTGTAGAGCATGGGCATGAAGAGATGCCCCACTACATGCTGCAGCGTCTTCTTCTTGTCCCCAAACTCTCGATAGGCATCAAAGAACTCGCTCAGGATATGCACCGCATCGGCCACCGCGATGGGCATCAGAAAAATGGCGATCATCGAGCTCATGATGTGAACATCGAACCCCAGACCGATCAGAAGCCCCATCGTGCAAACCACGCTCACCACCGCGACAAGCATCGGCGCGATGATGAGGGAAACCCGCTTGAAGAAAAGAAGCAGCAACAGAAAGATGGCAATCCCCGCCAAAGGCGCTGAGGAGGCCATCTGTTTCAGCATCTCGACCCCGAACGTGTCTTCGGCCACCGGCAACCCGGTGATGTAGACTTTGTCCGTCTTGCCCCACTGCTTCGTCAGCTTGCTCACCACGTTGGCGACGTTGTAGCTATAGACCTTCTCCGTGATGGGAATGTAGATGCAGATAGCCTTCTCGTCTTCGGAGACAAGCGTACCCCTGTAGAGCGGGTTACCCATCGCGTCATCGCGCACTACGAGCGCCTCGGCATCCGTCTGCGGCACATTCTCCATGAGATACTCAAGCTTTAGTGATCCGAAGTCAGCCTGCTTGATGTTGTCCACCACGCTCGGCGCAATCAGCTCGCGCCCGATAATGGCGCTGGAGCCGTCTTCCATGAACAGTCGGTTCGGGTCGTGACTGAACGCCGTGTTCAGGCCACGGGTGATCGGGTTTCCAGGTACAAGATCGATCGGCACGTATAAACCGTCTGCTCCGATGACTTCCGGCACCCCATCGTTGCCCGCCCTCAGGCTCAGGAGTTGCCGAGTCAGGAGATCGATACGTGACAGCGTCTCGACATTGAAAATGCCCTGCGGATGCTTCTCGTTGACAATGCCGACAATGACGAAGTCATAGAGATTGAACTTCTCTTTGACCTTGTGATGAAAGACACGAACAGCCTCATCCTCGGAGAGCATGTTCTCCGGATCGTTGTCGAAATGCACTTTCGGGAACTGTGCCCCGAGAAAGATCACCAGGCCGATGACAATAACCAGGATCACCCACGGAAACCGTAAACTGAAATTGGTAAGCGCCAATCGCTTCATCGTGGCCTCTCCTCAGCTAAACATGTGACTACCGTACATGTAACCTCTTTGCGTCAGTGAGCAACAATCAACCCGCTAGAGTGGACACGCGCCCCCACCGCAAGGCGACATGGCCGAACCACACCCCGTGGCCGGACATCCACCCTCAGCGCAAGGCAGGTCCGTGCCGCTGTCTGTTGTGCTGAAAGTAGAGAGCTGCTTAGTCGGCCCCGCCGCCCCGCATTTCGGGCAATCGTCAGCTATATCCGAAAGCGTCCGCGCCAGATGCTCAAAAGAATGTCCACACTTTCCACAAACATACTCATAGATAGGCATAGTTGTCCTCCATTGGCCAAATAATCACAACGCCCTCCCCATTCCGTCAAGTCGTGGCTCTGCCGAAGGGTCACAGTCCAATGCGCCGCAGGTCGGCGGGACTCCGGGCCGTCAGCCCCGGTCGATTAAGCACATGCGTGTATATCATCGTTGTTGAGACATTCGCGTGCCCCAGCAACTCCTGAATCGTGCGTATATCGTGGCCAGCCGCCAGCAGATGCGTCGCAAACGAGTGGCGCAGCGTGTGACACGATACATCCTTCACAAGCTCCGCCTTCTCAACAGCCCGCTTGACCGCCTTCTGCGGCACGTTCTCACAGATGTGGTGCCTCATATGCTTGCCCGAACGCGGGTCTGTGCTGATCCTGGATGCCGCAAACACGTAGTGCCACCCCCATTTCGATCCGAGGCCAGGCTTCTTCCGGAGCATCGACTCCGGCACATATACCCCACCGAAGCCTGCAGCAAGATCACGTTCGTACTCCAGTTTTCGCATCGCGATGTGCGCCTTAAGCTCATCCGCATAGACATCCGGAAGCGGGACAAAACGAGAGCGCCCGCCCTTGCCGAAAAGGACCGTTATGTAGTGATTGCCCCAATCGATATCCTTCACCCGAAGTCGCACACACTCCATTAGCCGCATACCCGTACCATACATCAGCCGCGCCATCAGACCCGCCGTCCCCGTCATGTGCCCCAGCAATTGATCCACCTCATCATAGGTCAGCACAACCGGCAACTTGCGCCGCGCTTGTGGCCGTCTGAAATCCCCCAAGTCCCCCAATTCCACATGACGGACGTGGCGATAAAAGAACACCAGTGCGTTGAGAGCCTGGGCCTGCGTAGCCGGAGCCACCCGTTCACGAAGCGCCAGATGTTCAAGAAAAGCCGCCACTCTCTGCGGCTCATCAGGTAACACCCCGTCGCAGAACCGCGCAAACCTTTCGACCCATTCAGAGTATGTCTGCTCCGTACGATAGGCTTTGTCCTGTAGGCGAGCGACCTCGCGAAGCCTGCCAAGTTCCTGGAGAGTCTTCGAATTGCTGATTGAAGGTTTCCGCTTCTGCCGGTCCTTCACGATTTCCTCGGCCGTCAAGTCACGCGCCACGCTTGGATGCTCCGAGCTCAGATCCTGGCAGGCATCCATCTTCTCCTGCCACGGGTATGATCGCCTCCACTCGCAGTCCGTCAGGTCGCAGAAAAGCACCTGTAGAGCTGATATCGTCTGCCTGAGTTGCCACCCCTCAAACGATTTTCGGCGCCCCAACTGGTCAAGATAGCCATCAAGATCAGATTCAGAGATCTCCCGGAGTTTCCTCCCCTTGAGACCATAACAGAAGCTCTGTGCGTGATTGACGTGCCATTCAGCATTTTTGCCGGTAATGAAACGCTTGAGCAAGCATTCGGCATAAGAAGCCCAGAAAGTCTGCTCCGCCTCATTCATTCTGTCTTGCACCTTGACGTGACTCACCTGGCCTCCTAACCTACACCATACGACAGGACGAGATCATCGCCATAGGCCTCAAACAGGTCAAGCATTATATAGATGATATCCGTCCAATATAACTGTTCGGCAGAGAAGATGAAGATACTACGCATCACAGCAACCGTGCTGCTCCATGGCCCGGTGTTTGGGATGATCGGCACCATGTTCGGGGTCATGATGGCCTTTCGTGAACTTGCCGACGTTCGGCAAGACATCACTCCCGGGCTCATCACGCAACACATCTCGCTCAGTGTCTACGCCACGCTGCTCGCCTTGGTCATGTTTCCACTCGGTCTCCTCCTGCACGGCATCATCGCCGCACGCACGCAGACCTATGACCGGCGGGTGTGGCGGATCGCTGTGGGGGCGAGCATACTGCTCTGCCTCACCAACCCTGGCGGGTTGGTGCTTGGCATTCCCGCCCTGATCCTGTTGTTCACTTTGCAGACGTTCAAGAACATGAGGAATGCCGAACCAGACGCTTGGACACGTGT
>CAYFPQ010000003.1:83244-115408 GCA_964345005.1 uncultured Victivallales bacterium | reverse complement strand
ATCGCCGCCGAGGAGGTCGATAAATGCGCTGCTTAGCTTAACACCTATGCCCTATGAGGTGGATATCCTGACCAAGGCTGGCGCGCGCCGCAGCCTGATGGTCAGTCATCGTGACATGATGATAGGAAGCTCGCCGAAGTACTGTGTTGTCATTCGCGACATCACGGTACGACGGCAGATGGAGGATGATCTACGTGAAGCGGTTCGTACGCTCGAGAAGCACAACATGGAGAAGACCGCCTTTGTGAGCAACGTTTCCCACGAACTGCGGACGCCACTGACATCTATCGCGTATGCAACGGACAACCTGCTGGATGGCGTGTTTGGGGATGTGAACGATAAGGTGCGTGAGTACCTATCCATGATGCAGCAGGACTGCCGGCGTCTGACCGGTACCGTGCAGGACATTCTCGATTTGAGCCGCTTGGAGGCGCATCGGTTGAGGCTAAGGCGTCGCAAGGTGCCTGTGGCGTGGATGGTACGTCGCTGCGGTGAGGCGATTCGCATCCTGTGCGAGAAGAAGTCGCAGACGCTTACCGTTGACGTGCCACCGGCGTGTGGGTTTGCGCTGTGTGACCAGCGGCGCCTTGAACGTGCCCTTGGAAACGTGCTGCAGAATGCCGTCAAGTTCACGCCGGCGGAAGGCCGTATCTCATTGGAGGCAGCGTCCGGCGACGGCTGCGTGAAGATCGTGGTTACTGATACCGGCATGGGGATACCGCAAGAGCACTTGGCGAAGGTTATGGATCGTTACTACCGGGTGGGGGAACGTGTGGTGGGAACGGGACTCGGCCTCTCGCTGTGCAAGGAGATCCTCGAACTGCACGGAGGCGACGTGATGATCGAAAGCCCGCCGCCCGGGCAGGAGCAGGGCACTCGCGTGACGATCAGTTTGCCGATCGAGAACGCGGCCAGCATTGCTGTACTGGCCCGCACGGGCACCGTGTGCGATCAATTTATGGATATCCTTGAAGGAGTACGCTATTCGGTCGAGGTATGGAATCCCGAGAAAGGCTCCGTCGACGTGGCGGCGACCGATAGGGTGGATGCACTGGTCATGGATCTTTCCACCTGCATGCCGGAGTCGCTGGAACTCCTTGCCCAGACGAGGGAACAGCAGGCCGACGATGTCGTGGGTATCGTTGCCGTTGGGGGCCAGGGCCTGCAGGGCGTGCCTACGGAATTGCTCGACGCCATGCGTGTGCCGCTTGTGACGGACTGTAATTCGAACGAGCTCGTGGCGGCCATCGAGAACGTGATTTTTGGATCCAACCATCACCGCAGTAGCGAGTAAGGAAGGGCACCATGCAGACGGGCACGAGCAAAGGCAAAACCATTCTCCTGGTAGACGACGAGGAACATCTGCGCGTTACCGTCAGCGATTTCCTGACGTTTCAGGGGTATACGGTGGAATTGGCATGCAGTGGCGAGGAAGCGCTCAGAACGCTGGAAACGCTGACCCCGGACCTGATCATCCTTGATATCAGTATGCCGGGCATTGGCGGCATGGGGTTTCTGCAGAGGATGTCACGCGGCTCGGGTGAAGCGCCGCCCGTGTTGATCCTGACAGCGCGGGCGAACCTGCAGAGCTTCTTCGATGGGTTGGACGTGGCCGGTTTCGTCTCCAAACCATGTGAAAAGAGTACATTGCTCGTCCAGATTAAGCGGATTCTCGGGGACGACTCGCCCGAACGAGAGTCCACGGTGGAAGGGGAGGCGGTGCAGGTGCTGCTGGGTGAGGACGATCCAGACCTGCTTGATGTGTTGGAACGGCTCTTCACACGTCGTGGCCACAGTGTTGCCCGTGCCGAGAGCGGCCCCGGCGTGCTCCAGGCGGCCACGACGGCGGAACCGGACGTGGTTGTGCTCAAGCAGTGCCTGAGCAAACTGAATGGGTCGGCTGTGGCCACACTGTTGCGAACCATGCCCAGTACGCGGGGATTGCCCATTATCCTCTATGACATGGTCACCGTGGGCTCTGTTCCCAGCTCTTCAGCGGCCAGTTGGAAGGCGCCTGTGGACCGGTACGTTGCAGCGCTCGAGCCATCCGAGATCCTCGATGCGGTTGAGCAGACGATCGACACGGCATAGCGAGCCCAGGGCGCGTCTATCTTGACCCCCTGCCGGAAATCCCTATGATACGGCTGACACTATTCGTACGTCTATCCGGGCGTATGCGGGGAGCAGTTGTTTGAGCGGTCTGGACATACCTGGATTCGAGATACTGGAGCGGGTTGGAAGCGGCGGTATGGCCGTGGTGTGGAAGGCAAGACAGATATCGTTGGATCGCACGGTGGCCATCAAGGTTCTCTCCTCGCACCTTTCCGCTGAAGCTGACGATATCGAACGATTCAAGACGGAGGCGCAGGCCGAAGCCAAGCTGAAGCACCCCGGGATTGTTCAGGTCTACGACGCCAACGTCGAAGCGGGCTCGTGCTATATTGTCCAGGAGTTCATCGATGGATACTCCGTGGGGGACTGGGTGCGCCGTAAAGGCCATCTTTCGGAGGAAGACACACTCCTCGTGGCAGGCTACATTGCCGATGCCCTGGCCTATGCCTGGGAGACGGCGGGCGTCATCCATTGCGACATCAAGCCGGACAACATCCTGATCGATGCAGATGGTTCTCCGAAGGTCACGGACCTTGGCCTGGCGCGCACGATCAGCGCCATGACGGACGACCGCATCAGCAACGAGGTCATGGGCACGCCCGCCTACATGTCTCCCGAGCAGATCCAGGGGTTGCCGGACCTGGATTGCCGGACCGATATCTACTCCCTCGGCGCCATGCTCTATCACTGCGCCACGGGCAAGATGTTGTTTCAGGGCGAAGTTGATGAGGCGTTGATGGAAAAGCATCTCTCTGACCAGGTGCCGACGGCTCGCGAAATGAATGAGGACCTCTCGCCCGCCATCTGTGGCCTGATCGAGAAGATGCTGGTCAAGAACCGCGACGAGCGCTACCAGGACTGGGAAAGCGTGCAGAGCGACATTGCACGAGCCACAGCCAGTCTGCCGCCCGCCGAGCCACTCGACAGGCCCGGTCTGAGCACGGTCAAACACATGCCCATGCCGATGGTCGTTCATTCACCAGACGTGACCCATCTGGTGCCGCGCAAGGCCAAGCGTAATGCACATCTTGTGTCGGCGCTTGGGACGGTGTTGGCAGGTATCGCGGGTATCCTTGCCGGCATGTGGGGATACGGAAGACTGATGGAGCGGGTGGCGCCGGAAAAGGCGAAACCAGCCGAGAGCATGGTTCATCCCGCCGCTCAGCAGCGAACGGAACGCGCGCAGGAGCTTCTCGAGAAGGCCCGCAAGTGGCGACGTGAACACCCGGACGATTTTTCGGGCACAGTGAGTCGTTACCGCCGCGTTGTGAAGGTAGGTGCCGGCACGGACGCCGCGGACACGGCGTCCGAGGAACTGCGCGGCCTGGAAACCGAACACGAGAAGGCGATGGCGGAAGTGATCCGATCGCTGGACGAGCGGGTGTCAGGCATGATCGAGCGTGACGAGTTGCTCGAGGCGGCGCAGGTCTTCATCGACTACGACGGTAAGCTGGCGGTCGATACAGCCGAGACCCGCGCTTCACGGGCGGCAGAGCTGCGGTCGGGATATGAGGCCCTTGAAGAGCAGAAGCGCACGGCCGAGCTCGAGCAGCGTCAGTGGTTGGAGTCCATCCTGGATGGCGTCGCGGGCAAGCTGCTTTCTACCGGGCTGCCCGATGGGTTACGTGCTGTGCGTACCGCGTTGGCAAATGCGACCGACCCGGACCAGGCGGTGTTGCTGTCCGAGCTTGAGGCCATACTGGAGGATGCGGCGGACACCGATGCGGAAGTCGTGGAATCGTTTGCGGCCCAGGTCGGTGAAGTGATCGACGTGGCGCTGAAAGCGGGGTCTCGCCGGCTGAGAATCATGGGTGCCGTCGATGGTGTGATCCACGCACGATTGGTCACATTTGTGGACAGCGTCTCGGTCGAATTGCAGATATCCCCTTCTGACTTAAGCTCCGGTGAACGCTTATCGCGTATGGGCAGTGACGAGGAGCCGGACGTGGCTCTGGTCAAGGGGCTGATGGCGTGGCGGGCCGGTGCGATGGATTACGCCTTGCGGTTCTTTGGCAAAACTCACCCGACGATCTCGAATCGCTTGATTTCCGCGGTGAGCGAGCGTGCCGAGACGAATAGTGAGCGCGCAGCCGAAGGTGCACTGGTTCACTTGCTGAGGAGCGTGGGGCTTCCCTTTGAAGACTCCTATAGCAGGGAGGTCGCCATGATCCAACTGCGCTCGATATCGGTCAGTAGCTCGGACGTCGACCGAATTGAGATGGGTGTGGCGCGCTATCGCCAGCAGTACGGGGAGACCGAGTTCGCCAGCGAAAACGAAGCCGTCCTTCAGGCTATTCTGGCCGCCACGGGTACAGCGGAGCGGAAGCAGAGCCGCTACAAGACCGGCATCAAGATCACGGACGAACTGACCGTCGGAGCTGTTGTGAATGCTTTGCAGAAGGCTAACCCGGATCTCGCCGCACACGAGATCATTGTCAACGAGTCGGACGATGGCCGGATCACGCACGTCCAGATTGCTTCCGGTCATCTCCGGGATCTCAGCCCGCTGGGGGCCTGCCGTGATCTTGCCGTCCTGACGCTAACGTGTCCGGGCCTGCGCGACCTCGATGGCATCTCCAGTGCTCCATTGGCATCGCTGGTCATCATGGAATCGGATGTGCAGGATATCTCGCCACTGCGCCGGGTACCGCTGACAGAGCTGCGGATCGAGTCGTCGCCGGTGCGGGATCTGATGCCGCTCCGCGGTAAGTCGCTGAAAACACTGAGCGTGGCTGACTCGCGCGTAGGGGACCTGCGCGGTGTGATGGGGATGCCTCTGGTGGCGCTCGATATCTCGGGAACGGCGATAAAGAGACTTGATCTTCTCAAAGGCATGCCTATCGACCAGCTGTCTCTTGTTGATTCGAGAGTGAGCGATCTCTCCGTTCTACGCGCTCTGCCAACCACGAAGCTGAACGCCAGTGGAACGATGATCAAGGATCTCGGATTCGTTAAGGGCTCAAAGCTTGAGACCTTGAATGTGGCCCGGACGGCCATAGGATCCCTGTCGGGGCTTCGTGGGTCGGGCGTTCGCTCGCTGAACGTGAGCGGGACGCGCGTACGCAGTCTGGACGGATTGGATGGGCTGGAGCTGGAGCACCTCAGTATCAGCGATACCGACGTGTTCGATCTGGAACCACTAAGAGGGCTTCCGCTTCGCTCGCTGTCCATTGATGGAACTCAGGTCAGGCGGCTGGATGTGTTGCGCAGCCTGCCGCTGGTTCATCTGTCATGCCGTAACCTGAAGACGAGCGACTACAGCGCCTTGCGAGGCCTGCGGATCGAGTCCATTAGTATTGCCGATTTGGCATCGGTGCGGGACATTCTCAAGACCATGCCCAACCTGACCGTTGTGAACGGCGTCGAGGTGACGGGTGAAGGCGCACGGAAGGAACAGAAGGAGGGCGGACTCGGCATGCGGCGCAAGCCGGTACGCAGGCCGGGTCCCGCACGCCGTGACCTCGATTTCTGAGGCCCCGCCGTCTACTTCCGCCGGATCGCCTTGATGATCACGGCTTCGGTCGGTACGTCGGCGTGCATTCCGTGGCGGTCGGTGGCGGCCTTTCCGATCGTATCCACCACGTCCATGCCCTCTGTCACCTCGCCGAACGCGCAATAACCATAGCCGCGCGTTGTTGTGTCGCGATGGTTGAGAAAGGCATTGTCGACCAGGTTGATGAAGAACTGGCTCGTCGCACTGTTGATGTCGGCTGTGCGCGCCATCGCGATCGTGCCGCGATTGTTGAGCGCTTCTTTGCTGGCCTCATTCTTGATGGGGGAGCCTGTCTGTTTCTGGCGCATAGCGGCATCGAATCCACCGCCCTGGATCATGAACCCGTCAATCACGCGGTGGAAGATCAGGTCGTCGTAATAGCTGTCATCTACGTATGCGAGGAAGTTGGATACGGTTGTCGGAGCCTTGTCTTCCCAAAGGGTCAGCTCGATGGAGCCCTTCGAGGTATCGATCACAACAACGGGGGGTGTCGGGGCAGTGGGTTCGGCTGGGGCGGCTTCCATGGTCTTTTCTCCTTCGCTTATGGTGGCAACATCGGTGGTTTCTGTTCTTGCGCATCCGGTCGGCAAGAGGCCAAGGCCAACGAGGGCCGCGGCGCTACATGCAATACGCAATGCTCCAATCATCCTGCTCATGTCGTTCCTCCTGCATTCGGGGGTGGACGATACTGCGAATTGCGGTCGGTGGCAAGCGGCGAGGGACGGGAATCGACGCGACAGGCAGCCGATGAAAGTGTATAGTGTTACTGGAGGTGATCATCATGAAGAGGATCATTCTGCTGCTCACCGCTGCGGTGCTGCTGATCGGGCAGGTCGCGGCGCACGCCGATGACGAGGATGTGTTCTGGGGGGCGCTGCTGGGCGCTGGCGCCGGTCTTATCCTGGGCGAAACGGTTGACGGGATCCACGGGTCCGTCGCGGTTCCCATCGGCGCCATCGCGGGTGGACTGATCGGGCACGAGCTGGATCGTACATCCTACCGATACGGGTGGTACGACCACTACCCTGTCTCCCGTCGCTACCGGCACTACGGTTGCTACGGACGGCACGGATACCGTGTGTCGCCGGGCCTGCGGCATACTCGGCGGACGAAGATCAGGGCGAAGCGGGCGGCAAAGCCCGTTCCGAAGGCCCCGGACTACCACCCCGGTGTTGATGTGGTAAAGGTGCAGATTCGCCTCGCCACAGGAACTCCCATGGATGTGCGGCTGCTTCGTATGCCGGATGACACTTTCGTGGGGCCGCAGGGCGAAACCTACAATACGCTTCCGAAGGCGTCGGAACTGACCCGTTACGCCGGGCCTTGATCGTGTTGCCCTTGAAAAAGGGTCGGGCCGCCGGGGATGGGACCCGGCGACCCGTGCGAGAGGCTAGCTGTCCAACTCAGTTAATAAGCAGAAAGCGGGCCAACTCTCGAAACAGCCACTTTTGAGCAAGAACCCATCATTTTCCCGAAATCAGTTCCACACGCACTGTCCCATTTGAGTGATTCACAGTGACAGGTGAGACAGTCAGATGAGACAGAGAAGCGCTTGGCGAGCTGATGTCTCCCGCAACGGAGAGGATAAAGATCATGGAGAACCGGTTCCGGTTTGATCAGGTACATGATGAGCGGTGAGAGAATAGAGTCGCCGACAGCTCTGCCTCTGACTATTCTCCATGCTCTTCGCCTGCCCCGTCGATTGGCGGGGTGCCATTCGTGGTGATGCGGAATACATATGAGTATTAATGGAGTACTGCCAGGCCGAGCCCGTTTCCGGTCGATAGTCTCGTTGTCGCTGCCCATCATGGGTGGGATGATGTCTCAAAACCTGTTGAACCTTGCCGATACGGCCATGGTGGGTCGGCTGGGTGCGTCCGAGCTGGCTGCCGTGGGGATGGGCGGCGTTGCCACGTTCCTCGCTTTCGCTTTCCTTCTCGGCCTGTCACCAGCGGTACAGGCGATGGCATCGCGACGCTTGGGTGAGGGAAACAACGATGTGGTCGCGCACCCGCTCAACGCAGGGCTCCTGATGGCCTCGTTGATCGGAGTTCCGCTGGGTATCCTCCTGCTGCTTATCTCCGGCAAGATGTTCAACGTCCTGAGCGATGACCCCGCTGTGGTGGCCGCCGGGGTGCCCTACCTCAGGGCACGCATGATTTCCATTGCCGGCGTTGGCATCAACTTCTCTTTCCGCGGTTACTGGAACGGGGTTCACCGACCGTCTCGTTACATGATGACGCTCACGACGATGAACATGGTCAACATCCTGTTCAATTATCTGTTCATTTTCGGGCACTGGGGGTTCCCTGCCATGGGAGCTGCCGGTGCGGGATTGGCGTCTACAGTTCCCTTATGTACCTTGTGATGGGGGTCAGTCTTTCTCGCCGTCAGGGATTCCTTGGTGCGTGGCCGAAACGCATGGTGATTGGGACGCTCATACGGCTCGCCTCGGCCAGTGGGCTGCAGACCGCCTTCTACGCTGCCGGCGCCACAACGCTGTTCTGGATCGCGGGTCGCATCGGCACATCGGAGATGGCGGCGGCCAACGTGATTGTGAACCTCGTGCTGGTGGGCGTGCTTCCGGCGATGGGGATGGGGTTGGCGGCGGCATCGTTGGTCGGCAAGGCGCTGGGACGCGGCGATCCCGATGATGCCTACCGGTGGGGTTGGGAGGTCGCCGTGATAGCGGCACTGGCACTCATGGTCCCGGCCGGACTGCTGGTCTGGCGGCCGGGATTGTGGCTGCGTCTCTTTACATCGGCTCCCGATGTCCTGAACGTCGGCAGTGTTCCGCTGCAGCTGTCGGGGTTGGGTCTGCCCATCGAGGCGGTAGCGCTGGTCCTGATGCACGCTCTGAATGGGGCGGGGGATAATGCACGGGTCATGCGCTGGTCGGTCTTCTGCCAGTGGGGGCTCTTTCTTCCGGCGGCATATTTGGTTGGCCCCGTCCTTGGAGGTGGATTGTCCGCGGTTTGGACAGCCCAGTTGGTCTACCGTGTGATAACCACGTCGTGCTTCGCTTCACTCTGGATACGCGGCCGGTGGCGGAGCATGAAGGTATGAGCTTTGGGGTCGTTAACTACGCGGTCCTGACCATCTACCTGCTGGGGATGCTTGGGATTGGTCTGTGCTTTGCCCGCAAACAGAAGACCAGCGAGGACTACTTCCTGGCTGGCCGGAAGATGCCATGGTTACCCGTGGCGATGAGCATGTTTGCCAGCGTGACGAGCGCGGTCACCTTCATGGGCGTGCCCGCCATCTCGTACAACGGCAACGTCGCGCTGCTGGCCGCATGCGTCGTCAGTCCTCTCGTTCTGCCTGTCTTGATCTACGTTCTCTATCCGGTTTACAGAAACATGCGCGCCACCACGTCGTACGAATACATCGGCGTACGCTTTGGTCCGCGCACGCGCTACGCCGTTTCGGTGCTGTTCGCCCTGGCACGACTCGGCTGGATGGGTACGGTCATCTATGCACCCGCTGTCGCCCTGACCGTTGCCACAGGGGTTCCTCAGTGGATTGCCATCCTCCTCATGGGTAGTGTCGCCACCATCTACACTGTCATGGGAGGACTTGCCGCGGTTCTGTGGACCGACCTCGTGCAGTTTATCATTCTGGTCACAGGTGCGATATGGGTAGCCATCACGCTTGTGAGCGCCGTGCCCGGTGGCGCTGCCGGAATTGTCTCCACGGCCGTAGCAGCCGGCAAGGCAGACGTTTGGATGGTCTCGCTCGGGTCCATGAACATCCTGGCCGTCACCGTTTCATTCTATCTGAGTATGTTGCAGGAGTACGGCACCGATCAAGTTACGGTACAGCGCCTCCTCGCCGTCCGCACCAACAGGGGTGTCACCAAGGCTGCAGTGTTCAATGCCGGAACCGACTTCGCGATGATCGCGCTGCTCACATTCATCGGGATCGCTCTGTATGCATTCTACCAGTCGGCCGCCAGCTTGCCCCAGGACATTGCCGGCAAGAGCATCCTCCCTTACTACATCATGACGTCCCTTCCCGTGGGAGTCTCCGGACTCGTCATCAGCGCCATCTTTGCAGCCGCCATGTCCAGCATGGACTCGGGGATCAACTCGTTGGTCACAGTCATCGAGAACGAGTTTGTTCTTCGGATGAGTGCCAGGGCGGAGTCCGGCAAGTCAGCCGTGAGGCGCGCACGAGCGTTTACACTGATTCTTGGGGTCATGGCGACGGGGATGGCTTTCTATGCCGCGAAGATCGGCAACATCATCGAGGCATTCTTCACGTTTATGAGTCTGTTCAACGCTCCCGTCCTCGCGCTGTTTATCCTGGGTGTGGCGTCAGCTCGTGCACGTGCCGCGGCATGGCTCGTAGGCGCGGCCATTTCGATCCCGAGTACGATGTGGCTCCAAAGCGTCGAGGGAGTGCACTGGGTGTACTACTTCCCGTTCTCCTTTGCCTGTACCTATGGGGTGGGGTGGTGCGTAAGCCTGCTTCTACCAGAGCCCAATAAGAAGGTGGACGAGTAGCCAGACACTCATACCCAGCGTGGCACCCATCTTGAGCAGGATCACAGCCACGCGTGATACAACGGCTCCCGTCGCAATGTGTGCGGCCTTGGAAGCCTCCTTCAGTCGGTGATGCTCGACGGCATAGACGAGTACGAAACTGATCACGATCATGCCGATCACGGGGCCGAAGAACGGTACAGGGATGAGTGTGCCGACGAGCATGCCGACGAGTCCGCCCACGAGCGCTACGAGCGAGGCAAGACGCGAGCCCTCGCGCCGGCGCACGCCCCAGTAGCCAGCCAGGAACTCAATACCTTCCACCACGGCTGATATCAGTAGGAACACGCCGACCAGTTCCCATCCGGGCATGCCTTCACCGGGCAACAGCGCCACCAGTGCGGCAGCCAACGCGATAACCCAGGTGCCGGACAGGGCGATACAGGACATGACTGTCCCTGCCAGACAGAGAAGAAGCACGATGACGATAGCACCGATGGCGAGCAGCGTTGTCACGAAGGTCATGGGGTGGACTGACCTGCCCTTGCTTCAGCGGTCTCGGGCGACTGTGAAGGTTCATGATCCCTGTCTGCAGGAGCGCCCTTAGTGCGCGGCTGGAAGGGAACCTGGAAGGTGGCCTCGAAATCGTATCCGTGCGCAAAATCCTCTCTACGGTCACTCTCGGTCTTTCCAAGCTTGCCGCTCTCGACGAGATTGAAGACCACCTCGCCGACGTCTTCCGTACGGGCGAGTCCCCACGATTGTAGAACGGTCAGGGCCATGGGGCCATACTCCTGCAGGGCATAGACGCGGATGCCTTCTAGCAGTTCCGCGGCGGATACATGACGCATGGCGCCCTGTGCAGGTTTCTTGTGCATGCGAACGGTGAAATCGAGTGCTTCACGGACGAAGAAGTACGCATCGGGGAGATAGCGCGGATCCCTGGTGCAGATCACGTCGATCACTTCGTTGAAGTCTTTCTCATGCATGTTGTTTCAACGTCCTTCTTCTACATGTCGAGGGGCAACCCCGACCGGATTTGGGCGGCTATGTTCTGCATCTCCTCTGCGGTGTCATACGACTTTGCATTCCAGTTCCAGTGGTGCTTGTCATTCTCGAACCGCGGGATTACGTGGAAGTGGAGGTGTGGCACAACCTGTCCGGCCACGGCGCCATTCGCCTGTGTCACATTGATACCCGCTGCATCCAGCCCTTTCATCTGTGCTCCGGCGACCTTGCGGACCACTAGGATTAACCTGGTAAGCAACTCGTCCGGCACGTTGGTCAGTGGGTCGACGTGCGCCTTTGGTATGACCAGCGTGTGTCCTTTGATAATGGGGCCGATATCCATGAAGGCGAGAACATCGTCATCTTCGTAGACGCGCGCGCAAGGGAGGTCCCCGGCCACGATCTTGCAGAAAATACAGTCACTATCGTTCATTCGGCGCCCTTTTCTCTCACTCAGAACACCCAAAATCGTACACGGGCAGGCCAGCCGTTGCAACAGTCTCTTTCGGGAAGCCACGGGTCTCGGTGTCGAGTCATGGGCTTAGGTTAAGCGCCGGCGTGTGTGGCCATTCCCGAAACCATCCGTTCCAGCTGCATGAGCATGAGCTCGGTCGTGGTTTCTGTGGCAATGAAAGCGTTCAGAAAGGCATCGCGTTTACTGATGAGCTGCAGACGCTTCACCTGGCATTTCGTTGTCTCAAGCAACTCCTCCTGCATAGTGCAGAGTGTGTCGGCCAAGATGGGCAGATCGCCTTCGCAGGCGAGATACATGTTCCTGAAGACCGCATCCGCAATCCTCCCTTGCGACATCAGCGGATTGACGCCCTCGAAGAAAGCGGAGTACTTGCGCCCCACTTCACAGTAGTGCACCAAGCTCAGGATCGATATATACTGCAGGGCACCTTGCATGGTGGTGTCCTTGATTGTCAGGGAATCGGTTTCGGTCTCCCGGAACACGGCGGTCACCCGGTCGTAAGACATGTAGCGGTCGATCTCGTCGAAAAACGGAAGTGTTGTCATGATGGCGTGGCAGATCTGCGCCGTTTCGCGCTCCGGACAGACTTCGCAGAGCTGATAATCGGCCGCCGCACGAACGGTGGGTGAGAGCAGCTTGGGATCGTCCAACATTGCCTGTGTCTTCTGTTCGATCTCTGATCGTGTCAGAATCACACGCTCACCGTCTGGCATCTCAAGATAGAGCCCCGGTTCATTGTATCGAGTCAGGTCCAGCGTCTTCATGTGTAATTTCTCTCGCAGCGTTGTCTGATGCAGGCATCATAACCTGAACCGCGACGAACTGCAGCAGAGAAAACCTCGTTGTTTGCCGTCACACAGTCGGGTAGGTTAGCAGGAATCCGTCGTAGAGTGGGGTAGAGGGGGATATCATGATCAAGAGAGCAGCAGTGAGAACGAGCGAAGTGCGCGAAGCCATGCGTGGCGGGGAGGGGAGTGTCGAGATCTCACACTTCTTCAGCCGCGAGGAATGGACCGCCAACACGCGCCTCTGTGCGGAGCTGACACTCCCGCCCGGAGCCAGCATCGGATCGCACCAGCACCTGAAAGAGGACGAAGTCTATATCATAACGAATGGCTCAGGCCTCATTGATGATGGAAGGGGCGAAGAACGCGTATCGGTCGGTGACGCCATATTGACCGGTAATGGCGAGACACACACCATTCGCAACGATGGCGATGTTCCGCTGTTGCTGATCGCTGTCATCGTCATGTACGGGGAATAGCATGAGCGTCATGCAGATTCTCGACTATGACTATTGTGTGGTGGGCAGTGGGCTGGCTGGTCTGCTTTCGGCGTTGCACCTCGGGAAGAGCGGCTCTGTGCTGGTGGTGACCAAGAAGGGCGGGGCCGACAGCAATACCAACTATGCCCAGGGCGGTATCGCCTCGGTGATGGCTGCGCAGGATTCCTTCGAAGCGCACGTGGCTGACACGCTGGATGCGGGTGCAGGGCTGTGCGACGAAGCGGTCGTGCGCGACATCGTGGCCGCGGGTCCTCAGGCCGTAGCAGAGCTGGAGGCGCTCGGGATCTCTTTCGCGCAGCGCAAAGAGGAAGAGGGCGGGGGATACGACCTTGGCAAGGAGGGCGGCCATTCCGAGCGGCGCGTGCTGCATGCCGGCGATATCACCGGGCGCGAGATTGAGGCCGTCCTGCTTGAACGCGTGCGTGAAGCCCCGAACGTCACGTTGCGCGAAGAGGCGATGGCAATTGACCTGATCACCACCGGCTGGCTCGAGTACCGCGGGGTCGACACGGGTGAA
The DNA here is from genome assembly GCA_964345005.1 of uncultured Victivallales bacterium. Taxonomy (GTDB): domain Bacteria; phylum Verrucomicrobiota; class Kiritimatiellia; order UBA8416; family JABMPJ01; genus JABMPJ01. Next base: position 102,034 of record CAYFPQ010000003.1, on the reverse strand, counting down.
GCGGGCCGTGACGGAAGTCGCTGCGTGGGGATCTACCTTCTCGATCGCACATCGGGTGAAATCTGTGCCGTGCGTGCGCCGCGCGTCATCCTCGCCACGGGCGGCGGCGGCAAGGTGTACCTTTATACCAGCAATCCCGACGTCGCGACCGGAGACGGCGCGATGGCGTGGCGGGCGGGGCTGCCAATCAAGAACATGGAGTTCATTCAATTCCATCCCACCTGTCTCTACCACCCCGAGGCGAAATCCTTTCTGGTCAGCGAAGCCGTTCGCGGTGAGGGCGCCAAGTTGGTGGATGGCGACGAGCAGGAGTTCATGCATCGCTACGACGAGCGTGGTGCGCTGGCGCCGCGTGATGTAGTCGCCCGCGCGATCGACGAGGAGATGAAGTTGACCGGCGCGCCGTGCGTCTATCTCGACATCCGCCACCAGCCGCGTGAGTTCCTCCAGGAGCGCTTCCCCAATATCTTCGCGACCTGCCTCGGCTTCGGAATCGACATGAGCAAGCATCTGATCCCCGTGGTGCCGGCCGCGCACTACTATTGCGGGGGTGTCGAGGCCAAGGTGAACGGCGAAACCGCTATGCCGGGCCTGTATGCCTGCGGCGAAGTGGCTTGCACGGGTCTCCACGGCGCCAATCGGCTCGCCAGCAATTCGCTGCTTGAGGCGGTTGTCTGCGCGCGTCGAATGGCCGATCACCTGGTTGCCACCCCGCCGCCGGATCTTGCGATGCCCCTGATCGCCGACTGGGAGTACGGCGATGCTGTCACGAGCGACGAGGCCATCGTCGTGGAGCACAACTGGAACGAGGTCCGTACCTGTATGTGGGACTATGTCGGGATCGTGCGCACGGACAAGCGACTCGAGCGCGCTGCACGCCGGATCGGCAACCTGCACCACGAGATCTACCAGTACTACATGGATTACCTTGTGACGCCTGATGTTCTGGAGCTGCGCAACATCGCCGCCGTGGCCGAGTTGATCATCCGGTCGGCCCAACTTCGTCGCGAGAGCCGCGGGCTGCATAGCACGCTCGACTGTCCGGAGGTCGGGCCCGGGCGGATCGATACGATCATCACCGATCCACCGGGCGGTGATACGAGGTTGGGGGTATAGGCCCGGAGATCAGAGGTCGGAGATCGGAAGTCGGAGGGAGCCCCTGCTTGAGAGAGAATGTCGTACAGCTCCTCATACTGGCCGTACTCGCCCTGATCGTGCAGGTTGCGTCTGTGTTCGAGACCAACCGGGCGGTGGTGTTCCGGATTCCGACTTCCGACTCCGCAACCTACCACAACCAGGCCACACGCACAGCGCTAGGCCAGCGCGAGCCGGACAACCTGCCATTCTGGCAGCCACCTCTGTATACGTATGTGCTTGGGCAGGTCTATCGCTGGGTATCGTCGAACGCTGCCACTGCCCGCTATGTGCACGGTTTACTGGGTGTGCTGATCGCGCTGCTGACCTACCTGGTCGCGAAGAGGTCCATGGGCGAGTCGGCTGCTTTTGTGTGCGGCCTGGGCACGGCTTTCTATGGCCCGTTGCTCTTCTTCACCTGTCAACTTCTTCCGGCAGCATTGGCGGCCGTGCTCGATACGGGGTTCCTGCTCGCCTTTCTTGCCTTGATGCGCCGTCCCACTGCCTTACGCGCGTTCGGGGCGGGGGCGATCCTCGGTGTGGCCGCGCTGGCGGTGCCCGTTGTGCTGGTCATGCTCCTGTTGGTTGGGGTGTGGCTGGTCCTGGCGACCCGGAAAAGCGGCGACACGCGCGCACATGTCCGGCTCGGGCTTCTGGTGGCCCTGGGGCTGGTCTTGACCATTGCGCCTGTTACGATCCGAAACGCGGTCCGTTCGGGGCAGTTCGTGCCGATCTCCACGAATGGCGGCGTGAACCTTTATATAGGAAACAATCCGGACGCGGCAGAAACCGTGTGCGCCCGGCCCGGCACTCCCGAGTGGGAAAGACTTGTAGCGTTGCCCTACGAGGAGGGCGGGGTCACTTCGCCCGCCGAGGCGCAGTCGTACTTTCTGGGGCGGGTGAGCAGGTATATCTACCGTGAGCCTGTGCGCTTCCTCGGCGGGCTGCTGGCCAAGGCGCGCCAGCTTGTGAGTGGACGCGAGATCCCACGTAACGTGGATATCTATGCGTTCCGTCACTATTCCCGCATTCTGAGCCTGCTTGTGTGGCGTTGGGGCTGGTTTGCCTTTCCATTCGGTATCGTCGGGCCATTGGCCTTGTTGGGAATGGCGGTTGCGTGGCGTCGGGGAGGCGAGGGCCGGTGGCTCGTGGGCTTTGTCGTCCTCTATGCGCTGGGGCTTGTCGTCTTCTTCCCCACGTCGCGCTACACGGTGCCCATGCTGCCCGGACTGCTGGTTCTGGCTTTCCTCGGAGGATGCGGCATTCTGGAGATGGTCAAGGGGGCGTCCGGGAACCGTGTCGTCTATGCCGTTGCACTCCTTATAGGGGCTGTGGCCGTGAATTTTCCTGTCGACTTTCCTACGGACGCTGTCAACTGGGAGGCCGAGCTGCATCGGCATGTTGGGATCGGTCTGCAGACACGGGGAAGACTGGATGATGCGCTGAAGCAGTACGATCTGGCTCTCGAGGCCGGTCCGGGCATCGCGGCCACCCATTACTACCGTGGCACGGCACTATTGGCGGCCGAGGGGCTGGCCGAGGCCGAAGTGGCCTTTCGGTCGGCTCTTTCTCTGCAGGCCGATTATCCCGAGGCGATGCACGATCTCGCCGTTGTGCTACACCGCCAGAAGCGCACCGACGAGGCCATCGTGCTGCTCGAACGCGCCATCCAGCTCAGACCCGCCTATCGGGGCGCCATGCGCAACTTGGCGATCGCCCTCTTGGCAACGGGACGGAAGGAGGAGGCGAAGCGATGGTTGGAGAGGGCGCAGGAGCAGGCGGCTTCCGGCCTTCTGAACACTGAACATTGAACAAGGAACTCCCAACAACGAACTGAGAGAATCGGAGAGCTGAAGAACTTCAAGCTCTCGATTCATTCGCTCAGCGTAGTTCGACGTTCAGCGTTCCTTGTTCGATGTGGGGCGTTCAACTCCTGAAATCTCCGGTTTTATCTTCCTTAAAAACCTCAAAAAAATGCGGATAGGGGGTTGACAGTATAGGCCCTTCTGCTATTCTACCGCGTTTCGATTTAAGGAGCTGTGTGCTCTGAGGACATAGTTTAGCCGTTGTCTCGCGCTCGAAAAGAGACGGGATGAGCGGATGGAAGACAGCAGAATTGCTCTCCAGGCCGGTTGGATTGGAAGAGAGGCGGGAGTGCAAGCCTGTTGTCTTGTGCCGTTTGGTCCCGGTGGCGGTTTGGCCCCGGTAACGGGGTGACCGGGCCCATGTAGCTCAGTTGGTAGAGCACATCCTTGGTAAGGATGAGGTCAGCGGTTCAATCCCGCTCATGGGCTCCATAAACGGCGAACAGATTGTTGTTGGTTAAGAGAACGTAGTTGTCAGGTATCAGTAAGGAGTAACAGGCATGGCCAAAGAGAAATTCGAACGCAGTAAGCCGCATGTGAACGTGGGCACGATTGGCCACGTTGACCATGGTAAGACCACGCTGACCGCCGCGCTCACGCACGTGCAGTCGCTCAAGGGATACAGTGAGTCCGTCGCCTACGACCAGGTAGCGAAGGCCTCCGAGGCGCACGGTCGCCGTGACGCTACCAAGATTCTCACGATCGCTACCTCGCACGTCGAGTACGCTACCGAGAACCGTCACTACGCACACGTTGACTGTCCGGGGCATGCTGACTACATCAAGAACATGATCACCGGCGCCGCGCAGATGGATGGCGCGATCCTGGTGGTGGCCGCCGATACCGGCCCGATGCCCCAGACCCGTGAGCACGTTCTGCTTGCCCGCCAGGTTGGTGTGCCGGCGATGGTCGTCTTCATGAACAAGGTCGATATGGTCGACGATCCCGAGCTGCTCGACCTCGTGGAGCTGGAAGTGCGCGAGCTTCTCTCCAAGTACGAGTTCCCCGGCGACGATATTCCGATCATCCGCGGTGACTCCTTCTCCGCAACACAGGCCGCGAGCGCCGATGATCCCGCCTGCGAGTGCATCTCAGAGTTGGTTGATGCCCTCGACTCCTACATTCCGGAGCCCGAGCGGATTATCGACCAGGCGTTCCTGATGCCGATCGAAGACGTGTTCTCGATCGAAGGTCGCGGTACGGTGGTTACCGGCCGTGTTGAGCGTGGTATGATCCACACGGGCGACGAAGTCGAGATCATCGGTCTCAAGGACACCGCCAAGACGACCTGCACGGGCGTTGAAATGTTCCGTAAGATCCTGGATGAAGGCCAGGCCGGCGATAACGTGGGTTGTCTGCTCCGCGGCACGAAGAAAGACGAAGTCGAGCGCGGCCAGGTGCTGGCCAAGCCCGGTTCGATCACGCCCCACACCAAGTTCGATTGCGAAGTGTATGTGCTGAGCAAGGAAGAGGGTGGCCGTCACACGCCGTTCTTCAAGGGCTACCGCCCGCAGTTCTACGTCCGTACGACGGACGTGACTGGCGACATCACGTTGCCTGACGGCGTCGAGATGGTTATGCCTGGCGATAGCGTCAGCATGAAGGTTGAGCTGATCCAGCCCGTCGCCATGGAAGAGAAGATGCGTTTCGCTATCCGCGAAGGCGGCCGTACGGTCGGCGCCGGAACGGTGACCACGATTATCGAATAGATGGTGGATTGACGAATGACAGCGGCCGGGCGCCTCAAAAGGGCGATCCGGCCCGGCTGTCACAAGATCCGCTCGCGGTTTTGAAGGGGTGCACTGATGCCTAGGGAACTAGCCATACTGGCCTGCACGGAGTGCAAGCGTCGTAATTATACGACCACGCGCAACAAGAAGGTGCAGACGGACCGGATTGAGATGAAGAAGTACTGCCGGTTCGATCGGCGGCATACGTTGCACAGGGAGGTAAAGTAGCCTCTGCTTGATACTGTAGGCCAGTAGCTCAATTAGGCAGAGCACCGGTCTCCAAAACCGGGGGTTGGGGGTTCGATTCCCTCCTGGCCTGCCAAGAGCGGAGTCGAGTGGCCTGCCAACACGAGTCGGGCGAGCTGACGCGAGCGAAGCTGATTGATTCTCCTTATAGGTTGTCGGAATCGAAACGAGGTGTGCGCTGAAGAAGAAATTCCAGAACGGCGTTGACGGGGTCAAGACCTTTACGGGCGATGTCCTCGGCGAGATGAAGAAGGCCACGTGGCCGAGCCGCCGCGAGTTGCTCGAGTCGACGATGGTCGTGATCGTCTCGCTGGTGCTCATGAGTCTGTTTGTTGGCTTCTGCGACCGGGTACTGGTGATGATTCTGCAGCTCTTGATCCCGACGGGGAGCATCTAATGGATAAAGAGTGGTTCGTCGTTCATACGCTCACTGGACAGGAAAATAAGGTCCAGGAGAGCATTCGCCGTCGCCTCAAGCACGAGGAGATGGAGGATTACGTCGGCGAGGTAATCATACCGACCGAAAAAGTGTCGGAGGTGAAGAAGGGCGTGCGGTCGACAACCACGCGTAAATTCTTCCCGGGGTACGTGTTGCTGCAGATCGCGCTCTACGACGTCGAGCGCAAACTGCATGACCGCGCCTGGTACTTCGTGAAGGAGACGCCGGGCATCATCGGGTTCGTGGGCGGAGACAATCCCGTGCCCCTGGCCCCGGACGAGGTCGAGCAGGTGCTCAACCAGGTCAAGGACAAGGAAGAGCATGTCCAGCCGAAGATCACGTTCGAGCCGGGCGAGACGGTCAAGATCAATGACGGGCCGTTTATGAATTTCAACGGGGTGGTCGAAGAGATCGATCCCCTGAAGGGCAAGTTGAAGGTGTCGGTGGCGATCTTCGGACGCTCGGCGTCGGTCGAACTGGAATACTGGCAGGTGGAGCGCGAGTAATGGCAAAGAAAGCAACAGGGCAGATCAAGCTGCAGATTCCGGCCGGACAGGCCAACCCCGCACCGCCGGTCGGGCCGGCGCTCGGTCAGCAGGGCGTGAATATCATGGATTTCTGCAAGGCCTTCAACGCGGCCACGCAGGACAAGGCCGGGATGGTGATCCCGGTTGTGATCACGGTTTACCAGGACAAGTCGTTCACGTTTATCACCAAGAGCCCGCCCGCGGCTTCGCTGCTCAAGAAGGCGGCCGGCCTGGCCAAGGGCTCGCCGATGCCGAACAAGGAGAAGGTCGGCACGGTAACGCGCGACCAGATCCTGGAGATCGTGAAGGTCAAGGAAGCCGATCTGAACGCGACCGACGAAGCGATGGCGGCGAGGATGGTTGAGGGCACGGCTCGCAGCATGGGAATTATCGTAGAAGAGTAGGACCCGTGGGGCCGACTCGGGAGAGAATCCAGATGCCGAAACATGGAAAGAAATATCGCGCGGTCAGCGAAACAGCTCCCGCGGAAGAGGTCACGCTCGAGGAAGCGATTGCGTTTCTGAAGGACAATCCGACCGCCACCTTCGACGAGACCATGGAGCTGGGCTTGCGCATGGGAATCGATCCGCGCAAATCCGATAACGCGATTCGTTCGTCTGTCTCGCTGCCGCACGGCACGGGCAAAACCGTCCGCATCATCGTCTTCGCCGAGGGCGGTGCCGCGGATGCGGCCAGGGAAGCCGGTGCCGACGAGGTAGGCGCAGACGACCTGATCGAAAAAGTCAAGGGCGGCTGGACCGAGTTTGACGTGGCGGTTGCCACCCCCGATGCCATGAAGGAAGTACGCAAGCTCGGGCGTGTCCTGGGTCCCCGTGGCCTCATGCCGAATCCGAAGACCGGTACCGTGACCGAGGATACCGCTGCGGCTGTCAAGCAGGCGCAGGCCGGCAAAGTTGATTTCCGGATGGACCGCCATGGCAACATCAACGTGCCGTTCGGCAAGGTTTCCTTCGATGCGGGTAATCTGAAAGAGAATGCCGAGGCAATCCTGGGTGCAGTGCGCGCCGCAAAGCCGGCGTCGGCCAAGGGAACGTATATCAAGAATGTTACCGTCAGCTCCACGATGGGTGTTGGCGTTCGTACGAATCTGCGGGACTGACCGCGGGCATGAATGCCCGTCGTCCCCGTGAGCGGGAAGAAAGACGATGAGACCTGAAAAAGAGTCAATCATTGCCGAGGTAAAGGAACTCCTCGAGAGTACCGGCTTTGTATTTCTGGTGGACTATCGCGGTCTGACGGTGGATCAGCTCGCCGAGCTGCGCGGGAAGCTGCGCGAGTTCGATTCGAGCATGACCGTCGTTAAGAACACGATGCTCGGTCACGCCTCCAAGGCAGCCGGCGGTCCGGATATGACCGGCCTGTTGGACGGACCGACGGCGATGGTGTGTGGTACGGGGGATGCCAGCGCGACCGCTAAGGCGCTGACGGCATTTATGAGGGAAGCCAAGCTTCCTGTACTGAAGGGTGGACAGTTGGGGCAGCAGCTGCTGTCGGTCGACGACGTTGAAGCAATTGCCAAGATCCCGCCGCGCGAGGTGCTCTATGGACAGCTCGTCGGTACGATTGCGGCGCCGCTATCCCAGCTGGTAGGTGTGATGAACCAAAAAGTGTTAAGTCTTCTGTATGTCCTGAAGGCAGTTGAAGACAAGAAGAAAGAGGAGAGTGCATAATGGCGGAAGAAGCTGTTGCACAGGAAGTGGAAGCTCAGGAAGAGCAGAGCAAGTCGGATGCCCCCGTGGTAGAGGGCAAGATGGCTGAGTTTATTGACTGGATCGAGGGCATCAGCGTCCTCGAACTGTCGCAGCTCGTTAAGGCCCTCGAGGACCGTCTCGGCGTGACCGCCGCGGCCCCGATGGCTGTTGCTGCCGCGGCCCCGGCCGCCGGTGGTGGCGATGCGGGTGGCGCGGCCGAGGAGCAGACCGAGTTCACGGTTATGCTCACGGAAGCCGGCGGACAGAAGATTGGCGTGATCAAGGAAGTTCGCGCTATCACTGGTCTGGGCCTGAAAGACTCCAAGGATCTCGTTGATGGTGCGCCGAAGGCTGTGAAGGAAGGCGTCTCCCAGGAAGAGGCCGAGGAGATCAAGGGCAAGCTCGAAGCCGCAGGCGCCACCGTTGAGGTGAAGTAGCGCCGCTTCCCGTCTGCTCCCCGTAACGTGTGTGACAGGCACCGTGCGGGGAGACGGTCTTTTCTGACCGTGGCGGGATTCGGGCGGAATAGACAGGCGGAAGCAGGCTTACTGGTCCGATTGGAGGGACAGGTAATCCTGCGTTCCGTTGTCTTGTGTCGAGAGTGAAGAGCGTCGGACTTAGCAATTAACATCGAGGTGCCGCATGGGCGATAGAGTGAATTTCGGCAAACTTGAAGCCGTCATCAATCCGCCGGATCTGATTGACATCCAGATGCGGTCGTACCGGGACTTCCTGCAGCGGGATCTGGATCCCGCCAAGCGCAAATCCCAGGGACTGCAAGGGGTCTTCAAAGAGGTGTTCCCCATTGAGAGCTATGACGGGCGCTATGTGCTCGACTACTCGCATTATACGCTGTCCGAAGCGAAGCCGGATGCCCTCGAGGCGCTGGCTGAAGGGCAGACCTACGCTGCGCCGTTGCACGTTACGTTCCGTCTGAAGGATGGCGACGAAGTGCGCGAAGAGGACGTCTACATGGGCGAAGTGCCGCTCATGACCGAAGACGGTGCTTTCGTGGTCAACGGCGCCGAACGTGTCGTAGTCAGCCAGCTCCACCGTTCACCCGGCATCTGCTCGGAGTCGTCGGTTCACCCGAACGGGCTGACCCTCTACTCCATGCGTATCATCCCCGATCGTGGGTCATGGATCGAAGTCCAGTTCGATACCTCCGATCAGATATGGATCTACCTGGATCGCCGCCGTCGGCGTCGTAAGTTCCTGGTGTCCACATTCTTGCGCGCACTCGGGTTTGGTGACGATGCCGAGCTGCTTGGGCTCTATTACACCATCCACAGTCTCGATCTCTCCGAGAACTACGACGAGGACGACTGCGAGAACCTCGTCTTCCTCGAAGACATTCTCGACATGGATTCGAAGACCGTTCTGGCGCGGCGTTACTCGCCGATCGAGCCGGGCGTCCTGGCCCAGATGCGCGATGCCGGCTTTACGACGGTGAAGGTCGTGGACGTCTCGTGGGACGAAGGCATTTTCATGAAGAGTGTCGAGTCCGACCAGTCGCGCAGCACCGACGATGCCCTGAAGGATATTTATCATCGACTGCGTCCGGGCGACCCCGCCACGCCGTCCAACGCACGCCAGCTCCTGCGCCGTCTGTTCTTCGATGCCCGGCGCTACGACCTCGGTCGCGTAGGCCGCTACAAGATCAACCAGAAGCTGGATCTCGGTGGCAAGGTGGATGACGAGTGCCGTGTGCTCGACACACAGGACGTCATCGAGACCATTCGGCACCTCATCAAGGTCCGTCGTGGACTGGAAACCGTGGATGACATCGACCATCTCGGAAGCCGCCGCGTGCGCACGGTGGGTGAGCTGCTCGAGAACCAGTGTCGCGTCGGCCTGGCTCGCACCGAGCGTCTCGTGCGTGAACGCATGACGCTTTACGATCCCAGCAAGGGCGTCCTGACGCCGCAGCGCCTGGTTAACTCCAAGTCGCTCTCGGCGATCATCCAGGATTTCTTCGGGCGCAGCCAGCTCAGCCAGTTCATGGACCAGACCAACCCGCTCTCCGAGCTGGCCCATAAGCGTCGTCTCAGCGCGCTGGGTCCGGGCGGCCTGAGCCGTGAGCGCGCCGGTTTCGAGGTGCGCGACGTGCACAGTTCGCACTATGGCCGTATCTGCCCGATCGAGACACCGGAAGGTCCGAACATCGGTCTGATTTCGTCGCTCGGCATGTACGCCCGCGTCAACGACTTCGGGTTCATCGAGAGCCCCTATCGCAAGGTGGAGAAGGGGCGTGTTACCGATCAGGTAGACTACCTGACCGCCGACCAGGAAGAACGTTTCATCATCGCGCAGGCCAACGCGCCGCTCGACGAGAAGAACCGTTTCACGAACGACTTCGTTTCCGTGCGCTACCGCGCCGACTTCCAGGAAGTCGAGCCCGAGCGCGTCGAATACATGGATGTGTCGCCGAAGCAGGTGGTGAGTATCGCCGCAGGCTTGATTCCGTTCCTCGAGCACGACGACGCCAACCGCGCATTGATGGGCGCCAACATGATGCGCCAGGCGGTGCCGCTGTTGAAGACGGAGCGTCCGCTCGTCGCGACCGGTATGGAGTCGCTTGTTGCCCGCGATTCGCGCGTGACCGCGGCAGCCCACACGCCCGGCAAAGTCGCGTTCGTTTCGGCCGACACGGTTATCGTTTCCAAGGACGGCAGCGTTCCCAACCGCAAGACGCCGAAGGACGACTACCAGGAGTACAGCCTGCAGAAGTTCCGCCGCACGAACGCGGGTACCTGCTTCAACCAGAAGCCGATCGTCAGGACGGGGGATAAGGTTGAGGCCGGGACCATCATAGCGGACGGTCCGGCGACCAACGAAGGCGAAGTGGCGTTGGGTAAGAACCTGACCGTGGCCTTCATGCCCTGGTGCGGGTACAACTTCGAGGACGCGATCCTGATCAGCGAGCGTGTGGTGAAAGAAGATGTGTTTACCTCCGTTCACATCCAGGAGTTCGAGATCGGCGCCCGCGATACGAAGCTGGGCCCCGAGGAGATTACCCGTGACATCCCGAACGTGGGCGAGGAAGCCCTCAAGGATCTCGGGCCCGACGGCGTGATTCGTCCGGGCGCGGAAGTTCGCCCCGGCGACATCCTTGTGGGTAAGATCACCCCGAAGAGCGAGACGGAGCTGGCCCCGGAAGAGCGGCTGCTGCGTGCCATTTTCGGGGAGAAGGCTGCCGAGGTCCGCGATACATCGCTGACCGTTCCGAGTGGCACCTACGGCATCGTCATGGATGTCAAGGTGTCGTCTCAGAAGCAGAACAAGAAGGCCGATAAGACGCCCGCCGACAGGAAGCGGCAGGTTAAGTCCATGGAAGACGACTTCAAGCGTCACCGCCAGGACCTGATCGACGACCTGACCGAAGCGCTCAGCAACGTATTGCTGGGTGAGAAGATTCCGCTCGACGTGGTCGATGCCGAGGCCGGTGACATCATCATCCCGGCCAACCGCAAGATCACGAAGACGCTGCTCCGCAAGCTGGCCAACCGCTTCGAGCACGTCCAGATCGAGAGCAGCCCCGTCCAGATCAAGATCGACGAGATCATCGACGACTTCCGTCCGAAGTTTGCCGAGCTGGATGTTCAGCACGATCGCTCGCTGGACCGTATCCAGAGCGGCGATGAGGTCGACCAGGGCATCATCAAGCAGGTCCGCGTCTACGTGGCCACGAAGAAGAAACTGGCCGTGGGCGATAAGCTGGCCGGCCGTCACGGAAACAAGGGTGTTGTGTCGCGCATTCTTCCCGAGTGCGAGATGCCCTTCCTTCCGGATGGTGCGCCGGTGGACATCGTGCTCAACCCGCTGGGCGTGCCTTCGCGTATGAACCTCGGACAGGTGCTCGAGACGCACATGGGCGCTGCCTGTAAGGCGTTGGGCATTCACTGCCTGACCCCGATTTTCGACGGTATCTCGGAGTCGCGCATCTGCTCGATGCTCGACGAAGCCGATCTGCCCGTCGACGGCAAAACCGTCCTTTATGACGGTCGTACCGGCGAGGCTTTCGATCAGCGCGTGGTGGTAGGCCAGATCTACATGCTGAAGCTGCACCACCTGGTGACTGACAAGATTCACGCACGTGCGGTTGGTCCGTACTCCCTCGTTACCCAGCAGCCGCTGGGCGGGAAGGCGCAGTACGGTGGCCAGCGCATGGGTGAAATGGAAGTCTGGGCGTTGGAGGCCTATGGTGTGGCCTTCGCGCTGCAGGAACTGCTGACGGTTAAGAGCGATGACGTGGCCGGGCGTACCCGGATCTACGAATCGATTGTTAAAGGTGAGAACTCGCTGGAGGCCGGTATTCCCGAGTCGTTCAGCGTGTTGATCAACGAGCTGCGCGGCTTGTGTCTGGACGTGGAAACGATCAGTAACGACGAGTCCGACGGAATTCTTTAGGCCCTAGACCAGGAGGCGACATAGTGAGTCATTACGCAGCCAGAGAAGTGATGGGGTTGACGGAGTACGAGACGTTCGATGCGGTCGGCATTAAGCTTGCCGCACCGGAATCGGTACGCTCGTGGAGCCAGGGCGAGGTTAAGAATCCGGAGACGATCAACTACCGGACCTACAAGCCGGAACGGGGCGGCCTGTTTTGCGAGCGCATCTTCGGTCCGACCCGCGACTGGGAGTGCAGTTGCGGCAAGTACAAGCGCATCAAGCACAAGGGCGTGATCTGTGACCGTTGCGGCGTGGAAGTTACGGTGTCGCGCGTGCGCCGCGAGCGCATGGGCCACATCGAGCTGGCCGTGCCGGTGTCGCACATCTGGTTCTTCAAGTGTACGCCGAGTCGTATCGGGCTGATGCTCGACATGACGGCCACCAACCTCGAGCGCGTCCTCTACTACGAGGACTATCTCGTGACCGATGCCGGCGACACGCCGCTCAAGGAGCGCCAGCTCCTTACCGAGATGGAACAGCGTGACGCGCTGGAGAAATACGGCGCCACGTTCGAAGCCGGCATGGGCGCCGAGGCTGTGCGTGAAGTGCTGCGCAAGATCAACCTCGACGAACTCATGGAGGAACTCGAGGAGGCGATCGAAAAGACCCGCAGCAAGCAGACACGCAAGAAGCTCTCCAAGCGTATGAAGGCCGTCGAAGGTTTCCGCAGCAGCGGCACCCGTCCGGAGTGGATGATCTTGGACGTGCTCCCGGTTATTCCGCCGGAACTGCGCCCGCTCGTTCCGCTCGAGGGTGGCCGTTTCGCTACCTCGGACCTGAACGACCTGTACCGTCGTGTGATCAACCGTAACAACCGCCTCAAGAACCTCCAGCAGCTCAAGACGCCGGATGTCATTATCCGCAACGAGAAACGCATGCTGCAGGAAGCGGTCGATGCGGTCTTCGATAACGGCCGCCATGGTCGTGCTGTAACGGGCGCGGGCAACCGTCCGCTCAAGTCGCTGAGCGATATGCTGCGCGGTAAGGGCGGTCGTTTCCGCCAGAACCTGCTCGGTAAGCGCGTCGACTATTCCGGCCGCTCCGTGATTGTGATCGGGCCCGAGCTCAAGCTCAACCAGTGCGGCCTGCCCAAGAAGATGGCCCTCGTGCTCTTTGAACCGTTCATGATCCGCCGCCTCAAAGAGATGGGGGTCGTACACACGGTGCGCAGCGCCAAGAAGCTGATCGAGCGTCAGACCGACGAGGTGTGGGACATTCTCGAAGAGGTGACCCGCGACAAGACCGTCATGCTCAACCGTGCGCCGACGCTTCACCGCCTCAGCGTGCAGTCGTTCGAGCCGGTCCTGGTCGAAGGTGAAGCCATTCGGATTCACCCGCTCGTCTGTACTGCGTTCAACGCTGACTTCGATGGCGACCAGATGGCCGTGCACGTGCCGCTCTCGATCGAGGCGCAGCTCGAGTCACGCCTGTTGATGATGTCGACGAACAGCATCTTCTCGCCCTCGAGCGGTAAGTCGATCATGACTCCGACGCAGGATATCGCACTGGGCGTCTACTACCTGACATCGCTCAGCCAGAAGGACCGCCTCGCGGAGTACGCGCGGAAGCAGTCCGACGCCATCGAGCATCTGCCCATCTTCAGCGACATCAATGAAGTGCGCCTGGCATACGAGGACAAGGCGATCGACCTGCATACGCGTATCCGTTTCCGTAACCCCGATCTCGGTCGCGAGACCTTTGTGGGTGACACCGGGGCCCGCGTGATCGAGACGACCGTGGGACGCGTCTTCTTCAGCGAGATCTGGCCGGAAGAGACTGGCTTCGTGAACAAGGTGGTCAACAAGTCCATGCTCGGTGACCTGATTTGGAACTGCCACAAGGTGGCGGGCCACAAGCGTACCGTGCAAGCCCTGGACGATCTCAAGCAACTCGGATTCGAGAACGCCACCCTGGCCGGTGTCTCCATCGGTATGGTTGACCTGATTGTGCCGGACGAGAAGCACGGCATGATCGATGGCGCCCGCAAGCAGGTCCAGCAGGTGCAGGGCCAGTACAAGCAGGGCGTTATCACCGACGGTGAGCGCTACAACAAGATCGTCGATATCTGGACGCACACGACCGACGAAATTTCGAACGCGATGTATCGCGCTATCGAAGAGAACGTGGTCGAGCAGAAGGACATCACGGACGAGATTAACCCGGTGTACATGATGGTGGACTCCAAGGCTCGCGGTAGCCGCCAGCAGATCCGCCAGCTTGCCGGTATGCGCGGTCTGATGGCCAAGCCGTCCGGCGAGATCATCGAGCGGCCGATTGTGTCGAACTTCCGTGAAGGCCTGAGTGTTCTCGAGTACTTCATCAGCACGCACGGTGCCCGCAAGGGTCTGGCCGATACCGCGCTGAAGACAGCCGACGCCGGCTACCTCACGCGTAAGCTCGTGGACGTCTCGCAGGATGTCATCATCGTCGAGCAGGATTGCAACACTGTGAACGGCATCGAGGTGTCGGGTATCACCGAAGGCGACGAGGAACTCGTCTCCCTGTCGACCCGCATCCTTGGCCGCACGGCTCTCAACGACATCAAACACCCGATCACGGGCGAGGTGGTCGTTCCTGCCGGCGGCGTGATCGACGAAGAGAAGTGCGTCGAGGTCCAGGACGCCGGGCTGGAGACCATCCGGATCCGCAGCGTTCTGACCTGCGAATCGCGCCGCGGCATCTGCGCCCGCTGTTACGGGCGCGATCTGGCCACGGGCCGCCTCGTCGAAGTCGGCACGGCGACCGGAATCATCGCCGCGCAGTCGATCGGTGAGCCGGGCACACAGCTTACGATGCGTACGTTCCATATTGGTGGTACGGCCAGCTCCGTGTTCAAGCAGCCGGAAGTAATCGTGAAGAACGCCGGTTCCGTTCGCTACCACGACCTGCGCGTTGTGCGTAACGCCGAGGGCGATCACGTTGTACTCAACAAGAACGGCGCGATCAGCATCCACGACGCGACCGGCCACGAACTGGAGCGCTACACCACGGCGATGGGCTCGATCCTCTTCTGCGAGGACGGCGGCACGGTCAGCAAGGGTGACATCCTTGCCAAGTGGGATCCGTACAGCGTGCCGGTTCTGGCCGAGCAGGAAGGTGTGGTCAGTTTCCACGACTTTGTCGAGAACGTCTCGGTGAAGAAGGAAATCGACGAGCAGACCGGCCTGCGTGGCACGGTCGTGCTGGAAACCAAGGAAGACCTGCACCCGCAGATCATCATTCGTCGCGCCGAGGACGAGGAAGTGCTCGGGTTCTACAGTATTCCGGCCGGCGCCCACGTCATGGTCAAGAAGCGCCAGGCGGTCAAGCCCGGCGAGCTGCTGGCCAAGACCCCGCGTAAGGAGTCGAAGACCAAGGACATCACCGGCGGTCTGCCGCGCGTGGCCGAGCTCTTCGAAGCCCGTCACCCGAAGGACGCCGCCGAGATCGCCAAGATCGAGGGTGTGGTGGACTTTGGCGAGAACCAGCGCGGCAAGCGCTGCCTGATCATTCGCGATGAGGCCACCGGTGCAGTAGAAGAGCACCTCATCCCGATGGGCAAGCACATCGTTGTCTTCCGCGGCGATCGCGTGAAGAAGGGACAGCAGCTCACGGAAGGCCCCATCGTGCCCCAGGAGATTCTGGAGGTCTGTGGTCCGCAGGAGCTGCAGGAGTACCTGGTCAACGAAGTGCAGCAGGTTTATAGACTGCAGGGCGTCGAAATCAACGACAAGCACATCGAGATCATTGTGCGCCAGATGCTGCGCAAGGTTCGCATCACGAACCCGGGCGATACCGAGTTCCTGTGGGGCGAGCAGGTGATGAAGCAGCAGTTCCTCGCGGTGAACGAGCAGGCCATGGCCGAGGGCAAGCGCCCGGCCGAGGCACAGCCGGCCCTGTTGGGGATCACGAAAGCTTCGTTGGAGACCGACAGCTTCATCTCGGCGGCGTCATTCCAGGACACCACGCGTGTGCTGACCGATGCGGCTACGCTGGGGCGTGTCGACGATCTCAATGGATTCAAGGAAAACGTAATCATGGGGCATCTGATTCCGGGAGGTACCGGTTTCCCGATGCACCGCAATATCAAGCTGGTTCCGTTGGCCGAACCGCTCCCCGAGGACGAGTTCGAGGCGCCGACCGACGAAGCCGCGAAAAAGTTGCAGGAACTACTAGGATGAGCTTGAGTTGGCTCGCGCGCTTTTGTTAGCATGCGGCCTTTTGCGCTCCAAAGGGGAAGACTATGCCCACTATCAATCAATTGGTGAGAAAAGGCCGTAAGCAGGCCCGCCGCAAGAGCAAGGCGCCGGCCCTGGCGTCTTGCCCTCAGCGCCGTGGTGTTTGCCTGGCCGTAATGACCCGTACACCGAAGAAACCGAACTCGGCGTTGCGGAAGGTCGCACGTGTGCGTTTGACCTCCGGTTACGAGGTTAGCGCCTACATCCCCGGTGTGGGTCACAACCTCCAGGAGCATAGTGTGGTGCTCGTGCGCGGCGGCCGTGTATCGGACCTTCCGGGCGTGCGTTATCACATCGTGCGCGGCGCGTTGGACTGCCTCGGTGTCGAAGGCCGCAAGCGCGGCCGCTCGAAGTACGGCGTCAAGAGAGGCAAGTAGGAGAATAAGGAACTGTCATGGCAAGAAGGCGTAAAGCTGAACGAAGAATCCTGGCGCCCGACCCCACGTATAACAGTGAGCTGGTGGCGAAGGTGATCAACTTCACGATGCGCTGCGGTAAAAAATCGACCGCGGAGCGTATCGTTTATGGGGCGCTCAGCCACATCTCGGAGAAGATGTCGGAAGAGCCGATCGAAGTTCTGATCAAGGCGATCGACAACATGAAGCCTCGCGTGGAAGTGAAATCTCGCCGCGTGGGTGGGTCGACCTACCAGGTTCCGGTCGAGATCAACAGGGACCGTCAGCTCGCACTGGCCCTGCGCTGGTTGCTCGCGGCGGCCAAGGGGCGTCGCGGCGTGTCGATGGGTACGGCCATGGCACTGGAATTGATGGATGCCTACAACGGGCAGGGCGCGGTGATTCGCAAGCGCGATGACACGCATCGTATGGCGCAGGCGAACAAGGCGTTCGCCCACTACGCGTGGTAGGAAAGGGGAGCAGGACAACAAGGCGTTGATTGTCAGGACATCTGCTCCCCCGCGACCTTGTGTCGCGGGAGGCTGAGATCTCCGTTTCCTGCGACACGAGGTCGCAGGGGAACGTTCTGGGTAAGTAATGGTAGCGGTTTTGGAACATAAGAAGAAAAAGAAGGCATCTGCTCGCTCCGGCGCCGCCGAAGCAGCCGACCGCCTGAGACCGCTGTGCCAAGTCCGGAACATCGGAATCATCGCGCATATCGATGCCGGCAAGACCACAACGACCGAACGCATGCTCTACTATGCGGGCATCGTCCATAAGATCGGTGAAGTCCACGAAGGGACCGCCGTCATGGATTGGATGCAGCAGGAGAAGGAACGCGGCATCACCATCACCAGCGCCGCCACCACCTGCTTCTGGCATGAACACCAGGTCAACATCATTGATACCCCGGGCCACGTGGACTTTACGATGGAAGTCGAACGTTCGCTTCGTGTGCTCGATGGCGCTGTGGGCGTCTTCTGTGGGGTGGGGGGCGTTCAGCCGCAATCCGAGACCGTGTGGCGCCAGTCCAACCGCTACGGGGTGCCGCGCATCGCGTTCGTCAACAAGATGGACCGCATGGGCGCCGATTTCCAGCGCGTGGTAGAGGACATGCGCGACAAGCTCGGCTCCAACGCCGTTCCCGTTCAGCTCCCGATCGGGGCCGAGGACCAGTTTAGAGGTGTGATCGACCTGATCAACATGCGGGCGATTGACTACGACGAAAAGACCCTGGGTGCTGAAGTGTCGCAGTTTCCGATTCCGACCGAGTGTGCGGCCGATGCCGAGAAGGCGCGCGCGGAGATGATTGAGGCCGTGGCCGAGAGTGACGAGGGCGTACTCGAAGCGTTTCTGGAAGATGCGGATGTGTCTGCGGAGGTGCTCGTAGCCGGTATTCGCCGCTGTGTGATCAAGGGCGATCTCGTTCCGGTGCTCTGTGGGTCCTCCCTCAAGAATAAGGGCGTCCAGCAGCTCCTGGATGCCGTGGTTGATTTCATGCCGTCCCCGCTGGACGTGCCCGCGATCGAGGGCACCAACCCGCGCGACGGATCCAAGGTCGAGCGTTCCGCGGATGACAGCGGCGCCCTCAGCGCCCTCGCGTTCAAGCTGGCGACCGACTCCTATATAGGGCGCCTTGCCTTTGTCCGCGTCTATTCCGGCCACCTCAAGAAGGGTCAGAACGTGTTCAACCCGCGCACGAAGAAGCGTGAGCGCATCCTCAAGCTGATCCGCCTGCACGCCAATGACCGTACCGAGGTCGACGCGCTGCACTCGGGCGAAATTGGCGCCGTGGTTGGGCTCAAGAATGTCACCACTGGCGATACGCTTTGCGCTGAGAACGCACCGGTCGAGCTGATGGGCATCCGCTTCCCTGAGCCTGTCATGTTCATGGCTATCGAGCCGAAGACCCGTGCCGACAAGGACAAGCTCGACAGCGCGCTTGCTTCTCTCTCCGCCGAAGATCCCACCTGCATCGTTCGGACCGATGCCGAGACCGGGCAGACGATCCTGAGCGGTATGGGCGAACTGCACCTGGAGATTCTAAAGGACCGCATGGAGCGTGAGTACAAC
>CAYFPQ010000003.1:68608-83234 GCA_964345005.1 uncultured Victivallales bacterium | reverse complement strand
CCCGATGGTGGCTTATCACGAGACGATCACCGGTACCGGGAGTGCGACGCACGTGTTCGATCGCGAATTCGGCGGCAGCCGCCAGTTCGCCAAGGTGGCGCTCGAGGTGAACGCCGCTCCGCGCACGGCGGGTGTGACGATCGATGTGGATATTTCCGACTTGCAGATTCCGGCAGCGTTCAAGCCGTCCGTGGAAGAGGGGATCAACGATGGCCTCATCACCGGCGTGCTGGTCCGCTACCCGGTTACCGATATCAACGTGCGCGTGACGGGTGGCGCCTTCGATCCCGAGAACTCCTCCGAGGTGGCCTTCCGTACGGCGGCGGTCATGGCGTTGCGCGAAGCGGTTATGGCGGCATCGCCCGAGATTCTCGAGCCGATCATGGCCGTCGAGGTCGTGACGCCGGCCGAGTCCATGGGCGATGTGCTCGCCGATATCAACACGCGACGCGGGAAGGTCCAGAGCATGGATGCGCTCGGCGACATGCAGATTGTCAAGGCGGCCGTGCCGCTGGCGGAACTCTTTGGATACTCGACGGCGGTGCGTTCGCTCTCGCGGGGGCGCGCGACCTATACAATGGAACCAACTCATTTCGCGGTGGCTCCGGCCGACCTGAAGGAAAGATTACTGAACCAATAATGGCCGGCCGAAGGCAGGCCTGCGCGATACGGCGAGGATAGGAAGAAGCATGCAAGGTCAATGCATTAGAATTAAGCTGCAGGGCTACGATCACAGCGTACTGGACCAGGCTGTTCAGGACATCATCGAGACGGCCCGGGGATCGGGTGCACAGGTGGTTGGCCCGACGCCGCTGCCCACGCGGATCGAGCGCTACACCGTGAACCGTAGCCCGCACGTGGATAAGAAGTCGATGGACCAGTTCGAAGTGCGTACGCACAAGCGTCTGTTGGACATTGTGGAACCGACCGCCAAGACGGTGGATGAGCTGAAGAAGCTCAACCTGCCGGCGGGTGTAGATATAACCATCAAGATCTGAGTGAGCATCATGCAAGCGTTGATTGGACAAAAACTAGGAATGACGCAGGTCTATGACGAAAGCGGGACGCGTGTACCCGTGACAGTCCTGGCCGTGGGCCCCTGCCCGGTTGTGCAGCGCAAGACCGCCGAGACGGATGGCTACGAAGCTGCGCAGATCGGTTTTGGCGAGACCAAGGAGAAGCGTCTGAGCAAGGCCCAGGCCGCCCGCTTCACGAAGGCTGGCGTACCGTTCTGCCGCTACCTTGCGGAAGTCATCGTTGCTTCTGACGATGAGGTTAAGACCGGCGATACGGTGAAAGCGGACATTTTTGAAGAGATCGATTACGTGGACGTCGAAGGCGTCACGAAGGGACGCGGGTTCCAGGGCGTCGTCAGACGTCACCGCATGGCCGGTGGCCGCATGACGCACGGTGGACACTCCAAGCGCCGCGTGGGCTCGATCGGACAGTGTTCCTATCCGGCGCGTGTTGCCAAGGGGCAGCGGATGCCCGGGCACATGGGCCATGTGAAGGTGACGACCCAGAACCTGAAGGTTGTGGCCGTGCGCGGTGAAGACAACGTGCTGTTGGTCCGCGGCGCTGTGCCGGGGCCCAAGGGGGCGATTGTGACCGTGCGTAAGGCGCTGAAGAAGGGCGCCTCGGCGGGAGGTAAGGGCTGATGAGCAAGATTCGCATGTGTGATTCCAAGGGCGCCGAGCTTTCCGGGTTCGATTTTCCCGACGAGCTGATGGTTGCGGACCAGGGCGGACAGGCCGTGCACGAGTCGGTGGTGCGTTACCAGGCACGCCGCCGTGCCGGAACGGCCTCGGCCAAGTCCAAGGGCGAAGTGGCCGGTACGGGCGCCAAGCCGTGGCGTCAGAAGGGCACCGGACGTGCCCGCGCCGGATACAAGCAGTCGCCGGTATGGCGCGGCGGTGCCGCGGCATTCGGCCCGGTCCCGCGCGAGTACGGCGGCAAGATCAACCGCAAGGTTGCCAAGCTGGCCTTCCAGCGCGCGTTCAGCGAGGCGGTGGCCGGTGATGAAGTACTTGTCGTAGACGAGATTGCCGTAGAGAGCGGCAGGACGAAGGATTTTGTGGACCTGCTCAAGGCCGTCAACGTGGCAGCCCCCGCGATCGTGGTGGTGGACCAACTGACGCCGGCACTGGAGCAGGCGGCGAAGAACGCGGATCGTGTGGAGTTGACCTCGGCCGAGAGCCTGAACACGTACCAGCTCCTGCGCTACTCGAGAATCGTGATCAGCAAAGCGGCCATGGATGCGTTGCAGCAGCGCCTGGCGCCTCGCGCCGCGAAGGGAGCAGCGGCATGAAGAAGCATGCGGACGCGGTCATCAAGGAAATCCAGTTGACGGAGAAGGGCACAATTCAAGCCGAGACGGGCAACAAGTACTTCTTCAGCGTCGAGCGCTCGGCGAACAAGCCTGAGATCAAGAAGGCGGTTGAAGATCTGTTCAACGTGTCGGTGAAGTCGGTCAACACGATGCGCTACGAAGGTAAGCGGAAGCGTGAGCGCACCGTGCGCTACGGCAAGCGTGCCGACTGGAAGCGGGCGATTGTTACCCTGGAGGAGGGGAGCCGGATCGACCTCGCCTAGGCGGGGCCCCCGGGGGATGGAGAAAGTGATATGGCTTTAAGAAAATACAATCCGACCTCGCCGGGAAGGCGTTTTGCGACGGTCTCGACTTATGAAGAGATCACCAAGACCACGCCGGAGAAGGCGCTCTCGAAGGGCAGGAAGCGTACCTCGGGCCGCAACTCGGCCGGGCGTATTACGGTGCGTCATCGTGGCGGCGGCGCGAAGCGTCGTTACCGTGAAATCGATTTTCGCCGTGAGAAGACCGGTGTGCCGGCCCGCGTGGCGGCGATTGAGTACGATCCCAACCGCTCGGCCAACATCGCGCTGTTGCACTACGTCGATGGCGAGAAGCGCTACATCCTGGCGCCGGCCGGGCTGAAGGTGGATGCAATGGTTTCGTCCGGGCCGGATGCGGAGCCGACTGTTGGCAACGCCCTGCCGCTGTCGCGGATTCCGCTGGGGCTGACGCTGCACAACCTTGAGATTGAACCCGGGCGTGGTGCACGAATCGTTCGCAGTGCCGGCGGGGGCGCTCAGCTCATGGCGCGTGAAGGCAAATATGCCCACATCAAGCTGCCCTCGGGCGAGATTCGCATGATCAACGTCAACTGCATGGCCACCATCGGACAGGTCGGTAACTCCGAGCACTCCAGCGTGGTAGACGGCAAGGCCGGACGTGCACGCTGGCGTGGGCGTCGTCCCACCGTGCGCGGTGTGGCGATGAACCCGGTGGACCACCCCATGGGCGGTGGTGAAGGTCGTTCCTCCGGTGGCGGACATCCTGTGTCGCCGTGGGGCAAGCTGGCGAAGGGCGGCAAGACCCGTTCGCGTCGGAAGACATCGAGCAAATTCATCGTTAAGCGGAGAAAGTAAGCTATGGCGCGTTCACTTAAGAAGGGTTTCTACGTTGAGCCCAAGCTGCTCATGAAGGTGGAGCGGATGAACCGGTCCGGTGACCGTCGGCCGATCAAGACGTGGTCGCGCCGCTCGATGATCGTGCCGGAGTTCGTTGGCCACACGTTCGCCATTCACAACGGCAAACAGCACGTTTCGATTTTCGTGACGGAGAACATGGTGGGACATCGCCTCGGTGAGTTCGCTCCGACCCGGGCGTTCCGTCGTCATGGTTCGGCCACCGACAAGGTCAAGACATTGAAGTAGGCCGGCACGGCGTCACAGTAAGTGGGGTTGAAGAGATGGAAGTACAGGCAGTAACAAAATTTGCGAGACTCTCGCCGACCAAGGCGCGTGACCTTGCCCGTAAGGTGCAGGGCTTGCCCGTGGCTGACGCGCTGAAGGTAACGGACTTCAGCGCACGCAAGGCGGCGGCGCTGATCGGCAAGACTCTGAAGTCGGCAATTGCCAACGCGGAGAACAACGCGAAGCTGGCAGTTGACGAGTTGACGGTTAAGGAAGCGGTCGTTGAAGAAGGACCGCGGATGAGAAGGTATTGGTCGCGTGCACGTGGCGGCATTCGACCCATCAAGAAGCGGATGTGTCATATCAAGATCGTCCTGACGGACGGACAGGAGCCCGACGCGGCATAGTCGGCGGGGAAAGGGAGCGACGTTTTGGGTCAGAAGACTAATCCAATTGGGCTGCGGGTCGCAGTGAACAAGGACTGGCGCTCGCGCTGGTTCAGTCCCAAGAAAGAGTTTGGGAACCTGCTCAACGAGGATCTCCGGATCCGCGAGCTGGTCAAGAAGCGCCTTGAGAACGCCGCCGTGGCGCAGGTGCACATCGAGCGTTACGCCAACCGTGTGCGCATTAACATATTCACCGCACGTCCCGGCATTGTGATCGGTCGCAAGGGGCAGGACATCGAGCGTATCCGCGCCGAGTTGTCGCGGATGACCGGCAAAGAGGTCTACATCGAGATCCAGGAGATCCGCGATGCCGACACGAACGCCCAGCTCGTTGCCGAGAATATTGCCATGCAGATGGCGCGCCGCGTGTCGTTTCGCCGTGCCATGAAGCGTGCGATCAAGCTCGCCATGGACATGGGAGTCGAGGGAATCAAGATCCGCGTCAGCGGCCGCCTGGGTGGCGCTGAGTTGTCGCGGGTGGAATGGTACAAGGAAGGCAAGATTCCGCTGCACACGTTGCGTGCGAATATCGATTACGGGTTCGCGGAGTCGCCCACCACGGCCGGCCGGATTGGTGTCAAGGTGTGGATCTGCAAGAAAGACGAGCAGGAAGCCGCCAAGGCCTGAGGGGAGAATCTGAACAATGCCTTTGATGCCTAAGAGAGTGAAGCACCGCAAGGTGCAGCGTGGAAGCCGGAAGGGCAAGGCCAAGAGCGGGGCCAACCTGTCGTTCGGCGAGTACGGAATTAAGGCGATGGAGCGTGGCTGGATCAAGAGCACGCAGATCGAGGCCTGCCGCGTGGCGATCAACCGCCGCATGAAGCGTCGTGGCCGCCTGTGGATCCGTATCTTCCCGGATAAGCCGATCACGCAGAAACCGATCGAAGTCCGCATGGGTAAGGGTAAAGGCAACCCGGAGTACTGGGTCGCCGTCATCCGTCCCGGCATGATGTTGTTCGAAGTAGCTGGTGTATCCGAGCAGCTGGCGCGGGAAGCCCTGCGCCTGGCGGACGCCAAGCTCGGTTTGCGTACCAGGTTCATTACGCGCGAAGATTAAGCGCGGCGATTAAGGCAGGTAGACCATGGCGATGAAGGCAACCAGTTTGAGAGAGCAGACCGACGAAGAGCTGCAGAATCTCATGGACGAGACGCGCAGTGAGCTGGCGAACGTGCGCATGATGCAGCGCGTGGGTGATGGATCCCAGTCGCCGGTCAAGATGCGGATGCTGCGGCGTGACGTTGCGCGGATCAAGACGGTAATGCAGGAACGGGCTCAGCAGGCCCAAGGCTGACGGGAACGTTCGGCGGGGATTGAGATATGACGGAAAAGAGTGATAATCGGCAGGTTAAACGAAGGCAGCGCAACGGCACGGTCGTGAGCGTGAGCGGTGAGAAATCGGTGGTGGTGCGCGTCGAGACGCGTCGTCGTCATCCGCTCTACGGCAAGGTCGTGAAGCTGCATCGCAGGTTCCACGCGCATGACGAGAGCAGCCAGGCCAAGGTTGGCGACAAGGTGATGATCGAGGAGTGTCGGCCTTTCAGCAAGATGAAGCGTTGGCGCGTGACCGCGATTGAGGCGGTGGAGACGGTGGCCTAGCGGGACGCACCGCGGAGAGTAAGGAGACAAGGCCGTGATTGCTGAAGAAACTGATCTGGTAGTGGCAGACAACTCGGGCGCGAAGCGCGTCCGCTGTTTCCGAGTACTGGGCCAGCGCAAGCGCTACGCTCACGTGGGCGACATCATCAAGGTGTCGGTCAAGGAGGCGCAGCCGAATGGCGTGATCAAGAAGGGACAGGTTTGCGAGGCGCTGATCGTGCGGACGAAGCACCCGGTGGCTCGCCCGGATGGATCGCACCTGCGTTTTGACAACAACGCGGTGGTGATCGTGGATGCCAACAAGAATCCGATCGGCTCCCGTATCTTCGGGCCGGTTGCGAGGGAGCTGCGCGAAAAGAACTACATGAAGGTGATTTCGCTGGCGCCTGAGGTGCTGTAGAAGATTTCAGGTCCCGCCTCCGCCCTTCGGGGCTGGGGCGTGATCAGAAGAGTTTGGCTGTTCGGCTGTTCGTAGTTCGACGGTTCGGACCCGATGGAGGAATGGAAACGTGAGTGTACCGCGCATTAAGAAGGGCGATACGATTGCTGCGATTGCGGGCGTGGATACCGGTAAGACCGGCAAAGTGCTGCAGGTGATTCCAGCCAGGGATCGCGTGTTGGTTGAAGGTATCAACCTTGGCAAGAAGACGCTACGCAAGACGCAGGATACGCCCCAGGGCGGTATCGTGAAAAAAGAGAAGACCATGGCGCTCTCGAACGTGTTGTTGTACTGCCCGGAATGCAAGAAGGGTGTACGGACCGGTCGAGCCCAGGATGGCGAACGGCGTGTCCGCAAGTGCAGAGCCTGTGGTCACACATTTGACAGTTGAGGACAAGCATGTCGACGCTGAAAGAACGATATAGGACGGAAGCCCTCCCGGCGCTTAAGGATAAGCTGGGTGTCAGCAACCCGATGCAGCTGCCCAAGCTGAGCAAGGTTGTGGTGAACATGGGGCTGGGGATTGTGGATAAGGATGCCCTGAAGGCGCACGCGGGGGAACTGGCCCAGATTACGGGGCAGCTTCCGGTGATGACCCGCGCCCGCAACAGCATCTCGAATTTCAAGCTGCGCGAAGGCATGACCATCGGCGCCAAGGTAACGCTGCGCGGAACGCGCATGTTCGAGTTTCTGGATCGCCTGATCAACGCGGCGCTGCCGCGTATTCGCGACTTCCGTGGCGTGCCGGCCGAAGCCTTTGACGGCAAGGGCAACTACACGCTCGGTTTGAAAGATCAGTTGATTTTCCCGGAAATCGATCCCGACAAGGTGGGGGCGAATCAGGGAATGAACGTGACGATTGTCACGTCCGCACGTACCGACAAGGACGCTTACGAACTGTTGGCGCTCCTGGGTATGCCATTTGCGAAGAAGAAAGACGAAGGAGTTCAAGTTGGCTAAGACATCGCTTATTGCCAAGGCTGCGCGTGAACCGAAGTTCAAGGTTCGTCGCTACAACCGTTGTGTTCGCTGTGGGCGGCCGCGTGCGTACATGCGCAAGTTCAAGTTGTGCCGGCTCTGTTTCCGGGAATTGGCCACGTCGGGACAGATTCCCGGTGTCACGAAGGCAAGCTGGTAGGACGAAGGAGAGAAGATGAGTTGGTCGGATCCCATTGCCGATATGTTGACGCGCATTCGCAACGCGCATAAGGCAGGCCACGAGGCGGTTGAGATGCCGCACTCTCGCCTGAAAGACGAGATCGCGCAGGTGCTTAAGCGCGAGGGGTTTATCTCTGATTACGCCGTCGAAGGCGGAGCCAAGAAGAGCCTGAAACTGAATTTGAAGTACACGGAAGAGCATGAGCCGGTTATTCGCGGACTGAAACGCGAAAGTCGTCCGGGACTGCGCCGGTACGTGGTGGCGGCCAAGGTGCCGCGCGTACTGGGCGGGCAGGGCATTGCCGTGCTGAGCACGTCATCGGGTGTTCTGACCGATAGCGAGGCCCGCGGCCAGAACGTCGGCGGTGAGGTGCTGTGCTCGGTCTGGTAACCGTGGCATGTAGGTGAGGAGTGCACGATGTCGAGGATAGGACAAAAACCAATTGATGTACTGGCGGGTGTCGAGGTCCGCGTGGACGGCCGGCAGGTCATCGTCAAGGGCGCGAAGGGCGAGCTGACGGTTGACATGGCCGATGGCATCGACGTGTCCGTCGCGGACAACGAAGTTGCCGTTACGCGTTCGAGCGACCACCGCGAGCAGAAAAGCCTGCACGGGCTGGTCCGCAGCTTGATCGCCAACGCGATCGAGGGTGTTGCGAAGGGTTTCGAGAAGCAACTCGAGATCTCGGGAGTGGGATACCGCGCTTCGGTGCAGGGGCAGACGTTGAACATGTCGGTGGGGCTTTCCAGTCCGGTCGTCTACACGGCCAAGGACGGCGTGAGCCTGTCGGTTAACGACAACGGTACGATCATCACGGTGAGCGGCGCCGACAAGCAGATGGTGGGCGATGCTGCCGCGCGTATCCGCAGGTTCCGCCCCGCAGAGCCTTACAAGGGCAAGGGTGTGCAGTACAAGGGCGAGCGGATCCGGCGCAAGGTCGGCAAGACGGTCGCATAGAGGAATTGGACAATGCAGCTTAAGACGAGAACCGATTATCGAGTGGCCCGCCACCGCCGTGTGCGGCGCAAGATCAGCGGGAGCGAGGAACGTCCGCGCATGGCGATTTTCAAGTCGGTTTCCAGCCTGCAGGTGCAGCTGATCGACGACGAGAATGGTGTGACCCTGGTATCGGCTCGAGCCGGCGGACGCAAGAACGTGGCGGCGGCCGAGGACTTGGGGCGTAGGATTGCCGAGTTGGCCGAGGCGAGGGGTGTCAAGCAGGTCGTAGTCGACCGGGGCGGCTTCCCGTTTCATGGTCGGGTCAAGGCGGTTGTGGATGCAGCCGTGGCCAGCGGACTCTCGATCGGGGACGCCGCAGCGCCAGCGGCCAGCCCTGAGCCACTCGAAGGGGCAGCCGCACCTGAGGAAGCCGGCGAGGAGGATAAGTAACCATGCCTGAATGGGACAAGAACGACAGCCAGCCCGAGTTCGAAGAGCGGGTGGTCTTTGTAAACCGCTGCTCCAAGGTAGTGAAGGGCGGACGTAATTTCAGTTTCAGCGCCGTGGTAGTCGTGGGCAACCGCGATGGCCTCGTGGGCTACGGTTTCGGTAAGGCCAACGAAGTGGCCGACGCCATCCGCAAGGGCGGCGAGATCGCCCGCAAGTCGCTGGTGAACATAACGATGCGGGATCGTACGATCCCGCACGAAGTCACCGGTGTGTGCGATGGCGGGCAGGTACTGCTACGTCCGGCTTCGCCCGGTACGGGCGTGATTGCCGGCGGCGGCATGCGCGCGGTGCTCGAGATGGCTGGCGTGCGTGATGTGCTGGGTAAGTCGCTGGGCAGCAGCAATCAGCTTAACGTGGTAAAAGCCACGTTCGCGGCGCTGAATCAGCTCAAGTCGCGCAAAGATGTGCTGGCTATGCGTGGCAAAGCGTAAGGGGTTTGAACATGGATCTGCATACACTGAGTACAACAGCCGGTTCGAAGCATCGCCGCAAGCGTGTGGGCCGTGGTATGGGCTCCGGCACGGGCAAAACCTGTGGCAAGGGGCACAAGGGCCAGATGGTAAGGGCACCAAGCATAAGGCCGGATTCGAGGGCGGCCAGATGCGGCTGATTCGTCGTTTGCCCAAGCGCGGCTTCAAGAACCCGGCTCGGACCGAGTATATAGGTATCAACGTAAGCGCACTCAACGCATTCGATGCGGGCAGCGAAGTAACGCCCGAAACACTGAAAGCGGCGGGACTGGCCAATGGCAAGTGCGATGGGGTCAAGATTCTGGGCGTGGGCGAGCTGGATCGCAAGCTCAGTGTGACGGCTCACGCGTTCAGCGCATCGGCCCGGTCGAAGATCGAAGCGGCGGGCGGAACCTGTAACGAAGCTTAATCGGGAGCAACTATGCTGTCGGCATTCACCAATTCCTTCAAGATTCCGGAGCTGAGGAATCGGATTCTCTTTACGGCCGGCCTGATTGCTATCTGCCGGATCGTAACGAGCGTGCCGACGCCGGGCGTGGATGCCGCGGCATTGCAGGCCGCGATCAGGAACATACAGACCACCGCCGGCGGTGGATTCATGGGGTGGATCGACCTGTTTAGCGGCGGTGCTCTCAGCAAGTGTGCCGTGGGCGCACTCAGTATCTGGCCCTACATCAGCGCCTCGATCATTCTGCAGCTCATGACCGCCATCGTTCCGGCGCTTGAGCGCCTGGCTCGCGAGGGCGATGCCGGCCGCCAGAAGCTGACGCAGTACACTCGCTACCTGGCGCTGGTTATCTGCGTGGTGCAGTCGCTCTTCTTGGCGCTGACTCTGCAGAACCCGGGCGCCCTTGGCATGGGCCGCGGCGTGGTTTTGGTGCAGAACCCTGGACTGCCGTTTATCCTGATGACGATCATCACGATGACCACCGGTACGATGTTGATCATGTGGCTGGGAGAGCAGATCACCGAACGTGGGATTGGCAACGGCATTTCGCTTATCATCACCGTGAATATCGTGAGCCGCCTGCCGATGGCGGTCTATATGATGGCCGGCATGTTCAAGCGTGTCGACGGCATGGCCCGTTTCTCGGTGTTCCACCTGATCGGGCTCTCCCTCCTGTTCTTCCTCGTGGTGGCCGGGACCATTGCACTGACCCAGGGGCAGCGCAAGATCCCGATTCACACAGCCAAGCGTGTCGTGGGGCGCAAGGTTTACGGCGGCCAGAACACCTACATGCCGCTGCGCGTGAACTACTCTGGCGTGATGCCCATCATCTTCGCCGGCGCGATGCTGGCATTCCCGACGGCGCTGATTGGCAAGATCGATCTGCATGCCACCAAGACATTGCATGCCGCGTTGCAGATGGGGGAACCGCTCTACATCGTGGTCTACGCGATCCTGATTCTCTTCTTCTCGTACTTCTGGGTCGCTACCCAGTTCAACCCGTTGCAGATCGCGGACGACCTGAAGCGCAACGGCGGCTACGTGCCCGGCATTCGTCCCGGGCGCCCGACGGCTGAGTTTCTGGACAAGACCATGACGCGTATCACGCTGATCGGCGCGATCGGTCTGACGGTCATCGCCGTGCTGCCCTCGATTCTGCACAAGCAGTTCAATATTCCGTTCCTCGTGGCCTCGTTCCTCGGAGGAACCAGTCTCCTGATCATTGTGGGGGTGGCGTTGGATACGATGCGCCAGGTGGAGTCGCACCTGTTGATGCGCCATTACGATGGTTTTCTGAAGAAAGGGAAGCTACGCAGCCGACGGTAGGGTCGGAATTCAGCAGTCAGGATTCGGAAAGCAGTAGCGGATAGAGGCGTTTTTCTATGAAGGTTGTTGTTCTGTTGGGACCGCCAGGGTCGGGTAAGGGTACCGTAGCCGAGCGCCTGCGTGGTGATCGGGGCGGGTATGTCCATTTCGCGACCGGTGACATGCTCCGTGAAGAAGTGGCGAACGGCACCGATGTCGGCCAGGAAGCCGAAGGGTACATGAAGCGCGGCGAGCTGGTGCCGGATGAAGTCATTATCCGCATCGTCGAGAAGCGCCTCGAAGCGGGCGACCCGGAAGCCGCTTACCTGTTTGACGGGTTCCCCCGTACGCTCGCACAGGCCGACCTGCTGGACGAGAGTCTGCTGGCGCGCGGCAGCAAGATCGATTTTGTTTTCTACCTGGCCACGCCGCGCGACGTGATTATCCAGCGGTTGACCGGCCGCCGGGTTTGCAGGGATTGCGGAGCCAGTTTCCATGTCATCAATATTCCGCCCAAGGTTGAGGGCGTGTGTGATGCATGTGGGGGAGATTTGTATCAGCGTAAGGATGACAACGAAGAGACGATCGCTAACCGTCTCGATGTGTACAACCGTCAGACCGAGAGTTTGATTTCGCGATACGAGGAGAAGGGACTGTTGGTCAGCCTCGATTCCGACCAGGGCGTCGATTCGCTGATGGCCGAGATTGAGGGAAAGCTACAGTCCGCTAGCGCATGATCATCGTCAAGACGCCTGCGGAGATCGAGAAGATGCGTGTGAGTGGCCGGAAGGCCGCACAGGTGCGCGACGAAGTTGCCGCGATGGTGGCACCGGGCGTTACGACGGAGGAGTTGAGTGATTTCGCGGGGAAGCGGATCCGAGAGTTGGGTGGCAAAAGCGCCTTCCTGGGATACCGCGGTTACCCAGGGCAGATATGTGTGTCGGTGAACGACGAAGTCGTGCACGGCATTCCGGGGCCGCGCGAGATACAGATTGGCGACGTGGTGAGTATAGATGTCGGGGTTCGCTTCGACGGCTATATTGGCGACACGGCGACCACCGTGATGGTGGGGGTTACCGATCGCGAGGTGATTAACCTCGTGAAGGTGGCCGAGCGGGCGCTCTACGCGGGCATTGCCGAGGCGTGTGCCGGGGCGCGGCTTTCGAACGTGTCGCATGCCATTGAGCAGACGGCCTTGGAGGCCGGGCTGTTCGTGGTACGGGATTTTGTGGGGCATGGCATAGGAAGTACCATGCACGAGGATCCGCAGGTGCCAAACTTCGGGAAACCGGGGAGGGGTCCGCGGCTGAAAACAGGAACGACGATGGCAATTGAGCCGATGCTGAACATCGGCACCGCTGGAGTAGACGTTCAGACAGACGGGTGGACCGTATTGACGCGAAGCGGACGCCCCTCGGCTCATTTTGAGCACACCGTTGCGGTGTGCGATGGAGAGGCCGAGATACTGACGTTGGGGCCGGAATAGCGCTTTTTTTGGTGGACTTGAGGGGGTCGGTTATTCTACCCTACGCAGTTTTTTGCGGGAAGGCAGGGACGTGGCGTGAAAGTACGTAGTTCAGTCAGAAGAATTTGTGAACGCTGCAAGGTGATTCGGCGTAAGGGCGTCGTGCGTGTCATCTGCACGAATCCGCGCCACAAACAGCGTCAGGGCTAGGCGAAGACGGGAAAGGTGAGACCATGCCGAGATTACTAGGTGTTGATATTCCGGGCCAGAAGCGCATCGAGTATTCGCTACGCTACATACATGGAGTCGGGCCGGCCCGTTCGAAGGCGATTCTCGAGGAAGCCAAGATCGATCCGGGCAAGAAGGCCGACGATTTGACCCCTGAAGAGCTACGTAGCCTGCTGGGCGTGATCCAGACACGCTACCGCGTCGAGGGTGACCTGCGCCGCGAGACGTCACAGAATGTTCGCCGCCTGATCAGTATTGGAAGCTACCGCGGCCTGCGGCACCGGCGTGGGTTGCCGGTGAGAGGTCAGCGGACCAGCACCAACGCGCGCACCCGCAAAGGTCCGCGCCGTACGGTGGGTGCCATCCGGGGTAAGGAAGCGCGTGCGGCCGCAAAACAGAAGTAGTTGAACAACAGAGAAAGTATTATGGCTGAAGAAAAAGACATGACACCTCCCGAGGCGCCCGAAAGCGCCGAGGCAGCCGAGACAACGGAGAAGCAGGTCGTGGAGACGGAGACATCCGGGCAGACGGAAACCCCTGCTAGCCCTGAGCCCGTCGAAGGGGCTGAAGCCGTTGTTGAGGACGCACCAGCTGGCTCTGAGCCAGTCGAAGCGGCTGCAGAAGCTGCGGCTGAAGAAGTACCCGCCAGCCCTGAGCCTGTCGAAGGGGCAACGGAATCCTCCGAGGAACCCGCCGCGCCGGCTCCTGAGCAGGCCAAGCGCCGTCGTATGGGCGCCAGCGTGGGCATCGCGCACATCCGGGCGACCTTCAACAATACGCTGGTTTCGATCTCGGATACGCGCGGTGGCGTGATCTCCTGGTCGAGCGCCGGACGTGCCGGTTTCAAGGGCTCGCGTAAGAGCACGGCCTTCGCCGCAACGATGGTGGGGCAGGATGCCGCACGCCAGGCCGTGGCGAAGGGCATGCACGAAGTAGAGGTACACGTACAGGGCGCCGGGTCGGGCCGTGAGTCTGCCATCCGCGCGCTGCAGACTTCCGGGCTGGTGGTGACGCTTATTAAGGACGTAACGCCGATGCCCCACAACGGCTGCCGTCAGCGGAAGCGGAGGAGAGTCTAATGGGCAGGTATACAGGACCCGCATGTAAGAAATGTCGTCGTGAGGGCATGAAATTGTTCCTCAAGGGCGCACGCTGCACGATGGCCAAGTGCCCGATTGAAGTCGGTCGTCCGGCCCCCGGCATGCACAATCAGCGCCGTCCGCGCAAGATGTCCGACTATGGTACGCAGCTCCGCGTGAAGCAGCGTCTGCGCAACCAGTATGGACTTCGTGAGAAACAGTTCCGGCTGTTCTTCGAGCGGGCCTCGGCACGCAAAGGCGTGACCGGCGAGCTGCTGCTCCAGATGCTGGAATCGCGGCTGGACAACATTGTCTACCGCCTGGGACTGGCCCCGTCGCGGCGCGCGGCGCGCCAGATGGTTTCGCACAACCATGTGCTCGTAAACGGGCGTAAGGCCAATGTGCCCTCGATGGTGCTGCAGGCCGGTTCCGTGGTCACGGTGCGTAACCGTGAACGCAGCCGCGAGGAAGCCCGTCGTAACCTCGAGCTGGCCCAGAGTCGCGAAGTGCCGACCTGGATGAGTATGGACGCGGGTGAGTTTCGGGGTGAGTACACGCGCATCCCCGCGCGCGATGAGATTGCGCCGATCGTGGATGAACAGTTGGTTGTCGAGCTGTACTCGAAGTAAGTTACCGAGCGCTTTGCACCTCTTGGAAAGGATAAATAAACCATGCCTATACGTGTAAGCCGATTTGAAATGCCCCGCTGCGTCGTCAAGGACGAGAGCAGCGCGACCGATACATACGCAAGCTACGTGGCAGAGCCCTTCGAGATTGGCTATGGCCGCACGATCGGGAACTCCCTGCGTCGTGTCCTGCTCTCCTCG
>CAYFPQ010000003.1:0-68598 GCA_964345005.1 uncultured Victivallales bacterium | reverse complement strand
TCTCAGTCAAAATTGCGGGCGCCGATCATGAGTTCTGCGCACTGCCGGGCGTTGTGGAAGATGTCACGGACATCATCCTGAACTTGAAGCAGGTCTTGCTCAAGGCCTATACCCGTGATCCCGGCAAGCTGGTCATCAAGGCCAAGGGCCCTGGCGCAGTCACGGCCGCCGAGATCGCCGAGAGCGGAGCCGTTGAGGTGCTCAACCCGGATCAGCATATCGCGACGCTGTCGGATGGCGGCAAGCTGGAGATGGAACTGGAAGTCAAGATCGGGCGCGGCTTCCATCCTGCCGAGTGGTCGCAGGATGGCGAGCAGGAGATCGGGCGCATTCCGATCGACGCTGTTTTCTCGCCTGTTCGCCGCGTGAACTTCTCCACCGAGAATACGCGCGTGGGCCAGCGTACCGACTACGATAAGCTCAGTATCGACGTCTGGACCGACGGGCGCGTGGGGCCGGATGATGCACTGACCATGGCGTCGGCTATCCTGCGCCATCACCTCGACGTCTTCGTCAACTACGACGAGAAGATGGTTGAGTTCGAAGAAGCCGATTCGCAGGTTGACGAGGAGCGCGAGGATCTGCGTACCAAGCTCAACATGAGCGTTAACGAGATCGAGCTCAGTGTCCGGGCAGCCAACTGTCTGAATAATGCCAACATCACCACGGTGGGTGAGCTGGCGCAGAAGAGTGAAGCCGACATGCTTAAGTACCGTAACTTCGGCAAGAAGTCGCTGAACGAGATTAAGAGCAAGCTCGTGGACCTGGGTCTCGGGCTGGGCATGACCTTCGACGCGGATCTGCTCGAAGCGATCGAGGTCGAAGAGACGAGCGAGTAGATCGCGCATTCAACTGGGGAATCCGAAATGCGTCACCAAGTTAGAGATAAGAAGCTGGGACGGAGCAGCGCGCACCGCAAGGCGTTGATGGCATCGCTGGTCTGTCACCTGATCGAAGAGAAGCGGATCACGACGACGCTCATGAAGGCCAAGGAGGCCCGGCGTGTGGCCGAGAAGATGGTTACGCTGGGCTTGAAAGGCACGTTGGCCGCGCGCCGCCAGGCGATCGCCACACTGCGCCGTCCCGAACGCGTTGCGACGCTGTTCGAGGAGATTGCACCGCAGTTCAAGGAGCGACCCGGCGGCTACACCCGTATCACCAAGCTCGGCCAGCGCCGCAGTGACGGCTCCGAGATGGCCGTCATCGAGTGGGTCGGCGTTGACGTGCCGGACAAGACGCGGAAGACCGAGAAGAAAGAACCCGAGGCGGCGTAGAGAAATACGAACAGCCGACCAATCGAACGACGAAGTTACCCCGCCCATTCGGCGGGGCTCTTTTTTTGTGGCACAATCGGCTACGCTCATTGCCAGGCCTCGATAAGGTATGCTTGGGCGTTCGTAGTTCGTCTGTTCGTATGTTCGGGGTTACGTGCGGAAGGTTCTGCAATTTCGTTCGGGGCAGTGTTCCTGTATGTCTTAAGGTCCTCATTCAACGTCCAACAGCCAACAAGGAACTCCCAACTTCCACGTGAGCGAGATCAGAGAACGAGCTGTGCAAGCGCTCTCCGTTCTCCTTGCTCGCCCTCTCGCCTTCTTCAGTTGGATGTTCCTTGTTGGCTGTTGGGTGTTCTCTCCTCCAGGGCAATGCTGGCAGCTCTGGTCTTGAATTTGCTGAAGATTCGCAACACAACCATGTTCGGCTGTTCGCACCTCCCAATCTCCTTGCCTATCGAGGGGGTTAGATCGTATCATTCGAGGCCAATCCCGGGAGGTTATCTGATGCCGAAATTCCGCTATGTTGCAATGGATTCCAAGGGGAGCGAGACGCAGGGGACGATTGAGGCCGCAGGTCATTCCCAAGCCGTTTCTGCTGTCCGGGCACGTGGTCTGTTTCCTACCAAAGTCATACAGATGGATGGCGGCAAGGGAGGCGGGGGTGCTGCGGGTGGTGGCGGCGGAGGTGGCAAGGGGCTCAACATGGAGCTCAAGATGCCGAAGATCTTCCAGGCGAAGGTCAAACCCAAGCAGCTCATGGTCTTCACACGACAGCTCGCTACGCTTGTGGACGCAGGCTTACCTCTGCTGCGCGGTCTGCGCATCCTGTTGAAGCAGGAGAAGCATCCAGCCCTTCGGGATGCACTCAGCGGCATGGGCGAAGCCGTCGAAGGCGGTGGCACGTTCTCGGAGTCACTCAGTCAATATCCCCGGATCTTCGACCCCCTTTTCATCAGCATGGTGCGCGCCGGTGAGGCCGGTGGTGTGCTGGAAGTCGTCCTGGATCGCTTGGCCGAGTTCATGGAGAAGGCCGAGAAGATCAAGAATAAGGTTAAGAGTGCGATGGTCTACCCGATTGTCGTGTTGGTTGCGGCGATGGGTATTCTGATCTTCCTGTTGACCAGCGTCATTCCCAAGTTCGAGCAGATCTTCAACGACCTGCTTGAAGGACAGGCACTGCCCGGGTTGACGCAGTTCGTCATCGGGATCAGCAACTTTGTTAAGACGAAAGGCCTTCTCGTAGGCGGAATCATTGTTGCGCTCGTGATCGTCCAGAAAGTAGCGGGTAAGACCGGGGCGGGGCGTGCGTTGAGCGACAAGATGAAGCTTAAGATGCCGCTATTCGGCGCGATGTTCCAGAAGGCGGCTATCGCGCGGCTGACGCGTACGCTCGGAACGCTCATGAGCTCGGGTGTACCGGTCCTCCAGGCGCTGAACATCGTGCGCGATACGGCCGGTAACGCCGTCATCGTGAATGCCCTTCAGACCGTCCATGACGCAGTCAAAGAAGGTGATGCGATGGCGGTGCCGTTCGAGCAGACCGGTGTATTTCCAGGTATGGTAGTGAGCATGGTGGACGTCGGTGAGGAGACCGGCGCCCTGCCCGAGATGCTTGTCAAAATCGCGGACAACTACGATGACGAAGTCGATACAGCGGTAGAGGGCCTCACATCGGTACTTGAACCGATCATGATCATCGTGCTGGCCCTGATCATCGGTGTGATCGTGATTGCCATGTTCGTGCCGCTCATCTCGATTATTGGGTCGATGTCGGCTTGATGAGAAGCCCTTGCAGGATGATGTCTTGAATGTTATTGCTGCAAAGCACGGACGGCTCGCTCGGAGAGCTCGCCCTACCGGGTAGCATCACCACGCGTCAGGTAGGGCGAGCTGTCCCCAGCGAGCCGTGAGTAATGCGATGGTATCGGGATTGCTTGGTGAGGCTGGCTAAGGCGGTATGGTTTATGCTACGCTGTATATGGAGGAGGACGTGATGAGGCAGAAGCGAGATCGCAGGGGGTTTACGCTAGTTGAGCTTCTTGTGGTAGTGGTGATCATCGGGATTTTGGCCGGGATTGTTCTCAGGCTTCAGTCGGTGGTCGGCGAGCGCGCTGCGCGTGCACAGACCTTGGCACGCATCGAGAATATTAAGATGTGCCTCGAGGAGTATTACCGGGAATACGGAGAGTATCCGCCCCAGGCCGCCAATCGGGACGATGACGGGGTCACCGACCCGCCCGCCTATGTGAGCCACGGCACCGAGTGCCTGGGGTTCGATCATGTGGAGCGAAGAAAGGTCGATTCGCATTGGTACGAGAAGGCGCGTGACCATCCAAGTTATGTCAGATCGGACTATACCGGACTTGTCTACTACCTGGTTGCCTCGACGAACTACCTGATGTCGGATGTGGGATACGGGCACAGGAAGCAACCGGCCCGCTGGGGGGAGTACATGGATGCCGGCGTGGGATGGGACGTGGGGAGCATGGCCTTCGGCGGCACCTCGCACAGTTCGCAGGAGTATACGAACTACCAATATAGACTGGCGGACGGCTGGGGCCGTCAGTTTGTCTACATGTGCACTACCAACAGCGGTACCTCCGGAGGTCGCGACTACCAGACCTATAAGCTCTACTCGACCGGCGTGGACGGCAGAGCATACGATGACACGAGCGGTTCGGCGTCGGAGCGCGAGGCGTGGGGCGTGGACGATATCGGGCGTGAAGGGATGGGGGAATAGGAAGTACCCGCCTTCGCCAAGGCTACGGGTGGGCAGGCGAACAGCCGAAGTACGAAGTGGGAGAGATCGCGCAGAGGCGCAAAGGCGCAGAGAGGGACTTGGCCGTGAAGAGAGTGCAGGGGTTTACGTTGATGGAGTTGTTGGTGGTCATCGCTGTGCTGGGGCTGTTGATGGGATTGCTGATGCCGGCGTTGAGTGGGGCGCGTTATGCGGCGCATAAGGCACGCGTGCGTAGCGAGGTTAAGCAGATCGAGACGGCATGGACCGCGTATTACCAGGACTACCGCGAATTGCCAAGCGGCGTTAGCGAGATGGATGCGGGCGCTGTTGGGATTCTGCACGGCGACAGCGCTCCGAACACTCGCGAGTTTCGATACATGGAGTTCGATGACGATACGCTGGCGAACGGGTTCAAGGACAAGTGGGGCGGTGTCTACCAGGTTAGACTGGACGATGATGGGAATGGCGAGGTTACAGTTTTCGGTGGTTCGAACGTGTTGCGTTCCGTGGCGGTGTGGTCATGGGGACGCGATGGCGTGAGCGGATTGGACGAGGACAACATCACATCCTGGGAATAGCATAGCGCTTCGGCCGAGGGAAGCTCCGGTCGTGGGGAGGGGCTCTCGCCCGACCGGTTCGGAATACCGAACCGCTAAGGAGCGAGTACCCCTCCCCGCGACCTCCGCCGATGGTTAGAGGTTGGCTTCTTGATCAGGAATTGTATGAGTAAACGACTTTCGCCAAATGACGAATGACGAATATCCCAATGACGAAGACATGTTGATGTGCACCATTTCGGGTTTTGGATTTCGGGTTTCCTTGGGTACTTGGGTGTTTCGTCATTGGGTATTTCGACGGAGAGGGAGAGAGTGATGAAGCGACGTGGGTTTACGTTGATTGAGTTGATGGTGGTGATTCTCATCATCGGAATTCTGGCGGCTATTATTCTGCCGGCATTCGGGCGGATTCGCCTGCGGGGCAAGGCGGTGAAGGCCCAGAGCCAGGCGGCGGCCATCGTGAACGGGATCAAAGCCTACTACCTGGAGTATGGAGAGTTTCCGGTCCCGAGTTCGTATATCAACACGCCGGGGCGCTACACGAACGAGACGGACAATGCAGATATCATTGACCGGCTCTCCTCTCAGCATTCGGATAATCCCCGAAGAATTGTCTTCCTGGAGATGGAGGGACTCAGCCGGGCTTCGGACGGGAGCGGTGCCTACGGAGTGAACTGGGCAGACGGTTTTGAGCCGTTTCGAGTGGTTGTGGATACGCGCTATCCATCCGCGGATGCGACCGTATTGCAGGAGGGGGCGCAGGTGTCGTTTATCGACTACAGGGAAGAGCGTGTCTATGACTGATGTCCGGTCAGGGTTATCCAGGCACGGCTTCACGTTGTTGGAATTGTTGACGGTGGTGGCCATCATGGCACTCCTCATGGGAGCCACGACGGCAGCCTACTTCGGCTTGGGACGCGGCGCCAGGATGCGCGGCGCCATCAACACAATGCGTAGCGCGATAGGGTTGGTCCGGCAGGAGGCGATCCTGAAGGGGCAGGTGATTGAGTTGCACATAGAGGAGGATAGCTCCAGCGGTCTCTACTACTATTTCGCAACCAATACTACGGTTGGCTACCAGGTGGGGGAGACCAAGTATCTGCCGCAGGGAGTCGAGGTATCGCCGACAGGCAAGTTCATGGAGTTTCATCCGGCCGGCAGCACGGGCAGTACGGGATCCCGGGACATCAGACTGGAGGAAACGGGGGTTACGCCGTCCTCTTCGGCGACATTGACTGTGTATCCGCTGACTGGTTTGACGAGGGTTGGGGGCGATTACGATTAGGAAGAGTATGAACATGGATGGACATGATAGGGGAGGAGAATCGCGCAAAGGCGCAAAGGCGCGAAGAGAAGTCTCTCCGTCTGCTGATTTAGGCTCTACGTCTCTGCGTCTCGGCGCGAGATTCCCTCGTTCGGGTTTCAGCCTCATCGAAGTGACACTGGCGCTTGTCGTGGTCGGGCTTGGATTGCTGGCTGTCTTTCACCTGTTTCCCACTGGGTTGCGCGCCGGCATTGATGCCACGGCCGAGACGCGGTGTGCACAGTTCGCCGATGAGGTGTTCAACCAGGTTTACGCGGAGGCGGCAGTAAGGACGAATACAGCGACATTCTTGGAACTGTTTGAAGGACCTGATGACGAAGTCGATATTGATCTGTCGGGCGATGTACGTCTCAACGGATCGGGCTCGCTCCAGTACCCCGCCAATGCAGATTCCGGCTACGAGGAGTATGTGCGTTACCGTTGCGAGGCGGGTGTTGACGATGACGATCGTCGTGCCTCCGTGGAACTGCGCGTGTCGTATGGACGTGCGGGCGGGTTCACGAATGTGTTTTATGCGGATGTGTACAATTTCGGGATGTGAGGAGAAGGGATGTAGCAGTCTAGGCTGTAGGCTGCGAGGATGCTGCAAAGGTGAAGGAAGCGGTGAAGGAACTAGCGACGACGAGAAGACTGGGCTTTACGCTCATTGAGTTGTTGACGGCGATGGCGGTGTTGAGCGTGATTGTCGTGACGGTGGCCAACCTCTTCTCGCACAGCGCGGCGGCGTGGGACAGCGGCACGCGTCGGTCTAAGAGCATGCTGGTGGGGCGGGCGTTGACGGACTATTTCGTTCGCGAGACCACGATGGCGCTGTGTGATCCAGCTATGGGAAGCGTGCCGGGACCCGGCGGGTTTGATGTTCTGAAAGGTACAGATCCTATTGAGTCTAAGACATTCAGTATGGCTGATTTGTTTGGCAACACGGCTGTCTTGAGTGCATCGGGGCCTAATCCAGACTTCCCGGATGGGGGCAATTATCCGCGTTACGGTACGGTTGAGATTGTCGTGAGGACGGTTGACAAAGGGCGGAGTGAGGATCGGGCGCATACGGGCCGGGCGTTCTTGTGGAATCGGAACCGGTATCGGTATGATTGAGCTGGGAGGAGCGTTGCAGCCGCGAAGGATCGCATGGAACGCCAAAGAGCGTCAGGAGCAGGCAGAATGGCCAGAGTGATTTCTGCACAATTGGTCAAGCTGGACGATGATGACGGAAATTTCGATCGGTCGTTCTGGCGTTCTGTAGGTCCAGAGGGTCGTTTTGCGGCCGCATGGGAGATGGTGCTCGAGGCAGAGTTGTTCAGGGGGAAAGATGCCGGCGAATCAAGACTTCAAAGATCTGTTCAGCGTATTCAACGAAGAGCAAGTTGAGTACCTGGTGGCTGGTGCACATGCGGTGATCTACTACGCGGAGCCGCGGTACACGAAGGACTTGGATATCGATCGCTTGACGAGAGATGACGGGGAAGGCAGTTGATGACAATGGCGGAGAAGAGTGAGCGGCGGCAGGGGATAGCGCTGATTATTGTGCTGGGGATGTTGTCGGTGATGATGGTCTTGGGCGTGGCGTTTGTTATCACCATGCGCACCGAACGCGTTGCCGCGGGAAACTACATGGAAGTCATGAAAGCCCGCCACCTCGTTTACACCGCCCTGGCGAGGGCGATGGACGACATCGAGGAGGATCTGGAAGAATGGGATACACCTCACTATCCGGATTGGCCGACGAACTATAATTTTGGCCCGGACTTCGTGAAGTCGGTCGATCTATACACGGGTGATGCAACAGAGCTGATTCCCAAGCCTATCTTTGACTTGTCCAGTAAGCTCGCATCACCCGGGCAGGTCCACGCAGTGAATGCCAGCAAGGATTCGATCAAAGATGACAACGCCACGTGGAGTAATGACGAGCAACTGGGTCTAGGTGTGGACCGATTCTGGGTAGAGCGCATAGTGCTTCCAAATGGCGATCGCAACAATGTAAGGGGAAGAATAGATTCGATTAAGGGAAGATGGTGGCTGAACACCGAGATATCCGACGATTGGAGTACAAATCATCTCTACAGGATGGCTCTCCCCCAGTGGCGGGAGGTCGAGGGCGGAGGCAAGTTTGCGTATTTGGTCCTAAACTTGTCCGGGCTGTTGGATGCCAACTACGTGGACAATGTTGCCCGTTCTGTGGGCACCGATCCTGGAGAAATGCAGCTGGCAAATCTGTCCGATATTGCCAGCGAGGGAAACCTGGCAACGCATCGCAAGAACAATGCGCCGTATGAGCGAACATCCGACTTTGTGTTTGGAAATAGTGGGTTGGACGGTGACCCGAGGAATTTCTGCGCTTATTCGCGATACCCGGCAGCATTCACGAATATCGAACCGGCTGATATCAGCGGTGACACGACAAATCTGGAGAAGAATGAAACGGAGATTCAGGATTCCCTGCGTCAGACTGTGCGCCAGTACTACCCAACGGACGGCAGCTTGCAGAATGCAGCTGTTGATGCACTATTTGTTAATCTCTACGACTACGTGGATGGTGACTCAGTGCCCGGGAGCTTTCTGAACCCCTCGGGGATTACTTCCGGTCCGTATGTGGAAGCAGTTCCGATGATCTCGGAGATAACTCTTACGAACAGTTTCCAAGCCAATGCAACGGATATTATCGGGGGCAAGTCTTGGGTTACGGTGGAGTACGCTTATCCATTTGCAGATTCACCTCCGCATGCCCCTTTCACTATGCAATACACGGTAGACTATGTGGAGGGAATAGACTGTCCGCCGGGTCTCTTCTCATCTCCGAACATAGTGAACAGTAAAGGTCCCGTCTCTCCGTCGCCAGCAGACGCTTATGCGAAAGTTGGCGGCAGCATTCTGCAGCCTAGCGGAATTGCTACTGTCCCCAATACTACGAACTTCCAGTTCGAGGTAGTGGTAAATGCATATATGGAAGATCGCGATGGCAATGTTGTTGACAGAATCCCCGCGATTACACTGCCTGTTAGCGTTGTCAACCTGACAGCAGCGACTCCTTTCGCGAACGAAGTGGGTGCTGACGTGATTGATCCGGTCTATAACTGGGACCAAGTCCACTGGAAAGAAACAGCGCTCTATCCTTGGTCGTCTTCAATGGGCAGTATCAATAGCGCAACAACCAACTTCTTTAGCAAGAATGGATTTCTGGTGGACACGAACCTGTCGTTGCACGTGCGTAATGGAGGTGTCGGTTCTGTTGGCGAATTGGGTTATCTCTATTTCCCCGGGGGTGCATATGCAAATTCGACGCTGTTCAATTTGATCTATTCTTCCCAAGGTATGAGGATGGATAGAGCGCCTTGGCTTTGGCGGACTATTCGTCTTTACGACAGAGGAGACGGAACACGTTGGGATCGGGTCTTGGACTACTTTGCCATAACGAACGCCTCTGTTCGTCATGGGTTGGTCAACCTGAACACGCAGAACTTGGAGCCTCTGAGTGCCGTCTTCAATGGCATGCGCAAGAATGACTACCCTGGTGACAGTTTTCCAGGAGCCTCGCTGAGTTGGCCTGACGCTCAAGATCTTGCTAACGCTATACAGACTGTTACGGAGACGAACCAGTGTTTGTCGCTCTCAGATATGGGGCGGCGTGATATTATCAGCAGCGTGTTCGCGTCAACAATTCTGAACTTGGCGAATGAGGATGAGGTTCGCAAAGAATCGTTTATCCGAAACTCCTGCGGATTGCTCCACACTCGGCAGAATCTGTTTGCGATCCTGCTTGCCGGCAAGAGCAAGATTGCCGTCGAGCAGCGTGCGTTGGCGATTGTGTGGCGTGATCCTCTTCCTACTGCCAGC
Source organism: uncultured Victivallales bacterium (assembly GCA_964345005.1). Lineage (GTDB taxonomy): Bacteria > Verrucomicrobiota > Kiritimatiellia > UBA8416 > JABMPJ01 > JABMPJ01. The sequence continues at coordinate 58,872 of CAYFPQ010000003.1, read as the reverse complement.
GGCCAGCACCGCAGCTTCATCCGCTGGTTTACCTGGCTGGAGAAGTAGGGCAGGGCAATCTCGCGCACGACAGCCATGCGGCATCGCGTGGGAGGCGCAAAGACGCGAAGATCGATACCAGCCGGCAGAGAGTCTCGGCTGTTCTTGTCCTTTCTCATGTGTGTGGCAACAGCTCGTCCAGGCAGATGATCCTCGAGAAGTAGCCCGCTTTGACGACGCTTTCAGCCGGTGGATGAACGGAGACGAGAACCTTTTCGACCGTGAACCCTTTGCCGTGGTTCAGAGGGCTGTTCAGGAGTATCTCGGCTTTCTGCTCGACCTGTGACACGATATCGAGCCCTACGGACTTCCTGTGCTTAACCTCGCACAGCGTAAGGACGTTGTCGGCGCGGCGGAACAAGAGGTCGACTTGCGTGCCGCTGCTCATGTCCTTGCGTCCAAACCATGGTCCCGCCTCGTAGCGAACAGCAGAGAACCCAAGCACGGTTGCCAATGCATGTGCGTTCTGGCGGCAGAAATGCTCGAAGGCTAAGCCCCTCCAGATTGCAAACCGGGCATCCGGCAGTGACTGATGCGGCGGCAAGGGGGAGGGGCCGGCCTGGTTCCGAATGGGGAAGATGAATGTGTAGTAGAACCGCAGAAAGTAATCGGACACCCTGTACCGCTTAAGCATTTTCGATTCGCTGTTCCCCACCGGGCCATAGGGCTCGATAAGGTCGGCAAGATCCAGTTCCTCCAGAATTCTTGTGGCGCTGCCGCCCTCGGGCAGGTTCGCTTGCTTGATAAGTGCCGGGCGACTCAGGTGGGGGTTATCGGCAAGCGCCCGGACGACCTCGCGGTAATGAGGCGATTTGCCGAAATGGCTTACGAAGAGACGGTTAAGTTCGTTGAAGAAGAACGCATCTCTTGTGAAGCAGAGTCGATGAAGGTTGAGGCGCGTTGACTGCGATGGATCAAAGAGTTCGAAGTACTTTGGAATCCCTCCCACGGCCAGGTAATATTCCAACTGCTCATATATCGAGCGCCCTTTCATGAATGCCTGTCCGAGTTCCTTCAGGGACATGGCGCGCAGGTGGAGCACGAGATCGATTCTACCATAAAGCGCCTTTGAGTTGATCACGCGCTTCACGAGAAACGAAGATACCGATCCACACAGAATGAGATGCACACGGTTGTTCTTGAGGAAGTGGTTGTCCCAAGCGAATTTCAAACGACTGACCAGTTCCGGCTTCTCGGCGGCCATCCATTGCAGTTCATCGAAGAGAACGATGGCCGGTTTGTCGGCCAGGAAGTCCGAGAGAAGCGCGAACAGGTCAATCCAGTTGTCGGAGCTTAGCAGCTTATGTTCTCTCTGCCCCGAGTAGCCGTACAGCGTGTGAAGGAAGTGCTGTTTCTGTGCGGTCTCGTCCTCACCCTCCAGGCCTTCGAACTTTAGAAACCGGAATCCCTTCGCTGACTCCTCCACGAGGCGTGTCTTGCCGATGCGTCTTCTGCCGTAGACGGCGGTCAATTGTGAGCCGGAAGTGTTCTCGCGCCACCTCTTGAGTGCCTCGATCTCTGCTGTTCGGCCCACGAACCTCATGTCATTACCCCTTTACTACAGATATCAGCCATACGGAATCGCCGTCTTGTCGCGCCCGGTAAGGTAAAGAATGCATCTACCAGGCCAGTCAAGCAAGGCCGAAATTGGCCTAGTAGCTGATATCTTTGTGCTACCAGGCCAACCATAACCTATTGGCAACAACACGTTGTCATGCCGAGCGAAGCTTGCCAAGCCGCAGGCATGGCCGAGGCGTACGCGCTGCCCGGCGCATTTCACAAGGACCCCGCTGATCGTATTCTGGTGGCCACCGCGCGAGAGCACCTGTTGACGTTGGTGACCGCGGACGAACGGATCCTGGCGTACGATGGTGTAGAGACACTGGACGCGCGGAAGTGAGCATGCTACGGGATGAAGCCAAGCAGGAACAGGGGGATGCGTTTCTCGTCAGGTATGTCCGTGTGTGCGAGGATAAGCTTCTGGCCGGCTTGAACACCTTTGAACTGCTCACGCCCTTTACCTTTCCCTCCAATCTCGATGACCAGCTTATCCGGGCCTTCGACAAGGTAGTCGGGGGTCTTGGCCCCTCGCGTGCTCTTCAGATAGTGGAAAGGAATGGCCGCCTGAGCCATCATCTCGACAAAGAAGTCCTCCCGCAACCCTCCGATGGCTTCCGGTAGTTCTTTGTAGAGCAGTCGGCAGGGCGGGGCCATCAGGACTTTGGGTTCGCGAAGCACGTTGGTTCCGGCCGGAAAGACCTGATGCAGGATGAATGCCTGTTCCAGGCAATCCACATATTGTTGGGCTTTGTACTTGGTGATGCCAAGGTTGCGTGAAAGGGATGTGTAGTTGATGCCGTCGACCTGTGCCCGGCCGATGAATGTCAACAGGCGCCTGATCTGGTCCAGTTCGTCCAGTGTCAGGCGTTTCACGGAGGGGATGTCACGGGTGATGACCTTGTCGAGGATGTTCTGCAAGAGGGGCAGGGGATCATCCTCATCGATGGCGAAAGGGAGTTGGCCGCAGGAGAGGTAATCGTCGAAGAACCGTCCTGCACGTAGGTGCTCGGCGTCCCATGCTCGCTGGGTGATGGCTTGCAGATCCAGGCGTGGCAGATCGAGGTCGTGCACCAAAGCGAGATACTCGCGAAACGAGAACGTGTGAAGATTCAGCAGGCGTACGCGCCGTGACAGATCGTGTGCAGATGCGTGCATGGCCAGAGCGACGGAACTCGAAAAGAGCAACTTCACCCCCAGAAAATCATACAGCTTCTTAAGCAATCCGGTTGCGTCTGGCAGAAAGTGAATCTCATCGAGGAGAAAGGACGAGAAACCAAAGTTCTCTCTAAGCTTCTGAATGAGATCCCAGGCATCATCCTCGGTCGTCAGAACATCGGCGGAAAGATAGAAAGCATCCGGATGCTCCAAGGCGTATTGCCGAAGTAGTACCGTCTTGCCTGCCCCGCGTGGACCCACAATTCCTGTGAAGTGCTTTCCTTCGCTTTGCGAAAGTGAGGGATAAAGAAAACGTCTCTTGGGATAGGCCTCTGCCTCTTTCTTGGCCAATTCGTGCAGCTCGATCAGGCGATGAATATCCATTACGCTCTCCTTGGCTAACTGTTTGACAGAATGACATGCATTTTGTCAAACGATTATCCAGAATGACGGTGCAGGCGAGTTCTCGCGTTCCGTGTGTTCTGTCGCGGTTACCTGTTCCCTGGCTTACTGATCGTCCTTGGCCTCGATCTTGTAGAAGATCGGGGCGTTGGTCATGACGTCGAACCACTGGGTGTAGCTGCCGCCGGAACCGCTGTAGCCGCCATTGGAGATCTGCACCCATCCCGGGACCAGCAGGTTGGTGGAGTACCAGGCGTCGGAGTTTGTGATCATACGGTCGGTAGGCGAGACGAGGAACGTGATCCACGTATTCGTTGTGTCGCTCCAGACATTCCCTATGGTCAGGACGGAAGGAGGGTTGTTGACATCGAGAAGAGACTGAGAGTAGTTGACAGATCCTGGGGTGTAACCACCTGAAGACGCAGACCAAGTGAAGTCGTTCACGGAACTGCCTGTTCCTACAAGCGCAAGTGGCTCTGTGTCCAGCCAAGAGTCAGCAATATCGATACAGGTGAACCCTCTGTTTGTCATAGACAGAGCATCAAACTGGCTTCCGAATTCTGAATAGTAGCTGACGGACATCTCAAGTGCCCCTATGCTTCTGAAGAGACTGATTCCCCCCGTATGCGGGAGGTTGTTGCCTTCAGCGTCAGGGTTGTTGGTGAACGTCTGATCTGGACTGACGGCAGTATCGCCAAGAACCCAGAATCCAAACCCATTCGTGTCCCACCCTAGTGTTGTATTGTTCCACACGGTATACATTCCGCTGGTGCTGTAGGCTGCATCCTCAATTACAAGCCTCCATCCAGTAAGGTCTATGCCGCTTAGACCACACAATTCAACGTACTCATAGTCTCCCCAAGGGTAGGTGTTCTCAAGGATGTTGATCTCATTAATCCACACCGATCCCGGCGGGCAGGAGTAGACGACGTAGTAGGGGACGACATTGGTGCCACCCCCATGTTGCTCATTGTAGTCGGCCGGTTCGTAGGCGGCAGGATTTTGGAATCCGCTCTTGAAGAGGCGTGGGCTGGTCGCGTTGGCGAAGAGTTCGCCGTCGAAACTGGCGCGAACGAAGTATTGGACGACCTCGTCGGCATCCTGTGCGGGGATGGAGCCGTCGGTCTCGTAGACGTAGACGGTGCGGCCGTTGTTGGTGTACTGCTCGGAGACGAGCTCGCTCATACTCATTGGGGTGCCGCTGTAGTACTCCCAGGTGGCCCAGTCGTTGGTGCCGAGTTTCCAATAGGCATTCACATCGACATTCGAGGGGCTGAGAATGAAGTCGGTCAGCTCGGCGCGGATCTTGACCGTATTCGTGTAGACCGGGATTGGCGGAATGGTCCAGGCGTTGCTGACGATGAGGTCGGTGGCGATGGGCGCGGCGACGAGGATGCTGTCGAGGCAGAGGCGGTCGGGGGGATCTTCGCCGGAGGTGTCGTTTCGGAAGCGGACGAAGTGGTTGTCCGTATCGTATGCGGTGATAACGTGACGGGTGTAGACATCGTTGTCGACGGCGATCGTAGCCAAGGGCGTCCATGTTGTTGTGTCGGGTGAGGTCTCAACGACAAGCAGGCTGGTATCGAGACCGCCGTTGGTGGACCAGTTGCGGTACCAGAAGCTGATTTCGCCGATGCCCTCGCGCAGGTAGGGCGACCGGATATAGGGCGCGTCGGCGAAGACGCGGCCGAATAGCGTGTCCGTATCGTCATCGTGATTGAGGTAGCCGCTGCGTCCCTCGGAGCGGTAGAGCTTGTCTTCCTGCTGCTGCGTGAGCAGCGCGTTGTAGGCGACCCAGGTGTTCGTGCTGGCCTGGTGATAGTCGAAGAAGGTGAGGTCGTCGATCAAGAGGCGGGCATTCATGTTAGAAGAGATGTGTGCAAGCTGGACAAACCCCGGTGCATTTGTGTTGATGGGGTAGGAGAAGCTGGTCCAGTCGGCTTCCGCGGGCAGCGTTAGGTTGGTGACGCCCACATAGGAACCGCCATCGGGTTTCCAGCGGATCGCGATCTCTGCATCCGAACCACCTGTACGATACATGAAGTTGACCGGGCCGGCGCTGCTCATCAGCGGTGAGCGTAGATACTGGTTGAAGTCGGTCGTGTACATGGCGCGTGAGGCGCGCAGTTCGCAGTATCTGCCGTCGTACGGATCGTCGTTGTCGATCCACCCATCGCCCATTATCCAAGCGGAGGAAGGTGTGTTGTGCGTGACATCGTCGCCTTGCCAGCTTGTTGCGGCGAGATTGTCAAAACGAAGGCTCCCGTAGCCGTCCGTGTGTTTCAGAATCGGTGTAGCGTAGGTGTCGGGCCGGTGAACGTTGGCTGTGGTCTGGACATAGCCCAGTGTGGTGATGTTTGTGTAGACGACCTCCGCAATCCAATCCAAGGGATTCTGGAGGGTCCACGGTCCCGGTGTCAGTAGCGATGAATAAACCGTGAAGCCCAATCCGCCGGCATAGCGCCCTTCACGCCGATACGTACCAGTGCTGACATCGAAGTTCCATGCTGGATCGCTCCAGTCTGAGGGCGTGGAATTGAAGTCCTCTTCATAGTCCTCGCCCGCCGACACCTCAACGGCATCAATGATCATGTTGACATCGTGGGCGGCAAGCCCGATGCCTCCGTCGCCAATGATGTCAGTGGACTCGTTGAGATATCTCACCCGCCAGTTGCCACCGTTGTAGTAGCCTTCATGGTCGACTCCGTCTCCGTCAACAAAGACCTTCGCTGATATACTGGCATTGTTGTTGAGCTGGCCAGAGAATGCCGAGCTGGTGTTTACAATAGATTCAACCCCGCCGAAGTGCTTGACGATCTGCATCACGAGCTGATTCGAGTTTGTCGCAATGACACGCATCTCGTAGTAGTTGTTGGCATCCTGATAGTGATAAAGCAATGACCAGTAGCACCCCTCGTCCGTGTTGTCGCCCTCGCCAACGATGGAAGCCGCATAGGTATAGTTCGACCAACTCCCGCTGCCTGCTTCTGCGCAAACTACCCGGTAAGTATTCGTGTCCGTGGCACGGTACTTGAAGGACATTGTTCCGGCGCCGCGAAGGTCGCCCCAGTTGTAGTGGTCGTAGTGTGGCCGGATGCGGCCTTCCCCGGCGATGTCTCTGAACTCGATTCGATGGTTCGAGTTGGAGTCCGTGTTGACGATCCTGAATTTTTCCGCGAGCCAGTAGTTGTCTGGCACGTCGGACTCGCCGACTTCCGAGTCTTCCCAGTCGAAGCGGTTTGTCCACGTTCCCTCGAAATATGTTTCTACGCTTTCGTCAGCACTGAGCGTCCAATCGTTGAAGGTCTCCTGTTCGGAGGTTGGGGCGTCGCCCTGAGCGCCTTCGGCGAATTGCGTGTCGTGGAGCGGCCAGGTATCGAAGTCCTGCCAGTCGGCGGCAAGAACCCGGTAGTCGCCGGTTTCCATGTCGAACCGCAGGAGGTAGTAGCCGCTGAACACCCCGTCGAAGACGATGTTGGATCCATTGAGATCGAGTGTGCCGACGGCAGGAAGGCTGGATTGCCACTGATCGGAGTCACCCCAGTAGGTATTGCTGGGACTCTGCTGGCTGTTGAGGGCGTATCCGGTTCCGTTGAGTCCGATCGTGAGTTGGTTGGTTCCGTCCACATAGAACAGTCCCTGCCAGGTATCGTTTGCGATGAGCTCACTTTCGGCTGTATCGAAGTTTCCGGTGACAGCGATGGTCTCGAAATCGGAGCGGTAGTAGCGGACGTTGTAGCCGTGGAAAGTGGCAGGCAGGGCCTCGGTATGCTCGGCATCCGGCGAGAAGGCGGGGCTGCGGTTCTCGCTATAACTGCCCGACTGGTAGTAGACCCCATCGAAATCGCAACGCACATAGTACTCCACGTTGCCGGGGGGATAGGCGGGGATCGTGCCGCCGTAAGTGCTCCCGCTGACCAGACCCATGCTGTTGGTTGCCCATGGACCGCTGCCTTGGCGGTGAACGATGACGGGCTCGAATCCAAAAGCGGGGTAGTTCGGGTTGACTTGCCCCATGTCGGCATAGACGGTCAGGTCCTGGTTTTGAGCGGGGTAGGCGGGGGCATGGTAGACGTTGCTGATAGTAACGTCTGATGGCGGGTAGGTTATGTAGATGTCGTCGATGGCAAGGTACTGGTTCTTCTGCCCCTGGTCATCGAGCTTGACCACCTTGACATAAAGATCCTGGTAGGTGTTCAGGTAGACGGAGTTGGTCACATAGGCGGTAGAACTGTTCGTGAACTGTGCCACGGTCGTCCATGTGACACCCCCATCCGGTTTGGTCTGAATCGCGGAAACCTGAGGATTGCTGATCCGGGAGCGGGAGAAGAAGGTGATGCTTCCGACGCCGTTGGATGTCAGAGGCGACTGGAGATAAGGAGCGCCCGGCTGGCCCGCATCCACGCCGCCATCGAGCAGCGCGTTCAGGGAGCACTTGTAGGGCGATGAATAGGGTGGAACCTTGCCGATACCTGTACCCACCACGCGAGAGTCCCATACTTCCCATCCCACATATGTCTGGTTGGTGAAGTCACTACCAATGGTCCAGCCGGGATCGTCATCGAAGTCCTGGAACCGCTCTGGAGGAAGATCGCCTGAAACGACGAAGCTATGCACGCTATCGGGAGCATCGGACGGATCCGACAGCGGATGGGGTTCGATGCCGTCAAAGGTGCAGGCGAAGTAGTACTCGATCGTGCCTTGCGGCGAGGGGGGGATCTCGGCGCTGAAAATGCCGCCGTTCAGCGCGGCCGGAATGGCGGTGAATGGCGCGCTGCTGCCCCAGCGGTAGTAGACGGAACAGGCCAGGCTTGTGGCGCCGCGCAGCGGCGTAGCGGGCACGCTTACGGTGACGGTATCGCCGAGAATGGGGGAAGCCGGACTGTTCGTGGCGACGCCGAACGAGACGGAGGAGCCGGGTTCGGTTACGGCCACCTCGTCCAGACCGAGCCACGATTGAGCCGCAATATCGGAGGCGTTTGCAATGCGCACATGGGATGATGCCGGGTCCGATACGGCGACCGAGAAATAGAGCCAGTCGGCGGAAAGTATATTCGTCACCAGCGCGACTTCGGTCCACGGTCCCCCTGCTCCCGGAGCCTTTTCGATTCGGAACGCGGCCGGCTGTGCCGCATTATTGTACCAGTTGCGATACCAGAAGCTGATCGATCCCAGGCCATCGGGGAGAGACGGGGAGCGGAGCCATTCGTCCGACTCGCCGTGCTTGAGCATGGCATAGCGACCATCGAATGATTTGTCCGTCTCGTTAGTGGACGTATCGTTCATCCGGCCGCCCAAGTTCCAGCCATCCGGATTGCTATGGCTTCCGAAGGTGGTCTCGTTCCAGCCGTTGAAGTTGACGTATTCGCATTCGGAGACTTGATAGGATTCGTTCGATACGCCGTCAAAGAAGGCAAAATAGATGTAGCGGTTGAGCGTCTCCTGGATCGTGATGGTATCGCCCAGATCGGCTTCGCCAACGAATGGCGTTGTGTTGGAGGTCTGCACGGCATCGCCCCATGTGTTGGATTCGGTCTGGAAGTAGAAATTGGGGTTGGTCAAGCCGTTGGTAGCATCGACAACGCCGCGCCAGAAATGGTTCGTAGCGGCGAAGAGGTTTGTTGTGGCGCTGCCGGTCACAATCACATTCGTGTAGGTGGCTTGGAGCACGGGGGCGCCTATGAAACGTTGTTGAGTGCCGGATTCCGGATGGGTGGCGGGAGAGTCGGGGGCGGTGCCCTGGAACGAGGCCTCAATGTAGAAGTTGAACGTCTCGCCGGGGAGTCCCGAGATGGTCACCGGCTCGATCGTGCGGTACTCGTTGTCGCCAAGGTGCTCCATGTCAATGGTGCTGGTGAATGGGCGATTGGTATCGCTGAACGCATAGTAGAGTGTCGCAAAGATGTTGTTGGCCCCCGCGAAGGGCTCGATATCGACATTGATGTCCACGGTGCCGCCCGAGTGGGGGGGCTCGGGGTTCACTACGAGGTTGGAGAACAGGACGTAGGAAGAGGGCTCGGTGACGGAGAGATTGTTGATGACAAGGTGGTGATACGCGCTGCTGTCGTCACCAGTCTTGATGATGCGCACATAGGCGGGGTCGTAGTGGTTCACCGTCAAGGAGTAGTTCGTAAGAGCCGCGGAACCGTTCGTAACGGTTGCCAGCGTGGTGTTCCAGGTTGCCCCGTCCGCGGATCGCTGAATCTCGAACGTGATGAGGTTGGTCGAAAGGTTGTTCTTCATGTCGAAGGACACGACCCCGATACCGTTGGGGTGGAGTATGGACGTCAGGGAGGGCGTTCCCGATCCCTGGCCGAGAACGTTGAACCATGAGGAGCCCTGGTAGATCAGGCCGTTGGTCAGCGCCCAGCCGTTGTAGGTGGTGTTCGTGAAGATATCCGTGGAACGCCACTCGACCACATAGTTGGTCGTGACGCCCGGTGCGCCTTCGGGCCAGAGGTTCGTGCGTGTGGTGCCGCCGTCATCGAACACGGTGCGAATGTAGTAGTCGACCACGGTGCCGGGCGATTCCTGCGCCGGAATGCCGGGGAAGGTGGTGACGAACTGGTTGCTGACGGTGGCGAGCAGATCGTTGGTGGCGAAGGAGCCGCCCTCATCCGTGCTGTAGAGAAGGTACGGGTCCAGGCTGGTAGCGCCTTCATAAGGCATGATCGTTACCGTATTGGTTGTGGCGGTCTGTACGACAGCGGGTGACGGAGACTGTACAATGCCAGTGACCTCAACGTAGGCAGGAGGAACCGAGATCTGAATGTCTTCAAGTCCTAGATAGGTGCCGCTGGCTCCATCGTCCGCGGTCTTGCGCAGCCGTATGTAGCGCATGCCGTAGAGGTTGATAACGACACTGTACGCTTCCCAGTTTATGTTGGCACTGTTGGTGACGACCGAATGAACGGTCCAACTGCTGCCGTTGGTTGACACTTCAATGGTCAGTTCCTGAGGTGTTGTGGCGCTTCTGCCTGCCGCATCGAAGGTAAGCGTCCCGATCCCGTTTGTAAGGGCGGGCGTCTGAACATAGGGTTCGGGAGGGGTATCGCCGTTGAGCTGGTTAAGAAAGCAAGCGTATGATCCGTTTGGAGTCGGATATCCGATACCACTTCCCCTTATCATCCCCTCCGAGACCACCCAGCCATCGGCATTCGTTTCGGTGACAAAAGAGCCGGTTGTCCACCCGGATTCGAAGTCCTGGCTGTAAGGGTCGGCCGTGGCCAAGGGGGATACCAGAGCCGGAACCACCGCCATCAAGAGCCATACTGAATCTACCAAACGCATCTGAAACACCTGCCGTTTCTCTGCATGCTTCTTATAGAAGCACGTCGTATGCCACGCTGGGCGCACCAGCCCCCTTTTTATCCACACTCACTATACTGAAACCAAGGACGAAAGACGAGCGCAGGATTGTCAAAGGGCTGTGAAAATAGTGCAAAAAAGAAACGCGGCTCCGGAGATGGTCCGGAACCGCGTTCTCGTGTTTACAATTCTGCGAACGTTAGTTGCTGTTTACACCCAGCCGGTACATGGCATCGCCACCCGTGGTATCTTCCCACATGTTGGTGCCTACAGACATCGTGCTACGATCGTGTGTCTGCGTGCTGGAGTAGCTCTCGAGCAGGTTGGTGCTCTTCTTGATCATGATGTCCGGCGCGCTCGAGTCCATCATGCCGTCGGCCACCCACTTCACCGTGTTGGTGCCGCCGTTGGACTCAACCGTGAGCAGGAAGTCGTTGCTGATGGTCGGGTCGGTGCCAAGGAGCCATTCCGCCCAAGCGGGATGCACGTCGTTATCGACGTTATACAGTGCGCCACTCGCCGAATTGTTCAGCTCCAGGCTAAACCCGGTCAGCCAGTAGCTCGGGACCCCGTTCGTGTAGTATGTCGTCACCGCGTACGTGGGTTCGCCGTTGGTTGCGACGAAATCATCGAAGTAGCCTGTGCCGGACAGCAGCGTCGCGTTCAGTGTGCGGTTGGTGCCGATGTTGGAATTGGCGCAGAGGAACCACTCGCCGCCGGGCCCAGCTTCCAGATCAGTGATGTCCCACGCCATGGTGGCATTCGAGATGGCGACGCCATCCAAGAGGATTCTGAACCAGTCATGATCGAGGCCGTAGCCTAATGGATCGCCAGTTGTCTTGTAGTCCATCTGTACCGTCAAGCGGTGCCAGCTTTCATTCTCAATGGCCGCGTGGCTCAGCGTCGTGAAATAGTTGGTAGACGCCGTATCGAACACGGCCGGATCGTCCGGCATGGCGTGATAGGCGACCAGATTGCTGCTCGAACTGAGGTAGATGGCTACCTGGACTTCGGAGTCATTCGTCACGGCAGACGGCTCGGCGTCGCTGCTGACCATTCGGATGTTCATGTCGATCCAGTAGTTCGTGTCAGTGTTGCTGGATCCCGACAGAATATTCGTGATGGTATCGCCCTGCGTATCGAGTTGGGCCACGGCGGTGTGGGCGCCCGAGATGGGCCAGCCGGCGGTCGCCGTGTAGCTGGTGACGACTGTATAGGCGTAATTCGTGTCGACTCCGCTCCACCCGAGCGCGTTGGTGTGGATGATTGTCCCGGCCGCCTCGAAGTCGTTGGCGTATGGGACCGAGTTGGTCTTAACGATGGCATTCGCCGATCCCGCGGGAATCATGGCAACTGCGAGGATGGCCATCAACAGTGCTGAACCCTGCAGGTGCCGCTTATGTGTGACGAGTCGCATGAGAAACCTCCAGTGTAGCTATATTATATAAGACCTCAACGCCTTGCTTCCGTTCGGAGCTAAAGGCATTACTAACCTATGATCTACAACTAATATAGCGGTTTGGGGGGGGAGAGTCAAACGAGGATTCTCTCTGATCTTGATGACCTGATCTTGATGAGAAGTGTCGCGGCTCTGATTTGGCATTTGGCTTGCGACTGAGAGTGTCAATCCCTATGGTCTACACCGAATGGTCATGGTGCCGGCGGGGGCGTTGTTTTCGGAGGAAGGGCATGAATATGAAGATGTTTCTGCGTGGGTTTACGCTGATTGAAATGTTGGTGGTGATCGCGATTATGGGCGTGCTGGCGGCCCTGATTATGCCGAACCTAGGCCGTATGCGCGAACAGGCGTGGACCAAGCGGTGCGCCTCCAACCTGAGACAGCTTCACGCGGGCATGGTCTCCAGAGGCGCCGAGGCAGGATGGTATTGCCGGGGTGTCAGCTATATTGATGAAGAAGAAGCTGATCGGAAGCACATGGGCTGGATTCACTGGAAGGACTGGGATTCTCCGGATACGTACACTTACATTGGAGCAGATGGGGAGAACAATATTCGGGGCGGTGATCTCTGGCCATATATGGGCGATCGGATTGAGGTGTATGCTTGCCCGACTCATGTCAAGAAGGCTGCCGAGAACAACCAGGACGTCGTGCGCAGCTACGCGATGTCCTCGGATCTTTGCGGGAATGAGGGCACTGGAGCGCCCGGCGTGCTGGCGCTGCGTGACGCGAGCAAGAAGATCATGTTTGGCGAGGTGGAGGAGGCCCGGCTGCAAATGCCGGATGATGGGTCCTTCTTCACGGACACGAACAGCCTTGCGTTTTGGCACAGGGATCAGGCCAACGTTGTCTTTGTCGATGGTCACCTGGAAACGCGGCGTGCACCGTAAGGTTGCAAAGGGTGCGTGAGGTCTTGCTTTCAAAGGGCGCTCTTCGTATAGTAACGGTCCCATCTGCATGATCGATCTGCCTCAGGCTTGGTCTGCGGCATACAGAGAGGAGAGCTGAGCAATGAGGAGATGCCGAGAACCCCGTCTGATCTTTATTCTTGTTCATTTTCTTATTGCCGGGATGGCTTCAGCCCAGCAGCGTCGAGCAGCCGCGGGTGCCGGTGCCGGTGCCGGGAACGTACGGTTGCGTACGCTCGGATGGCAGGGCGGCAACGCCAGAATTGAAACACCCCAGTATGACACCTCGGCTTCAAGGGGGGTGACTCGCCCCGGCAGGTGGTGGCAGTTCAGCGTGGAATACGATACGAAGGACAAGTGGACGGACGAGCTGACCTTCGAGTTCCACGTTCTCGGGCTGGGTGCGGTCGATGGCAAGAAAGCTTACTCCTATTATACAACCCGCGTAAGCTACGTTGACATAGCCAAGAAACGCGGGCACGTGGCGACGGTATTCCTGCGCCCGAATACCATTGAGCGCTATGGCTCGCCGGTAGGTTTCGGCGTGGAGATATACCATAAGGGCGAGATGATTGCGCAGGAGTCCGAGGCGGCTACGAAACTCTCCGAGGTCTGGTGGAAGGATGCCAACGTGGTCAAGAGCGCCCTTGTAACCAAGCGGGACAAGTACCTGTTGAACCGGAGCCAGACCCCGTTTGCCTTTGTGGACGTGGATACCTACGAAACGATCAAGCCGTAAGGGAGCGATGCAGGGCTCAGGATGCAGGGGGTAGTCTGAAACTCGAGTGTCGTAATCGTAATCGGGATTATGATTACGATTACGATTATGATTAGGATGTAGCAAACATGTTCAAATCGGATCGACTTCTTGCTCTTGATATCGGCGCCAGTAAGCTGGTGCTGGCTGAGTTCCAGGCCACCAAGTCCGGTGTGCCTCAGCTGGTGGACTACGCTGTCGGCAAATTGGATATCGGGTCCGACTGGGAGGCCGACACGTCGGCCTACATCGTTTCTACCATCCGCGAGATGATGCGTGAGCGCCGCATGCGGCCTGCGCCGTTGGCTATGAGCGTTTCCGGACAGGCGGTATTCCCCCGTTACGTCAAGTTGCCGCCGGTGGGTCGCGACAAGATCATGCAGATGGTTCATTACGAGGCCGAGCAGAACGTCCCGTTCCCGATCGAGGAGGTGGTATGGGACTACCAGCTTGTCAGCGGTGTCGGGACCGAGGAACTCAACGTCATGCTGGTGGCGGCCAAGATCGAGAGCATCAAACGGCTGACCGACTGTGTCCAGGCTGCCGGCCTGGAGCCCGAGATCGTGGATGTGGCGCCGATGGCCCTCTACAACGCCGTGCGCTATAACTACCCGGGGCTCGACGGTTGCACGATGGTGCTCGATATCGGCGCGCGCTCCTCCAACCTGATCTTCGTCGAAGAGAATCGCATTTTCAGTCGTAGCATACCGGTGGCGGGCAACGCGGCCACGCAGGAGCTGATGAAGGAGTTCGATGTGGGCTACGAAGAAGCCGAAGAGCTCAAACGTCAGCACGGTTTCGTGGCCTTGGGCGGTGTGTATGCCGGGCCCGAGAACAAGGTGGCCGACCGTGTATCGCGCATCGTACGCGGCGTGGTGACACGTCTCCACGCCGAGGTGAGCCGCTCGATCAACTTCTATCGTAGCCAGCAGGGCGGCAATCCGCCGTCGCGCGTGTTCCTGGCCGGTGGCAGTTCGGTGCTGCCCCACATGGATACGTTCTTCCGTGAGAAGCTCAAGGTGCCGGTGGAAGCCCTCAACCCCTTCGCCAACATTCCGGTCAGCCCGGGCATCGACCAGGAGCGCATCACCGGCGAAATCCAGGTGTTGGGTGAAGTCGCCGGCCTGGCGCTGCGTCGCTCGCTTACCTGCCCGGTAGAGATCAGCCTGCTGCCGCCCGATATCGTGGCCCGCAAGACGCTGCGTCGTCGGCAGCCCTTCTTCGCCATGGCGGCTCTGGGTGTCGTGCTGATTATGCTTTGCTGGTGGATCTACTTCCTGCGCATGCGCGAGATGTTGGGCGAACGTGTGATGAAAGTGAAGAAGCGTGTTGCGGGGCTCAACGTGCAGGCCGGCAGGCTTCAGAAGGTCGGCCAGGCAACCGGTGGCGTGCAATCCAAGGCGAACGAGCTGGCGACGGTGGTCCGGATGCGGACCGCCTGGCTGGATATGCTCGATGCCGTGCGCGGCGCCATGCTGGATGGAATGTGGCTGACAGGGTGGGAGCCCGTCATCGAAGGCGGCAAAATCACGGCCGTCAGCATTTCGGCGCGTGGTTTTCTTGATCAGCTCAAAGACCAGGCCGATGCCACGGCGACAGAGCAGTTTGCCGCCCGACTGGGTCAGTTGGCGTGCTTTACGGAAGAGACGAAGATCACATTCGAACCCGTAGTCGGGTCGGACGATTTTGCACGTGAGTTCACGGTCCAGGCGCCGCTTTCGGATCCCATTGTCCTCGATCCGGTGAAGCAGGCACCCCCGGGTGGGCGGCCGCCCAAGAGGTAGGTGGAGCTCGCCACAGAGGTAGGTTTATGAAGAAGAAGAGTGTTGTTGTCATTGTGCTGGTTGCCGTTCTGGTTGTTGTCTTCCTTGTTTCGAGCTTCCTTCTGTTCCGAGGGATCAGCCAGTTCAGCAAGGAAGAGAGGACACTCAAACGTTCCGTAAACACACTGAAGAACTACTATGCACGCAAACCGTTCCCGTCGCCCGATAACGTTGAACGGGAAGAGAAGAACGGGAAAGAGCTGTTACGGTGGATGGAGGATCTTTCAGGTGCACTTCGTGAAGGGCAGATCGAGCCCATCCAGAAGACCCCGGCCCAGTTCCTGCGTATGTTCAGCCAGACGCGCGATCAGTTGAAGGCCGTGGCCGGAAAGACGAAGACGGCGCTGGCCGATGATTTCCAGATCGGTTTCGAGCGCTACTCGGCCGGGACGCTTCCCGCTCCGCCCGACGTGCCGCGGCTTGCCCAGCAGCTCGTGATTGCCGATCAGGTTTGCCGCATCATCTTCGAGAGTGGCGCCACCGGGTTGTCGAAATTGCGGCGCGAGGAGTTCGAAACCGCGGGCCCTGCGGCGGTAGCCGCCGGTCCGAGCGGGGGACGCGTATCGCGTCGTCGGAGAGGCGGTTCCATGCCCACGGTTGCCGTGGGCGGGGATCGGGGGTGGAAGGTCTCGCCCCGCGCTGGCCTACTGGGGGACGACGACCTCCACGCGCGAATGCGGTTCGGCGTCTCGTTCGAGGCGCGCCAGGACGCGCTGCTGATGATCATGAACGCGCTGGCATCCCACGACATGTTCGCCGTGGTCACGATGTTGAATATCGAGAAGGCCGGCGATGATGTAACCCCGCCCTCGAAAGCGGAAGAGCAGCAGGGGGGCGCACTGGTAGCGGATCGGCCGGCGCATCCGCCGCGCAGTCAGCGGCTGATGAGCGGCGATATGCTCGAGAAGCCCATGAAAGTGACGATGGAGATCGATGTCTATCGTTTTGCGGAGTTTACTAGCGGAAAGGGAGCGTAGCCATGGCGCTGGGAGATATCGTTACGCGTCTGAGGGGCATCTATGACCGGTTGATCGCCGCTGTTGTACTGATCGGGCTGATCGCATCGTTATCTTACCTGGCTTGGCATGTCGGCACCGTGCAGACGGCCCAGGAGACCTTCATCGCGGAGATAGACGGCATCCGGCCTACCCATCCCGACGCCCAGCCCGTCGATGTCTCGCCGCTTGAGACCGCCCTGAACTCGGTGCAGCAACCGACCCAGGTTGCTATTCTCAAGGAAGGGCCCAAGATGTGGCTGCCTGGGACGCGGGTGCAGTGCGTGGACTGCGAGCGCCCGATCCCGTACGAAGCCGAAAACTGCCCGTTCTGCCGTGCCGAACAGCCGGTGGATCCCAAGGACGATCCCGAGCGTGACTTGGATCGTGACGGCATAAAGGATGTTTGGGAGGAACGGTATGGTCTGAACCCACGCGACCCGTCAGACGCCCAGAAGGATGGTGACGGGGATGGCTTCACCAACATCGAGGAGTTCCTTGCGCGTCCTCAGACCAGTCCGACTGACTCGAACGACAGCCCCAGCATCGTGATGAAGCTCTGTGTGCAGAGCCTCGTGGCCGACCCGTTCCATCTCCGGTTCAAGAGCGTGATCAGACTTCCGGGCGGTGAGAAGCAGTTCGCCATCAACACGCGCGGCAACTCCAGAACCTACTTCAAGAAGCTGGACGAGGAAGTCGAGGGGTTTGTGCTGCACAAGTACGAGCCCAAGCTGAGGAAGGTAGAGCGGTTCGGACGTGTCATGAATATCGATGTGTCCATCCTCACGCTCAAGCGCGGCAACAAGCTGATTCGTCTCACAAAGGGCAAAGGCGTCGAGTATAACGAGTATACCTGCACCCTTCTTTTCAAGGCCGACGACAGCACTTACAAGCTGAGACTCAACAACGAATTTGACCTCCAGGGCAAGCGCTACAGGCTGATAGACATTGACAGTACAGCAGGGCGTGTAGTAATTAAGCGCGTGCTTGATGGAGTCGATCTTCAAGTAAGACAATGTGCGGAGAGCGGTGACACCGGGACAGAGCCCGAAGCGTCGTCTTCCCCTCTTGAGCAAGGAGTAAATTCCTGATGATTCAGAGACGTGAGAGGTTTGTCATCATGGCCGTCTGCGGGCTGGCTGTGGCGTGTGTGGTCGGTCTGGCTCTTGCCCAGGATTTGGATGAAGACGGTGCGATTGTCTCTGAGGAAATGCTCCTCGAAGATGCCGTCAGCGGTTCGTTGGACGAAGACGTTGACGATCTCCTTCTCGATGATCTGGGCGATGATTCTGATATGGCCGAGCTCTTGGAGGACTTGGGCGACGACGTGGGGGAGGAACTCGAAGATTTAGAGGAAGCGCTTGTCGAGGATATCGACGACATGGACGATGAGGAAGGCCTCGAAGACGTTCCTGAAGACGTGGATATGGTCGTTGAGGAACCCGCTGAAGAAGCCGCTGAAGAACCCGCCGAGGAGATCGTTGAGGAGCTGCCGGTCGAAGACATGGCGATCAAAGAGCCCATTGACGATGTAATCGCAGCCGAGCCCGAAAAAGGCATGTCCGACGTCGCTGAAGAGGTCGCGGAAGAGCCGACCGACGAAATGGCAGTGGAAGAAGTCACCGACGAGGTGGTCGACGCGACGGCTGTTGAGGAGGTCGCCGAGGAAGACGCTTTGGTCGAATCTCTGGAAGCTGACCTGGATGCCGGGAGCGACTTGGACCTGCTTGTTGAGGGAGCCATTCAGGATGCGCTGGCCGAGGGAGTTCCCGAACCTCCTGTTATCGATGAAGCTCCGGTTGCCGAGGCCGAGCCCGTTGAGGAGGTCGTCGACCTGCTGGAAGAACCGGTCGAAGAGCTGCCGGTCGAAGAGGCAGTGGTTGAAGAGGTCGTTGAAGAGGTCGTTGAGGAAGTCGCCGTCGAGGAAGCCGAAGCCGAGATGCCGGCGGAGGATCTGCTTGTCGACGCCGTCGAAGCGCCGGCCTCCGTGGAGGAGCATCCCGTAGAGCCCGCCGAAGAGACGGTGGCTGCCGATGAGCGTCCGGCTGCGCCCGCCGTCGTCGAGATTAGCGAGGCGGAGAAGGCTGAACTCGCGCTCAACCAAGCTCTAGACGTTATGAGCAAGCAGGAGGAGCTGCGCCGTCAGGCCCTCGAGGCCCACGGCCGTGAGGTGCTGGCCGAGGCAGAATCTGCAGCCAAGGCGCACGATTACAAGGAAGCTGAGCGGCTCTTCGAGGAGGCACAGCGTTACATCACCGACCGGCCCGGAACCGCACGGACGCGCGGCCGCATCCGTATGGGCCAGGGGCTCAACTTCTTCCAGTGGGCCAAGGCGCTGCAGCGTAAGGGCGAAATCGAAGCGGCACGTGAACTTGGTGAGCGTGCCCTTGCGTTCAAGCACCCTCGTGCTGCCGCGTTTCTGGAGGAGTTGGACAGGGATCCTGAACCTGTCGAGGATGACGTGCCCGAGGCCCCGATCCAGCGCGCGAAGCAAGAAGACTTCATCGCCAAGCAAGATCAAGTTTCCGAGCTGCTGAAGACTGGGCGCCAGCACTTGATCAACGGTGAGTACGACCGGGCGCAGGCCAAATTCGAAGCCGTGCTGCAGCCGCATCTCGACCCCCAGAATACCGAGGCCATCCGGATGATTCAGAAGGTGGCCCAGAAACGCTACGACCGCGCTTCGATGGAGGTGGAGAGCACCCGTCGCGAAATGATGACGCAGGTTCGGCAGGCATGGAACCCACGCGATTACGGGCTCGCAGAGGCTGTGGCCAAGAAGACTGAGGATATCATCCCCGAGAAGGAGGTCGACAAGGATATCCGGACGCGTATACGTGCCAAGATGGCGTCGATCAAGGTTCCGGAGATCGATTTCCGCCAGGCCAACATCCATGACGTTGTCGACTTCCTGCAGACGGCGAGTGTCGACTTTGACCCGGCTGATATTTCGGAAGAAGAGAAGGGTGTAAACATTATCCTGAGCCTTGGGCAGGCCGATAAGCCCGCGGCCGCTCCGTCGGACGACCCGTTCGCCAGCATGTTGGATGACAGCGGCGGCGGCGAGGCCGGCCAGGTCCCGCTTATCACCTTTACAGCGCGCTATATTTCTCTCTTGGAAGCCCTGAAGATCGTGACGCAGGTGGCCGATCTGAAGTTCCGTATCGAGGGCAGCGTTGTCATGATCGTGCCCTTCAACGCCCCGGAAGGTGACATCATCGTTCGCATGTATGACGTGCTGCCTGCCGTTGAAGAGAAGATCAGCCTGGTGGAGTCCGAGTTGGGCGCGGGCGACGATCGTGGTGGTGGCGGGGACTTCATCGCGCTCGAGGGCACGGGTGTTGGAGGAGGTGGAGCTGACTGGAAAGCCTTCTTCGATGACATGGGCGTGGAATGGCCGGATGGATCCTCCATCAAGTATGTTCGTACTATCGGCAAGATCGTCGTGGCCAACACCGAACGGAATCATGCCGTTTTCGATAAGGTGCTTGAGGTCCTGAACGTCGTCCCAAGTCAGATCGAGATCGAAGCTCGATTTGTCGAGGTAACGCAGACCGATCTGGACTCGCTCGGGTTCGAGTGGCTGCTGGATAACACGTGGCAGGTGGCTGAGAAGCGGGGACAGGGCAACCTGCCGCCTTCGGCGCGTCAGCGCATCGAGATCTCGGGGATGGGGGCGAACGGGTCGCTGACCGGTGGCAACCGCTATATCCCGACGGGTTTGGGTGAAGCCGTCACCACTGTCGACAGCGTCATGAGGATCGGAAGTGTACTTACCAATCCGGAGCTCTCGATGGTACTGCACATGCTGCAGCAGCGTGGTCATGCCGACTTGCTCTCGGCGCCGAAGGTGACCACAAAGTCCGGTAACGAGGCCACGATTAAGGTTGTCACGGAGTACATTTACCCGACCGAGTTCGAGATCAAGTCGCTGAGCAATCTGGGCGGCGGCGGCGATAGCAACATCACGCTTCCTGAAGGTGTCTCTCCGTTCGCAGCCGAGCCATCGACGTTCGAAACCCGCGAAGTGGGTGTAATCCTCTCCGTCTTGCCTGAAGTCAGTACGGAAGGCCAGATGATCAATCTGAACATGACACCGGAAGTGGTGTCGGACCCGGAATGGAAGGACTACGGACTTGTTTTCGGTGACGTTCGGGTGCCGATGGAGCAGCCCTTCTTCCATACCCGTTCGGTCAACACGAGTATCTCGATCTATAACGGAGCCACGGTTGTCATGGGCGGCATGATTACCGAGCGGCGGCTGGATGTGGACGACCGTGTTCCCTTCCTGGGTGATATCCCGTTGATTGGGCGCCTGTTCCGTAGCTCTTACGAGCACAGCGAGAAGCGCAACCTGCTCATTTTCGTAACGGCACGTCTTGTGGATCCGAACGGACTGCCGATCAAGGCGCAGGAAGACGTTCCGCTTCCCGAAGGAATGGTTGACGTGGCAACCGAGTAGACCTGCGGGCGGGGAGCGACGATAGCGGCTCGGAAGGGACTCCTCGCCCTACCGAGCTGGCGCTGAGGTCGGAAGGTAGAAGGGCGAGCTGTCCCCAGCGAGCCGAGGGGTCGTCAACAGACCGGGGTCCCTTCATGCGCAGTGTGAAAGACATGACAGGTCCCCGCAGACTACTTCTGATCGATGGCTACGGCATGGTTTATCGTGCCTTCTATGCCATCCCGCGGATGACCAACCGCGCGGGCGAGCCGACGAATGCCGTATTCGGCTGCATTCGTATGCTCGAGCATCTGCGAGACCACTGGGGGGCGTCGCATTGGGCCGTGGTCTTCGATGGCGGGTTGCCCGACGAACGTACGGAACTGGTTGTGGAGTACAAGGCCAACCGCGAAAGCATGCCCGATGAGCTGTCTTCGCAGCTTCCCCACATCGATGCGTACCTGGAAGGAGCGGGCATCACGCGAATTTGTGTCGATGGCCAGGAGGCCGATGATGTGCTGGCGGCCATCGCGGTACGCGCACGGGGTAATGTGGATGCGGTGATGATTGCGACGAGCGACAAGGACCTCCTGCGAGCCGTCGATGAAGTGGTCCGAGTGGTCCCGATGTCGGGGAAAGGACCGGCGCTGGACCCGGAAGGCGTGTTGGAGAAGACGGGTGTCCGGCCCGACCAGATAATACCGTGGCTGGCAATGATTGGCGACAGCAGCGACAACATCGCCGGCGTGCCGGGGGTGGGAAAGAAGACCGCTGCAACGCTGCTTCAGACGTACGGTTCGCTGGACGGGATCCGCGAACACCTGGACGACCTCTCGGGAAAGAAGGTCGGTCGGTCCCTGGCCGAGCACTGGGAACGGGTTGAGCGGAATGTGAAAATGGTTCGGCTCAATCTTGATATCCCTTGCGCCGATGATTTGGAGGCGCTGACGGTCAAGAGCCCGGACGTGTCGGTGCTGCTGGAACTCTATGAAGCACTGGGATTCGAGCAGTTTGCGAAGAGCCTGCGCGAGCCGGAGCTGTTTGGGTAGTGCAGCCTGTCTTAGCGCGAAAGTCCATTGTTGACACCACTTACGTGCTTTGCTTTACTAGCTCTTACCTGCCATCCGCAGGTGCTTTCCATGTGGCTGTGACCGCTCGGAGTCGGGGCAGGTCACGTGAGTTTTCAGACTATTCCTCTAACCATGAAGATTGCGCTCACCGGCGGTATTGCCTGCGGAAAGAGCTTGGCCGCCTCATACATGTCAGCCCGCGGCGTGGCAGTGTGCGAGGCCGATGGGTTGGCCCACGAGGCCATGGCGGAGGGCACTGAGATCTACGCATCCGTGGTGAAGCACTTTGGCGAAGGTGTCGTAGCGGAATCGGGGGCCATTGACAGGCGTGCACTGGCTGAACGGGTGTTCAGCTCGAAAGAGGATCGCAGGGCACTGAACGCGCTGGTGCATCCAGCGGTGGAGCGGGCGTGGAGCAAGTGGCTGGAGGATCGTCGGGAGACGATGGCTGTGGTTGTTGTTCCCCTGCTGTTTGAGGCGGGCTACGGCGAGGGTTGGGATGCCGTGATTGGCGTTTGCGCCTCGCGCGCGACACGGATAGCACGCCTGCGGGAGCGCGGGCTGACAGATGAGCAGGCCGAGGCGCGGATGGATGCGCAATGGCCGGAGATGCGCAAGGCAGCGTGTGCCGATTACGTTTTGTGGAATGATGGTACCCCGGCGATCCTGGAGGCCCAGGTGGAACGGGTGTTGGGCAGTATGAAGAGAGGGCAGTAATGGCTCAGAGAAAAAACAACTTATCACGCCGTCAAGGCCGTGGACGCGGCCGCCGGCAGGTTAATGGTAACGTAGCCGTCGAAGGCGAGCCACGGTATACGCGGCCCGTTCGCGATGCGGGCGACGGTGAAGAAAGTGGCGGGAAGACTGAAGAGCAACCGCGCAAGGACGGTCCCATGCTCAGCCTGTTCGACCTCCAGGAGAAGTCCGTTCCCGAGCTGAGCGAGTTTGCGGAAGAACAGGGCCTGGTCGATCTCGGTGCGCTACAGAAGCACGAGCTGATTTTCGAGATTCTGAAGGAACATGCGTGCCAGGGCGGCCGCATGAACAGCCGTGGGGTGCTGGAGGTCCTGCCGGACGGCTTCGGATTCCTCCGCTCCGAGTACAGTAACTACCAGCCATGCCCAGAGGACATCTACGTATCACCGTCACAGATTCGTCGTTTTGCCCTGCGTACCGGCGACTTGGTGGCCGGGGAGATCCGTGAGCCGAAAGAGAAGGAGCGCTTCTTTGCGTTGCTTCGTGTGAATGAGATCAATGGCCAGGCCACGGATGGATCGCGCCGGATGGTTCCCTTCGAGAACCTGACGCCGATCTTTCCCGATCAGCGCATCGATCTCGAGTGTGGTCAGAACGAGGTGTCGATGCGGGTGATGGACCTGTTCACGCCGGTGGGCATGGGGCAACGCGGCGTTATCGTGGCGCCTCCCCGCACGGGCAAGACGGTGCTGTTGCAGAAAATAGCCAACAGCATCTCGGCCAATCATCCGGACGTGCACTTGATCATTCTCCTCATCGATGAGCGTCCCGAGGAAGTCACCGACATGCAGCGCAACACCAAGGCGCATGTCATCAGCTCTACGTTCGATGAGACGCCGGAACGGCACGTACAGGTGGCGGAGTTGGTGATCGAGATGTCGAAACGCATGGTTGAAAGTGGTCGGGACGTGGTGATCCTGCTCGACAGCATCACGCGCTTGGCGCGTGCCTACAACACACTTCAGCCGCACAGCGGCAAGATCCTCTCGGGTGGTGTGGATGCCAATGCACTGCACAAGCCTCGCCGCTTCTTCGCCGCGGCGCGCAACATCGAGGATGGCGGTAGCCTCACCATCATGGCGACGGCCCTGGTGGAGACGGGCAGCCGCATGGATGACGTCATCTTCGAGGAGTTCAAGGGCACGGGTAACCTCGAGCTCTGCTTGGACCGCTCCCTTGTCGAGAAGCGGGTGTTTCCTGCCATCAACGTTGAGAAGTCCGGCACACGCAAGGAAGAGCTATTGCTCCATCCCGACGAGTTGGCGCGTATCTGGACGCTGCGGCGTGCCATCAACGGTGTACCCGCCGTGGAAGCCATGGAGATGATTGTGAAGCGTCTGAAGAAGACCAAGAGCAACGCGGAATTCCTCATGACCATGAAAGAATAAGGGGCGCTTCGGCCTGGGGGAGGCCACTTGGCTGGACCGGTTCGGAATACCGAACCGCTAAGGCCTACGTGACCTCCCCCAGGCCTCCGCTTGGGGTAGGGGATGGATGAAAGGCCTGCAAACCCCTCACCCCGGCCTCCGCTTGGGGTATGAACACCCAACATCCGACAAGGAAGTGAATGAATGTCTGAAAGGCCCGCCATTCGTTTCCTCTCGCACACTTGGATGTTTGGGAGTTCCTTGTTGGATGTTGGATGTTGAATCTGAATGCGCTAAGGATGTTTTGGCGTCAAGGATTGGAACCCAGTAACTGGAGAGTGGGTAAGGGACTATGAACGTTAAGATGGAAGATGCCGGCCCCTGCCGGAAGTTGATGCATGTTGCGACGACGAGTGACGAAGTGCGTGACGATTACGAGGAACTGCTGGGCTGGTTCCGCAAGGGCGGGCGTGTTGCCGGGTTCAGGAAGGGCAAAGCCCCGACGGCTGTGATTGAAGCGCAGTACAAGAAGGACCTCGCGGAGTCGGCCAAGGAGCGTCTGGTGCCGCGGTTTTACCGTTCCGCGCTAGAGGAGCAGGGCGTAACGCCGGTGGCGATCGTTGGCGTGGAGAACGTAGAGTTCTCCAAGGAGACCGGACTGGCGTTTGACGTGATGATCGACGTGCCGCCCGCCTTCAGGCTGCCCAGGTACACCAAGATATCCCTGAAGCGTGACCTCGTGGAAGTGTCCGAGGAGGATGTGCAGAAGGCCTTTGACTCCGTACTGGAGCAGCGGTCTCGGTTCGAGGATGACAACGAAGGCGCCCTTGAGGACGGAAACTTTGTGAAACTCGACTACCGCGGCGAGTGTGACGGACAGCCCGTCAAGGAACTGGCGCCGGACGCGCCGGAGCTGGACGATGGTAGCGACTTCTGGGCCATGTTGGGACAGCGCGAGTTCCTCCCCGGGGTGGATGCGTCGTTGCTCGGAGCCAAGGTGGGTGACGAGGTAAAGACTGAGATTACGTTCCCAGAGGATTTCGCGACGGAAGCGCTACGTGGCAAGACCGCCTCCTACACGCTGAACGTCAAGGCGCGCCGGGCACGCAAGCTCCCGGAGGTGAACGAAGAGTTCCTCAAGATGTTTGAAGTGGACAGCGAAGAAGGGCTACGCCAGCGCATCCGTGAAGACATCCAGCAGAACCGGGAGCAGCAGGAGGATGGTCGCCTCAAGCAGGAGATCGGGAACCACCTGCTGAAGAAGGCCAAGTTCGATCTGCCCCAGTCAGTTGTGCAGCAGGAGATGCAGATGATGGTGCGCAGCATGGTGGAACGCATCGCGATGCAGGGCGCTTCACGTGAGCAGATCGAGGAGCAACAGGCACGGATCGTGGAGTCGGCCACGGAGGCGTCGAAAGAACGCGTGCAGCTCACTTACATTCTGAGCCGTATCGCCGAGGAAGAGTCGATCTCGGTCTCGGACGATGAACTGGATCAGCGCCTTGAAACCATGGCCATGAGCTATGGGATGACAGCCGATAAGCTCAGAAGCGAATTGGAGAAGCGCAACGCACTCGAACGCTTGCAGAGTGACATCCGCGATGAGAAGACGCTGGACTTTCTCTTGGAGAAGGCCAAGGTTAAGTAGTTTTATGACTTGGAATCTCGCGCAGAGACCACGGCGACTACGCAATGCTGCATAGCGTTGTGAACGCGTGGCACACGCGAAGACGTAAAGAGAGGCAGATATCATGGTAAAGAACCAGGCTTTGGTGCCGATTGTGGTGGAACAGACGGGGCGCGGCGAGCGGGCTTACGACATCTTTTCGCGTTTGCTCAAGGACCGCATCCTGTTTATCGGATCGGGCATTAACGATGACATCAGCAACCTGATCATTGCCCAGTTGCTGTTCCTGCAGGCTGAAGATGCCAAGAAGGATGTCAGCATCTACATCAATTCGCCAGGCGGCTCCGTCACCGCAGGACTGGCCATCTATGACACCATCCAGTTCCTCAAGTGCGATGTGGCAACCTATTGCGTGGGGCAGGCCGCCAGCATGGGGGCCGTTCTGTTGGCCGCGGGTACGCCGGGTAAGCGTTTCGCGCTGCCTAACGCCCGCATCATGATCCACCAGCCTTGGGGTGGCGTCCAGGGGCAGGCGTCGGACATCAGCATCCAGGCCAAGGAAATCCTGCGACTGCGCGAGCGGATTAACGAGATCCTTGCCAAGCATACCGACAAAGACATCGATGTGATCGCCAACGACACCGACCGTGACTTTTTCATGTCGGCTGGCGATGCCAAGGAGTACGGGCTGGTGGACGAAGTGGTGACCAATAGCTCGAAGGGAGCCTGATCGTGGAGACGTCTTCCGGTCCCATAACATGCAGTTTTTGCGGCAAACGCCGCGAGACCGTCAGTGGTCTCGTAACGGGGCCGGGCGTCAACATCTGCGATGCATGTGTTGAGCTCTGTAACACACTGCTCGAGAAGGGGAAGCACCCGGTCGAACAGGAAGATGTGCGGCCGGGTTTGGTGGTTCCCAAGCCGCATGAGATCAAAGCTTATCTCGATGACTATGTGGTGGGCCATGATCATACCAAGAAGGTTCTGTCGGTTGCGGTTCACAATCACTATAAGCGCCTGAAGCAGGAGTCGCATTTCGCGGAAGATCACCCGTTCTCGGATGTTGAAATCGAGAAGAGCAATATCATGCTGATCGGGCCCACGGGATCCGGCAAGACGCTCATGGCGCGCTGCCTGGCAAAGATGCTCGATGTGCCGTTCTCCATCGTGGATGCCACCACGCTGACCGAGGCGGGCTACGTAGGCGAAGATGTTGAGAACATCCTGTTAAACCTGATTCAGAACGCTGACGGTGACGTGGCGCGGGCGGAGACCGGTATCATCTATGTGGATGAGATCGATAAGATTGGCCGCAAGACCGAGAACGTATCGATCACGCGCGATGTTTCCGGCGAAGGCGTACAGCAGGCCCTGCTCAAGATATTGGAGGGAACGATGGCGCGCGTTCCGCCCGGTGGCGGGCGCAAGCATCCGCAACAGGAGTACATCAAGATCAACACGGAGCACATCCTCTTTGTCTGTGGCGGCGCTTTCGTGGGGCTGGACGGCATCATCAAGCGGCGCCAGGGCTCTCAGCAGATAGGATTCGTGGAGCCGCAGAGCCGTACGATCACAGGTGTGGATCACGGCGGTGTCGAGCCGGAAGATCTCGTGAAGTACGGTCTGATCCCCGAGCTGATCGGTCGACTACCCATTGTTACGACGCTGTCGGAGCTGACCGAGGACCAGTTGGTCGATATCCTGGTGAAACCGCGCAATTGCATGGTGCGTCAATACCAGAAGCTGCTGGCGATGGAAGATATCGAGCTCAGCTTCACCGACAGCGCGCTCCGGGAAATGGCGCGACTTTCGGTGGATCGCGGTACTGGGGCGCGCGGACTCCGTGCAATCATCGAGAGTCTGATGTTGGACGTGATGTTCGAGGCGCCTCGACATTCTGCCACGAAGTCGCTGCGTGTTACCAAGCGCATGGTCACCGGTCAGGTTCAGTTTCCTGAGCCGAAGACCCGCATCAAGCGAATCGCCTAGTCGTTCACCTGGTCTCTGAGCCAGGCCAACAGATGCTCCCTTCCGGGGAAGCGATCCTCCAGTTGCGCCTCGTAGGCCAGGCGCAGCCAGTACCCTATCCGTGGGCCTTCAGGGATGCCCATCTCGAGTATGTCGTCGCCCGTGATCCATGCCGGGGGCAGCACGGGCTCGTTGGCCATCTCCTCCTGGAAGGCTACCAGTCGATTGTAGTTGTCGAGGTCGCCGTGACTTCCAATGCAGTCGAGCCGGTGGAGCTCCAGCTCTACCGGGAACGTGAGCGCGCCCACCATGCGGCGAAGTGTTGCACGTCGCATACGCGGCACGTCCATCGTGCGCATGTGCCCGCGTACACACTCCGTGATGAAATCGATGTCATCGTTGGAAAACCTGAGCCGTCGAAGCATCTCAACCGCCATGTCTCCTCCCACGTTTGCATGGCGGTTGAAACGGATACGGTCGGTGTCGGTTGTGATCGTGGGAGGCTTCCCGACGTCATGCAGCAGGACCGCCCAAGCCAGGCGGGGGGAAGGCGACTCCATCTCGTTAAGCATCAGCATGGTGTGCTCGAACACATCACCTTCGGGGTGAAACTGCGGGGGTTGCGGCGTGCCCTGCATGGCCTTGATCTCGGGGAGCAGGGGTTCCATCAGGCCGACCTCGTCCAATAACATGAGTGCATCACCGGCACGTGGTGACTCAACCAGGATACGTGTCAACTCATCACGGATCCTCTCGGCGGCCATCTCCGTAACACTGGCGGCGTGCTTCTGGATGGCGTCGGCTGTGGTGTCGTCGAGCCGGAACTCGAGCACGGACGCAAACCGAACGGCCCGCAGCATGCGCAGGTGATCTTCTTTGAAACGGGTGGCCGGGTCGCCGACACAGCGCACTACCCGTCTGGCCAGATCGCGCTGGCCGTCGACGAAATCAATGATCTCGTTGCCGTGCTGGAGATCCATGAAGAGCGCATTGATCGTGAAGTCACGCCGCTGGGCGTCTGTCTCCGGATCGCTGAACGTGACGCTGTCGGGATGCCGGCCGTCATGGTACCCGTGGTCAGCGCGGAAGGTAGCCACCTCCACTTCCGCTTCGTCGACTCTGACGCGAACCACGCCAAAGCACTTGCCCGTGGTAATCGAGCCGGGGAAGATCCTCTCGACAACGTCCGGCAGCGCCTCTGTGGCAACATCGTAGTCGACGGGGGTACGATCAAGAAGCATGTCACGAACGCAGCCCCCGGCAAGGTAGGCCGTGAAACCTTCCGCGGTGAGGCGTTCGAGAACGCTGATTGCGGCGCGGTACGCGCGCGCAGGATCGGAATTGGCTGGAGATACGCTGCCCATTGCTGCTCTTATTTGGGTTCTGTCGGGGCGGAATCCACGCGACCGATGAACGCGTCCACCAGGGCGCGCATCTTGGGTGCGGCCTTGCGCGTGACAGCAATCACCTCGTCATGCGACAGCCTCGCGTTCCCCGTTGCGGCTGCCCGGTTGGTAATACAGCAGAGCCCTGCCACGTTCAGTCCCAGCGCTCCCGCGACGATGGCCTCTGGAACGGTTGACATCCCCACAGCATGAGCGCCCAGGGAGGCGTAGGCACGCACCTCGGCAGGTGTTTCGTAGGACGGTCCGCTGACTGCCACGTAGACGCCGTGGGACAGGGCAATGCCTTGCGCTGTCGCCGTCTCGTCGAGAAGCGTCCGGAATTCCGGCGTGTAGAGCCGGGTGAGGTCGGGAAACCGTGGGCCGAGTTCCTCCCGATGGGGGCCTCGGAGGGGATGGTCGCCCATGGCATTGATGTGGTCGTCGATGACCATCAAGTCACCGGGCTCGAGGTCTTCCCGGATGCCGCCTGCGGCGTTTGTAACCAAGAGCGTGTGGGCACCGAGAGCGTGGGCGAGGAAGGCGGGGAAGATTACCGGATCCCAGGAAGAGCACCCGTAGCGGTGTCGGCGTCCCTGGAAGACGAGGCAGGTACCGTTGCCGGTGTCCGCAAGGTGAAGCACGCCCGCATGGCCTTTCACAGCGGTCGCACCCAGCACGGGGATCTGGACGAAGGGAACGGTCTGCAGGATAGCCCAGTCGTCGATAGCAGCGCCCCATCCGGAGCCCAGGACGGCCACGACGGACGGGGAGGGGTTGTCCAGCCTGTCGCGTAGGACATCTGTACTCGCCTGCAGCGTATTGACGTTGATGGACTGCATAGTGCCCCATACTCCATGACTGGCCGCGTTTCGGAGAATATCGTATATTCCGACGATGCGAGGAAGGAAAAAGAGGGATGGAAGCAGGCACGACTGGCGATGGCAGCTGCGGCACGCCATCCGGTCGGTGAGTGAACTGGTCGATCGAGGTCTGGTTGAGCCCGGTGCCGCAGAAGCGCTTGGATCCGTTGCAGAGCAGTATCCGGTCTGCATCACTCCCTACTACCTCGACCTGGCAGAACGCGCAGGTAGTGCAGATCCCATTCTTCTCCAGTGTCTTCCGGACCTCCGCGAATTGGAGGGAGGCAGCGAAAGCGATCCCTTTTCGGAGGATCGGTCGACAGGTGTACCGGGGCTCGTGCAGCGCTATCCTGATCGTGCACTCATTATGACGACCTCCACATGTGCCGTATCGTGCCGACACTGTACCCGTAAGAACCTGCTTGGCGCTGGACGGCATGTGGCCGGCCGCGAGGGCTGGAAGGCCGTCTGTTCCGCACTCCGGCAACGCCCGACTGTACGGGAGGTCATCCTTTCGGGAGGTGACCCCCTGTTGCTGGAAACCGATGAACTCGGCCGTATGCTCTCTGACCTGGAAGCGATGGAACATGTTGAGGCGATACGTATCGGCACGCGTGTACCCGCGGTGTTGCCGATGAGAATCGATGATGCCCTGGCCGATATGCTGGCCGGGCATCGTCCCCTATGGGTGAACACACAGTTCAACCACCCGCTTGAGCTGACGGTCGAATCGGTGGCTGCTTGCGAGTGTCTCATCAGTCGAGGCATACCTGTCTCCAATCAGGCTGTGCTGTTGCGGGGGGTGAATGACGATATAGACACGCTCCTGAAGCTGTGCAATAGTCTACAGCGGAACATGATACGGCCGTACTACGTGTTTCAGTGCGATCCAGTGGCAGGTACGGAGCACTTTTGGACGGAGATCGGTAGGGGACTCGAGCTGGACAGGGCCATGCGGGGCCGGTTGGGCGGACTGGCCATGCCGCGTTTCGTGGCGGATGTGCCGGGCTCGGAGGGAAAAACCCCGCTGTCGGAGTTGGCTGGGGAGGGTAGGTAGTCATGATGGGTTTGGTTGAGGCGCTGGATGTGTCGTCGGATACTGTGGCAAAACTGGTCGCAACGCTTGTCTTGCTGCTCCTGTTCTTTCTGGTCCGTCTCCTGACCTGTTCGCTGGCCAAGAGGAAGATCAACGATCCCGTGCGGTTTCACCACTGGCGACGCGTGATCGTCAATACGCTGACCATCGTGGCCCTGGTGTTGGTTGGACGTGTTTGGATTCGCGCATTCGACTCACTGGCTACCTTTCTTGGTTTGGCTAGCGCGGGTCTAGCCGTGGCCATGCATGACTCGATCGCGAATGTTGCCGGGTGGGTGTTCATCCTATGGCGAAAGCCTTTCGAGGTGGGAAACCGAATCGAAGTTGGCAGGATCACCGGTGATGTGATCGACGTACGCCTGTTCCAGTTCAGCGTGATTGAGGTCGGGAATTGGGTCGATGCCGACCAGAGCACGGGCCGGATCGTTCACATCCCGAACAGTCAGGTGTTGCGCGAGTCGGTCTCGAATTACGAAACGGGGTTTCAATATATCTGGCACGAGATACCGGTGCTGATCACGTTCGAGAGCAATTGGCGTAAGGCCAAGGAACTGCTCAGCAGCATTGCCGCCGAGAAGGCGGAGCATCTCTCCGAAGGCGCGGAAGAGCAGATCAGGCGCGCAGCGATGCGCTATTTGATTTTCTTCAAGAACCTGACGCCCATCGTCTACACCACGGTGAAGGAGTCAGGGGTCCTGTTGACGCTGCGCTATATCGTCAAGCCCCGCCAGAGGCGCAAGTCCGAGGAATCCATCTGGGAATCCATCCTGGATGCGTTCCAGAAACAGGACGACATCACGCTGGCGTACCCGACCACCCGTTTCTATCAGGCGGAAGCTAATCCCCCTGCCTGGCGTTGTAGATAGTGCCACCGGCTTCCAGGTAGTCTTGCAGAACAGCTACGGCTGCCTCCCGGCAAACATCGCGCGTAACGGAGATCCCGCGGGACTCCAGTTCGCCGACCCAATCGTCCGGCTTCGCACCTTCGTCCATGCCGATGGCACAAGCATCTTCACCTCGTGCGCCGCAGGTCAATGCGCGTACTCCGGACCATGGAATGGCGCCCAGGCACATGGCGCACGGTTCCGTGCTGGTGACCAGTTCGCAACGCGGCATACCCGTTGCGCCAAGATCATAGTGCGCAAGCCGCTGTTGGGCCGTGCTGAGGGCGACGATCTCCGCGTGGGCACTGGAACAACGGAGGGAAGTGACCAGGTTGACCCCGGGAGCAATCAGACAGCCCGTCGAGAGGTCGAATACGGCGGCGGCGAACGGTCCGCCAGTTTGTTTCTCGGTATTGCGGCGGGCCAGGTCGACGACGAACTCCATCCTTGCTTCCGGGGTTGGCATAGGCGTGTCTGTCAGCGGCACGCAGGCTTCAATAAGCCAGTCGGGAAGTGTGAACGATGGTGTGGGATACGATGTCACGGGCTCCCGGGCTCCTTTGCTGGTGAGGGGAGGGTGATGCTGTCCCGGCGGCAGAGCCCTTCCTGGACGGTGTCGCCAGCCTTGAAACGAACGATGAGCAGGCTTTCGTCCTTGGCGCCAAGAATATGAACCCGAGCGTCACGCTGGAGTACGCGGATCAGACGGGTGTGTCGTTCGAGGTCGAACACCGGCAGGCGCCCGCGGACAACGTAGTCCTGTGGTTCGATAACGGGTGGTGGCTCGGGTTCTTCGGGAAGCTGGGCCCATCCTCCCCGTTTCTCGCGCTTGGCGGCCTTTTCGGCTGAGCGAAGATGACCCCAGTGCCGAGATGACTCTTTTCCGTCCGGCAATGCAGTGGACATACCGAAGACGCGCGCCAGTCCGTGGCGAACAAGCGCGAGAGAAAGAAACCCCGCCTCTGTCTCGATCATTCCGAAATAGCGGGGACGATCGCTTCTTCCACGTGCATCCATACGCTTGGTGTGCACTGTGAACGGCTTGGTCAGGAAGGTCTTCGTAAACGCCGTTGCCGCCTGCCCGAGTCTCAGGGTCTGCTTCGGGGTTAATCCCCAGTGCTTTGCCTGGGCATCGACCCGGTCGGGAAAGGATAGGTCTGTTTCCGGGGCGTCGACGAAGTAAAGACGAAAGATGTAGTGTCGGCGGCCGCATTGAACATGGAAGCTGTCGCCATCGTTGAAATCCTGCTTAATGAGACGGCAATCGTCGTAACGGTGCCACTTCGCGGTGGACCGAGATGGCAACAGCAACAGGATCGCGACGGTCGCAAGAAGCGCCCGAGGTCCGTTTACCGACATGGTGGTTGCGCGTGACATCTTTTTCTCCTCCACCATTCTGCCGATCGGGGCCTTGAGGTAAAGGGTTTTTAGCCGGCCTTCGCAAACGATGCCCTGCCAATTGGCTTGCCCTGACCTGTGAAGATCAGCTCGAAGTCCGTTCGCTCGGCATCGATGGGTTCATAGGTGGGAATAGGACGAAAGCGGGAGTCCGGCTTGAAGAGGGCAGTGATCGCCTCGAAGTAATCCAAGTGATCGGTTGCGATATGGAGCATTGCTCCCGGTACCATGGCGCGATCCAGATCGTTCAGGAAATCGGGGCAGAAGAGTCGGCGGCGATGGTGCCGGCGCTTCGGCCAGGGGTCGGGAAAGAAGATCGTAAAAACCGAAACGCTGTTCGCAGGTAGCAGATGGCGGATGGCATAGGACGCTTCAACTTGAATGAGGCGCACGTGGCTCAACTGAGCGCGAGTAAGCTTGCGGGACAGCTTGACCATACGCGACCGCATGCGGTCAATTCCGAGGAAATTCATCTCGGGATGCTTCTGAGCCACGGCCATGAGGTAGCGTCCCTTGCCGCATCCGACATCAACGGCCAGGAGGCGTTTTTCCTCGGTAGGCGAAGAGAAGATCGATGGTATGGAGAGAGCTTCAGTCCAACTTCCCGGGGTCACGATGGGATCGACAGGATCCATGACGGCGGGCACTACTTGCCGAAGAGACGAGCGAGAAAGCCGCCCCCGCCACTGTCCACGCGATCCATGGCGCGTTCGATGTAATCCAGGGCGAAAAGCTGGAAGTTACTGCCGTTCGACTTGGCGTTGTACTTCTTTGCAGCCTTGAACAGCCCCTCCTTACCAGCATCCATGTAGCGGTTGTGTTTGCCCTGGTCACCGTGAGCCCGCTTGTCGGCGAGAGAGGTGAGCAGGTGCTGAAATGCACGCACCAAGCTGTTCTTAGCGTTCCAGTCTCCGGCCTTCACGGCTGCCACGTCGCGGGCAATGGCCGCGGCTTCCGCGGCTGCGGTCGACTGGTGTCCATCCTCTCCAAGCTTCAAAGGGATCTTCATGTGTTGTCTGTCCTATCTGTTACGACTTGAGACGCAGAACGGTATCAGATCTCCGGCTAGTACTCAAGCATGCTACCTCCGATGTACTCGCGCAGGATCGAAGTGGCCGGTACGGTATCCATCGGTGCAGGCAGGAAATTGAGCAGGAACTCGGACAGACGTCGCGCCTCGGCGTACTCCCTGTCCGTGGGTTTCACTCGCATCAGCAGGGGTTCGACGAGTGGTTTGAGAATCGCAAGCTCGTAGTCGAGGGCCGAGTTGAATGTGGCATCGGCTTCACGTTGAAACGGGAATATCCAGCGCTTCTCGCCTCGACGCACTGACGGCCACATTCGTAGGGAATCGAGTGACGTGTGGCCACGGTAACTATAGTCGCGCACGATTCGCCTCATCAGGCGGTTGTCTGTTGTGGACACCCGGTTGTGTGCGTCCATGTTGAGTTGTGTCAGTGCACTGACGTATATGCTGTACTTGTTTTCGCTTGGTACCCCCTCGGTGAGTCGCGGATTCAGGCCGTGAATTCCTTCCACGATGATGATCTGGTCATCACTGATCTGCAGGCGGTCGCCCCTGTACTGTCGTTCCTTGCGCGTGAAATCGAAGTGCGGCATTTCAACCTGGCGCCCCGTGATGAGCTGCGCCATGTGTTCGTTGAAGAGTTCAAGGTCGACGGCCTCAAGATGCTCATAGTCCGGGTTGCCGTGCTCATCTATCGGGTTACGCTCAGGGGGAACAAAGTAATCATCGGCGGCAATCGTAACGGGACGAAGTCCGTTGGCCTCCAGATGGGTCGCCAGACGCTTCGAGAAGGTGGTCTTTCCCGCGCAGGAGGGACCAGCCACGAGAACGATACGTACTTCGCCTGCCCGCGCCGTGATGGCATCGGCAATCTGGGTCAACTTCTTCTCGTGAAGGGCTTCCGCTCGCCGCACGAAATCGGTGAACTCGCCATCGATAATGGTCTGGTTCAGGCGCCCCACTGTGGCAACGTTCAGGATTCGGCCCCACTCCTTGTGCTCCTGGAAGATGTGGAACAGGTGCGGCTGGTCCTCGAATGGCTCGAGCTGGCAGACCGGTCCGCGTGAAGGCATATGCAGGACAAATCCCGGCGGATAGGAGATCAGTCCGAAGCACTGGAGAGCTCCCGTCCGCGAGGCGAGAGGACCGTGGGCCAGCTCCCAGAAGTTGCCGCAGCGGTGGGTTACGACGCGAGGAGGGTTACGGAATCGAAGCAGGTTGTACTGGTCCTCCAGCCCTGCCTCCTCAAAAGCGGCGAGTGCATCGGCGTACGACATCTTGCAGCGTTCGATGGGAAGGTCTTCGAGAATCAATTCGCGCATCCGGCCCTCAACGCGCTTGAGTTGTTCTCCACAGATTCCGGTGGCGCTCTTCTCTCTGGTCAGAAACGAGCAGTAAAGACCACGCCCAAACGAGTGTTCGACTGCAAACGTGGCATCGGGAAAGATGTCGCGCACGGCCATAGCGAGTACATAAGAGAGCGACCGGCGATAAACACGCCAGCCATGTGGATCGTCCAGCGTGAGGAAGCGAACGCTGCAATTGACGGTGAGGGGATAGGACAACGACGCAACGTCATTGTTAACCAGTGCGGCAAGAAACGGTAAGTCGCTGCTCTGCGTTGGGGCGAGCGAACCGACCACTGTGCCTGTCGGACACTGCTGCTGCCTATCCGCAAAGGTCACCATGATCTCGTTTATCATGCGTGCACCGTACCACACCGCGATGCGATTGCAAGTGTGTGGCTCGCCACGGAAGCGTGGCTATGTCGTCATGTGCCTGCAATATAAGGCATATGTTTGTGGTGGAGTCTTGATTGCCATAGACGATTGACGGTGTCGAGAGCGCTGGATAAATTCGCTTCAACAAAGAAAGCACCGCACCGGAGATCTTCTTTTCACTTTGCATGATGTCGAGATGCCCAAGGGGGAATCGGGAAACAGCATGCTAAACCACTCGGGGCCGTTGCCTCGAGCCAAGAGGAGGTGGGAGACGTGGCAGCAAAGAAGGCACCGAAGAAAAAGGTTGCCAAAAAGGTAGCCAAGAAGAAGGCCGCCCCGAAGAAGAAGGCCGCCCCGAAGAAGAAGGTAGCCAAGAAAAAGGCTGCTCCGAAAAAGAAGGTAGCCAAGAAGAAGGCTGCCCCAAAGAAGAAGGTAGCCAAGAAGAAGGCTGCTCCGAAAAAGAAGGCGGCGAAAAAGAAGGTCGCTAAGAAAGCTGCCCCGAAAAAGAAGGTCGCCAAGAAGAAGGTAGCGAAGAAGAAGGTCGCGAAGAAGGCTGCCCCGAAGAAGAAGGCTGCCAAGAAGAAGGCCACCAAGAAAAAGAAGTAATCACCGAGGTGTGATTGGGGTTTTCTGACCCCCTGTCACTGTTTTTCACGAAGTGGCGGCGGAGGATCGATAGGTCTTCTGCCGCCATTTTCCTTTTCAGCTTGAATGGCTTCTCCGCGCAGCCGTACTATCACGGAGCACCACATACGCAGGGGGGCAAATCGTACAATGCTATACCAATGGATCGAGATTGGAGTTATGCCCGAACCGGTTCTCGCCGGGATGGGGTTTGCCATCCGGCAGTCCAACCTGGCGGGAAAGATCATCGTAGCCATCCTTTTTGCCGGGTCGATTTTCGCGTGGTCAGTGATGCTTACTAAGATGCGGGAGATGCGCTTGGCCCGGGTCATGTCGTTTCGTTTTCTGCAGGCTTACCGGAAAGAGACGCATCCGGCCGGTCTCTTCCTGAAGCGCAACCGTTTTGAAGGTAGTCCGCTCTACGTGGTGTATGACCGAACCTGTCTTGCTCTCGGAACGGCGCTTGAGGTACGTGGTGCCGAGCCGGAGGAACTGTTCATGGGCAGCGTGGGATCGGAGCGCCGCTGCCTGAACGAGGTGCAGTTGAGCGGCGTTCGCAACGTCGCCGAACGGACGATGGCTGACCAGGCACTGCTGCTGGAGACGAGCATGGGGCTCCTGGCTACCTCAGCCAGCACGGCCCCGTTCCTGGGACTTCTCGGCACCGTCTGGGGCGTGATGGATGCGTTCGGGGGTATGGCCGTTACGGGCAACGCGATGCTGTCTGCCGTGGCGCCCGGCATATCGGGGGCGCTCTTGACCACGGTGATCGGCTTGCTGGTGGCGCTGCCCTCGGCCATTGGGTACAACGTGTTGAGTGATCGACTGCGTCGCACGAGCGTCGAGATGGACAACTTCACGCAAGAACTCACATCCGATATTGAGCATCACTATCACAAGCTGTCGTAGGGGGCATCGTGGGACGTAAGACGCCGCTTACATCGCTCAAGCAGATCAGCGAGATCAACCTGACCCCTCTGATGGATCTGACGTTCATCCTTCTCATCACGTTTATCATCACCTTCCCATTGATCGAGCAGGGCATCCCTGTGCAACTGCCTCAGGCCAAGGCCGAGTCTCTGACGCCCGAGGAAGCCCAGACGATCACCATCCGCGAAGACGGCGCGCTCTTTCTGGACGATGTGCCTGTCACGGAGTCCGAGTTCCAGGCCCAGATGCACGCCTTGGGTACCCGTGCAGCCGAAACGACCATTATGGTTCGCGCGGACGAGCGTGTGCAGTATGCCGTGGTGGTGAAGGTGTTGAAAATCCTGCACGGGGAGGGCATCGCACGCATGGCCCTGGTAACCCAGGAGTAGCGCGGTATGAGGGGATTCGGTCACAACTTGCGAGTGGTCACGATCGTGCATGTTGTGATTGTGCTGGTGCTTTCCGGTATGTCGGGCTGCCGCTGGCTATTCCGGCGTAAGCCAAAGGAGGTCATACCGATCGAGTTCACTGTTGAGGTGCCGGGGGAACCCGCGCCTGAACCGAATCCGGTTGTCGAGCCCGAGCCGATACCAGCGCCCCCTCCGCCGGATCCCGCCCCCGTGAAGAGGCGGCCCGTCAAGAAGAGGCCCCGGAAGAAGATCGAAACAAGCCAGAAGCGGATCAAGCGGCCAACAGGTTCCGACCGCAAGCCGACACTTTCTCCCGAGGACATCGAGCGCCTGCTGGCCCAGGGAGCGAAGCCCTCGGACCGTACACGAATCCCGGATGCCGATGCGCGTGGATTTGCCCGCGTACGTGCAGCCTTCTACGAGGTGTGGGTTCAGCCGAGCCGGGCCGAGGTAGGCGGCGACAGTGTTGAGGCGGTCATCGTTCTCGGGAAGGATGGCCGAGTGATGTCGGGCAGGCTCTCCCAGCCTTCGGGTAACGCGGTCCTTGACAATTCAGTGCGCCGGGCTCTGAATGCGGTGAAGCGCGTCACGGGCTTACCAAGTGGATTCGAAAATCGACATCGGGAGATCAGCATTGCGTTTAGAGTGGAATAGTGGGTGGCGGCGGTTCGCGGCGACAATCGCGCTGGGGATCGGCTGGACGGCGAGTCTGCACGCGGCAGACGTCGAGATCGTCAAGGCGGGGTCGATCAAGACAGCCCTGAGCTTGAAAGATATGCGCACGGATAGCCGGGCGGTATCCCAGACGTTTCGACAGGTGCTGCAGGCGGATTTGGAGCGCTCCGGTTGGTTTGAGATAACTTCCAGCGGTGCAAGCGTCGACGTTTCCGGCGTCTGCCAGGGATCGGGGGACCAGCTCGCCGGTCAGTGCAGAGTTGTCAACATCATCACCGGCAAGACGTTGCTTTCGAAGTCTCTCCGGGATACGGCGGCTAATGCGAGGCAGCTGGCTCACCGAACAGCCGACGCGATCGTGAGGGCCGTGAAGGGCGTACCGGGCATTGCCTCGACGCAGATCGTGATGGTGGGCGCCCGGGTGGGAAAGCAAGATCTCTACCTCTGTGATGCCGACGGAGAACGCCTGCGGCGCGCAACCCACGACAAGGCGGTGTGCCTTTCGCCGTCGTGGGGCAAAGGCGTTTCCGAGATTCTCTACACCTCCTTCCACAACGGGTATCCGGATGCTTATCGGATCGACCTCAGCGGCGGACGCCGTACGCGCCTGGCGGCCTATCCGGGACTTAACAGCGGTGCCGTGCTGTCGCCGGATGGGCGGCGTATCGCGGTCACACTCTCCAAGGATGGCAACCCGGACCTCTACGTGAAGGACCTGAGAAGCGGTGTGCTCTCGCGTATCACCCGCACGCCGTACGCTGCGGAGGCGAGTCCGTCGTGGTCACCCGATGGCAAACAGTTGGTGTTTGTGTCAGACCGGTCGGGCCGTCCTCAGCTCTATGTTCAGGCCCTGCATGGCAGAGCTGCCAAACGCTTGACCTACGAGGGCCGGGAGAACGCGGCACCTGACTGGGCGGCCGATGGTCGTATCGCTTATAGTAGCCGCCGCCGGGGTGCCTACGAGATATGCATCTACGACCCGGCGGTCCGTCGCCATACCCAGTTGACCGACGGTTCTGCAGACTGGGAGGATCCGTCGTGGGCGCCCGATAGCCGTCACATAGTGTGTACGCGAACGGCTGGCTACCGCTCTCATCTGTATATTCTTGACGTTCTAGGAGACCCTCCGCTACGTTTAACGTCTTCCGAAGGAGACTGGTATTCTCCGGATTGGTCTTCGCAATAAAGCAATGGAGAAATCGGCGATGAAATCGAGTTTCTGGTACCTGGGTGCACTTCTGGTTTGCGTGGCAGTTCTGGCCGGCGGTTGCCGGACGGGTGGCGACGAGATGGGGGAATCACTGATCATCGAGGAATTGGATGGTGATCACGCGTTGATGGAGCGTTTCGAGGACGGTGTGCGTGTGACTGATGTTTCCTTCGACCCGGTAAGCTTTCGCTATGACAGCTACCAGATCGATGGTTCGGAAGTCGGCACATTGAACCAGGTGGCTGACTATCTCCGTGACGCCAGCGATGTGAATCTCGTTGTTGAGGGGCATTGCGATGAGCGTGGCAGCCGCGAGTACAACATGTCGCTTGGCGAACACCGTGCCTTGGCGGTACGTGCCTACCTCATCGGGTTGGGCGTAGACAGTGTGCGCATCCAGACACGCAGCTACGGCGAAGAACAGCCGGCTGACATGGGGCACAACGATGCGGCCTGGGCGCGCAACCGGCGCGGTGAGTTCGCACTGTATCGTTAGGCTGCATGATCCCGATGCCCCAGATCGGATTCTTCTCCGGTGCGCCCGGCCCCGGAGAGCTGATT
The DNA here is from genome assembly GCA_964345005.1 of uncultured Victivallales bacterium. GTDB lineage: Bacteria > Verrucomicrobiota > Kiritimatiellia > UBA8416 > JABMPJ01 > JABMPJ01. The sequence goes on along the minus strand of CAYFPQ010000003.1, from coordinate 18,456 downwards.
CTCATATTTCTCGTGGTCCTGCTCCTGTTCGGTCCGCGTAAGCTTCCAGGTTTCGCACGGACTCTCGGTAACCTGATGCGGCAACTCCGCCGTGCGTCGAATGACTTTCGCGATCAGCTCCTGAGTGTGGAGGAGGACATGAATGAGGGCATTCGTGCAGTGATCGACGAGCACGCCGAGGCCGACGATCAGGCCGAAGACGACGTCTACAGCACCGAGGTGGACGATGCGGCCAAAGGTGCTGACGACATCACGGTCGAAAGCGACACGGGCAGGGAGGACCGTCCCCTTGCCGGCTGACCGATTGAATAACCATGGCACCAAGCCCTTCGTCGAGCATCTCGGCGACCTGCGGCGGACCATCCTCTGGTCGCTGATTTCGCTCGGGGTGGGCATGGCCTTCGCCTTTCCCCTGGCACCCTACGTATTGGCGCTTCTAAGGGTCCCGGTAGCGCGTGCCGGCTTGAATCCGGAGACTTTCTTACGGGTATTGCGCGTGGCTGGCGGCTTATCCATTACCCTCCGGATTGGGTTCTGGGGCGGCCTGCTTCTGGCACTGCCGTTCATCCTCATGGCGGTGGCATGGTTCGTGTTCCCGGGGCTCACGTCGCGTGAGCGGAAGGCGGTTCGCAACGCGCTAGGCGTTGCGGTGTTGCTTTTCGCCGCCGGCGTGGCGTTCGGCTATTTCCTGGTGCTACCTGCTGTAGTGCAGCTCATGTTGCGTATCAACGAGTGGTTGGGACTGACCAGCGAGTTCGTGGAGTTGGGTGACTACGTGTCGTTTGTGCTGCGTCTGCTTATAGCGTTCGGCCTGGCTTACGAGCTGCCCGTCGTGATCGTGGTGTTGGGGAACCTCGGCATCGTGACGTCTCGGTCTTTGCGAGTCTACAGGCGTCATGTCGTGGTAGGGCTTCTTGTGGCGGCCATGCTGTTGACCCCGCCCGACCCGCTCTCGCAGATCATGATGGCTCTGCCCCTGGTTCTGCTCTACGAAATCTGCATCTGGATCGTATGGGCCCGCCAGCGGTCGAAGCAGAAGAACGGGGCCGGCGATTAGAACAGCTCCTGCTGCTCCGGGCGTATGGAGTTCCCGGATCCCGGGGACGTGCCACGCGAAGCTGCTCCGAGTGTGGCCAGGAGATCTTCCTCTGTCAGGATAGCGATACCGGCTTTCTCCGCCTGCTGCAGTTTGCGTGCGCCTGGCTCCTTGCCGACAACAAGGAAGTCCGTCTTGCTGCTTACGGAACCCGCTACGCGGCCACCGGAGCGCCGTATCATGTCGGCGGCATCGTCACGTGTCATTTCGCTGAGTGTGCCCGTAATGACGAATGACTGTCCCGCAACGGCCGATGATTCTTCTGTAGCCGTGTCGGGCATCGGACGAATACCCAGCTTGGCCAGTTGTTCCAGAACGGCTTTGCCCGTTGGTGAGGCGAAGTAGGCCAGCACGTTGCGCGCAACGACAGGGCCGACTTCTTCGGTGAGGCCGGCCGTTCGAACGCGTTCGACAATGGCATCAATGGCCGCCAATGCATCGCTGTGCTCCTGCTGCCGTCGCACACGCTCTTCCTGCTCCGAAGCTTTGGCATCCTCAAGGTCGGCGATCAGGGCCTCGCGGGCGTCGCCGCGGGTGCCCTTGATGTCGGCCTCGATCGCTTTCCGACGCGATGTTGCCCGCAACGGGTTCTTGCGCGAGTTGGGGTTCAGCGCTATCGCGCTGGCGCGCTGCTGCTCCAGATCGAGAATGTCCTTGAGGAGCGAGGATGAGGCCACCTCGGCCAGCGAACCGTGGGATGCACCGAGCTGCAAGGCGATAGTCTTACCCACGGACGGTATTCCGAGTGCATGAATCCACGTGGCCAGAGATGCATCGCGAGCACGCGTCACGGCATCCAGGAGGCGGCTCGCATTCTTCTCGCCAAAGACGCGGCGTTCGTCTTCAGTTCCTAGATTCAGCTTCCGAAGGTTCTCGAGTGAGAGTCCGAAGAGGTCGAGCGGTTCAGTCGCCAACTCGGCGCGGACGAGAGCTTGGGCGACAATGCCGCCCAGGGCCTCGATGTCCATCGCGTTGCGGGCGGCAAAATGCTGGAGCCGGCGGATGTTCTGGGCGGGGCATTGCAGGTTGTTGCAGCGCCATGCCACCTCGCCTTCCTTGCGCACGACTTCCGTTCCACACTCCGGACAGGCTGTCGGCATCTCGAAATGCCTCTCGGATCCGGTTCGCCGTGCGGTGATCACCTTGATGATCGCCGGAATCACTTCGCCAGCTTTTTCGATTACGACCGTATCGCCGACACGCACGTCCTTGCGTTGGATTTCGTCGGCATTATGCAGCGTGGCGCGCTTGATCTTGGAGCCGGCAAGGAGGACCTCTTTCAACTCCGCCACCGGCGTCAGTACACCGGTTCGTCCTACTTGGATTGTGATCGCCTCTACGACGGTCTCGGCTTGTTCCGGTTCGTACTTGTATGCCACAGCCCAGCGCGGGCTCTTGGCGGTGGATCCGAGCTCCGTGTAGAGGGAGCGCTCGTTGACCTTGATGACGCCGCCATCCATTTCAAACGGGAAGGTATCCCGTTCCTGTTCGAGTTTGTCCAGGTCCGTTAGTATGGCGTCTATGGTTGGCTCAAGCCATGTCCGGGGGGGAGTGGGCAGCCCGTAGGAGGACAAGGCGGCCAGAAGTTCGGTGTGTTCCGCGAACTCAATACCCTCCGTTTCCCCCAAGCCGTAGAGCACGACGGAAAGCGGACGAGTCGCAACGACGCGAGGATCGAGCTGCTTGAGAGATCCCGCTGTCGCGTTACGCGGGTTCATGAAAGCGTCTTGCCCTGCCTCGACGCGGGCTTCGTTCAGTGCCGCAAAACCGTCGAGAGTCATGAATGCTTCTCCCCGTACCTCCAGACGTCTGGGAGGGTTGTCCCCTTGAAGACGCAGCGGCACGCTTGGGATTGTGCGAAGATTGGCAGTGATGTCATCTCCGACTTCCCCGTTGCCGCGTGTGCAGCCGAGAACCAGGGCCCCATCGTCATACCGCAGGGAGACGGCCACGCCGTCCACCTTCGGTTCCAAGACGTAGCTGAACGGTTGATTGCCGACCATGCGACGAACGCGGCGGTCGAAATCGATCAGCTCTTTGCGGTTGTAGGTGTTGTCGAGACTCATCATCGGGACCCGATGATGCACGTGGGCGAACGTCGTGAGAGGAGTGCCCCCTACGCGCTGGGTCGGCGAATCCGGTGTAACCAGATTCGGATGCTCCGATTCGATCGCCTTCAGCTCGTCGTAAAGACGGTCATACTCGCGATCCGAGATTTCTGGTTTGGCCTCAACGTAGTAGAGCCGGTTATGGCGTCCGATGGCCTTGTGTAGTTCTTTGGCCCGCAGGGCTGCGTCTTCGGCGTTCATGGTGCGGTGGACCCGAACTGCGCTTCCAGAGCAGCGGCGAGCATGCCGCAATTTGGAGCGAAAGCCCTTGCGCCATCACGGTCGTCGGCTTCCAGGTGGAGGTAGAGCTTCATCAGGCTCTTGAGTGGGGTGTCGGCCTTGCCGACCCAGCGGGATCGTTCGAGAGCCGCGAGATCCGTAACCTTGAATGTTGCCGACTTTCCCGGTTTGCTGGTGTCGGCGGGCACAACCAACACGTTGAGCCGTTCCCCGGCACTGGCACGGGGGATGATCTTTACCGCACGATCCCGGATGCGAATGACGACCTCCTTATCGATGTGCTCGCGCAGTATGTCGGCCACAGTTACGTTGACGCGCTTGAGTGCGGCCAGTGTCTTTCCCAGCTCGATCAAGTCATCCTGGTAGGGGTAGACCTCGGGCGACTGTCGCTGCTGCCGGATGAGTGTCATGGCTCCGTTGAGGTCGCTGTTCACGATGGCAGCGGCCAGCTTCTGCTTAAGCGATGCCAGTTCGGGATGGTCGGGGACGGTGGGTTCAGGAACATCGTTCTCAGCCGAGGGAAGTGAAGTACTCGTGTCAATGCGCCACCAGCTGCCGGCACTGTCCTCGTCGGGAAACAGGAAGGGCAGGAGATCGAGAACCATGAATCCCAGGACAAGCAGCCATACGACCAGGAGCCCCCACAGGACCTTGCGCAGGAAGGTGGCCCCTTGCGCAGGAAGGCCTTGCTCAACTGGCACCGGGACGGGTTGTGGTGCAATTTCCAAGGACCCCGGTCGCTTGATCTTGAGTTCCTTGCCTGGCGGGGAGGGGCGCTCCTGCTGTGGATCGGGCATAGTTGACAGTCCTCGTCAGTGATGAATTATGCGGGATTGTGATACCATGAAACAGCGGCAGCGGCAACAGGGGATTCGTGCCGGAGTTCAGACGTTCGATGAGCGCATGGCGCGCACGGCGTACTGGGCGAGCTGCACCGTATCGCGTAGATCGAGCTTCTTCTTCATGTTTTCACGGTAGCTCTCGATCGTCTTGACACTGAGACCCATCGCCGTAGCGATTTCTTTGCGGTTCATGCCTTCGGCCATGAGCTGGAGTACCTCGATCTCGCGATCGCTCAGGCAGTCCAGTTCCGAGAGCTGAAGTGCGACGCCACCGGCGAAGATGCGCTCCATGATCTGTGGTGCAAGGTCGGGGCGCACGTATATCTCGCCATCCCGGACGCGTCGAATCGCTTCGAGCAGTATGGCGGTTGGCTCCTGTTTCATGACATAGCCCTTGGCGCCGGCCCGGATGGCGCGCTCGGCAAACTGCTTATCGTCATGCATGGAGAAGACAAGCGCAGCTACCTCGGGGTTGGCAGCGCACATGTCCCCGATCAAATTCAGCCCGCTGCCCTCCTCGAGCCGCAAGTCCACAAGTGCCACATCCACGGCGTGCACCTGGAGTGCGGTCAGAGCTTCCTCGTGGGACCCCGCCTGGGCACAGACATTCAGGTCGGGCTGTTCATTGATGACGGCCGCCAAGCCCTTGCGGACGACCGGGTGATCGTCCACCAGCAGGATTTGTACAGCTGATTCCTTTGCCATCTCCTGTGCTCTCCGTTCTCCCGAGCTGACAGAGCCCTTACGCATGTTCTTATGCCGTCCCGATGGCATGAGATTAGGCATCAGGCCCCACTGTTGACAAGCCAAACTTGCCGCGAGAGAGCAATTCTCATGAGTAAGGTATAGGGAATTTCCCGTAGTGAGATTCAGCCTTTTCCCGTATAGGGCGTCTGAGCGTTACAGGGTAGACTCTCATCAGAAAAAGGAGAGCGAGCATCAATGAGAGGCAATACCCATACCAGGACGAGGGCACCCGAGTTGCCGGGAACGGGGGGTGTGTGGTTCAGCGTTGTGCTACTTGCACTCGCTGTACTCTTGTTTATTGCGCGCGCCGTTGGACCTGACCGAGACAAGGACGGCATGGGCGACGCATACGAAGCCTTTCTCGGACTGGGGACGCCGGTGAATACCAACTCCTCCACCGTCGGAGAATGAGCATGAATAAGCGCAGGGACACCGAAGAACCACTGATCCTATTTGTGGACGATGAGGCCCACCTGCGCGTGACGGTCAAGGACTTCCTCGAATTTCACAACTACAAAGTCGAGCTGGCGCGGAGTGGCGAACAGGCGTTGCGCAAGTTGCATCATCGTATTCCCGACCTGGTGATACTCGACATCAGCATGCCTGGAATTGGGGGCATGGGCTTCCTTCAGCGGGTACAGGCCAGCAAGGTACCTCCGCCGCCTATCCTGATCCTGACGGCACGCACAAACCTGCGTACGTTCTTTGATGGCGTGAAGGTGTCCGGTTTCATCTCAAAACCTTGCAGCAAGGAGTCTCTGCTTGAGAAGGTTGAGTCCGTTCTGGCGGAATCTGCTTCGTCGGTCCTGAGCGAGGATGAGCACGACTCACGGCATGTGCTGCTGGGTGAAGATGACCCCGAGATGGCTGAGATGCTCTCGCGCGCACTCACCAGTAAAGGACACAGCGTGACAACGGCTGGATCGGGACCGGCAGTACTCGAAGCCGCGCCGGCCGAGAGACCGGATGTTGTTGTGCTCAAGCACTATCTGACGGGCCTGAATGGTGGCCCTGTGGCATCCTTGCTGCGCGCGATGCCGACCACTTCGGTGACCCCGATCGTGCTATACAACACAGTTGGAGTTGGCGACCCCGTCGAGCCGGTGGGCGAAGCGGGGTCACGTGACGTTAACCGATATGTCGTTGCTCGCGACAGTGCCGACATCTTGGATGCGATACAGCTTACCCTTGCGTCTGCGTGACCCCGCTTCGCTCACCGGCTCCATTTCCTGCCTCGCGCTTGACCCCCCGAAGCGGACTGCTATAATCCCGGGCCAAGGAGTTTGGGTAGATGATGCGAGAGGACCAGTCTGCAGGCAAAGGCATGGATACCGGGATTTTTCAGTTCCGGCATTCCGTCCCGCTGCGCATGCGCCTCCACGAGACCATCAAGATTGCTGGGGCAACCGAGAATCTGACCTGTCTCGACATCGGGTCGCCGAACGGGGCATTGAGCGCTTTTCTCAGGAAGCACGGTGGACGCTGGCATAGTGCAGCACTGACCGAACAGGCTGAAGCATCCCTGTCTACTGCAGTCGAGGAGAACGTGCACCGGTTGGCTGACCGCACCATGCCCTTCAAACGCAAGAGCTTCGATCTTGTCGTGGTGTTCGATGGTTTGGAAGGGTTTCACGCCGACGAAGCCTTCATCGAGGAGTGTCACCGTATCCTCAAGCCGGATGGACGTTTGATCGTGAATGTCCACCACGACAAGCCCGTCAGCCTGGTGCGCGGGTTACGATCGATGTTACATGCCATTCGGGAGAGTCCGGGGCTGGTCTTCGCCGGATATACGGAATCACAGCTCTTCAGTATTCTGAAGCACGGGTTCGACGTGCACAGCATGCGCTCCTACTCGCGCTTCTTCGTGGAGCTGATCCATGCTGTCGTGACGTTCATCATGGACGGCATTCCGCGGGACCTGCCGGAAACGAGCCGCAGCATCCGGCGCGTTTACCTGGTGGCTTCACCATTCTACTGGCTGGCAAGCCAGCTCGACCTGCTCATCTTCTTCACACGGGGCCACTCGCTGGTTGCATCCGCTAAACGCCGGGCCTGGCGCCCACGCAACGCGCCCGTCCTTGTGGACGGGAGATCCATCACGGAGGCTGTCCTTAGCAAGGCGGCAAATTAGCCGTCTGGCGCTTGACTTTCATGCAGAACCTGCTATCTTCCGCTGCCTTTTGACCACAAATCAGAACGGAAACATCGATTTATGAAACGCACATACCAGCCATCCAATCTGAAGCGCAAGCGCAAGATCGGGTTTCGCGCGCGTATGGCCACACCGGGCGGCCGTGCTGTTATCGCTGCTCGTCGCCGCAAGGGGCGCGCCAAGCTCTCGGCCTGAGTATGCGCAGCACCGGCGATGTGACCGGGATGCCGCCTGAAAGCGTCATTTTACCAGTCTCCGGCAAGATTGACCGGGGATTCGCACGCGCGCGCCGCATTGTACGCGGCGCAGACTATCAGCGCATTTTTTCCGGTGGCCGCCGAAGCGCCGGCCGGTATCAGGTGTTATGGGTTGCCGAAGGGCCGTGCGAAGTGCCGCGTGTGGGGGTTGTTGCATCGAAGCGTACATTCCGGCGGGCGGTTGATCGGGCTCGCGCCAAGCGCTTGTTGCGAGAAGCGTTCAGGCTGAACCGCGATCACTTGGCCCCACATACGGACTGCGTGCTCGTGGCACGCCGCGCGATCCTTGATGCGCACCGCGGAGATGTAGAGCGGGATCTTCACGCGGTAGCCCGGCGCTGCCGGGCGTTGCGGGAGAACGGGAAGCAGGAATGAGAAGCATGAGGTCGCTGATCGGCAATATCTTACGCGCGGCAGTGCTGCTGCTCCTGCGCGGTTATCAGTTGGCGATCTCGCCGTGGCTGGGCGATTGCTGTCGATTTCATCCCTCCTGTTCGCATTACTGTGCGAATGCCGTCAAACGTTTCGGTGTATGGAAAGGGCTTTGGCTCGGGTTCATCCGAATCTGCAAATGTCATCCATTTCACGCGGGCGGGGTTGATCCTGTACCGGAACCTTCCTCTTAAGGACTAGTTGTACTATGAATAAGCAAGAACTCACGATTGTCGTACTCCTCTTTGTTGGGCTGTTGGGATGGGGGTATTACCAGCGTCAACAGGCCGCTTCACGTCCGCCGGTCCCGGTTGAGACCACTTCTGAGGCAACCAATGCTGTAGAGCAGGCTGTCGCTCCCGTCACGTCGCCCGCCTCGCCGGCAGTTGATGTCCCGGCGGCTCCCGTACCTGTCGTCGAGGCGGCTCCCGCACGTGAGCCGGTGAAGCACGCGCTGCCCGAGCAGACGCTGCTGCTCAGGAACGACGTGGCCGGTGTGACGGTGTCGTCCTGGGGGGGCGGCATTACGCGTGTCGAGCTGAAAGACTACCCGGAAACCGTTGAGCAAGACAGCGGCCCCGTAGTACTCGATCTTTCCGGCCATCCTGCACTGTCGCTCTCGGGGTTGGCCGGGTTCTCCACGGCAGAGGACTACGAGCTGAAGTATGCCGACTATGGCAATGCGGTTCTGCTCAGCCGCGCAACGGAGAGCGGGCTGCGCCTGGAACGCCGTCTGGAGCTGGGCGAGAACTACCGGCTGAAACTGACCGACACCTTCATCAATGATGGCAACAGCCCCGTCGCGCTGCCTGAGTATGCATTGGCCGTGGGGGCGATGGAAGCCGTTCGCACGAAGGCCAATACACGCGGGCAAGTCTACCTTGGCCTGGACACGCTGGCCGATCGCGGCGGCGCCAAGGTGCAACGCTGGGGACGCAAGGGGCAGGGGACGCTGAAGAGCATACCCGCGCTGTTCGGGGGAAGCAGCGGGGGATGCTCGCGCAGCCGGATGCCTATTGATCAGATGCCGGAGAACGTTGAACAGAAGATCGCAGCTCCACAGACCTGGGTGGCGGCGAAGAATAAGTTCTTTGTCCAGATCCTCGCTCCCGAAGAGCCCGCCATTGGATGCACACTCAATGCGTCGCGAGCCGTGGGCTCGAAGCGGTTTGCCGTCAGTAATGTGTCGGCCGATGTGACGCTGGCGTCCAAGCTCATTGGAGCTGGGGAGCGTATGACGCGACAAGCGGATTACTACGTGGGCCCCAAGAAGTTCAAGATCCTCAAGACGCTGGGTAATCGGCAGGACGAGGTCATGTTGTATGCGTGGTGGCAGTGGTTCCGCTGGTTGTGTCGTGCCCTGCTGGCGACCCTGAATGGTATTCAGACGGTGGTGCCGGGTGGCTACGGTGTGGCGATCATTCTGTTGACGCTGATTGTCCGTACGCTTTTCTGGCCAATCACGCATAAGAGCACTGAGAGCATGAAGGAGATGCAAAAGGTGCAACCGCTCGTGAAGGAAATTCGCGAGAAGTACAAGGATAAGCCCCAGAAGATGAACCAGGAGGTCATGGCGCTCTACAAGGAGCACAAGATCAATCCCATGGCCGGCTGCCTGCCCATTCTGGTGCAGATGCCGGTGTTCATCGCGCTCTTTACGGTCCTGCGTAGTGCGGTTGAATTACGCTACTCCGGGTTTCTGTGGATCGCGGACCTGAGCGAGCCGGAAGGCCTGTTTGCGGGCGCGGTTCCCGTGGTCGGATCACTGAACATTCTCCCCCTGGTGATGGCGGGCACGATGTTCTGGCAGCAGAAACTGACGCCGTCGGGTGGCGACCCGCAACAGCAGAAGATGATGATGTTCATGCCGTTCATGATGCTGTTCCTCTTCTACAGCATGCCATCGGCACTTGTGCTCTACTGGTCGGTCAGTCAGGGCGTGTCCATCGCGCAGATGTTGCATTCGCGGCGGCGGACCGCGAAGGCGGAAGAAGCGCACGCCTGACACGGGGTTGTGCCGTTGCTACATGTGCTCTGACTTAAGGTCCCGCTCGAGAAGCGAGTGCACCGCATCTTGGGGCGACTTGTTCTGGTGGACGATGGCGTAGACCTCGCGCGTGACCGGAACGTCGACGCAGAGGGCCGCTGCCAGCTCCGACGCGGCCGCACAGTTCCAGACGCCCTCGACTGCCTGCTTGAATCCGTCCATGATGTCGGCCACGGGCTCGCCGCGGCCGATGCGCTCGCCGACACCTCGATTACGGCTGTGTTGGCTGGTGCAGGTGACGATCAGGTCGCCCATGCCGCTTAGCCCGGCAAACGTAGTGGGGCTGGCGCCGAGGGCAACGCCCAGGCGCGTCATCTCTGCCAGGCCACGCGTAATGAGTGCGGCCCGTGTGTTGTCCCCGAAGCCGAGGCCGTCAGCCATACCCACCGCGATGGCGATCACGTTCTTGAGCGCACCGCCCAGCTCCACCCCGATGACATCGTCGGATGAGTATACGCGAAACAGCGATGCGGCGAAAACCTGCTGCAGTTCCTGGCTCAGCTCGCGGTCCTCGGATGCCATCACGACGGCCGTGGGTATCCCACGCGCCACCTCCTCGGCATGGCTTGGCCCCGACAGCGCGGCAACACTGGTGGACCTCAGGATGTTCCGAGCCACCACGCTCATGCGTTCGTGCGAGGCCTGGTCGAGGCCCTTCGCCACGCTCACAAAGCGGCAATCGTCCGGGAACATGCCGGCAAAGGACTCAAGGACTCGACGGAAAAACCGGGTGGGAACGGCCAGAACCGCGATCTCGCAGTCTCGCGCCGCCTGCCGACGATCCGCGGTCCAGACAATCCCCTCCGGAAGCGGGATGCCGGGGAGGTAGGTGTCGTTCTCCCGCGAAGCGGCTACCCTGTCGATAACGTCATCGAACGGTCCCCACACGGTTACATCATGGCCGTTGCCATGGAGCACAAGGGCAAGTGCCGTTCCCCACCCACCGTCGCCGACGACCGTCACGCGTTTACTCATCATGACGACTTGTCCCTTTTAGAGGTGAACCGGTTCTCGGTGCCGGACAGCAGCCGCCTGATGTTGGCGTGATGACGCAGGACGATCAAAGCAGCCATCACACTCATGGCAGTCGGGACCAGCGCGGATGACTGGTTGCGGACGGGGCCCATGATCCAAGCCCCGATCGCGATGGTCACGGCGGCCAGCATGGAGGCCAGTGAGACATATCGGAGCAGGACAAAACAGACGGCCCACACGGCCAGGCCGAGGCCGACGGCGGCCGGCGCGATTCCCAGAACGGCACCGGCACTCGTCGCAACTCCTTTGCCGCCCTTGAACCGAAGGAACACCGGCCAGTTATGTCCGGCAATTGCCCCTGTGCCGCAGAGCAGCTCCAGCCCATCGGAGGACCCTGTGAAACCGAGTTCAGTCGCGAGCAGGGGAAGCAGCAGGACCGGTAAGAGCCCCTTTAGAAAATCACAGGCAAAGGTGAAGATTCCCCACCCTTTGCTGACGCTTCGAAAGACGTTGGTTGCACCGATGTTGCCGCTGCCCACGGTACGTATATCGACCCCCTTGGCCTTGGCGACGATGTAGCCGAAGGGAGTGGACCCAAGCAGGTAGGCGGCAATGGTGGACCCGATAAGAATGTGCGTATCAATCATGCTCGTCGTGATCGGGCGGCAGACCGACTTCGTACTCGTGGTAGTCCATCAGGTGCTCGACGTCCTTGATGTTGTCAGGCTGCATTCGCAGCAGCCATCCGGCACCGTAGGGGTCTTCGTTGATCAGCTCTGGCTTGTGGTGCAGCTTGTGGTTGACGCCGACAACGGTGCCCGACACGGGCGCGTGCAAGTCCATGGCGTCTTCCAGCGACTCCAGCACCAAGAGCTCTTCACCTTCTTCGTAGTGATGGTCGTCAGGCTCTGGCAATTCGACGTGGATAACATCAGAAAGGTGGTGCGGGACGTAGTCGCTGGCACCAACAACTAGCTCGTCACCGTCAACGCGAACCCACTCATGCTTTGGTGTAAACCTTGCATCCGCTGGCTCTGTCATAACGCATACTCCCTGGCAGACTGTTCAGTTCACAGCCCTTTTTGCATCATCGGCGCGGAGGGTCAAGTGACTTTTTTGGTGAAACGCAACCTGTGCTACTAGTGAGTCCGGTTGGGAACATACCGCGCGATGGCTGCGAGCGGCTGGGCTCCCTCGGTCTCGCACACGGAGAGCGTTTGGATGGCATCGGCTGCCAGCTTTTCGGCTTCCGCCTGTGCGGAGGCTTGATCGGCTACGCTGAGGTAGGATGCTTCGGCGGGAGCGGTGTCAGTTGTCGGCGCATCCAGAAGGTCGTCCGTGATCTGGAAGGCCAGCCCCAGGGCGAGTGCGTAGCGACCCAGTGCCTCTACGCGTTCAGCCGAACCGTTGGCGGCCATGGCGCCCAGACGGAGCGCGGCACGGAAGAGATCAGCCGTCTTGTGCTCATGGATAAAGGCGATCTCTTCGGTCGACGGCCTGCGTCCGGCCACTCCAAGGTCAGCCACCTGTCCTCCCACAACCCCTTTGCTGCCCGCGGCAATGGCGAGTTCCTTCACGAAATCGGATGCGCTCCACCGGTTCGTCGATGGCGTGCGGCCGACCAGTTCAAAAGCCAGCGCCTGCAACGCGTCGCCAGCCAGGACCGCGTTGGTCTCGCCGAAAGCCACGTGCACGGTGGGCTTGCCTCGACGCTCATCATCGTCGTCCATGCACGGCAGGTCATCGTGCACCAGTGTGTAGGTATGAAGCACCTCGACAGCACAGCCGGGCAGGAGGGCCGCGTCGGCTTCACCACCACACGCTTCCGCCGCAGCCATGCACAGGATAGGACGTAGCCGCTTCCCTCCGGTGAACACGGCATAGCGCATTGCCTCGTGGAGCACGCCAGGCTGTGTGTCTGCGTCTGGAAGAAACCGGTCGAGGGCTGTCTCCACCTGGGAGCGGCGCTCGGATAGATAGTTGTTCAGGTCAAACATGAGACGGCGATCCGTGAGCAGTGCTCTATAGCGATGGTTTGGCTGGCTCTACCCCGACGCGTTCCGTGTCACGAACGAGGTCTGCAACCGATGTGACTTCCATCTTCGACATGACACGGGCACGATGGATCTTGATAGTCTTCTCGCTGATGCTCAAAGCGGAGGCAATCTGCTTGTTGAGCAATCCCGCGACGACATGGCGCATGACTTCATGTTCTCTTGGGGTCAAGCGGTCCACGCGTTCCTGGATTCGCCTGGCAGCGGCACGTTCCGCGTTGAGGTGCTTGCCTTTCTCGATTGCCTGGGCGACGGCATCGAGCAGGGCAGTGGGGATGAAAGGTTTAGACAGAAAATCGATGGCGCCCTGTTTCATAGCGCGCACGCTGTCTGGAATTTCGCCGTGCCCCGTGACAAAGACAATAGGCAACTCACGACCGACCTGGAGCAGGTGTTCCTGGAGTTCCAATCCGCTCAGGCCGGGCATCTGAAGATCGAGAACGACGCAGGCGATCTGGTCGTCGATGCCCTTGTCGAGAAACGCCTCGGCAGAGTCGAACGTTCTGACGTTGTATCCCTCAGAAAGAAGCAGCTTGGCCATTCCTGAGCGCACGGAGTCCTCGTCATCAACAACGTAGACGGATCTTTCCTCTTTCACGGTTGGAGCAGAATCACCCATCAGTCACACAACTCCATGATTTCAGCATCTCTTTCGGGGGCCCTTATCTGGTGTACCTCTGCGGCCCTGCCGGCATGGGACCAAAGCACTATATCCAGCCCGCATCCTGCGGCGTATACTCTAGGTTGAAGGTAGAGGTAAGTACAAGGAAACTATTAGCCATGGGTAGGCTCGAACGAAGGCAGGCAGGCGCGGCATCGGCGAGTGTCCTTGGTTTTATTCTCGTGCTTTTCGCTCTGCTATTGAGCCTGGTCGACATAAGTGGGCAGACGGCCCTGTATGTTGGCTGCATAGGCGGCTCTCTCCTGCTGGTGGGCGTGATTGCCAATGCCCGTGTTTCCAGCGAAATGATTCATGATGGCCGACGGTGATTGCCGTTGTGAACCCCATTCTCTTTCGTTATGGTGACTCCTGACATAAGGAGTGTGCCATGCTTCCATTACTCATCGTTATTGCCGTTGTTGTGGTTTTGGGTTTGGTCGTTGCCGGCTTGTACAACAAGCTGGTCCGGCTCAAGAACCGTTTCAAGAACGCCTTCGCCCAGATTGACGTGCAACTCAAACGGCGTTATGACCTGGTGCCCAACCTGGTTGAGACAGCCAAGGCCTACATGCAACACGAGCGCGAGACGCTCGAAGCGGTTATCGCGGCACGCAACCAGGCCGCATCCGCGAACGAGAAGGCCGCCGCTGCCCCCGGCGAACCGACTGCCATGGCCGGGCTCCTGGGCGCCGAGGCGGCCCTGACCGGCGCCATGGGTAAGCTGTTCGCCCTGGTCGAGAGCTATCCCGATCTGAAAGCTAACCAGAATATGTCGCAGCTTATGGAGGAGCTGACCTCAACCGAGAACAAGATCGCGTTTTCCCGCCAAGCCTACAACGATGCGGTCATGGTCTACAACACGGCGCGGGAGACTTTCCCGACGGTACTGATTGCCGGTGCTCTTGGGTTCGGTGAGGCCGCGCTCTTCGAGGTCTCGTCCGAAGCCGAACGTGAAGCCGTAAAGGTCGAGTTCTAGCCAGCGCATTCGGTCTGCCATGGACTTCTTCGAAAGCCAGGATGTTGCGCGGCGCAAGACGTCGCTGCTGGTGGCGTACTACGCGCTTGCCGTGGCCTTGATTATCGTAGGGGTCTACCTTGCCTTCGCCTTCACGTTTCTTGGTGCGAAGGCCAGGGCCGGGGACGGTGTTGAGGTCGCACAGCTATGGAACCCCGTGTTGGCGCTATGGGTGATAGGCGGCACGCTGGCGGTGGTGCTTATCGGTACGCTTTATAAGGTTGCGCAGCTATCCTCCGGCGGCGAAGCCGTGGCGCGTATGTTGGGCGGTAAGCTGATCGATCCGGGAACGAAGAAGCCGCAGCAGCGCAAGGTACTTAACGTGGTCGAGGAGATGGCCATCGCCTCCGGTGTTCCTGTTCCTCCGGTATTCCTCATGGAGGATGCTTCGATCAACGCGTTTGCGGCCGGACTTTCGCCCTCAAGCGCTGTGATCGGCGTTACGCGAGGTAGCATCGAGCAGCTATCGCGTGACGAGCTGCAGGGCGTCATGGCGCACGAGTTCAGCCACATCCTCAACGGCGACATGCGTCTCAACATCCGGCTCATCGGTGTGCTCCACGGCATTCTTGTGATTGCCCTGATTGGCTATGGCATCGTACGTGCCACCGCGGGGGCGCGCCATCGCAGTCGTTTTTCCAGCAGCAAGGAGAGCGGGAACCTTCCTATCGTGGTGTTGGGGTTGGTGCTGATGGCGGTCGGCTATATCGGTGTCTTCTTCGGCAAACTCATCAAGAGCGCCGTGTCCCGGCAACGAGAGTTCCTTGCCGATGCGTCGGCGGTCCAGTTCACGCGCAACCCACAGGGAATCGGCGGCGCGCTCAGGAAGATCGGAGGTTGGTCGGAAGGATCTCGCATCGCGAACTCGCACGCGGAAGAGGCCAGTCATTTCTTCTTTGCCAATGGATTGCGCAACTCGCTCATGGGACTTATGGCAACGCATCCGCCACTTGAGGAGCGTATCGACCGTATCGATGCCTCACTGTTGCAGGGCGTGGACACGGAGACGCCTCAGATGCATTCGGGCGGTACCCCGGAGGTGGCGGGTGTCAGCGGCATGGCGTCCTTCGCTGTCGAGCCGGATGAGGTCGTGGCATCCGTGGGCGCGCCCGGCGCGGACCACCTTACCTATGCTCACCACTTGCTGGAGAACCTTCCTGCAGCCATTAATGAGGCCGTTCGCACACCGGTTGGTGCCACGGCAACGGTCTATGCGCTGCTGTTGGATCGCAAGGAGGACGTGCGCGGCCGACAGCGGGAGCATCTGCGTGCTCATGCAGGAGAGACCGTTCTCGCCGCAATGGACTCGCTGGGTGACGCCGTATACCAGATGGGACCCGAGTATCGCCTGCCCGTGGCGGATATGAGCGTGGTGGCGCTGCGCGCTCTGAGTCCGGACGATTACGCCGTGTTCTCGGAGAACGTCCGCAGTTTGGTGCTGGCCGATCAGCAGGTGGATCTGTTCGAGTTTGCGTTGCGTCGCATGTTGAGTAGGGGTCTTGCCCCGGTGTTCGAGAAGGTTCCTTCGACCGCTATTCATCACAAGACGTTGGAGTCTGTGCAGGACGCCTGTACGTCCCTCCTTTCCTGTCTGGCCTACTGGGGGGCGGACGAGGATGGGGATGCCGATCGCGCCTTCCAGGCTGGTGCAGTGCGGCTGGGTAAGGTGTTGAAACTGGCGCCTCTCGATACGTGCGGGCTTGATTCGGTTGACCGTGCACTCGATACATTGGTCGGGGCTACACATACGCTGCGCAAGGATGTGCTGGATGCCTGTGTGCACTGTGTGGCATCCGACAACCGGATAACGGTCGAAGAGGCCGAGCTCATCCGGGCCGTGGCAGATGCGCTTGAATGTCCAATGCCTCCTCTTCTTGCGCAGTCTTGACAGTGGAGGAAACGGACTGACGTGGTGATGGGCCGATTTTCCTGTTTGCGCTCACGGGGTGCAGTCGGTAGTCTGCTGCCAACGGTTTTGTGACGTGGAGTGAACTGGAACTTGAGGAGAGAAGCATGCACAAGGTATCCGTAGCTGTTTTGATCGCGATTGCGTTCGCCATGGTGGTTTCCCCGGTTATGGCGCAAGGACATCGGGTTGGTGCTGGTATTGGCGTATTGTCGCCTATCGGTGACATGGATGATGGTGTCGGGGGATACGTCTCCCACATGTTCGACATCTCGGACATGCTGGCCACCTACGTGGGGGTCAGCCGTATCTCCGGTGACTACGACCTCATGATCGATGAAGAGCAGTACAAGGGGTCTTACAGCAGCACCCAGTTGGAGGCTGCTTTCCTCGTCCAGTGGCAGCTGAACTCCATTTCGCCCTACGCCGGTGTTGGCGGAGGCTACAGTATCATTAATTTCGATGACATGAACGTGGGCGACAAGCTGTCGCTCTTCTACACGTTTGGGTTGCTCGTGCCCGTGGGGGATAATCTCAGCCTCGAAGCCGGTGCCCGGCTCAACTATCTGCGCCCACGCAGCTACAGGCCTCAGCGCGAGACTGTCGACATGGATAGCTGGCTGTTCCGGCTCGGCATTACGTGGGACTTCTAGTCTCGCTGACCCGCGGCTTGCGCGAGTGTTTCCAGAAGGGCGACGGTGTCTTCCCATCCAAGACATGCATCGGTGATGCTCTGTCCGTACAGCAGGGACTGCCCCTGAGCCGGTTCCTGGCGTCCTTCCACGAGATTGCTTTCGATCATGACGCCGAACACCGTGGGGTCGCCCGCCGCGATGCGCTCGGCCAGTGCGGCCCCCACAGCAAGCTGATTGGTCGCATCCTTCGCGCTGTTACCGTGGCTGCAGTCGACCATCAGGCGGGGGTGAAGCCCGCTCGTCTTCAGTAGGGATGATGCAGAGGCAAGGCTCTCTGCATCGTAGTTCGGGCCGTCATTGCTGCCGCGCATGATCACGTGGCAGTCCTCGTTGCCGCGAGTAGAGACGATCGCCGCCACGCTCTGCTTGGTTACCGAAAGGAAGTGGTGCGGATGGCGTGCCGCCTCGATCGCGTCAACCGCGACCTGTACGTTTCCATTCGTCGCGTTCTTGAAGCCAACGGGACAGGACATGCCCGATGCCAGCTCACGGTGAACCTGGCTCTCCGTGGTGCGTGCCCCGATGGCACCCCAACTCACAAGATCGGCCAGGAACTGCGGCATGATGGTGTCGAGAAACTCGCAGCCGGCAGGTAAGCCCATGTCGGCCAGTTCGCAGAGGAGGCCACGCGCTGTCCGGAGCCCCTTGTTGATCTTGAAGCTGCCATCGATAGATGGATCGTTAATCAATCCCTTCCATCCAACGCTTGTACGCGGTTTCTCGAAGTAGACCCGCATGATGACGAGAAGCGTGGCTGCAAATCTCTCGGCCTGTTCCTTCAGAAGCCCGGCGTACTCCAGCGCCGCTTTGGGATCGTGGATGGAGCAGGGGCCCACCACGACAACCAATCGCTGGGCTTCACCCCGGAGACAGGAGCTTATGGCCTGTCGCGTAACGGCAACGGTTTCGGATCCTTTGTCGCTGACGGGTGATTCCTCCATCAGAATTGCCGGCGGGATCAGCGGGTTGAGTGCGGCGATCCTCAGGTCATCTGTATCCCAGTGCATCTCTGTTGTCTCCGTTATCAGCTCCGTACTGTGCCCCAACGACTGGACAAGTGCAAGAATCGAGGGAGGGCCCAGCAAGGGGTGAATGGCATCAAAATTGTTTCGGCTCGATTGCGATGATACAAAAATGTGCCCATTGACAAAGGAATAGGAACGTGATCTCTCTATTGCCGCAAAATCCGGTTGGATGCTCTGCAACCGTTTCCCGATAAGTCTTTT
>CAYFPQ010000002.1:0-123884 GCA_964345005.1 uncultured Victivallales bacterium | reverse complement strand
CTTGACATGAGCATCCTTCCATCATGCACAGAAGAAGCAAGAGAGTGCTGAGCTGCAGGTTGCTCGCTGCGCGCCGTAGAATCCTATTCATGATTTCTCAGCTCCTTTCGTCTTCTATGGCTTGAATGGTGCGGGGGTGGATTGTGATGGAGTTGCTTCGTCCTCGGGGTCGGGTAGAGCAGACTGCTGTGTGCCCGTAACTGTTACGGTGTATTCCATCAGAGTGGAATGCTGAGCTGTCAGGCTCGCGTTTCCATCCCAAGGCTCCACAAAACCATCGATTTCTATTACTATAGTAACCTCTTGCCCCGCCGGAGTATTTGCAGCAATGTTGTCTACCTCTTGTAGGTACTCTTCCAATGGTGTTGGTGTTGGTTCTAGTTGATCAGCACCCCAATTCGAGAACGCTTCCAGTGCATTCGCAAGCGCCTCGGCAAAACCTTCCGCAGCACCTGGCAGCATGTTCGCCTGTAGACCAAAGGGGTCGATCCAAGCCAAGGGATTACCTCGCACGTAAGCATACAGATTCGGCCCACCCCTTAACCCAATCGGATCAGCGCACAGCCACCGCTTGAGACCCACATGGTAATAACGATGCTTCATGTGATAGAGCGGACCGTCTTCCCAATACACGCCATACCGTCCCACAAACGTATACGGCGTATCCGTCGAGCCAGTCCTGCCGATCAACTCCCCATACGGCGCATAGCAGAACTCGGACCGAGATCTTCTCTGCGATGTCCGTTCCAGAACCAGAGACCGTCAACATATTTGAATGTCCCGAATTCGCGTACACCTTCTTTGAACCCGAGAATACAGAGCCGTGTGAACGGAATCTTGTCTCGAAGATCCAACAAGACATACTCGTTGTCTATCATAATGCTTCTGGGGGTGAGTTCTCGAACCGCCGAAGGAATTTTATCGCTGTACGGCGCTACTCGCTCATCAATGATGACCATATCACTGTAGTGCGCTGGCCAGTGTGCATTGTCATTTCGATACATCTGTCGTTTGTCGATCATTTCTCTGCATGCTTCCACCAGTTCAGCATGATCTAGACATCTGGAATCGTTTACCCATGCTCGGACTGCCCTCTGCTGAACAACCTTAAACGCTGTGAGAGCTGCGAAAGGAAGTAAAATCAGAACCAGCAGAAGAACCCATCGTCGCTTCATTGTATTCATCTTTCAACTTGGGACACTGTCAGTGTTGCTCTGATCTTGGTCCTATGGTGGAGTGCTATCCAGAAAGAACTGTGAGGAACCAACATAGTCCATGGTCTCATCCAAAGCATCGTTCATCTGTGCTCCAATACCTATGCCGTTGTAGTAGAAACTGCCCAGTGCATCCTGAAGGACCGTTTCTATGTCATTGCCCTCGCGAGACGAGTTGTAGACGATTTCGGCCATAATCATTGAAAATGCGCTTGCCGCTGGACCATAGATTTCGGACACAGCGTAGCCGGGGCCTATGTTACCCATCTGGTCGGCTTGGTATGCCTGACCATCAAAGACATATGTACCGTCAGGATCGACGATGCGAAGATCATTGTCATTAATGACATCCAAGACATCGGACAAATTCCATCCTGCATCCTGAAGGCCGTCTATATAGCCTTGAATATATGCCATGCCATCTTCGCACAACCCGAGAACATCAATCCAGAACAGCGGGTTCCCTGCTGCGTAGGCATATAGGTTCGCCATCTTCTGTCGTGCGAGAAGCCCTCGAACGCCCAACGGGTCTTTGGAGAGGAACCGCTTCAACCCCGCATGATAATACCGCGCTTTCATGTGGTAGAGCGGGCCGTCCTCCCAATACACCCCATACCGCCCAACGAACGTATAAGGCGTCACCGTGCTCCCCGTCCTGCCGATCAGTTCACCGTAAGGCGCGTAGCAGAACTCATCGCTCACACTACCCGAGCCGTCTGTGATCGCCAGCGTGCTGCCCAGCTCGTCAGCATGGTAGTAGCGGTTCGTTCCGCTGCCGCTCACATCCTTGTGCGCGAGCAGGCCAACGCCCGGAGCCCAGAGATAGACGCGCAGCACGGTGCCGTCACTCTTCGACTCCGCCAGCACGTTTGCCAGCGAAGCAGCATGATCCAAAACATGAACGGGCGAGGTGTTGCCCGTGACAGACCTCCAGACACGATTGCCCCGGGCGTCGTACCCGAAATAGCGCGAGCCGGGAACAGGCGGCGTGCCCACCCACATATTCGTGGAAAGCTCCCCACTATACGCCGTCAGCCTGCTGCCGTAATCCCAGCTCAGCGTATGCGTCAGGCTCTGCCCATTGTAGCCCTCGACGATGTTCGTGACGTTGCCGTCCTGAGAATACCCCGGCCTCAGATCGCGCCACGCTTCGGGATACTCGTAGGTGTCCATCCGGGACACATGATAGAGCCGGTCCGCCTCGTCACTGTGATGGAACTGATGCGTGTCCGGGGGTATGACCTCCAGCCCCGCCTCGATGCTCTCCACGCTCTTCCGCCCCAGCAGATCGCGCGTGATGCCGCGCTCGACGAATGTTGTCGCGCCCGCATAGCTGAAGTTCGTGAGCTGTCCGGCGACATCGTGGGCGTAAACGGCATCCACGCCGTTCGGGTACTCGATGTCCGTGAGTCTACCGGCGGCGTCCCAATCGAAACCATAAGCGCCAAGATCGCCGGTAATCCCGGAGAGCCGGTTGGCATCGTCGTACTGAAACGCCACATCCGTACCGCCGGGGTACTCCAGGGCGGTGCGGTTGCCGTTGTAATCGTACCCGTAGTTCACCACGGAGGTCGCGGAGGCAACTTCCGATGTTATGGAGACAACTCGATTCATGGCGTCATGACCGTAGGTTACTACCGCCGTGATATTGGAAGCAAGCGTTAGCCCGCCCCACGGGGCATACTCGAATCGCGCTTCGCTTGAGTTCGGATACTCAATCCTGTAGATCCTGTTCATCCCGTCAAAAAAGTATTCCGTCTCGTTACCGTCGGCATCGATCCGCTTCGTGCGGTTCCCCGCTGCATCGAACGCGAAGCTCCGGGAATGCCCGAGCGCATTGACTTCGTTGGTAACTCTGTTCTGTCCGTCATACGCATACTGCATCGCGGCTTCTCCGGCACCGTTCGTAAACGCCAACAGGTTGCCTGCCTGATCATAGACGAAGTATTCGCTCTCGCCATCGGCACGGATCGTCTCGATCCGCCTGCCGAGACCGTCGAGCACATACTGCGTGCCCTGATCCAACGCGTTCGTTACAGCAATGAGTCTACCGGCGTTATCGAAGACGGAGATATTCTCCCGGACCTGACCGCCGACACTGTCCCACTCGTTCGTGACGCGTCCGAGCGCATCCCGCTCGTAGTGGGTGATGTGGCCGGTGGCATTCGTCCGGGCGGTTACTTCCCCATTCTCGTTCAGCGCAAAGGTCACGCTGTTGGTGAGTGGATCGATTACCCCGATCCGGCGGCGGGCGGCGTCATAGAGGTTACTTGTGACGAAGCCGCGACCATCCTTCACCGCGACCAGCAGGTCGCGCGAGTCGTAGGCGTTGCTCACCACACTGGAGTCGGGATAAGTCACGGTGGACACCTTGTAGGTCGGCGTCCAGGTTGTCACGGTCTCACGGTTAAGCTTGTCGAGGACCTTCGTTCTCAGGCCGACGACGTTGTACTGGTTGCTGACGCTGTTGCTGAGTGCGTCCGTCACCGAAATCAGCAGTCGGCGTTTGTCATACGTTCGCGTGGTGGGGTTGCCGAGAGCATCCTTGCTCACGAGCAGGTCACCTCTCTCGTTCCATGTGTTCGTGACGGTACCGCCGTCCGTGCGTGTGATGGTCTCGGGCATGCCGTAGCTGCCCGACGTGTAGGTGTACGTCGTGAGGTTGTCGTTTGGATCGGTCACGGTGTGCAACAGGCCCTTGTCATTCCCGGTCGTGTAATAGGTCCGGGCAATGCTGTTCGAGAGAGCATCGACCGTGTTCGTGAGATGGTGGTTCGCATCGTACCCGAAGCGGGTTATGTTCCCGAGCGGGTCGATGGCCTTCACAAGCCGGTGTTGCTCGTCGAATTCCTGTTTCCACGGATTGCCTGCTTTGTCGATCCTGCAGGTCGTGTTATGGTTGCCGTCCCACTGAAGGACGGTCACTTGGCCTCTGCCGTCGATGTTGCTCACGACATGCCCCTGCGCATCGTAGAAGCGGTAGGTGCGGTTACTGACCGCATCCTGCGTACCGAGGTTCCTGCCGTCGCGGTCGAACCAGTGGGCGGTCTCCCCTGCCAGAGGATCGACTTCCGCGCCTCGGTAGTCGCCGCAGTAGAACACCCACTCTGAGGCTGCGCCGTTGTATTGCGTGACGACGTGGCCGACGGCGTTATAGACATTGCTGAGAATGACCGTGGATAGTGGATCGGTCATGGAGTCCATCCTGTTCTCGCCATCGTACCCGTAGCTCCACTCATGGCCTTCGGCATCCGTAAAGCTGGTCAGATTGGTGGCGCTGTAGCCAAAGGAAATGCTCCTGCCGGTTCCGTCGGTGACGTTGGTCAGGAAGCCGCTGTCATAGTTGAAGGTGAGCGCGCGGCTGTAGGAGTCGGTGACGGTTGTCAGGTTCGTGGCGCTATCGTATGTGAGACTCAGGGCATTCGCATCGTTGTCCACGATGGAAGTCAAGAGTCCGTTCGTGTTGAACCGGTATTCCGTCCCGAAGCGCTCGACAAGGCGGTAGGCGTTATTTGTCAGGATAAGGGACTCGGTCACTCCCGGAGGCGCACTGTAGCTGCCGTCGGGCTGGCGGGTGAAGTCCCATACCCGATTACCGATCTCGATGGTGACACAGTTCTGCGTGAGCTGGTCCATGGCCCATTTCGTAACCACGGCGGCCATAGCCCAATCGGTGGCGTCGCGGTCCCCCTCCAGCAGGTCTTTGATTACGGTATGCTGCACGACCTGCGCAACAACGTCGGCGGGCGTACGCTCCCCCCAGCCCAGACCCGGACGTGTGGTCTCACGGGCGCTGCCCTGGTAGCTGTGCCGCCAGCCGTGCCCGAGTACGCCCGTATTGCGGTTGCCGGTGCTGCGGTAGTGGCGGCTGAAGCTCAGCCCCCGTGGCGCTTTGCCGTTTGCCAGGATCAGGTCGTCTCTATCGAGGAGGTAGGCCCCGCTGGTAAGGGAGACGGGATCGGCACCCGTGGTGTCGATAGTACCGGAGGTGTTGCCGGAGCCCAGGGCCGCAAGATACAATCCGAGCTCTTCATCCAGCGAAGCCAATACCGTTCCGTATCCACCGCTCAGCCCCCCGCTGATGGTCATCGACATCGATGTGTTGAGCATCCGCACGTAGCCGACACCCGTCCAATCGTTGCGCGTCAGTTCGTCGCTTTCGGGCAGCACGTAGACAGCATTCGTGCTCTGCAGATCGGTATCTATCTGTGTTATCAGCGAGGCGGAGTAGTTTGTCTCGATCTGACTCTTGACGTAACTCCATGTCGAGGTGGTGGCCAGAAAGGTCCGTCCGCCGTCGTCTATATTCAGATCGAGCAATCCGACAGTTGAAACACTGTCAACCTGTTGGTACTGCTCAATCACTCCTTGTTCAAGCATACTGGCCATCAAGGAAGCGGTCTTGGTCGGGTCGGCTGTGACGATACCGTTCGTATGAGCCTGCGTGGCCGACCGGCCACCGGGCAGGTCGACAACCATGCTGTCCTCCGTTCCCACAACCCCGAACTTGTACAACCTGAACTGCGTTACATTCCATATTGGCCCTATAATCTCGGAGTTGCGGTCGCGTTGATGGACGTAGGACATGTTCATCAGTTCAAGCGTGGCCAGTTCCTTCTCTCTCTCATCTCCGCTGTCGACGGCATCCGCCAGGCGACGTGCCGCTGCCCTGACATTCCCTGCACCCGAGCTGTTGAATGCGTGCATCAGGCTGTAGGCGCCATCGGTATGAACCGAACACGTCCGGCTTCGGTCATAGCGGGTCTGGTCGGCCCACTGGGGATCTCGGGCGACGTGGACATCGAGCTGAAGATCGTTGTTACCGGAAGAAAGCGCCGAGCCGCTGGTTACGGTTTCTCCTCCCAGACTCAGAACGGGTGCGTTCTGGGCATCGAACGTGAGCGTCAGCGCCTGGTCGGCCAGTTCATAGGCGTCGAAGGTATGATCGATTGTGCCGATCCTCACCCGGAAGGTTGACATGTTGCTCTCGGCGAGGTGATCGAATGACTCCGCCGTGAGGGGATCGATCCAATAGGCCACGGGCAGATTGGTACTGAGTGAGGTAATCGTTTCAGGGACGATGCGTGGAAGGCCGAATATCTCATCGACTCCGCTGTTGGGAAGATGTGTTTCGAGGTAGGAGAGTAGATTGGTGGTATAGGTATCGAGGGCGTCGCGCAGACCGCTCCTGTTCAGGTCGCCCACGTCGGCGGTGCCTGTTGTTGCCCCCTGTAGGGCGGTGTTTCTCAGGTTGGTTGCGCTGTGGTTCATTGCGGAGGCAATGTCGATCTTGTCGCGGCGGTAGCGCTTCATGCAGGGATCGAGTCTGCACCAGTCGTCATCTATCTTCACTTCGGTCCAGAGTCGGTAGGCGTAGACATTGGACGATTCGCCGGTGACATCGCCGGAGTACCCACCCCAGCGGCGGAGGTAGTTGTCCATCCAGGAGTCTTTGGTGGATATCCATTCTCTGAGATCGCTACGGGCATAGCGTACGGCCCCATAGCCGTACCGGCAGGTATAGCCCGATTCGCGCAGGAGTGCGATCAGCAGTGCGTTGATGTCGTACTCGGTTCCCTTCTGGGCTACGTAGCAGCCGTGCGCTCCCATATTGAGCGAGAAGATGGGCAGGTAGTCGATGCGGTTCTTCACATACTCGTAGATCAAGGCGGGGTCGTGCTTCAATGAGCGCGCCAGCGCGGACAGCTCGGGCGTAATGGCCGTCTCGTTCGTGGTGACAGTTGTGCCCTCGGATGTGCTGAGCAGGACGTTGTTGGTCGATCCACCGGCGGGCATGTCGGGCACGTCGGGCGGCTCGGGGTCTTCCTCCCATTGGGCGTGGAGTGTGGCGTTGAAGCTCAGGAGGAGCATGGCGATGGTCAGTGTTGTCTTTAGAATGCACTGCATTATTCGTCCTCCTGTGTGATGCGATAGAAATTCACTGAATTGGTTACAATGTGGGTATACGTATTGGTCGGCGGGGTAGCCGCGATGCCTGTTGCAAGCGTTGTGAATACATCGGTGGTCGCGAGCAGATTGGTCGCCCATTCGAGGCGATACGTGCGGTTGCTGGCGCTGGCCCAGTCCAGAACGTTGGTTCCGGGGCTGGTGGACAGACCGCCGTTTGATTTGAACGAGAAGTAGGACGAGGCGTTATCCGGGTCCGTGCCTGTTATGTACTCGAACGCGTCCGACATCCCGTCGCCGTCATAGTCGCCGGTCCCGTCGCTGACGGTTATGCTGCCGAACATGGCGATTTCCCACTGGTCTGGCATATCGTCCCCGTCGGTATCCCGAATACTCCCCTCGTAAACAACAGAACCCGCCGCATTGAACCCGAAAGTTGCCACGCTACCGGTTGTGTTATAGGTCGCCGAGATGAGCCTGTTAACGGAGTCGTAACTGTAGACGATGTTGCCGCCGTGAACAGTGGCAACTGTGACCGACAGCATGGCCAGCAGCGCGAGTTCTCTCATGCCTATCATGGTATGCCCCCCTCTCTGGATCTTCCTTAGTGAGACATTCGCCCACGGGTCGCCGCAAGTATCGCGGACGTGGCACTCGGGGAAATCAGAGAAGACTCCTATATCCCCCTGTCCGAGCTCCACGGCTGTGACCCAGGCGGGTCACCGCAGGCGCATGCCTCAGTCTGTTTGGTTGGTTACCTCTCGACTCTGTCTGTTCGCTCCTGCTCGCCCTTCCTGGCCGATCCGGGGCCGAATCGGTCCCAAATCTCTGCACATGCAATCGCATCGCTTTCGCATTCTGGACAGCGAACGAACAAACCAAAACTTTTCCACTGAGCCCGATGACCGCATTTCGTGCAGACGTACTTCCTCTGTGTGTCCATAACCATGACAGCCGTTCCCCTCACCATCTTCCCGCAAGCCCATCTTCAGGCTGGACTGTAGCTTTGCCTCCGCCACCACGTCTATCCGCCTTTAGGCTTACGGGATTTCCCCTAAGGGAATTTCCCTATGCCTGGATGGCATCTGTCATCAGTCACGTCTCAAACGCCAGAGGCCTGGCGCACGCCCTTTCTCTCGTCAGATGCGGATCATGATGAATTCGTAGAATACATAGTATTCGTTGAATGTCAACGAGCGAAACTGTCTTTATCACTCCATGAAGAAGAATGTCATCATCACGATTCGAGTCGACGAGAGGATGCACTCAGCTATTCAGTCGTTGGCAGAGCAAGACGAGAGAACGCTGGCCTGGATGGCCAGAAAACTCATCGAAGATGCCCTTCAGGCCAAGAATGCGAGTCGCACCAAGTAAAGGGACAGCTATCGCGGCTTCTGCTCTTACTGGAGTCGCCTCAGCTTCCGCCCCGTCCACTCGATCGCGCCTTCGTGGCTGAGGCGGTTGATGAGGCGCGATAGCGATTCGGGCGTGGTGCTGATGGCGGCGGCGAGATCTTTCTTCGAAATATCCAATTCGACCTCGGCGGCATCGCCGTAGTGTTCATCGAGGAACGCGAAGAATCGCGTCTCGACGTCGTGCAGCGTCAACTCGCGAATGCGGCCGGTGAGGTAACGCATCTTGTTCATGAGGTGCCCGATAAAACCAGCGCGGAAATCGGCGTCTCCGAGCAGGCGATGAATCTCGGTGCGCGGCAGCGTCACGAGACGAGTGCCTGCAATGCACTCGGCCGTGACGGGGTAGACACTGCTCTCGAACAGGATCACTTCGGCAAACACCTCGTTGGCGCCAATCACCCGGATTGTCACATCCCGTCCATCCGGACTGGTCCTGTAGAGCTGCACCTTCCCCTCGGCAACGAGATACATACACGCGCCGCTTTGCCCCTCGTGGAACACGATCTCTCGCTTGGCATGATCCTCGACGCGTGCCACCTGCGACAGGGCGCGGTAGCCTGAGTCCGGCAATCCCGCAAAGAACTCCGCCCGCCTGAGCAGCGTTTCTACCTGTAGGTGGTTGGCATCCATGACAGATGAAGAAAAAACACTGTTTCTTGATCCGCGTCAAGGTTAGCTGTTCAGCCGCGTGTCATGATAGCCGCGTTGTTGAAGAGAAAACCAAACTACACAGCAGGAGAGAAGAGATGAGTATGTTCTGTTATCAGTGTGAGCAGAGTGCAAAGGGCGAAGGGTGCACGAAGTTCGGGGTGTGCGGAAAAGATCCCGATGTAGCCGCGCTCCAGGATCTCCTGGTCCACGCGGCAAAAGGAATTTCGCAGTACGCCTATCGTGCCGGCAAGCTCGGCGTGCATGACCATGACGTCGATCTGTTTGTCACGGAGGCGCTCTTCACCACGGTGACGAACGTTAACTTCGATGCGGACCGTCTGGTTGATTTGTTGCGCAAAGCGGCCCAGGTAAAGGACAACGCCCGTGCGATGTACCACGACGCCGCCATGAAGGCCGGTAACATCGAGGAGGAGCTTTCCGGGCCCGCCGTGTGGCAGCCCGCGTCCGACCTTGAGGGCCTGGTGACGGAGGGCCAGGAAGTTGGCGTTCTGGTGCGCAAGGAAACGTTGGGCGAAGACATCACGGCACTTATCGAGTTACTCACCTATGGGCTCAAGGGCACGGCGGCCTACGCCGACCACGCCTACATCCTCGGCAAGGAGGACCGGGCCGTCTACATGTTCTTCCACGAAGCGCTCGACTTCCTTACCCGCGACGACCTGACGGTCGATGACTTGCTGGCAATGAACCTGCGCTGCGGCGAGATCAACCTGCGGGTTATGGAACTGCTCGACCACGCCAACACGGGTGCCTACGGCAATCCCGAACCCACCGCTGTTCGCGTAGAGCCGGTGAAGGGCAAAGCCATTCTCGTATCGGGTCACGATCTAAAGGATCTCGACCTGCTGCTCAAGCAGACCGAGGGCAAGGGTATCAACATCTACACGCACGGCGAGATGCTCCCGGCGCACGGCTATCCGGAACTCAAGAAATATCCGCACCTCGTGGGGAACTACGGCGGTGCATGGCAAGACCAGCAGCGGGAATTCGATGCCTTCCCGGGCGCAATTCTGATGACGACCAACTGCATCCAGAATCCGCATGACACCTACAAGGACCGTATCTTCACGAGCGGGCTGGTGGCATGGCCGGGCGTGACGCATGTGGGCGACGGCGACTTTGCACCGGTGATCGAGGCCGCACTCGAAACCGATGGCTTCAGCAAAGACGGGTCGGACAAGACGATCACGGTCGGGTTCGCCCATAACGCTGTGATGGGCGTAGCCGACACGGTGATTGACGCGGTGAAGAGCGGCGATATCCGCCATTTCTTCCTGATCGGCGGCTGTGACGGCGCAAAGAGCGGTCGCAACTACTATACCGAACTGGCCGAGGCCGTGCCGGAGGATTGCGTGATCCTGACACTGGCCTGTGGGAAGTTCCGCTTTAACAAGCTCGACTTCGGCGATATCGGCGGCATACCGCGCCTGTTGGATTGCGGTCAGTGCAATGATGCGTATTCGGCGATTCAGATTGCGGTGGCCCTGGCCGATGCGTTTGATACGGATGTCAACAGTCTGCCGCTCTCGTTGGTACTATCATGGTATGAACAGAAAGCGGTCTGTATCCTGTTGACCTTGCTCCACTTGGGGATCAAAGATATTCGCCTGGGCCCAAGCCTGCCGGCTTTTGTGACGCCGACGGTGCTCCAGGTGCTCGTGGACACGTTCGGCATCAAGCCGATAGGAACGGCTGAGGACGACCTGAAGGCCATTCTCGGGTAGAATGAACCGATGAACTGATAAGGTTGCGGCCCGCTCGGAGAGCGGGCCCTACCTCACGGGCGATGAGGCCGAGCCGCCGATCAGGTAGGGTCCGCTCTCCGAGCGGACCGAGATGAAGACAGCAGCAGAGGGAGAGAAGACAATGAAGCGCAAGATTATCAAGATTGACGAAGATCTGTGCAACGGCTGTGGCAACTGCATCACGGCCTGCGCCGAAGGCGCCCTGGAACTGGTAGATGGCAAGGCAAAGATCGTAAAGGATCTGCTGTGCGACGGTTTCGGCGATTGTATCGGCGACTGTCCCACCGGAGCCCTGACCATTGAAGAGCGTGAGTGCGATGCGTTTGACCCGGAGGCCGTCGAGGAACACTTGCTGGAGAGCAGCGGTCAAGCTGCAGTGGACCGGATGCGCGCTGCGGCGGAACGCCATGCGAAGAAGCCCGAAACGCCCCCACCCCTACCGCATGCTGGCGGAGGAGGATGCCCCGGCACACGGATGCGTATGGCCAGCGCTGAGACAGCAGCTAAACCAACAGCCACAGGAAGCGACCTGCCCGGCCAAGTCGTGAAGTCGGATCTGCAGCAGTGGCCGGTTCAGCTTCACCTGGTCTCTCCGGGGGCACCGTTCTTCATGAACAAGGAGTTGGTGGTGCTCAGCACGTGTGCGCCGATCGCCTCGGCGGATACGCACTGGCGCTACATCCGCGGGCGTGGCGTGGTAGTCGCCTGCCCCAAACTGGATAGGACGGAACCCTATGTCGGCAAGCTGGCGGCTGTTCTCCAGGACAAGACCATCCCCAAAGTTATCGTCCTGCGTATGGAAGTGCCCTGCTGTGGCGGCCTGACTCAGATTGTGGAGCAAGCCGTGGCGGAGAGCGGCCGTACCGATCTTGCCTTCGAAGAAGTCATCGTCGGCGTAGACGGCACGGTCAAGGGATAAGCCCTCTTTCTGATCGCGCTTGTATTCCTGTTTCGGACGTCCCATCATGATCCAAAACGAAGGGACGTCCGATACCCATGCCGTATTCTGAATTCGACCGCCATCGTCTCCATGTGCTTGCCCTCTCGGAGCGAAAGAACAAGCTGAGCATCGAAAGCGATCTCGTTCCTGTCGGTGCAAGCCCGCGCGCGCTTTCCCAAGAGGCTGCTGACGTCGTCCGCGAAACTGCTGACCGGATTCGCGCCGCTCGCGATGGCAATCGGTCGGTGATCCTGGCGTTTGGGGCTCACACGATCAAGAACGGCCTTGGTTCCGTTCTCGTTAGTCTGATGGAACAGGGCTGGGTTACCCATCTGGCCACAAACGGAGCCGGCATTATTCATGACTGGGAGTTCGCCTTCCAAGGCGAGACCAGTGAGGATGTGCGCGCCAATGTCGCGGCCGGTCAGTTCGGCATCTGGGAAGAGACGGGGCGCTACATCAACCTTGCTTTGCGGATCGGAGCGTGGGAGGGACGCGGTTACGGTGAGTCCGTCGGCGCCATGATCGAGACTGGCGGACTCGACATTCCCGCTGCTGACGATCTGTGTGTGGCGGCAGCAGCCGCGAAGGAAGATCCGGAGCGCGCTGCGGCTGCGGCGGACTTGTTGGCCGCCGTGCGGGACTTCGATCTCGCTCCCGGGCGCCTCGAGATTCCTCACCCGTTCAAGCAGTTCAGCGCTCAAGCCGCTGCGTTCCGACTGGGCATCCCGTTTACGGGCCACCCGATGTTCGGCCACGACATCATCTATAACCACCCCATGAACCACGGCCCGGCAATCGGCCGAACGGCCCAGCGCGACTACCTCCGCTTCGCCGATTCCATCACGCGAATTGGGGGCGGCGTCTATCTTTCTGTCGGTTCCGCCGTGATGTCACCCATGATCTTCGAGAAGGCCCTTTCCATGGCTCAGAACGTGGAACACCAGGTGGGTGAGCATATCGACGATCATTTCATCGGCGTCGTGGATCTGGCAGCAGCAACATGGGACTGGGGAACCGAGGGCGAGCCGCCGATGGACAACCCGGCCTATTATTTGCGATACTGCAAGACCTTTAGCAGAATGGGAGGCACGATGCGTTATGCCTCCGCAGACAATCGGGATTTCCTGCTGTCGCTGTGCGGGGCCTTGGAGGAGTGAGAAGAGCGGCCATGAATGCAAATATGCCAAGAATCTACCTGTGCGGCCCCATTATGGATGAACACGAAGGTACGGCCCGCGAATGGCGTCGGCTCGCCCATGAAGTACTTGGCCGCCGTTTCGTCATGCTCGACCCCATGCGCCGCAATTTCAAGGATCGCGAAGTCGACAGCGCCAACGAGATTGTCGAGTTTGACCTGCAGGATGTGCGCGATGCCGACATCGTGCTGGTCAACTACAACAAGCCGTCGATCGGCACCTCCATGGAGGTCTTCTACGCCTCACATGACCTGCAGAAATTCGTCGTCGGATTCAGCCCCTTCGAGTTCAAGGAGTGCAATCCCTGGATGGTGAAGTTCTGCACCAAGATCCTGCCCAGCCTCGAAGAGTCCATGGACTACATCCTCAAGCATTTCGTACAGCAGGCGTACTGAAGTCTGTACCTCGCGTCGATTCGCGGCCGTCTGGCGCATTCAAGCGCTGGGTAGGGCCCGACCTCCGGGCGGGCCGGGCACTACTAGCCATGCACCCGGTCCATGTGCGCCATCAGGTCGCCGTGATGGTTCTCGAGGATTGTCAGCGGCATACGGCGGTGACAGGTCCGCGCAAACACAATACCCCCCACCAAGAGGTAGAGGTGGTATGTGAACAGCCGCCAGAGGAGTACCACCGCCCCCACAAGATTCATGGGAACGAAGTAGCGCAGAATCGCTGTAGTCAGCAGCTCGATACCACCGCCGCCACCGGGCAGGACAAGCACCAGGGCTACGGCGAAGAAGAATCCCTGAAGCAGCAGAAGCGGTACGGGATTGCGGGCTGCGTGGAACGCCAACAGAATGAGTGGCAGAATGCCGTAACGGCAGACCCACTGCGTACCGGACAATGCCAGGCTGGCCAGCAATACCCATCGCCGAGACCGAACAAGGAAATGGGTGCCTGTCCAAGCCCGGTGTACGGTTCGCTTCACCATGTGCTGAAGGTGACGCCACCTTGCAGGCAGACGGAAACGTGCGCTGCCGGGGACGCGTACAACCAAGCGGTTGATCGAACGCATGATGACCGACCAGAACCTGACGATCAGCAGGATCGCCAGGACCATTCCGGCCAACGCCACCAGTGTTTCCGGCCCCAGCTTCAGCCCACCTCGTGCAATGCCCCACCAGGTCGGGTCACGCGCCATGATCACAATCGTGATGGGGCTCAGTAGAAAGAAGAAGATTGTGTCGAGCACCGAGTCGGCCGCGAAGATCGTAAGCGCCGAATGCATCGGCACGCCCGCGCGATGAAGATACCCCATGCGCACCGCCGCACCGCCCACTCCCGCCGGCGAAGCCGAGACGCCGAACTCGGAAGCCAGCCCCATGGTCAGCATGTCGCGGTAGCGGAACCCGTAACCCATGGACCGCGAGATCAGCCAAAGACGCGTTCCTGCACAGATCCACGCCACACAGACCATGGCCAGCATGAGCGGGAGGAAGTAGAGCGGAAAGTCGCGAAGCTGTGCGAACGTCTCGCGGTCAGATGTGAACAGCATGATGAGCGCGGTGACTACCAGGCCCAGTGCGGTACCTTGCACGGCATACCGCAGGAGGTGTTGCACCGAGAAAGGGCGCTTACGGCTCATCTTTGGCTTCTTCCGACACGGCCACGAGATCGCGCAGCAGACCGTTCGCCACGGTCTCACTCAGAACAAATACGACTTCCTGGCCCTGGATCATCGCGTATCGCCCTCCGCCTCCCGAGGGCGAGCCGATCAAGATGGTCTTCTGAATCGCATCGCTGTCTGTGAGACCGACTGTGAGTGACGTCTCAGTCTCGTCGAGGCCATACACTGCCAGATCCTTGGGATGCTGATCCGCCACGCGTACCGCCCGAAGATTTGACACACGGAAGAGTATGTCCGACAGCACCTGCGCATCTGGCCGTCCTTCCACTCCCCCGGGCGCCGCCCACGTCCCGTCCGCACCGCGCTCAAGGATCTGCTCGACATCTGCGCGCTTCATAACGACGCGCTGCACGCTGTCCGGCGGCACAGCCAGAACCGTCCGGTCGAAGAAGGCAAATGGCAGCGCCGCGGCCTCAGGCAGAAGCACAAGGGCATCGCGCGCCACGCGGAACCGGCCGGGGCGGCCTGCAACTTGCACGAGCATCTGGTCGTCTGCGCCATTCTCGACAGCTACCAGTTCGCAACGCCCTGCAGTGTGGTCCATCTTGGCCCCCGGCTCGTCGGCGTTGGCCGCCTGTGGCGGGTAAACGGTGTCCAGTGTCAGGCGCAAAGCCGTATCGTCTGTAGACGCGGGTGGATTCGTGGCCGGTGTATCGACGAATGACTGGATCCTGGCTCCTGTGAGCGTACGCAGCACATCCGCCACGATTTCGCGGTCAGCCGACCACTGAATCGGCTCGAGGATCGACCAGCCCGCATCCGGGGTATGACCAAGTGTTAGCTTTCTGTCGCCCTGTTGCACGGCCAGGAAGCGAACGCGTCCCGGGTCAAGCCGCACCAGCGTACGGCTGCGCAGATCGTCAACCGGCAAATGGCATTGCTCAAGAAGGCCGGCATCCAGCGTGAAGACTGACCCGCTCTCGGTGAACATGGCGTATACGAAATTGCCTTCGGCCTCTACCGGCTTTCCAAAGGTCAACTCGCGCCCCAAATCGTCACCCGCAAACCAGACGCGCAATCGTGCGGGCGCCGTGTCAGCCGCCAGGCCATAGGATTCGACCGGCGCCGTGGGTGCATCCACCACTGGCGACGCGTCAGCCGCCACGGGCGCTACTCCCACTGGCGGGTCCCACACAAACTGTTCGATTCGTGCGGCGAACAATGCATCCAGCAGCGCGTCTACCACGATGGCGTCAGCCGGTTCACGCACCGGCTGTTGCAGGTGCCACCCCTCCGGCCCGACAAGAAGCTGTACAAACCCACCATCGGGCCGTTCGAGTTCCACGCGCGTCACCCGGGCCGGTTGTCCGTGCAGAAGCACACGGTCACGCAGTGATTCGAGCGATTCAGGCAACGCGGCGCGAAGATCGCCTTCAGCAAGCATCACCTCTGATTCGCCGTCTATCCGCACGTATGTCCGCTCGCCCAGGCTCGCGTCATGGCCGATCAACAGCCGGCACGTGCCAAGTGGGGTACTATAAGTCACCGAGATCCGGGGAAGGTCTAGACCATAATCCCCCAAACTGAGCGCACGATGCTCACGTTGCTCGCGGGTGATGGTTTCGATACACGTAAGGGCTTCAGAAGTGCTCAGAAGACGACCAACCTTGGCTTCATCGGCGCGTGCTTCGATCGGCCGCACGATCCACCACTCGCCCCCTCGCCGCTCGATTTCAATCTCTTCGCCCTGCTGTTGAACCACGAGGGAGTCGGCGTGCAACAGGTCAACGTCCAGCACCCGCCCCGCCAGGGCGAGACGACGATCGGTTGACTCCATGCTCTGCTGCATCAGCCACAGGGCCGCACACAGCAGGCCAACGATCACAAGTAGCACCAATGTGGTTCGATAGCTCATCGACGCCGCTTCCACCAGATCAACCCACCGGTCAGTACGACCACACCGGGCACCGCGAACACCGCAAGCACGAAGAGCAAGCGCACACGCTTACGGTCAAGGGACAGCTCCACACGGAACGGATCGCGTGGCGAAATAGCCATGAGCGCTTCGCGCTCGAGCAACCAGTTGACCGCGCTCATGAAGAAGTCCACATTGCCACCCACGCCGGTCTTCAACGAGGCGTTGGAGACGAAGTACGAATCGCCGATCGCAACGAGGCGAGTGGGCTTGATCTCCATGTCGAGCCCGGCCACGTTGCCACGCTCCGATGCGAGCGCCAGCGGAACGGGTCCGCGCTGGTCCGCCGCGGGATCAAAGCGTGGCGGGCGCATGTCCGGATCAGCTTCAGCCCACCCCTTGTCGCTGTTGCTGGCCAGTATGGTTACCGACGGCCGATCGACCTGGTCGCTGCCGCCGCTGGACCCCGCCACCGGTTGCAGCATGCGAGGGAGATAGAACATCGTCTGAACATTCCGCAGGTTACGCGTGATCGGATGCTCGCCATAGTGCGAGACCACCAGCTCCCGGCCGGTGAGTGTCATGCCAACCACGACCTGGCGCGCCACACGGATGCCCCACTTCTCGAGCAGTGTGTCGAGCCCGGTCTCAACGTAGGGATCCAGCAGGAACAACGCACGCCCGTTCCGGTTGAGGTAGTCTTCGATCAACTCGACTTCTTCACGCGACAGTCGCTTAGAGGGTCCTGCCACAACGAGCACTCCACAATCGGCCGGAATACCGCCAGCTGCGGCCGGCATGAGGGCGCGCACCTCGAGGTTGTCACGCCGGAGCGCCCGCGCCAGCATGGAGTATCCGGTTGCGGGATGGTAGTCGGTGACGTCACGCTCTCCATGTCCGCCCAGGAAGTAGATCACCGGCTTCTCCGGCTGCACCACAGCATGGATGGCCGAAGCAAACGCCTGTTCGCCGTGGAAGCTGACCAGGTCCTTGATGATCCGCCCCTCTTCGACACGCGTTTCGTACGTGGCAATGTCATCCACTTCCACGTAGCGTCGCCGCCCGGCACAGTCGAACACTACGACGTTGGGGTCGTCCACGTCGTAGTCCGAGGCCAGCGCACGAACGCGCGCGAGATCGCGATCCGGATCGACGAACTCGATCTCCAGCTCCAGCGCGGGGTTCTTTGAGGCCGTGTACTCGAACTCCTTCAGAAGCGCTTTAACATCCTCGTAGTGCCGGTGGCCCTGTTGGAAGAAGACGATACTCCGCACCGTTCCCTCCAGCGAAGCCAGGAATTGCGCGGATTTCTCGGACAATCGGTAGTAGTGGTGGCGGCTCAAGTCCCACCGCACATAGTAGCGCATGGCCATAACATTGATGATCACGGTCGCGGCAAGCGCCAGTACCAGGGAAATCAGCACGTTGAGACCGGTCGCGAACCGGCGCCCGCGATGCCTCCAGATGCTTCGGCTTGCTTCCTGTCCGTTAGCCATAGCCGCTATCTCCACCGCCTCGACTCAAGTACACGCACGGACGCAAAGAGGAACCATGCCGTGCCGGTGACGTACAACACCAGCGGGCGTGTGTCGACCATACCGCGCGAGAAGTCACGGATGTGATCCGTGACTGTGATCATTGCCACCTGGACCGCACCGCCCGAGATCAACGTGACGATCCACCCGAAAAGCAACACGCCCCATACCGCACAGAAGCAGCAGATCGCCGCAATGATCTGGTTACGGGTCAGGAGCGAAACCAGCAGGCCCACCGATACGAGCAGCGACGATACGAGAACCAGGATCGCGCCACCGGTCAAGAGCGCGCCAAGGTCCAGGTCGCTGAACTGCACGGACGGACTTACTGCCACCAACAGGGCGAGCGTGATAGCGATCGGGAAAGTAACCAAGACCAGGAACGACAGGGCTCCGGCGTATTTGCCGAGAACGATCTGTCCCTCGGTCACCGGCACCGTCATAAGTGTCTCGAGCGTCCCCGAACGTTTCTCCTCAGCGAAAAGACGCATGCTGACCACCGTTACGAGGATCGTGAGCCACACAACGATCGCCTCGAACAATGCCACCGTTACAGGCTGCTCCAGCACTGGCGCCTGCGTGACCTCAAGCAGGAACGTGCCCGATGCCACCGCAAGGAATACCACCATCAGCACGTAAGCTACCGGTGACAGAAAGCAGGCCGACAGCTCGCGAAACCAGATGGTCAGGAAGTTCCTCATGGCCGCATCCCCCCGTTGGCTCCATGTCCCAGAAGTATACCGTTGCCGTTCTCGTCGCTCGTCACCTCCGCAAACACGTCCTCGAGATTTCGACGCTCCTCGTGCAGCTCGCGCAGGCGCCAGCCGTTGGCCGCCACCACACGAAAGACCTCCTCGGCTATATCGTCATCCTTCTTGCTTTCACAGAAGCACTGCAGCCACTCGCCGTGTGGCTCGCAGCTTGCGTTTACGACCGCGGGGATCGCCGCGAGGAGACGTTGCACATTATGCGACGTACCGCCGCGTATCGATGCCGAGACGCGGCGATTGCCGCGCAGCAGCCCGACGAGCTTGCCGGGCGTGTCGGATGCCACGATGCGCCCCTGATTGATAATCAGAACACGGTTACAGACCATTTCGACTTCGTGGAGAATGTGGCTGGCCAGCAACACCGTGTGCCGCTCTCCAAGGTTCCGGATCAGGTTGCGAATCTGACGAATCTGGTTGGGATCGAGCCCGACGGTCGGCTCGTCGAGTATCAGGAGCTCGGGCTCGGCCAACAGGCTGTCGGCCAGTCCCACACGCTGCCGGAAACCCCGCGACAGGCTCCCGATGATCTGCCGGCGCACGTCGGTCAGCCCACAGGATGTCAGCACGGAATCTAGCCGCGCGCGCAGCCGCGCGCCGTTCAAGCCCTTCAGCCGACCGCGGAACTTCAGGAACTCCGTGACGCGCATGTCGGTGTAGAGCGGAACGTTTTCGGGCAGGTAGCCAATCCGACGGCGCACTTCGATCGAATGCTTAAAGACATCGTGCCCGGCCACCTCAACACGCCCGCCGGTGGCAGGCAGGTACCCGGCGAGGATCTGCATCGTCGTCGTTTTTCCCGCACCGTTCGGGCCGAGAAAGCCAACAATTTCACGTGGCTGTACGTCGAAACTGATGTCGTCCACGGCTGTCTTGCCGGGGTAACGCTTGGTCAGATTCTGGACATCTACGATCATGCAGCCGCTCAAAGTTGACTCTCCGTCGCAAACCGGTATTATGCTGATGCCTGCGGCAGCCCGTCAAGGGTCGCTTCGGCAGAGGGGAAGGCCGCTTGGCTCGACCGGTTCGGAATACCGAACCGCTAAGGCCTGCGCGACCTTCCCCCCTGCCTTCGCTTTGAGCATTTTGTTTGTGGTGGATTGTCTGGGGATCTCAGAAGGTATGGCCAGGAACAGGAATATGGATAGCAGGTTTGGGGCTCAGTTCGCGGGTGCGGCGCGGTATACGGACATGCTGGCGCCGCCGGTGGCGGGGGTGCGCGAGGCGCCGGAATCGGGCCGCTTCTTCGCCTACAGCGAGCGTCATCTCCAGTGCGTATGGGCGGACAAGCGCTACCGCCCGGAAGTGCTCAAGACCGGCACGGGCGAGGCCGCACTCGTGGTCTCCCCGGGACGCTGGAACCTGGAGGCCGGACCCGACTTTCGGGATGCCGTGATGATCCTGGCACCCGATCAGCGCCGCGTGCAGGGGGATATCGAGATACACATCCACCCGCAGGATTGGGACCACCACGGCCATGCGGATAACCCCGCCTATCGCAACGTGATCGCACACATCACCTGGTTTCCCGGACGGCGATCCGCGGGGCTGCCGGACAAAGCCGTGTTGGATGCTGCGGGGGAAGAGCGCCTTCGTGTCAAGGCGCTGCGCATGAGCGAGAACATTCGCACGTTCGGACCAGAGCAAGTCCTGTATGAAGAAGTCATGACCGCACTCGGCTATAAGCACAACCGGAGCACCTTCCGCGCGCTCGCACGAGCCGTCACACACGAAGCGCTGATCGAGAATTGCGCAGGCAAGCCACGCCATGCTTACGCCCTGCTCATGGGTGTGGCCAGCCTTCTCCCGTCGTCGCCGCAACCACACTGGGACGAGGAAGCCACGCATTTTGTCCGCACGCTGTGGAACCGGTGGTGGCGTATGCAGGATGCGTGGTCGGCACACGTGCTCCCATCCGACGCATGGACACTTGCCAGCCTGCGCCCGCAGAACCACCCGGCACGTCGCCTCGCCGCGGCAGCCGGCATCTTCGCGGGCAAACGTTCGTTTTATGAGGCGCTGACCAGCCTCGATACCTGCGTCCCGGAGCGCTGGTTCGCTGCCGCGGCAGGACTCATCACAGATACCCCTGCACCCGCCTTCTGGGATCATCGGTTGAGTTGGGGCAGGCCGCCGGTGGAGGCCACGATTGCACTCATTGGCGTCAGCCGCCTGAATGCTATCATTATCAACATCCTCGTCCCGTTCCTCGCCGCAACGGGACACGACATCCGGTCGCTCCTGCCGCACCTCCCTACAGAATCCAGCAATGCGCTCACGCGCCAAACCGCACACGCGCTCCTGGGACGCGACCACAACCCCGCACTGCACCGCACCGGCCTGCGCCGCCAGGGATTACTGCAGGTGTTTCACGACTTCTGCCTCGTTTACGGGGCAGACTGCCGCACCTGCCCCTTCCCGGCGGCATTGGAGTCGTTTGTGGGGAAGAGTACCACCTGATACTGTGTATCGGCTCGTGCGAGAGCGCGGTTACCAACATGTGCTGACTGGATACTCCCGAATCGCCGTATCCGGCGTAATGAGCGTCGCGTTGCGGTTGAGCGTAACGCCAACCAGCAGACGATCGAAAGGATCGCGGTGATGAGCGGGCAGCTCAGCGGACCGGTAGATATCCTCACGCGCAATCTGAAACTGCTCAAGCCGCCAGGTCCTGGCTTGGGATTCAATCCATGTACGGGGCGACGCAGGTAATCTGATCTTGCCGGCCGCCCACTTCATCGTGATCTCCATCACCGACACATCGCTCAGGGCCAGTTCGGACGCGGAGTCGTCAATCACCTTCCGTGCAGACCGCGATAAGGCAGACGGTTTCGAACAGAGCCAGATCAATGTACACGTATCGAGAATATAGGTCACAAGCCCCACGCCTTGAGCTGTTCGTCCGAGAGCGGAGTGAACGCGTCATCGCTGCAATGTACCGGTCGGGACGTCTTTATACCCGTCTTGGGTCGTTCCGGGCGCACCTCGGCCGTCTCGACTGCCGTAAGCTTCCCCACGGGAACGGTTCCATGCAGAATCACCACCGTCTCGCCGTGCTGCACCTCTTTAAGCAGCCGAGACAGATGCGTCTTCGCGTAATGAGTCGTTGCCGTTTTCATGCTTCCACTATAGGATCTAGTCATGACTTAGTCAATATGGAATTCGCGCCCTTCACGGGGGCGCGGATTGAAACACCAGACTTACACCGAGCGGTCCACCCCATTCCTCAACATCTCCAGCGCGACCGTGGCCACCTGTTCGGACGAGATGTCGGCCATGCAGCGATGATGCCCGGGCGGGCAGTCGCGCATGAAACACGGGCGGCATTCGAGCGACCCGGATTGCACGATGCGATGGGCTTCGCCATAGGGCCCGGTCCGCTCTGGACAGGTGGGGCCAAAGAGCACAAGCGAGGGCGTCCCCACAGCGGCCGCCATGTGCACAGGTCCCGAGTCATTCGCGATCAAGAGATCCATCGACGCCAGGTAACTCCCCATCTCGACCAGTGACGTTTTGCCGGCAAGGTTGACCGCGCCGTCGCCCATCATCCGGTCCACGTCGGCGCATCGCTGTGCATCCGCCGGCCCACCCATGAGGTAAATCCTTGCGCCGCGCTCCTCACGCAAATGGCGGGCCGCGGCGGCAAAACCGGCGGGCGTCCAATCCTTCGTGACCCAGCGTGAAGACGGAATCACGGCAACACGCGGCCCGCTGCCTTCCAACTCGGCAGCCGGAAACGTCACAGGGAACTCCGGCGGAATGGAAGTGAGACCGAGAAACCGAACCACATCGAAGTTCTCCTCCACCGCATGCCGCTCTTTGTCGCGCTTTCCCGCAACGGCATGGTAGAAAAGCCAAGCGCATTCCCGCTGGAAAGAAGGGCCGATCCGGCGACCCGCCCGGGCAAGACGCGTGATGATGCCGCTCTTCAACAGCCCCTGCATGTCGAGCACCATGTCATAGCGCTCTGCTCGGAGCTCTTTCAGGAACGCCAACGGTCTACGTGATCGCCCGCGCCGGTCAAACGGGATCACCCGGCGCACGTCATCGAAACAGCCGACCAAGTCGGCGTACTCTCGCTGCGTCACCCAGTCGATCTCTGCGCCGTATGCCACCTTCAGATTGCGAATCGCGGGAAGTGCGTGAAAAAGATCGCCCAGCGAACTGAGCTTCACTACCAGGATCTGCAGCGGCCCGCCGGACCGCTGAGGCTGTAGGGGTTCAGACTGTAGGCTGTAGGCTGACTCTCGCATCACATTCCATACTTTTTACTATCACCTGCGGCGTCACGCAGCGCCGCCTTGATCAACCGTGCCGTCTCCCGGCCGATGCCCGGGACCTTGGCGATGTCTTCTTCACTCGCCTTCTCGATACGTCTGAGCGAGCCCATATGCTTCAACAGCTTCTTCTTTCGACACGGGCCAATGCCCGGAATATCGTCCAGCACCGACTCACGAATTCGGCGGCGGCGCAAACGCTGATGGTAATCGAGCGCAAACCGGTGTGCCTCGTCGCGAAGTCGCTGCAATACCTGCAGCGCCGGTGAATTGCGTTCCAGCTCCAACGGCGGCTCGGCGGGATGAATATAGACCAATTCGAACCGCTTGGCCAGCCCGGCGGTTGGCACATTCACCAGACCGAGTTGTGCCAGTTCGGCGCGCGCTGCCCCGAGCTGCGTTGGGCCACCGTCAACCAGGACCAGGCCGGGCATCGGGGCCCCGCTGTCGCGCAGATCCCCGTAACGACGCCGGATCACCTCGGCCATCATCGCCGGATCATCACTGCCGGCAACACTCTTGATGCGAAATCTCCGATAAAGGTTCTTGTGCGGCACCCCATCCACCGCGCATACCATGCTGGCAACGGCGTAGGTGCCCGAGATGTTCGAGATGTCGTAGGCCTCGATCACGTGGGGCACAGCCGGCAGCTTAAGCAGTCGTTTGAGATCTTTTACGCCCTGTTCGGCGGCCTGTTGCTTCAGTTCCGGCGTTGAGGCGATCCGGGCGCGGCGGCGCACTACCTGGTTAAGCGCCTGCAGCGTGTCGCGCAGCGCGGCGGCGCGTTCGAAATCGAGCGCCTCCGAGGCCGCCTGCATATTCTCCCGCAACTCCTGCAGCACCTTGGGCCGTTCGCCGCGCAGGAAGGCACAGGCCTCCAGCACCCGCTCCCGGTAGTCCTCCGGCGAGATCTTTCCGATGCACGGCGCGGAACAAAAGCGAACGATGTCGTTGATGCAGTGCCTGTGTGTCTCGGCATCCGGAATGCGCGGTCCGCACTTCCGCAGGCCAAAACGCTTCTCGATGAAGTCGAGCGTCGCGCGCGTGGCGGCGGATGACGGAAACGGCCCGAAATACTCGGACCCTTCGTCGCGTTTCACGCGACAGAGCCGCAGGCGCGGAAACGGCTGCCCCAGTTCGGCACGCAGCAGAAGGAAGCGCTTGTCGTCACGAAAGCTGACATTGTAGCGCGGGCGGTACTCCTTGATGAGCCGGCTCTCGGTCAGCGTGGCCTCAGCCTCCGTACGTACGACAACCAGGTCGATATCCGCAATGCTCCGTACAAGCCCGCGTAATTTGGGCGAACCGCGCCGCAGTGAGCTGTCGCGAAAGTAGGACTGCACCCGCTTGCGTAGCGAACGCGCCTTTCCTACATAAACGATGCGCCCGCGCTTGTCGCGCATCAGGTAGCATCCAGGCTTGTCAGGCAATTCCTGCAGCTTGGTCCTGACACGTTCGGGAATGTTCATCTTCTATCGAAATCGCTATCGAAATCGCTATCGAAATCGATAGTCCATTCTTTCGTCCGACCCTCTACTCAAATCGCAGTAGCGCATACCAGGAGTAGCGGTGACTCTTGACGCGCAGCAGCACGCGGCCGCGGTCGGCGGCTTGAGCCAGCGCCTCACTGAACTCCTCGATCGATGTCACCGGCCTGCGGTAAACGCTGAGAATAAGATGTCCCGGCTGAATCTCGGCCTGCGCGGCAGCGCTGTAAGGCTCTACTTCAGACACCAGAACGCCTTCGTGCATCTCATGGCCGAATTTCTCCGCCAGTTCCGGCGTCAGTTCACGCACGGACAACCCCAGCTTCTCCGCTACTTCGACGGCTTGTTGTTGGGCTGGTTCGTCGCCCGGCAAGACGCCAATCGTTACGCTGAAGGTCCTGGTCTTGCCATCACGGAAGACCTTCAGTT
Source organism: uncultured Victivallales bacterium (assembly GCA_964345005.1). Lineage (GTDB taxonomy): Bacteria > Verrucomicrobiota > Kiritimatiellia > UBA8416 > JABMPJ01 > JABMPJ01. Next base: position 98,815 of record CAYFPQ010000002.1, on the reverse strand, counting down.
CGACCTCCGATCCGGGCTCGGTCAGCGCGATCTTGTTTCTGAAGGTGCGGTTCTCATCCACTGGGTCGCCATCCATTTCCAGGACGATGTCGCCCGCTTCCAGACCCGCCTCGTCTGCAGGACCATCCTCCACGATCTCCGCCAACAGCACCCCGCCGGCACTGTCGAGACCGAACGATTCCGCCATCTCCTTGCTGACTTCCTGCGGGTTGAGTTGAATACCAAGGAACCCGCGCGTCACCTTCCCATGAGCGATCAGCTGATCCTTCACCACAATCGCAAGATCGATCGGTATGGCGAATCCAATTCCAACAGAGCCCCCGCTGGGACTCGCGATCGCCGTATTGATGCCTATCACTCTGCCGTCAATGTTGAGTAGCGGCCCACCCGAGTTGCCGGGGTTGATATTCGCATCCGTCTGAATGAAATCTTCATACCCATGGACAACCCGCCCATACTCGTCACGCTCGGCGGTCAGCCCTAGCTGCCTGCCCTTTGCGCTGACGACACCCACCGTCACGGTTTCCGTCAGGTGCTCGCCGAAAGGGTTGCCGATGGCAATAACCCACTCGCCCACCTCAAGCGCGCCGGAGTCTCCGGCTTCCAGCACCGGCAACTCGTCCTCCACGTCGATCTTGATGACAGCGACCTCCGAACGCGGATCCGCCCCGATGCGCTCAGCCTCGAACTCGCGTCCGTCGTGGAGCTTCACGGTGATCTTATCGGCATCCCCTACGACATGGTTGTTCGTCAGAATGTACCCGTCTTTCGTGATGATGAAGCCGGACCCCTGTCCACGGAGGATTTGCTGCCGAGGACGTCGCGGTCGGGGAATACCGAAGAATCCGAAGGGGTCGTTGTAGTAGTGCCCCGCCTGGCGTGTCTCTATGGTCTGTTCGACGGCGATAAAAACCACACCGGGTACGGCCTGTTTGGCGGCCCGGGTAAACGCCCGGCCAGTCTGTTTCAGCAACGCCAGGTCACCATCATTGCTCTGCTTTTCAGCCACGGCTGGCAGCACGCCCAGCGCTAACGCGCCTATCAATACTATGAGTTTCTTCATTTCGGGTCCTCTGTGTTTTCTCCGCGTAACCAAGGGAGATATTGCCAAACTGTCCGGCGCTGGACAAGCGCCTCTCAATGGCTATAGTCAGTGGACAAGGTGGACAAGGTGGACGGGCTGGACGGGGTGGACGCGCGATGACCCAACCATTGATTCCCAAGCATGGCGGATACCGGAGGTTGAAGAGCTTTCAAGTGTCGGAGGTCATCTATGACCTGACGGTGCGGTTCTGTGACCGATGGATTGGGCGGCGCAGCCGCACGCACACCCAACAGCGGAGGAACCAGACACCATGAAACGGCGGCACAAGTGGTCGGCTGTGCTCACCGCAGTTCTGATCGGAGGGTCGTGCGCCGAGAAACCGCCCGGACCACAACCGACGACGCCACAGCTGACTCCAAGCGATTACACGGAAATCTGTAGCGTGGTAGATCGTTTCAATGGCGCCGTGCAGAACCGTGACACGAAAATGCTCCGACGGGTATCTCCGCTTGTGGCGTTTTCACTGGAGGAAGGCATGGTCGATCTGGGGCGGATAGAACAGGGCCTGGCCAGGGTCGAGCACATCATTCCCGGGAATGGCGATGCCCTTGCGTTCACAGGCAGTCCCACGGCGCAGAAACCGACCCCCTGGTACTACGTGCAACAGCATGATGGCGGAGATTGGGTTGTTCAGTTCTGCGAGGATTGGGATACCTCTTCACCGTTGGAGTTGCTCAACAGATGCCGTGCCATCGCCCGCAAAGCCGCGGCGGCTCAGAATATCCGGAAGATCGAGAAGGCGCTGGTCTCCTATTCAAGAGACTGCGGTGCGCCACCAACAGAAGAACAGACCCTCGGCGCCCTGATCGACAACCCCGGCACCGAAACATGGAACGGCCCTTACCTTCAACTCGAAGCCCTGATCGACCCCTGGGGCACAGCATTCCGCTATCAGCTGGCCGATAGCCAACCACGAATCACATCGCCAGGCCCAGACAGACAGCACGACACCGATGACGACGTGCATGTGACGACGAGGTAGAGGCGGTTATCCGACCTCTGTCCTCCGATCTCCGGTCCTACCGTTTCGGAGCCAGCGAATACTCGCGTAGTCTCCGATCTGTTCAAACTCAGGATCGCCGGTCACCAGTTCTGCCTTTCGAGCCTTGGCCAGCGCAGCGGCAAACGCATCGGCATAAGACATCTTGTGTCGGGATTTCAGAAGAGCCGCTTCTTTCGCATGAGGCCAGTCGGCGGCAACAAACTCAACCCCCCAGCTTCGGAGCGTTGCTATGCTCTTGTCGGCTTCACTCGCAGACACCTCTCGTGCGAGGATGTACCAGACCTCGCCTACATTCATAACGCTCATGTAGATAGGGGCTTCTGCCGCGATGGCCTTGGCGAGAATATCGGCCAAGTGCTCTGCGGCTCCCTCGCCCTGCAAGTAAGCGAGCACTGCCCATGAGTCGAACACCAGAGCCTTTGACTTGCGCTTCCTTGGGGCTTTCGTGGCTCTGCGACGAGATGGTGTTGTCATGCGTTCTTCTCGCTTTCCTTCTCCCTGGCGAGCGCGCCGAGCAAGTCCTTTCCCCGATATCTGCCATACTGGGACTTCACGTATTCGCGGGTAACCGGCGTCAACACGATAGCTCCGTTGCGGGATTCCACAAGGGCACGGGTTCCCTCCTCGATACCCAACTCCCGTCTGAGCGGACGAGGAATTACCACCTGTCCTCTGCTCGAGAATGATATTGTACGAGCGATCATTATTCATACTCCCTTACTACAATCTGAATCACTCCTGTATGTAAGTCAAGTGAAATGCTGTCTGATTCCTGGCATTTCGTAGTACAGAACTGAAAGTGCATACCACAGCCGTAGACACCGCAAAGGAGGCATAGAAGCACATACGGCCGCGACACCACCTCAGTGCTTCGGAACCGGGCGGCCGATGTGCTTGAGGACGGCTTGGAGGTCGGCCCAGGCTTCGTGTTTGGCGCCGGGCTTGCGGAGAAGGTAGGAGGGGTGGAAGGTCGGCATGATGTCGATCCCTTCGAAGGTGTGCCAACTGCCGCGGATACGTGTGATGCCTTTGAGACCGAGTAATCCTTCTGTTGCCGTGCCGCCGAGACAGACGATGACGCGCGGTTTGAGCAGTGCGATCTGAGCCTTGAGGTAAGGGATACAGGCCTCCATCTCGTCCGGCTCCGGCTTTCGGTTGTCGGGCGGACGGCACTTGCAGATGTTCGCGATGAAGACCTCTTCGCGCTGGAACCCCATGGCCTCGATCATTTTCGTGAGTAGCTTGCCGGCTCGTCCGACAAAAGGACGTCCCTGTGCGTCCTCGTCGGCCCCGGGCGCTTCGCCGACAAACATGATCTCGGGCTGCGGATTGCCTTCGCCGGGCACCGTGTTGGTGCGCGTGGTGTGAAGACCGCATTGCGTACAGCCCGCAATACGTGCGGCCACGCTTCCGAGATCGGACCCGTCCGTCCCTTCTGTCGATGCCGCATCCTCGCCCGCGGTAGTTTCGACCTCGCCTGTGCTTGTCGCCCCGGATACTCCGGGAGGTACGCCGAGCTCGGCGATTACGGCTCCGTCGATCTCCACCGCGGTACGTCCCTCTTCGGATTCGAACGCAACGTAGTCTTCGAGGTCGGACACGAGTTTGGAGAACGGGTCGGGGGTAGATGTCATGTGGTGGCCAGCTTCCTCAGTTTTTCAATCCATTCGACGATATCCTGGGGCAACGGGGCTTCGAACACAAGCTGTTCGCCAGACACGGGGTGCTCAATAGACAAGCGATGCGCGTGAAGGAGCTGGCGCCCAGGCGTACCGAGGTCCCCGATGGGTTTGTTTCGGCCATAGAGAGGATCGCCGAGCACGGGATGACCCACGTGCGCCATGTGAACGCGGATCTGGTGTGTCCTCCCCGTCTCGATCCGCACAGCGACATGCGCGGCGAGATCGCCGAAGGTGTCGACGACTTCGTAGTGGGTGATGGCCTGGCGTCCACGTGGCGGTTGGGCCGACATCTTCTTGCGATCGTGTCGACTCCTTCCCACCAGCGTTTCGATCCGCCGGCTCGGCGCCGATGGGACGCCGCGCACAAGGGCGGCATACACCTTCCCCACCCCGCCTGCCTTGAACTGGCCGACCAGGCTCTGCATGGCCACATCGTTCTTGGCAACAACCATGATGCCGCTCGTGTCCTTGTCAAGGCGGTGCACGATACCGGGTCGGAGCTCGCCACCGACACCTTCCAGGTCCTCACAGTGGTTGAGCAGCGCATTGACGAGTGTACCAGACCAGTTGCCTACGGCCGGATGCACGACAAGACCGGCTGGCTTGTTGACCGCCACAAGGTCGTTGTCCTCGTAGACGATATTCAAGGGGATGTCTTCGGCCCTCAACGCCACGGCCTCGACGGGAGGACATGTGATAGTGACGACCGTGCCCGGGCGCGTGGGCGAGTGTGGGCGTACGCCTTTACCGTCTACCAGCACATGTCCCTTCCTGATGAGGCCCTGCAGACGTGAACGCGAGTAGTCGGGCAACTGACCGTGCAACCAGGTGTCGATTCGCTGGCCGCCCTCGGCGGGACCGACCGTCAATTCCCGCACTTCGTCAACAGGCTGGCCGTTATCGCTCATACGGCCTCCTGTTGCCGCTTCGCGCTGCGACGCAATCCGTACCACAGTATCCATCCGGTGATGAAGAGTCCGATGCTGACCCACTGTGCAATGGACATTCCCGCCCAGCGAATCCGATGGTCACCACGCAGGAACTCGATGGCGAAGCGGCCTACGGGGTAGACCAGCAGATAGACCACGCCAACGCTCCCGGACCGACGGCGGGTCTTCCATACGAACAGGAGCAAGCCGAACAGGAGCAGGTTAAACGCCGATTCGTAGAGCTGTACAGGATGCACCGGCATGCTCTGCGTCGCGTAGCGACCGATGAGTCCCGACGATAGCTGTTCGTGTGCCGCCTGGCTCGTAAGCGGATAGGCCACACTCAGGGGGCCAGTTCCCACAGTACCGTGACAACAACCGTTGATGAAGCAACCCGCGCGGCCGTATGCATGAGCCAGCGGGAGCGAAGTAACCACAAGGTCGGCCAGCTCGAAGAAAGGTATCTTCTGCGCGCGCGAGAAGAGATAGAGCGCCAGCCACGCGCCCAGGAACCCCCCAAAATAGACAAGTCCACCTTCATCGACCCGGACAATCCGCGCCGGGTTGGCCAGGAAATAGGGAAGATCGGACAATACATAGGCCAGGCGAGCCCCAAGAATGCCCGCGATCATGATCCAGAACAGGAGGTCCGAACAGAACCTGAAATCGCGACCGATTGGACGCCCCAATACCGTCCAATTGAGGAGCCCTGCCAGGAAGCCCAGGGCCATCATCACCCCATACCAGTGCACGGTTAATGGGCCAATCGAGAATAGTTCTGTCTGCATCGGACTCGAATCCTCCAGCAACGCTTCGCAAAACAGAATCGCATGGACATCAAGATCGGACTATGCGTATTCTGCGATTCACTGGCTGTTTCGCAAGAGCAAGAGAACTTACCCCGCGATGGAGGTCTGTGGCAACCCTTTCCACGGCTGCGATCTCCTCGTTCACTGCGGACAGAATAGCTGGTAGAATGGTCTGATGAGCGAAGAGCAAGACAATCTGTCACCGGAAGAAGACGGTGCCGTAAACATTGCGACCGACCCGGTTGACGCAATGCGTTGCGAGAAGTGCGACGCTGAGATTGATGTGTCGGGGGCAGAGGCGTTCGCGGATGTCGAGTGCCCACATTGCGGCCATCATGGGCAGGCGCCGGCGCAGCTTGGGCATTTTCGTCTTCTGCGGCTGCTCGGCATGGGTGGCATGGGGGGAGTCTTCTATGCGCGTGACGAAACGCTTGGCCGCTTCGTCGCAATCAAGGTCATGCTGAAGTCGCTGGGCGACGATGAATCGTTCGGCGAAACATTCAGGCGCGAAGCCCAGGCCGTGGCCAAGCTCAATCATCCGAATATCGCACAGATCTACTCGTTCGGCCAGGAGAAGGGCCAGCCCTACATCGTCATGGAGCTGATCAAGGGGCGGCACCTGGACAAGATGATTGAGGAAGAGGATTCGCTGAGCGAATCGCTTGTGCTTCGGGTTGTCATGGAGGTCGCCAGCGGTCTGGCAGCCGCCGACGACATCGGGCTGATCCACGGTGACATCAAGCCCGAGAACATCCTGCTGGACGACAAGGGCCACAGCAAGCTCGTGGACTTCGGCTTGGCCACCTTCGTGGACCAACAGGCACAAGAGGGAATCTGGGGAACGCCCTATTACATCGCACCCGAGAAGGTACGTCGTCATCGCACGGATGCTCGCGCCGATATCTACAGCCTGGGCGCTACGATGTTTCATGCCCTGACGAAACGCCCGCCATTTGAGGGCGACACACCCGTCGAGGTGGTCAAGGCTCGTCTGGAAAAGCCCGCTCCGACGGTCAGCTCGGTACGTGAGGGCGTAGATGAAGAAATCGACCACATCGTGGCTCGTATGCTGGAAGAGGAGCCCGGGCGGCGTTATCCCACCTACAAGTCGTTGATCGGCGATCTCAAGAAGACGCTGGATCGGCTCGGGCCGGATGAAGACCAGAGCCAGGCGGTACGCGGCAAGAAAGTCATGATCCTCAAGAAGAAAGGCGGTCGACCTGTCAAGAGCGGCGGCCAACCCTCTTCGAGCAAGATAACGGTCTCGCGCGGAACCAGTCACGTGAGCTCTACGCACGTAAGCACCACAACGTCGATTCCATCTCCCAGCCCGGACGCCGAACAGAGCACGACGGAAGAGGAAGCTCCAAAGAAGCGCAGCAAGGCTCCGTTCGCCATTCTTATCATCCTACTGGTTCTCGCCTTGATCGGAGGCGGAGTCTACTGGGGCATCCAGTTGATGAAGGAGAAGGAGCAACAGGCGCTCGTCCTCAAGCAACAGAAAAAGCTCAAGGCCCTGCACGACCAGGGCGCAGCACTGCGTGCTGAAGCCGCGGCGGCGATGGACTCGTTCGCGAGAATCGAAGAAGCGGCGATGGTTTTTTACAGTACAGCCGCCGATAACGTGCAGGCGGTTGAAGATGTGGGTCTCCCCGCGCCCCAACCCCCGCCAGAACCGGCACCCGAGCCGGAACCCGAACCCGAGCCGGTGGCGACGGGAACAAACGACGTGGCCGAGGCAGGATCGTCGAATGTCACCGAAGAAGCCGTCGCACCGGAGCCGGAACCCGAACCGGAACCGGAACCCGAGCCTGAGCCTCAACCTGTCGACGCAGAGCCCGAGGTCAGCGATAGTTTGATCATGAGTGTCGGCCGCCGCGTGGTGGAAGCCTGCGAAACCATCATGGGCGCCCGGGCGGAAGCAGGCCGGTTGGTGAAGAAGACCGAGTCACTCAACGACACGCTGCAGGAAACCGAAGAAGCGGCGGCTTCCACTGAGCTGGTCGCCGAGATTGAGGAACTCCACGGACAGATCCCGAATCTGATCGGGAAGGCTCGCAAGGCTCTCGCCAAAGCCAAGGAAGCCACCGCGGAGACAGCCGAGATACGGAAGCAGGAGGAGAAGAAGCGTCAGCAGGAACGGCTCAAGGAAGAGGAAGAGGCAAAGCGGAAGGCCGCAGAGGAAGAGAGGCAGAGAGAGGCGGCGGAAGCCCAGGCTGTGATCGATGCCGAGATCGAACGAGTGAAGATCGCCGAGGCAGGCGTAGGCACAGACGTCTCGGTGTATCGCTATGCCGATGCCGCGCGTACGCTCAAGCTGGCCGCCAGGGATTTCGATACAAAAGAAGGCCGGGCCGCCATTGCCAATGCCATCGAGCGCTACGAGCGACTGGAAAGCATGAAGCAGTATTTCATCAAGCGCCTGTCGAAGAAGCCGCTGTCCTGGGGTTACGTGGATGGCGCGAGCCCCCTCGATATCCTGTCGGCCAACCGCGTTGGCATTCGGATCAAGACGGGGCGAATCCCCTGGCGCGAGCTGTCGCCACGCCAGATGGCAGAATTGATCAAGAATTATGTGAGAGAAGACGCTCTTCACAAGGGCGTCAAGTTACGCGAACTGGCCGATCAGAACGTGAACGCCGCAATCTTCTGCGCTCTCAACGGCTGGCACAAGCCGGCCGAGGTCTATGGTAACACCGCCGTTGCATTGCTCTCTACGCTGAAGGACGATGTGGAGAGGCTTGTCCCGCCGCCAGAAGACGCGGAAGAATAGCGGGTGCCGCCAGCACCACGTAGATCAAGAGCGCACCCACCGCCAACGCCGCTTGACGGGACACCAGTGACTCGACCGGACCGGCATGCCGCACCGGCGCGAGTAACACGATGCCACAGATCGACAGATAAGCCAGGCGTCCTGCCGACAGTCTGAACGACGGCATCTTCGCCTTGAGCAGCGCACAGGCCCCAACACACGTCGCCGCGTGAGCGAAGAAGACGCCCAATGCCGCGCCGCGCAATCCAAGTCGTGGAATCAGTGTCACACCGAGCACGATGTTCAGGATCGGGCCGAGGAGCATGATGAGTGACGTGGCATGGTTCTTCCCCCGGGCGTTCCAGGCGGAGAAGAAATAGAACGTGACGATGTAGAGGATGATCCCGGCGCACAAGGGCGGGAGCAGGACGCCGGCCTCCACAAACTGGGCAGAGAACAGTAATACGATGACCAGGTTCCCGAAAGGCACCGCCACCAACAGCGCGCACCACAGTAGTCCCACCATCGCAATCAGAAACGTCGAGCATAGCTCCGCCACCGCTGGTTCGGCATTGTCCCGTTCCCACATAGCAGCAAGGACAGGCGTACCCACAGTGGGCACGATGATAAGCAGGGAATAGAGGATCTGCATGATGGGCACAGCCACCTGGTAGATCCCGACGACGGCTGCACCCAGCAGCACGACTGCAACTAACTGGTCGACATAGAGAACACTCTGCGCCGAGACATTGAAGACGGCGAGCCAGATGCCTTTCACGAGGTACTTGCCTATGCCATGCAGTGAGCAGTGACTCGCTCGCACCTGCACTTTACCCGAACCCACCAGGTAGCTGATCGCCAAAACGCAGGTTAGAGCACTGCCGCCAATAAAGAGAAGCGGCGGCACGTGAACAAGTGAAGGCAGTTGCATCGCACCCAATAGGATGAGAGTGAATTTCAGCAGCAACACACCATAGCCGACCATGAATGCCTTGAACGAACAGAGCACCGCAAAGAGGTGGCCCTCCAGACAGAACAGCGGGAAGAAGAACGCCATCAGCCGGATGGCGTCCACGGCTTCCTTGTGTTGAAACTGTGCGGCCAACCATGGCGCCAGACACCAGACAACAACGGTTCCCGCCAATCCCGACAGCATCTTGTAGAGCGATATCGAGAAAAAGATGTGGCTGGCGGTTTCGCGGTCGCCGCTATCGTCGTGCTTGGCGATTGCAATAGTGGAGTAATTGGCACCACCCAAATCAATGATGAACGCCGCGATGAAGAAGAGGGTGTAGTTGGCGTAGAACCAGCCGAAATCCGCCTGCTCCAGTGTCAGGGCCCAGTGTCGGCGCAAGAAGAAACAAACGATTCCCATGCCCACCGTGCCCACAAGCCCTGCCAAGGTGCCGCGGGCCAGGTGCCTGTGGTGCCGTGTGTGCATCAGGATTGAGTAACCGCTGTCTTATCGATACTGCTGCGCGAACAGTCACAGAGACCGATGATGCGTGCGATGGCGAAGAACAGGCCACTGAGCAGGAACAGACACGCCCGCCGCAAGTGCCCTACCGGTCTGTTCGAAGACAGCGTCAACAGGTGAAACCCGAACGGTAGAAATGTTGCCTGCAGCCCGCATCGCTCCGCCAGCTTCCGGAGTCCCTCGTGGGAGAAAAAAGTGATGTGCTGTCCTGCGGACAGCTCGAGGTAGTACCAGTCCCTGTCGTGTTGCGAGCCGTCATACAGCGTGGTCCGCAACAGGATCGTGCCCCGGTCCGAAAGAACCGACGCCACGTCCTGCAGGACTTCATAGGGATCAGGCAGATGCTCGAAGACCTCGATAGCGACGACCATATCTGCCGATCCATCCTCGCGATCGATGGCATCAAGTCGCCAGTCTTTCGCGACGGCCATGGAGGCGTGCTTGTCGACGCCCCACGCATCGAACCCCTGGTCACGGAGGAGACGCACCAACAGTCCGTTTCCCGCTCCGAAATCCAATACACGCCCCCCGCGCGGCAGCAACCCCACACTGCGCATGGAGCGAATGAAGAGACTGCAGATGATGCTGCGCTGGGCCGCGCCGGTGTCAGGATCTGCCCGAGCTCCGTCGTAGGCATCGGCCAACCAATCGACCTCTGGTACAACTAGTGATCCGCACTTCGTACACTCACAGTAGTCGGCATTGTGCTGTCCGAGCACAACGTGCGAGAACGCAAGCTTGAGAGAGCCAGTGCCACAGACCGGGCAGTGCATGGACTTGCGATCGACCGCGTTGTGTGTTTCGACGGCTTCCATTTCGCCCATCACCTTACTGCCTCTGCCATGACTTGGAGAGTATTTTCCATGCACTCGGCCCAGCTAATGGGCGCCTTGAGCAGCGTTGTGGGCGAGAGGTCGCTTGGAAGCCCCAACAGCGCGTTCTCATCGTGGAAGCTCAACCGGTTGCCATCCGGCACGCCCAACTCCTCAAAGACCGGAAGATCGGAACAGTAGACTGCCTTCTTATAACGGGTCGCCTCGAGAACGGGCATACCGAAGCCTTCGAACTCCGACGGAAAGACGACCGCTTCAGCGTGCCGATACAGCGACGCAACCTGCTCGTACGGTACGAATCCCACGTGAAGAATTTCGCCCTCAAGTCCTGAATCACGGATTTGTCTCCGGAGCTGCTTCCACAACGGCGTCTGCATCCCGGAGAAGACGAGCTTGAGAGGGCCCGGCTCCTCATGCTTCAGCCTGGCGAAACACCTCAACAGGTTTGCATGCCCCTTGTGTGGGAAAGTAGCGGCTGGATAATACAGATAAGGTTCTACCACCACGCGCGCGGATGTACCGTCCAAGACCGGTCCTTCATCGAAGCCCATATGGATGACTTCAACCTTCCCGGCATCAACGCCGCACATCTCGACCAGGTCCCGCTTCGTTGCCTCCGAGATAGCTATGATCCGGCAGCTCTTCTCCAGGCTCGGCGGATAGACGGCGCGACGAAAATGGGCGTCGAAGAGGCCATAGTGTTCTGGACGATGCAGGTGCTGTACGTCCACCACTGTTAAGATGGCTGGTGTCTGAACCTCGATCGGGAAGATCGACTGCTGGGGAAACAGAACCGCATCGTACTCTGCCGCATCGATCGCGCGAGCGATCTTACGCGCCCTGACCGGCGTGAAAGCCTCAGCGCATCGCCAGCCGATCAAGCCCATGCCGGAAAGGCCGACGTCCTGGCAACGCGCCTCCTTTGGGAGCTGTCGTGCCACGTCCGACCCGGCGATGAAGTAACTCTCGTGGACTTGGTCCGGGGATGAGAACGTCTCGATGAGTTTCCTGATGTATGTCTCGATGCCACCCACTTGGCCAGGGCGATAGTTGAGGAGAGATACACCGAGCTTCATCGTCCCTCTCCCGCGAGGACGATGACGAGAGGAAGATAAGGAACGATCCGCGACCAACGAGCCATGCATGGACCCTACCGTGTGCGCGATCCCCCTGCAAATGGAAAGAACAGATCCATCAGGTAGTCAGGTAGGACAACAAAGCGGCCATCAGACCGTTGACCGACTCGTAACTCTCGGACGGTGCGGAGAGGATCTGCTCTTCACTCTGAATATAGGGACCAGGCACAAGCTCGTCCCGGCAGTTGGCAGCCAGCGCTTTGGCTGACTCCGGCGTGGTTTCAAGGTGGAATTGCAGCCCGATCACCGACCGCCCAACCTGGAACGCCTGGTTCCTGCACGCCACACTCCCCGCCAGCCGCACAGCACCTTCCGGAAGATCGAATGTCTCGCCGTGCCAGTGAAAGACCTCGATCGAAGGCGGGAACCGAAACGCGCTGTCATCCGTCGAGACCGCCTGTACGGGAAACCAACCGATCTCCTTCGCACCATTCGGATAGACCCGCGCCCCCAGCACATTGGCTATGAGCTGCGCTCCAAGACAGACACCCAGCACCGGCGTTCCGTCTTCGATCGCCCTCCTGACGAACGCCTTCTCATCGGCCAACCAAGGCCACTCCGCATCATCGTTGACGCTCATCGGGCCGCCCATGATGATCAGCAGATCCAACGCATCGGGCTCCGGTAATGTCTCTCCGGCAGACAGCCGCGTGCAAGTCACATCATACTCCGCCGCACGGAGCCATTCCTCCATGCACCCCAGCCCTTCGAATGCAACGTGCTGTAAGTAGTGGGCACGCATTACGTCGCGTTTCCTGTGGGGGCATTCCAATCTATGAGCCAACACGCCATCTGGGCATATGATGGTAGAGCACACCAGTGTTGATGTGTATCCCGTCCTCATCACGGACAATGAGCTCCAGCTCTTGGAGCGCATCCACATCTCTGTATATGGTGCGTTCCGATACTCTTGCGTAAAGACGCGCCACCTCGGAACTGACATCTTCAAGCTCTCCGAATGAGTACTTTGTCATGAGATCCATTGTCAGCACGAGAGTTCGTCTTCGCTTATCCACTGCCCCACCAGCGCCACGTGTATCGAATACCTCGAAAACGTAGTTTCTCCAGCACACCTCCAGCAAGTGCTGTCTCACGGTTTCGGCAACATCAAGAAGGCCGTCTTTGAGTCCCCTCACAGCGTATTCGATGAATGCGGTCAGGTCCGTGTTCTTCCTAGCCTGATCCAGTTGCCGGTAGTACTCAGCTCTGGTCTGGTTGTAGAAATTCGACAGAATGTGAGAGGCAAAATCCGGCATCCCTCCACGTAGTAAGAGGTAAAACTCCAACAGCCTCGCCGTCCGTCCATTTCCATCACCAAATGGATGTATCCAAGCGATGTATACGTGCGTGATGATCGCCTCAATGACTGCTTCTGCCAGCGTCTGTTTCTCGCCGAAGTGGAATTCTGTGCGCAACCAGTCACACAGCCTCTGCATGAGACCATCGACTTCGTTGTACTCAGGTCCCCTGTAGCTGCCGACGATCACATTATTACGACGGAACTGCCCGGGAATGGCTTCGAGGTATTCGCCAAGGTTCTGCCCTATCATCTTGTGGAATCTGAGTATCAGCCTAGGTGTGATCAGTTCCGCCCTTTGCTGAACAGCCACCTCATCGAGAAGCTCATTGAGAGCCCGGATCACGTTCTCCACCTCAATCTGCATGTAGTGGCGACTCTCGGCTATTTGCCTGCCTTCCAAGATGCCCTGCACCTCATCTTCGCTCAGCGTGTTTCCCTCTATGGCAGTCGTAGCCATTGCCCCCTTGATAAGCGCCACCTGCAGCAGATTCCTACGCACCTCCGGCTCAAGCGGAACCCACTTCAACATCTCAATCATGCCATTGCATTCGCCCATGGCACGCTCTGTGTCAGATGATATGGACCACTGTCTGATAAAAGATATGTGGGGATCCGTATTCATATAACACCTTTATAATAAAGGCTTTATGTACTATATGTCACTGTTTTGTCTTATTGAATGACATCTAATTTGTCATTGATAATGACACATTGTCTGACAATATAGAAGACAAAAGACACCCCCGCGAATCTTGACACTACACCAGTGCGGTGCGACACTCGGCGCTTAGTCGATTCAACATGGAGAGATGATGGCTGCACCATTGATTCTACAGGGCAAAACCGCGTTCTCGGCATTTCGTGTCACGGCCACGCTCAAGGCCATTCATGCTGTTGCTCCGAAGTTGCATGTCACCGCGTTTCGGGCCGATTTTGTCTACCTGCTCGACTGCGAAGCCCCCATCACCGATGAGGTCGAGCGCGACCGGATCTACGGGCTGCTCGATGCGACCGGCCCGTTTGAAGCCGCCGATGGATTCTTTGTCTCTCCGCGAAAGGGAACCATCTCGCCCTGGTCGTCAAAAGCTTCCGACATCTTCCACAACTGCGGCATGAGCGATGTGCGCCGCGTCGAGCGTGCTATCTTCTACACGCTGTACGACAAAGAGAGCGCTGTCATCCCGCTCGACCAATGCGAGGCCGTACTCCCGCTGCTGCATGACCGCATGACCGAAGGCATTTACACCGACATGTCGGACACCTTCGCCCACATGCAGCCTACCCCTATGAAGTCGATCGACCTCATGGGCGAAGGCCGCGATGCGCTCGCCCGCGCTAACGTGGAGATGGGACTTGCCCTGAGCGACGAGGAGATCGATTACCTCTGCGATGCCTACAGCGAAATCAAGCGCAACCCGACCGACGTCGAGTTGGTCATGTTCGGACAGGTCAACTCGGAACACTGCCGCCACAAGATCTTCAATGCCGACTGGATCATCGACGGCAAAGAACAGCCGCAATCGCTCTTCAGCATGATCCGCAACACGCACGCCAAGCATCCGGAAGGCACACTCGTGGCCTACAGCGACAACTCCGGCGTGATCGAGGGATTCCAGGACGAATGGTTCGAGGTCCATCCCGACACCGGCAACCAGTACGGCTACACGCCGTGCCAGATGGATATCCTGCTCAAGGTGGAGACGCACAACCACCCCACCGCCATCTGTCCCTACCCCGGCGCCTCAACCGGTGTCGGAGGCGAGATCCGCGACGAGGCCGCCACGGGTATCGGCGGGCGCACCAAGGCGGGCCTGGCGGGCTTCTTTGTTTCCCATCTTCGCGTGCCAGACTTCGACATGCCTTGGGAACGCGACTTTGCCGAGTTTCCCGGCCGCTTAGCCACCCCTCTCGACATCATGACCGAAGGCCCCATCGGGGGTGCCCATTTCGGTAACGAGTTCGGCCGTCCTCAACTTCTGGGCATGTTCCGCACGTTCGAAACGGAATGTCTCGACCGCTACCGCGGCTACCATAAACCGATCATGCTCGCCGGTGGCATGGGCAACATCAAGCGTGAGCACGCCCACAAGAAACACATCCCCCTGAACGCCCGCATCATCCAGATCGGCGGACCGGCCATGCGGATCGGTCTTGGCGGTGGTGCGGCCTCCTCAATGGCGACGGGCAGTAATGCGGCGGAACTGGATTTCGACTCCGTCCAACGTGACAACGCCGAGATGGAGCGCCGCTGCCAGGGCGTAATCGATACTTGCATCGCACTGGGCGAGAACAATCCTATCCTGAGCATCCACGACATCGGCGCCGGTGGCCTCTCGAACGGATGCCCTGAGCTGGTTGCCGATACAGGCGGGCATTTCCAGCTCCGCAATATCCACAACGAAGACCTCTCCATGTCGCCGATGGAGATCTGGTGCTGCGAGGCCCAGGAGCGCTACGTGCTGGCCGTGGACGAAGCTGATGTCGACCGATTCCTCGCCCTCTGTGAACGCGAGCGCTGTCCCGTCGCCATACTCGGCGTTGTAGGGGACGACCATCGCCTGGTGCTGGAAGATGCTCATTTCGACAACAAGCCGATCGACATCGACATCGACGTTATTCTCGGTAAGCCCCCGCGCATGCTACGCGATGTTACGCATCAACCCGAGACACCTCCCGCGCTCGACTTGACGGAGATGACCCTCGCCGAAGCCGCCAAGCGTGTCCTCCAGTTTCCCGCCGTTGCGCGCAAGACCTTCCTGATCACAATCACCGATCGCAGCATTACCGGCATGGTCGCTCGTGAGCAGATGACCGGTCCCTACCAGACGCCCATTGCGGACGTTGCCGTCACTACGACCTCGCTGCACGCCACCACGGGTGAGGCAATGGCCATGGGCGAACGTACGCCGCTGGCGCTGATCTCGGCCCCGGCCTCCGGACGCATGGCCATTGGCGAAGCGATCACCAACATCGCGGCGGCACCGATCGAGTCGATCAAGAAGATCCGTCTCTCCGCCAACTGGATGTGCGCCTGCGGCGAGCCGGGCGAGGATGCCGGGCTCTACGATACCGTTAAGACCGTCGGGATGGAGTTTTGTCCGGAGCTGGGCGTGTCGATTCCCGTCGGCAAGGACTCACTCTCCATGCGTACGGTCTGGGACGACAGCGAAGGCGCCGCCCATCGACAGACCGCCCCCTTGAGTTTGGTGGTCAGCGCATTTGCACCCGTGCACGATGCGCGCAAAACGATGACCCCGGATCTCAAGCCGCAGGCTTCCGCCCTGCTTCTGGTAGACCTCGGTGAGGGGCAAAACCGCCTGGGTGGTTCGGTCCTGGCCCAGGTCTATAACCAGGTTGGCGACTCCACCCCCGATGCCGATAGTCCCGCGTTACTGGTCAACTTCTTCACGGCGATCCAGGAACTGATCGCGAATAGCCTGCTCCTCGCCTATCACGACCGCTCCGATGGTGGTCTCTTTGCCTCCGTGGCCGAGATGGCATTTGGCGGACGCTGCGGGCTGACCATCGATCTCGACGGCCTTGCCGGGGACCCGTTGCCCGTTCTCTTCAACGAGGAACTCGGTGCTGTCCTACAGGTGGCAGACGATCAGCTCGAAACCGTTAGCGCCGTTCTTGAAAAGCATGGGCTTGCAGACATCGTCACGTGTATCGGTCACGTGCAGACCGAGGAAGATGTCCAGACACTGGAAATCGCCCGAGACCACGAGATCCTCTTCAGCGAACCCATCGTCTCGCTGAATCGTACCTGGTCCGAATTGACCATGCGCATGCAGGCGCATCGCGACAATCCGGACTGTGCGCGGCAGGAGCATGACCTCCTTCTCGACGAGGAGGATCCCGGCATGACAATGGAGCTCGCGTTCGACCCCGACGCCGCACCGGCCGTGCTCGAGAATCGTCCGCACATGGCCATCCTGCGTGAGCAGGGAATCAATGGCCACATCGAGATGGCCGGTGCGTTTGACCGCGCCGGTTTCGAGTGTGTCGATGTTCATATGACCGATCTGCACAACGGACTGGTGGACCTAAAGGACTTCGCCGGACTCGTGGCTTGTGGTGGTTTCTCCTACGGCGACGTACTCGGAGCCGGCTCCGGCTGGGCGAAGTCGATTCTGTTCAACGAGGAGTTGAAGGACATGTTTGCCGCTTTCTTCGCGCGGCCCGACACCTTCGCGCTAGGCGTATGTAATGGTTGTCAGATGCTCTCCCAACTCAAGGAGATCATCCCCGGCGCCGATCACTGGCCCGCCTTCACACGGAACATCTCGGAACAGTTCGAGGCCCGTTTCATCACGGTCGAGGTAATGGAGTCTCCGTCTGTCCTTCTCAAGGGAATGGCCGGCTCGCGTCTGGGCATCCATGTTGCGCATGGGGAGGGCCTGGCCAACTTCGAGGATACCGGATCGTTGACCGGCGTCACCTCGTTGGGTCTCGCAGCACTGCGTTACGTGAGTGGCCGCGGCGAGCCAACCGAGATCTATCCGCTCAACCCGAACGGTTCACCTGGCGGTCTGACTGGTCTGACGACCGAAGACGGGCGGGTCACGATCATGATGCCGCACCCCGAGCGTGTCTTTCGTTCAATCCAGATGCCCTACCGCCCGGCGGGGATGTTCGAGGGAGAAGCGGGTCCATGGCTGAAGCTCTTCCAAAACGCGCGCGCGTTTGTGGGTTAGTCAGAGATCTATGCCTGTCCGACGCGGACGTGTGAAGAGAACTCGAGCATAGCCAGCGTTGCGCAATGTCGTTGTGATCTTCATCATTTCGGCCTGTGAAGTCCCTTCCGTAACGGCGACCGTGATCGATGTCGCGCGACCGGCGCCAGCCGATTTGACCGCACCGGGCAACTGATGCATCGCAGCAACACGTCCATCGACGGACACTTTGCCATCATGCAACAGCGACACCTGCAGCGTCGAGCGACCCCCTCCGGTCGTACTGCACCCCTGAGAACCAAGCATCAGAGCCACAGCAACGAAGATCACGAGTCGCTTCATAGTCCCGGCACTATACGCCGTGATCCCATTCCCTGCAACCGCACGGTCAGCGGCCCGCTCGGAGAGCGGGCCCTACCTGACCTTTTTTGGGCGGAGCAATGTCGTGTGCGAGGTAGGGTCCGATCTCCGAGCGGACCGGACTTCATCTACACTCCCCGACACTCCCCCCGTTTCTTGACTTAGCAGGGCCCACAGGCCATGCTCACTGCCACAACAAATCGCGGACCGCTATGCATAGAATATCCGTCGTTATTCCTCTCTATAACAAAGAGAACGAGATCGAGCGCTGCCTGCGGAGCGTCGTCGCACAGTCGTTGTCGCCACTCGAGATTCTGGTTGTAGATGACGGCTGCACAGATGCCAGTGCCGAGAAGGTCGCAGCCTTGGACGATGAACGAATCCGGCTGATCCAGCAGACCAACCAGGGCGCATCAGCGGCACGCAACCGCGGCATTACCGAAGCCGCAGGTGACATGGTGGCCTTCCTCGATGCCGATGACGAATGGAAGCCCGGCTTCATCGATGCCGTTACGCAACTGACCGAGCGTTACCCGTCGGCCGCCATCTTCGCAACAGGGTGCGATATCGTTGAGGGCCATGACCGCGTTGTGCCACAGCGTTACGAGGGACTTCCAACCGGTCCGGAGGGCGGTTTGATCGACGATTTCTTCGTCAGTATGACCCGCTACCCTCCTGTTAACTCCAGCAACACGCTCTGTCGACGGAAAGTCTTCGACGAAGTGGGGCTCTTTCCTGTCGGCGAAGCACTGGCAGAGGATTGGGATATGTGGACACGCATCGCCCTCCGCTATCCCGTGGCCTACCACCCCCGCGTCGAGGCCATCTACCATACCGGCGCAGCAAACCGCACCGTACGTAATCTCTCGTTCAGCGGCAGAGACACGGCGCTGCTCAAGACTCTGCAAGGCGCACTCGAGGCAGACGACCTTCCTTACACACGCCGAGAATCGGTGGAGCGCTTCATGGCCAAACATCTGCTGGAGATCGCCAAGCACACACTCGCCGCCGGGGATCGCGCCGCCGCCCGGACACGCATCCGCCAAGCCTGGCCGCTACACGGTGCCAAGTGGAAGTGCATCCGCTGGTGGCGGAAAAGCGTCTTCTTGAATATCCAATAATCAACAAGGAACTCCCAACATCCAAGTGTGAGAGGACTATGAATGGAAAGTCCTCCGGACCATACATTCACTCCACTCTCACTTGGTCAGTTGGATGTTCCTTGTTGATGTTGATTCTCCCTCTACCGAAGCCCCTTTTCGCAAAACGTCGGGACGTGCTTGCGCTCAAAGTATTCCCGGTTTTCGCTGACCCATGAGTCGGCATCCGGTTTGTGCGTGTCGTGCCAGAGGTGTACCGCGCGGGCATGGCGGAAGACGGAGTCCACGTTCATCCCGGCCTGGTAGAGACGCAACCCCAGGTCATCGTCCTCGAGCCCCCACCCTTCGAACGTCTCGTCGAACCCGTTGACGCGTTCGATGTCCGACCGGAAAATCGAGAAGTGATTGCTGATAAGCTGCGGTTTGTGGCGCTTGGTCAGATGCAGTCGGCGCAGGCAACGACTTCGCCTGAACCGTGTCTCGGCAACTCTGATGTGGGAACGATCCGCCTGCTGCCACAGGGCATCAGTGTCCGACGTCGAAAGAAGCGGTGCTTCCAACAGCGGGCGAGTCGATTGCTCGTCCAGCTGCGCCGCTTGTCCCAGGAGAAACAACCCCGGACGGGAATGCTCGAGATGATAGGCCCATGCATCCGGCATCAGCACCATATCGCAGTCGAGGAAGAGCAGGTACTCACCCGTTGCATGCCGGATGCCCATGTTTCGCGCCGCAGCGGCGCGAAATCCGCGATCCGCCTGCCATACGTAATCGTGAGGAATGGGATAGGCTTCAAGAAACGCCTTGATCGCCCCGGCCTCCTCGTCGCTAGACCCATCATCCGCCACGATCACCTCGTCCGGACGCACCGTCTGATGCAACACCGCCCCCAGGCACACCTTGAGCCAGGCCGCGCGGTTGTAAACATTAACGATCAAGCTTGTCTTCATTTGAGCAACCTGTAGCACATGCCACGTGTGGCTGCAAACGCCAACCGCTCACGATGTTCTGCACCTGTAGGCAGACAGCAGTGGACATAAGGAATAGTGGGAAACGGCATTCTTGACCTCCTCGCGTAGTTGTGCAACATTTGTTGTACAACCTGGAGGCAACCCACAATGAAAACGATGAACATATCGGAAGTGCGCAGCCACCTCCCGGCGCTTGTTGAGGAGATTGCCAAGACCCATGAAGAATTGGTCGTTACGCGATATGGAGCACCGATGGTTGCCATTGTGCCTTTGGACGTACATGCCTCCGAGAAGCCAGCCTATCCGTTACGTGGTCATACGATTTCCGTAGCCGACGATTTCGACGAGCCCATGCCCGAGCTGTGGAGCGCCTTGCCAGCCGTGGCCGAAACACAATCCCAATACTCAACAGGCAAGCGCTCTGCGTCCAACAACACGAAGAAGGGCTGAGACGATGGTGGTTCTCGATACGCAAGCTTGGCTCTGGTGGGCTCATGATCCGGACAGGCTCTCGCAACCTGCGGCACGCGCCATTCAGAAGGCTCAAGACACGGATGGCATCCGGGTGTCGGTCATCTCCGTATGGGAGGTAGCGCTCAAGAGCGAGATAGGCAAGCTTGAACTGTGCATGGATATTGACGAGTGGTTTCGCCAGGCC
This sequence comes from uncultured Victivallales bacterium, assembly GCA_964345005.1. GTDB lineage: Bacteria > Verrucomicrobiota > Kiritimatiellia > UBA8416 > JABMPJ01 > JABMPJ01. The sequence goes on along the minus strand of CAYFPQ010000002.1, from coordinate 78,027 downwards.
AGCTCGTATCCAAACCTAATGGTGGAGGCGCTGTCAGCGCAAGACGCTATCGCCTGTACCCGGCTGCCTGGGGATTTCCACAGAGACCCTGCCGACAGAATGATCGTTGCCATGTGCCGCCGCTACGGCGCCGCCCTCGTAACCTCCGACAGGCTCATCCGCGCCTATCCATACGTCAACACAATCTGGTAATCCCGCGCCCTCTCCCGCCCCGGGAGAACTCGTACATCACACATCCATCACGGCTCCCGATAGACCCGCAGATTGTCGAACTCGGCATCGTGCGTGGCCGAGCAGTAGAGACCGATACGCCTGCACGTCTGGCCAGATGACACGGATATGAGCACTGGATCAGGGAACCACACGCGTCCTTGGAGGTTCTATGGCGTTCAGGACTTCTAGATGACTCACGGTATCTGCCGACGTTAAAAACACGACTGCACGAATATCATCGAAGAAGTAGTTGAGAGCCCTGCCACCATTGAACGTGGACTCAGGAGGGCCATATAGCTCAACTAATCGTTCTCGGGTATCTCCCCGCTTCAAACCTTTATCTGTTTGGATATGCGTCGACTTTGAGAACAGGTTGACCACTTTCCCGTCAATGGTATGGATTACGGTGTCACCCGTTCGATACCGATAATCGTACCTGTCCCGATATGAACCCGTGTAGGGCCGTTCTGCAACCACCTCGTTCGCATAGGTCGGGAATGCGCTCTTTCCATATGTTTCGATTACGTCTTCGATTCGATCTCCCAGGCGCACATCGCAGAAGACCCGGTCTGCAAAATCGAAATAGGCACGATTGTCGATTGCGAGTTGAGATGGATCCTCATAAATAAACCGCGACGCCTGCCCGAGCGTATCTGCGGGTGTTGCCCGTGTATACGTCGACAACAATACCGCGCCAAGCATAACAACAAGGATGGTGACGACCGACTCCCAGCCGCTTCCTCCATGTCCCTTGCGTTCCTCTGAGACCAATCTCTGGACGCGCAAGACGAGACTTCCGCCATTCGCAGCAACAGACAGAACGGGCGCAGGGCAACGGGCCTCCTCCAGGACGACCAACGTCCGGACGTAGGTCTCCGGGTCTCCGCAAACAGATGCCGCAATGTCGTCACAGCAGTTCTCGCGTTCGACGCGAATCCTGTGCGACACCCACCACACGGCCGGATGGTAGAAGAAGAGAATCTCGATGACGGATTGGACGATATTGACCAGATAGTCGTACCGCTTGATATGCGCCAGTTCATGCGCCAGGATCGCTTCGATCTGATCGGGAGACAATCCCGTGAACGCACCGACAGGCAACAAAATGACCGGGCGCAGAACGCCGATAACAGAAGGAACCTGAACAAGCGTAGATTTCAACAGCCGGACCGGCCGGCTGACACACATTCTCCGGCAGAGCACGGTTACCGCCTGTAGAGCCGGATCGCCTATCTCTTCCGCCCAGTGCCGTTTGAGCCGTTGAATGGGAGGAAGCGATGAGGAGCAGAATTCTGGTTGCAGTCATGGGTGTCACGATGCTCCTGGGCATTGTGTCGGCGAACGCGGGGGGAACGAGCGTAGCGACGCTTCCGCCTGTTGTGGTGAAGACCGTGCCAACGGCGGGTGATACAAGCGTGGACCCGTCGCTGAGCGAGATCCGCGTAACGTTTAGCAAGGACATGATGACGGACCGGATGTGGTCGTGGTGCTTCCAATCACGCGACACCTTCCCGGAAGTCACGGACAAGAATGGCATCCGCTATCTGGACGACAAGCGAACCTGTATCCTCCCTGTGAAGCTCCAACCCGGCAAGACCTACGCGCTCTGGATCAATACACAGAAGAACACCAACTTCAAAGACACCAACCACGCCTCGGCCGTTCCCTACCTGCTCGCCTTCGAGACAGCCAAGGCCGGCGGCGAAGAAAATGATGCCGCCATCAGCGCCGCCAAACAGTGGCTGGCAACCATCGACTCCGGACAATATGCCAAGAGCTGGAGTAACGCCGCCACCCTATTCAAGAGCGCCCTTCCGGCCACGCAGTGGTCGCAAGCACTGGATGGCGTACGCAAGCCATTGGGAAGCGTCGTCTCCCGCAAAGTCAAGAGCAGCGAACACAAGACCTCGATTCCCGGCGCTCCAGACGGCGACTACGTCGTCATCCAATTCGACACCTCGTTCGAGAACAAGAAGACCGCCACCGAAACCGTCACCTTCATGCTGGACAAAGACGGCACGTGGCGCGTGTCGGGCTACTACATCAAGTAGAAAGCAGGTATGCGAGACAAGGAGTTTCTGCCGGTCAGAGCGAAATCGAGTGGTCACAAGGTGTATGCCGGATTCTGGCCGCGACTCGTTGCAGGTCTTGCCGATACGTTGATTCTGCTCCCTTTCACCTCTTTCTTCATCTGGCTTGAGGGGTTGGACAGAGCACTCGCGATCATTGTGACAATCCCCTCCTATGTGTTGTTCGCAATGTATAACGTCTTTTTCAACGCCCGTTTCGGCGGGACGCTGGGCAAACTCGCAGTCGGTATACGCATAACAAGACCCGACGGATCGCGAATTGGCTGGGCCGAAGCATGGAAACGGTCCGCTGTTGATCTCGTCTTTGCCTTCATCATGCTACTTGTCGAGGTATGGGGGCTGACTCAAGTTGATCCGGACCGCTACGTGACCTTGGGATGGGTTGAGCGCGCTCAACTTGTGAACGAACATGCCCCTGCGTGGTTCGGATCTGTCGGCATCTTTCACCAAGTTTGGATCTGGAGCGAAGTAGTCGTGCTTCTATTCAATGCGCGAAAGCGCGCAATCCACGATTTCATCGCGGGGACAGTCGTAATCGACAGAGCTTTCGTAAGATCAGGAGACAGAAGTGAACAAGATGCTGCTTAGTATTGCTCTGTGTATTGGGGCGTACCGAAGTATGGCACCGGTCCGGAGAAGCATGACGAGAGTCGGGTCCGTATCAGAGTCGACAGGGCACACCTCAGCCCGAATGCCCCGCTCATCACGTTTGCTTGCCACAAGATGCCTCTGCTATACGCCGTGAAGCTGACGGCAAAGCTCGGGAAGCTTCAGTACACGACCACAGGAAACATCGTCACGCTTTGCACCCCCGAACCTGATCCTGATAGGCATGGATCAAAATGTGTGCAGGTTGCTATCGACATAGATGAGCTCTGCACCATGGATGGTTCCCTCTGTAGCATTTCCGTGTTGAATAATGAGCTGACGGAGAAGCGCAAACGGACCATAGGGCCGTGCAAGGCTCATATCGTCTGCGCATCCAATCTTACTTCTGCTGTGCTCTTTCAAGTCATTGATCAGGCAGCCGTATCCGGCATGTGGGATATATCTCTCCAACTGGAAGGTAATGCGGAGACCATGCGTTTCGTACAGTGGTGGACGGGATGGTTGGGTGTGGGCGTCGTCGGCATCCTGCTGCTTGTTCATCATACCATTTGCCTGGATAGCCTGACGCCGGATAAACCAGCCCCAAAGACTCTGACGTACGTGATCGTGATAGGCATACCCGCTCTTACGCTCTTATGGCTTGGGGTATTCTGGGCAAAGTTTCTGAGGAGCAGAGAGATGAAAACATGAGCAAACCATCACAGAAATTACCCCGCGAGTACGCTGTGCTGTTAGCGGAAGTGAAGGAACGCGTCCGATCCGCACAGTACAAGGCGCTTCGGGCAGTCAACAAGGAGTTGGTGTCGCTCTATTGGGATATCGGACGGATCATTGTTGAACGGAAAATGGATTCAAAGCACGGTCAAGCCGTGGCCGAGCAACTGGCCGCCGACTTACGGATAGAGTTCCCTGGCGTCTCAGGTTTCTCGAGGCGCAATATCTTCTATATGCGCGAATTCTACGTCGCCTATGCCGGCCTGCCAAAAGTGCAACCATTGGTTGCACAAATCGGGTGGACGCATAACCTGATCATCCTCCAGCGCTGCAAGGACACGCAGGAGCGCGAGTTCTACATCCGAATGACCCGGAAATTCGGCTGGACCAAGAACGTGCTCATGCACCAGATCGAAAACCAGAGTTACGAGAAGACCCTTCTCGGCCAAACCAACTTCAATAAGGCGCTTACGCCCAAACTCCGTGCCCAAGCCAAGCTTGCCGTCAAGGACGAGTACACGTTCGATTTTCTGGAACTGGGAGAAGAACATGCCGAGCGGGAACTCGAACGCGCGCTGGTTGGCCGCATCGAGCATTTCCTGCGCGAGATGGGCGGTCTGTTTGCGTTCGTGGGAAGCCAGTTCCGTTTGGAGGTGGAGGGGAAAGAATACTTCATCGACCTGTTGCTGTATCACCGGCGACTGCGCAGTCTGGTTGCAGTCGAATTGAAGGTCGGCGAATTCGAACCGGAGTTCGTCGGCAAGATGCAGTTCTATCTGACATCTCTTGACCGTCAGGTTCGCGAGAAGGGGGAGAACCGGTCCATTGGGATCATCCTCTGCAAAGAGAAGAAGCGAACCGTTGTCGAATACGCCTTGTACGAATCAAGCAAGCCTATCGGTGTTGCCACCTACCGCATCGTCAAGCGCCTGCCCAAAGATCTCAAAGGTCAATTGCCAACACCCACGGAAATTGCCAAGCTGCTGGAACGAGAGGACACCTGATGAGTGACCGCAAATTCGTTTCCATCTGCGAGCCTCGCGATTCTATCCAGGCGGGGATGATTCGGGGGGCATTGGAAAACGCGGAGATACACTGCTATATCAACAACGAGAACTTCGCCACCGTTCGCCTTGGTGGTGGCATGGGGTTGGGCGTCGGTACCATGCAGGTAATGGTGCCGGAGGAGCAGGCGGATACAGCGCGGGATATTGTTGCGGGACTGGGGATAGATAGTTTGGGAAATGAACCCATGGAGGAGGCCTTGTGAAGAAGTTTGCGATTCTGGCGATTGTAACGGGTGCGGCCATTCTGAACGGGTGTTCGAGGATGCCCGGACCGGTAACGACGGTAAAGGCCTATCCGGTTGTGAATCTGGATGGCATCATTGCCCGGGATGCGGGTGTGCTGGATGCAAGTGTCAGCAGTGACGGAAATGGTTCGCTCAAGATCGTTGCCGACAAACCTATGACCGTCCGGCTATACGAAACCGGCGATGTCGACGTCGAGAACGCGCGTTTGACGTACCGCGCGAAACTTCGGACCAGCGAATTCCAAGGCAAGGCTTACCTGGAGATGTGGTGTTGTCTCGACGGGATGGGAGAGTTCTTCTCACGCGACATGCAAACACCTGTGACAGGTAATGTGGAGTGGACGACGGAAGAGACGCCGTTCTTTCTTCAAGAGGGCCAGAACCCGGACAACATCAAGCTCAACGTCGTCATCGAAGGAACCGGTACGATCTGGATCGATGACATTCGCCTGCTGAGCAGTCCGTTGAAGCAGTGAATGCCCGCAAGACCGTGGCCCACAGATCAAAAGAAACCGAAACATGAGTAAACCTGCACGAGCATTGCCCCGCGATTATGCCGCACTGTACGCACACCGGCCCAGATCGCCAAGCCTCTGGAGGACGGAGAGTTATGAGATGAGAGCAATACATACACTCTTCCTGTTCGCCACAGCTCTTACCGTCGGTGATTCTGTAATATCAAAATTGGAAAGCAACATATGAACAAGCGAACGACCGTGATCATGGTATTTGTGCTGCTTTGTGTCATCTGCATCGCTCACGCGCTGTGGTACTACCCCCGCCTGCCAGAACAGGTTGCCCACCACTTTGACACCACGGGGAAACCTGATGCATGGGGGCACAAGATCCAGTTCTTAATAGTCTACCTTGCCACCATAGGTATTATGGCACTGGCCTTCCTTGGACTTGGCCTTCTCATGCCAAAGATCCCCGATTCGGCAATCAACCTTCCGAACAAGAACTACTGGCTGGCACCGGAACGGCGTCAGAAAACCCTAAATTATATGCTCCCTCTGTTCCTTTGGATGGGTTCTTTCACGATGATTCTCTTACTCGACATCTTTCACCAATCATTCCAAGTGCACTTGGGCAATGCAGCCAAGCTGGACCATTTCTGGATCAGTATAGGAGCATATCTAGCCATCACCACCGCATGGTGCGTTATCGTCTACAAGAAGTTCAGCCATAAGACAGACACTCTGCAAATGAAAGATATGGTCGAATAGCCGAGCCATATCCTTGCCCATTTGCAATCTTCTGTCTTTGAGAACAGCAGAAGGAAAACACTCATGACCAAGTTCCTGGCTTACTGCATCGTGACCCTCGGCATTGTGGCGGGCGTTACAGTCGGCATTGCACGCGGACCTCAGGAGGGTATCCTCACAGGTATACTCGCATGGATACTGTTCGGCGGCATCGAGTTTGCCTATATCGCTTATATCAATCGAGTCGGGAAATGATGCACAATCCACGTCATCGGCTAACTGCAAAGTGCACTGCACCTCTGGCTACAGTAGGATTCTACGTCATTTTGGCGGGCCGGAACAAGAGGAGGTAAACCATGGACAGTGTCCGGGCAGTCATGAGTTTCGTGTTTGTGTGCCTTTGTGCTGCCAGCTGTAGCACGGCCGACAGACACACGGTTATTCCGCGGCTGGATCCCGTCACGGGAAATGTTAACTTCGGTTCTCCTCGACTATCTGACATTGAGAAGCAACTCGACGCAATCATCATTCCGGAGGTTAACTTCCGCGGTGCCAACATACACGACGTAGCCGAGTTTCTCGACCAAGCGATCACACAGTACGAAGCCAGCGGCGATGCGTCCGGTTTCACGCGGGCGCGGATCGCCTGCGACGTCGAGAGAAACCCCAGGACCTGGCCTGTGATCACCTTTAGGGGTAAGGACATGACCGTACTGCGAGTTCTGAGACTGACAGTCGCACTGGGCGGTCTCGTGTACCACGCGGATGATCGGACCATCACTATATCGAGGCAACCCAAGACCAGCAGAACATCTCCGAGCAGGGACGGCGAGTGAGACATAGGAAGAAACGGCGACATCCACTCGTCAGGGCACTTGCGTTGGCGGGAGCAGCAACATTGGTCGTTCTCGGGATACTCGGTGAGTTCCTGGTCGATTCTGGTTCTCCGATTCTCGACGACGCACGGATCCGCCTCGTATGCTTCCTGGCCGCCGGTCTGCTTTACCTTCTCTGGGCCATGTCGGACTTCATGACGATTCTGGAGAGAAAACCAAAGGTTTGGAAGCACTCTGATGCGGCTACAGTCGGAACTGAAGAAGTGGACAACAAGGAGGTGAAGTCCACGTTCGTTTCAATCTGGCAGCCCGGCAGCCCTATACAAGCCGGGATGATTCGAGATGCATTGGAGCAGGCCAATATCAACTGCTACGTGAACAACGAGGTGGCGTGCTCTGCCCGGTTCGGTGGGGTCAGTTTGGGTGCAGGGGGTATGGCTGTAATGGTTCCCGAAAACGAAGTTGGACAAGCAAGGCAGATCCTCGTCGGGCTGGGGGTCATGGAGCATGGAGGCGGTCATGAGTAGAAAGGGCGATTCCAAGTATTGGTTTCCAGCGAAACGATTCGGGTATGGCTGGGATCTCCCGGTCTGTTGGCAGGGCTGGGCGATATTTGTCGGCTACATGGTTCTCGTGACAGGCGGCATCTTCGTATTCAAACCGGACCAGCAGATGGCCGCGTACCTGATCTACACCGGCATTCTCTCGATGGCTCTCATTGCGATATGCTGGTGGAAGGGGGAAAAGCCGAAATGGCGTTGGGGGGAACGTAGCGCGACCTCGCCGAAGAAAGACCCCAAAGGACTGCTACTGTTTCATTTGTTCATGGGACCGCTTTTGCTCGGGTTCGGTCTGTATGTGCGCACGCACCTACCGGCCGAGATCAATGGGTCATACGGACACCGAACGCACATCTCCATGCAGAGTCAGGAAGTATGGGACGAAGCCCAACGGTTCAGCGCAAATGCCATGATTGCTGCCGCCCTGATCACGATCATCTATCAGGCCATAAGCTGCATCACAATGAGAGCATCTCTCTCGCTGGCTTCATCGGTCGGAGTTCTTATGATCTCTCTGTTTGCCAACATCGGAATCACGGAATTCCACCTGTCGCGGCACTTTGACGAACATGGCCGACGACGTGCAGGAAGGAAGCTGTTGCTTAGTCATTGAGTAATATTTCTCAATCATTGAGCAATATTGACATCGAAGTGTATTCAGGTTAGAGTCACCGGTCATGAGAATTGAGCGGAAATTGGTCTCGGAGCTGATCGATCTACTGGAAAATGAACGAGCGCTCATCCAGATCGTAGCTGGACCAAGGCAGGTAGGCAAAACCACAGCAGCAGAACAGGTGGTTGAGAAACTGGGATGGCCGAGTGTCTTCGAGGCGGCAGACCTTGCACCGCCACCTGGGCCTGAGTGGATTGAAACCCACTGGAACCGAGCACGCGGACTAGATGGCTCAAAGGTGCTACTTGTTCTCGATGAAGTTCAGAAAGTGCATGGGTGGAGTGAGACCGTTAAACGCTTGTGGGACGAGGAGTGTAGATCCGGCGGCTCCGTTCGCCCCATCCTGCTGGGCTCTTCCGCACTGCTCTTACAGCGTGGGGCCTCTGAAAGCTTGGCAGGGCGTTTCTTTCTACATCGCTGTACGCATTGGTCTTGGCCAGAGTGCCGGGAAGCTTTTGCCTGGGACTTGGATCAATGGATCTACTTCGGCGGATACCCCGGTGCCGCACCTCTTGCGCAGGATGAATCCAAGTGGTCGCGTTATGTTTCGGATTCCCTGATCGAAACTGTTATTGCGAAAGATGTATTGCAAATGGAGACCATCGCCAAACCTGCGCTGCTTCGCAATCTGTTCGGTCTCGCCACCAGTTTCCCCGCACAGATCTTGTCCTACAACAAAATGTTGGGACAGTTGCACGACGCCGGAAACACAACCACGCTTGCCGGATACGTTCATCTGCTCGAGAAGGCTTTTCTGCTATCTGGGCTAGAGCTTTTCTCCATGGGACATCAGCGTAAGCGCGGAAGTAGTCCCAAGCTTGTATTCTGGAACAATGGACTCATCTGCGCACCTTCTGCTAAGCGATTCCATGAGGCCCGAGATGACGCTTCCTGGTGGGGGCGTCTCGTGGAGAACGCGGTCGGCGTGATGCTTCTTAATGGACTGCCGCGCCCCGCCTACAAGCTAACCTACTGGCGGAAAGCGGGCAGCGAAGTGGATTATGTGGTTCAGCACGGCGCGAAAACATGGGGCATGGAGGTTAAGTCAGGGCAGCCAGGAAAGCTCTCCGGCCTCGATGCGTTCCGCCGCGAGTACCCTGCGGCGGAATGCCTGGTCATCGGGTCGGGGGGTATCCCGCTGGATGAGTTCTTTGAACGTCCCTCTCTCTCATGGTTTGAGTGATATGGTTCCGCAATGGATTATTGAGCAGAAGCGCGATGGGAAGGCGTTGGAAGATGCCGACATCCGTGCGTTCATCGAAGGCTACACGAAGGGCGATATCCCTGACTACCAGATGGCCGCCCTGGCCATGGCCATCTACTTCCAAGGCATGAGCGCCCACGAGGTGTCCGTGCTGACGGATGCCATGATGCGGTCAGGTGACCTGGTTGACACGAGCGGTATCGCTCTGCCGAAGGCTGACAAGCATTCGACTGGCGGCATTGGCGACAAGGTGTCTCTCATCCTCGCCCCGCTCGTGGCCTGCTGCGGTGTAGCAGTTCCCATGTTATCGGGCCGCGGCCTCGGAATCACGGGCGGTACCCTCGACAAACTGGAGTCAATCCCGGGCTATCGAACCGATTTGGAGATCGAGGCCTTCCTGGACGTGTTGAACCAGTGCGGCTGTTCGATCATCGGACAGACCGATTCGCTCGCCCCGGCCGATAAGAAACTCTATGCGCTGCGCGACGTTACCGGTACGGTCCCATCCATCCCGCTTATCGCGGCCAGCATCATGTCCAAGAAGCTGGCCGAAGGCATGGACGCACTCGTCCTCGACGTGAAGTGGGGATCGGGGGCGTTCATGAAAACACCGGAGCTCGCCACCGAGCTCGCCGAAACCATGGTCAGCATAGGGAAAGAAGCCGGTAAAGGCATGGCGGCTATCGTGACAGACATGAATCAACCGCTGGGGCGCACCGCGGGAAATGCACTCGAAATCCGCGAGACCGTTGAGACCCTTCGCGGCGAAGGACCGCCGGACCTGGTCGAGATCACGATCGAGCTCTCCGCCCACATGCTGCAGCTCACCGGTGTGGAACGCGACTTGAACGCCGCCCGCCGTCGACTCGGCGAGGTGTTGGCCGACGGACGCGCGCTTGAGAAATTCAAGGAGATGGTTGCGCTGCAAAACGGCGACACAACCGTGATTGACGACCCCTCACGTCTACCCGCGGCAGCACACCAGGTGCCCTGCCCTGCTCCTGCCGAGGGTGTCGTAGCCGGTGCCGACGCAGACGCCATCGGTCGCGCGTGCGTCGCACTTGGCGCGGGACGCCGACGCGTTGAGGATGCTGTAGATCATGCTGTCGGCATCAGTGATATCGTCAAGATCGGGGAAACTGTGTCGGAGGGTCAACGCATGGCCACCATTCACGCCAACAGCTACGAGGCTATCGAAGAGGCCAAACCTTTCGTCGAACAGGCGTTCTGGATCAGCTCATATTCCGTCGTTCCGCCCGATCTCATTGGAAAGGTGATCACATGAAACCAGCCGATTTGTTGGCCACAGCCGCAGCCGCACGCCACAATGCGCATGCTCCCTACTCGAAGTACGAAGTGGGCGCCGCTCTGCTAACCAAGGATGGCACGGTGTTCACGGGGTGCAATGTCGAGAATGCGTCCTACGGACTTACCATCTGTGCCGAGCGCGTTGCCGTCGGTGCCGCTGTAGCAGCAGGTCAGGTAAAGTTCGAGGCTATCGCCATCGTCGCCGATGACGGCCCCGCCCCGTTTCCCTGCGGTGCCTGCCGACAGGTGCTGGCAGAATTCTGCACACCGGAATTGCCCGTCTACATTGCCGGGGCAGGCTACACGGATGGTTACGAGACCACGACGCTTGGCGATCTGCTCCCGAACGCGTTCACGCTGTGATCTTGACCGGCTTGCCGCTTTCAGCACTTTCGTAGATGGCGTCGAGAAGCTCCATGACGATCAACCCCTCTTCACCTGTAGCGATGTGCGGCCGATCAGCCACCAGGGAGTCGACGAAGTGAGCCATTGAGCTGGTCGCGTCGGGAACCGGGGGACGTAGTTCCGTGTCGTACTGCGACCCATCGCGCTCATAGTAGATCTTGGCCTCGAACTCGTACGTCCCATTGATGTTGCGCTGCAGAAGCCCTGCCTTCGTCCCCAGCAGACGCGTCTGCATGAGTTCCTCGTCGGCAATGTTGGCAGCCCAACTCGCTTCGACCTCCAGCGTGGTGCCGTTTTCGAACGTGATCAGCGCAACGGCCATGTCTTCAACATCAAACACTTTGTCCTGCTGTTGCGCCAACTTGGAAGCGATGTGGTTGTAGGTGCTTGCCAACACCCATACCGGTTGTGGATACCCCATCAACCAGAGTGCGAGGTCGAGGCGGTGTACGCCCAAGTCAATCAAGGGGCCGCCGCCGGAGAGCGCCTTGGTACCGAACCATCCACCGAAACCCGGCATGCCGCGCCGGCGCAGCCACTGTGTGCGCGCATAATAGACCTCGCCCAGTGTCCCCCGGTCGACCTCCTTCTTGAGCGCCCACGACTGTGGGCTGAACCGATAGGAGAAGTTGATCATGAGGCGTTTGCCTACGGTACGCCCCTTCTCAAGCATCTCGCGGGCCTCTGCCGCGTTCATGGCCATCGGCTTCTCGCAGAACACGTTGGCTCCCGCGTCGAATGCCATCATGGTGTAAGGATGATGGAACTTGTTGGGTGTGGCGATGGAGACGATGTCCAGGTTCTCCTTCGCGATCATCTCGGCCGCATCCGTATAGCGCCCCGGGACGTTGTTGGGATCGCCGATCTCCGCCAACCGGTCTTCCTGCGTATCACTGATCGCTACGACCGCGGCCTGTGGGTGCGCATTGAAACCCGTCACGTGATGACGTCCCATCCCCAGCCCGATCACACCAACTCTCAAAGTATCGCTCATAGCAGAATCCTCTCCGTGAAGAGGCGTCTCTATCACCACATCATCCGCAACTCAAGCCTGAACCCAAATACCGTGATCAAATCCGGCTCGCTGGGGACAGCTCGCCCTACCTCACCCACGATGGACCTTGCCCAAGCTGAGGTAGGGCGAGCTCTCCGAGCGAGCCGCAAGCCACGTTTGATCATGATGACTTGGCCAGCCACGCAACCACTTTCCGGTCCGCGGCCGGGAACGGGTAGCCGCCAAGGTCGGCGATGGAAACCCACTTGACAGCATCCACTGTAACCGCACGGGCACGCCCACGTGTCGGTCGACATTCGAAGACATGCAGCGTCATCTTGAAATGGCTGAACGCGTGTTGGATGGCGCCAAGCTTCTGTACCACACGGATTTCAATGCCGAGCTCCTCGGCGATTTCACGAACCGCGGTCTCCTCGATTGTCTCGCCCGTCTCCTGCTTCCCGCCCGGAAACTCCCACAGCCCACCCAACATCTGGTCCGCGCACCGACGCGCAATCAGTACGCGATCGCCACGCCGAATCACGCAGGCGGCTACGTCAATGTGCGGGACAGGCTTGCGCCGTGGGCGATAGGGTATGCGGGCAGTCAGCCCTTTCGCATACGCTATGCACCAGCGCTGAAGGGGGCAGCTCGAGCAATCCGGGCTGCGCGGCTTACAGACGAGTGCACCCAACTCCATAACCGCCTGGTTGAAGTCACCGGCACGTCGCGGTGCCATCATCCGAGCGACCTGCTCCGTCAGGGCGCGCCGGACAGCGGACTTTGTACTATCCTTGCGGATGCCAAGCAGGCGGGTGAACACTCGCACTACGTTGCCGTCCACCGCTGGTACGGCTTCGTTGAACGCGATACTTGCAATGGCGCCAGCCGCGTAGGGCCCAATGCCAGGCAGGGCCTGCCATTCGCGTGCCAGCCGTGGCAGGTTGCCGTCATGCACGTCCATCACAACGCGAGCCGCCTTGTGGAGGTTGCGCGCACGGGAGTAGTAACCGAGGCCTTGCCACACCTCGAGGACCTCCTGCAGGTCGGCGGCGGCAAGGTCGGAGACTGTCGGGAACCGCCTGATGAACCGCTCGAAATAGGGCATCACGGTGGTCACTTGGGTCTGCTGCAGCATGACCTCGCTGATCCACACCTTGTACGGCTGCGGATCATCGCGCCACGGCATGCGACGCCGGTTTCGATCGAACCAACGCAGGAGGGCGCGTCGCATGCCTCTGACATCGGCAATGGTCATGGGCGGAACCTTAGCGGGTCGGGCGCAGTGGCGCGAGTATTTTGGAGTATGTACTTGTGTCTGTCCACGTGCTACGGTGCGCCTGAACAGGAAATAGGATTTTCTTGCTATGGCTTCACGGCTCTCCGCCAACATGATGACGCAGCTGCGACGGGCGTACCGAAATGAGTATGGCCTGACCTGCCTGCCGATCGCCGGGAACGGTTCCATTACCGACCGCGAACACAGCTCCGCCCTTCACAACAACGCCATCTTCTGCCGCGCCCGCGCTCACGCGCTCCAGGAAGCGGTGCGTTGGGGCGAACCTTACTCGCTCTTTATGGCGCCGGGGTTGATGACCTGGGTTATACCACTGGTGGACGAGGAGTCCGTCGAGGGCGGGCTTACCGGCGGCGAGGTGCGCATCGAGGGCGATGTCACCGACACAACCGAGTTGGTTAATTTCATCGTGTCGGCCGGAGTCGGCCGAAAGTCGGCCGCGGCCTATGTCGGCAAGATTCCTTTCTGGCCACAGCCGCGTGTGCATGAGGCCGCCGCCAGCCTGTACGAATCCTTCTATCAGCTCAGCGGCTGGGACCCCGCCCTTCTGACACGCAACCGCACCGACGCCCTGCAGCAGCGACAGATTGCGGAGGTAATCCACGAGCGCAAGCGCCAGCCGGACCGTGCGTACCCCTTGGAAGAGGAGCGCATCCTGCTCTCGCTGATTCGTGTCGGCAACCGGGCGGGCGCCCGCAGCATGTTGAACACCATGCTCGCCGCCATCTATCTCTATTCCCCGCGCGAGGCAGTAATCCGTGCGCGCATTATCGAGATGATGGGCTATCTGGTACGTGCAGCGGTTGAAGACAGCCCCCTGCTCGAGCCCCTGCTCGAGCGGCAGCAGAAGTGGATGGAGCAAGTATTCAACACGGAGGGATTCGAAGCGCTCTGCAAAGTCGTGCGACAGGCACTGGACGATTTCATGGACAGCATCTTCGAGCAGGGCTATGGACGTACCAACAAGAAGGTTCGCAAGGCGCTCGACTATATTGCCGAACACTACACCGAAGAGCTGCGCCTTGATGATGTGGCCGAGCACGTAGGTCTCAGCACGTTCCGCATCGCGCACATGGTCAAGGACGTCACCGGCCGAACCATTCTGCAGCACGTCAAACGGCTCCGCACCGAAAGGGCACGCCATCTCCTTGAGGAGTCCTCGCTGACCTGTGCCGAGATCGCATACGAGGTCGGGTTCTCCGACCAAAGCTTCTTCACGCGCCAGTTCAGAGAGATGACCGGAACCACGCCGGCAAAATACCGGCGTGAACGACGAGGGATTGCATAGATCCAATCGACTCGGTAGTATGTTTCAATCCCGAACACGGAGTGTTGGTCATGACGGAAAAGAACGATAACGCCACTACCGCGGAGACGCTTGATCTAGGCAGGGTCCTGCGTGAGTGCCACGAAAAGGAGGAGTTCAATTTTGCGCTCTTCCAGCACAACCCGTCCGCCATCACAATTGTCGATCGCGAGGGCAGGGTCGTGAAGAGCAACCTGGCCCGCCGCCACGCCCATGATCCTCTCCCCGACTTGGGCAAGTCACTTTTTTCCGGCGATTCGGATTGTGACCTGATCATGAAGGGCGAGCTGAAGAAGGCGCTCGATCTGAACATTGTGCGCGAGGTCTCCGATGTCCGCTCCGGGGGACATATCTTTTCGTTCACGATCGCCCCGTTCACGCAAGGGGCCATCGTCACTCGGCAGGACATTACCGAGCAGAAGCGTGCTGAAGCCCAGCTCGTACAGGCGCAGAAGCTCGCCGCGCTTGGCACACTGGTTTCCGGTGTGGCGCACGAGGTCAGCAATCCGAACAACGTGATGTTGCTCAGCCTGAAGACACTACAGCGCATCGTCGAAGACCTGAGACCCATCCTCGACGAACGCAAGGAGAAGGAAGGCGATTTCGACTTGAGTATCGGCAGCTACAGCGAGATCCGTGAAGACATTCCGGAGATGGTGGCATCCTGCTACCGTGCGGCGGAGCGGATCAATCGACTGGTTACCGACCTGAAGTGCTATGCCCGCAGGGATGATGGGGTCGTGCTGGACCTGTTTGACGTCAACGCTATCGTGCAGAGCGCCGCCAACTTGATGGGTGTAACCATTCGTAAGGCCACGCACAACTTCAAGCTGAAATGCGCCGATGATCTGCCCTCTGTCAGGGGTACGGCCCGTCGTATCGAGCAGGTGGTTATCAACTTGCTCAGCAATGCCTGCCAGGCCCTTCCGAATCGGGACTGCGGAATTACGTTGTCAACGGCCTATAGCCCGGCTGCACACGAGGTGTACATTACGGTGCAGGACGAGGGCGAGGGTATTCCGCCGGAGTCGCTGCCGCAGGTTACCGATCCCTTCTTCACAACTAAGCACGATACGGGTGGTACCGGGCTCGGGCTGTCGATTTCGCGGCAGATTGCCGAGAATCACGGTGGTGCGCTCGTATTCAGCTCGACCGGCGGCCATGGCACACTGGTTACACTGACCCTCCCGGCACCCAGAGATAGCGAGGAGACAGCAGCATGAACAAACCCGCTTTTCCGGTACATCCCGTTCTACTGGTCGACGATGACGCGGATCTGCTGCGTAATTATGTCTACACGCTCCGCGCCGATGGCATCACCAATGTCATCACATGCGTAGACGGGGCAGATGTCGAAGCCATCATGAAGGAGCACGAGTTCGATGCTGTGCTGCTCGACCTGAACATGCCGCGACTCTCCGGTCGCGACGTGCTACCCATGATCGTACAGCGCAGCCCGGACTTGCCCGTTATTGTTGTGACCGGAGTTGACGAAGTCGATACCGCGGTCAAGTGCATGCGGGCCGGGGCGTTCGACTACATGGTAAAGCCCGTGAAGGAAGAGCATCTCCTTACAGGGCTTCGACGCGCACTCGATGTACGCGATATGCGGCGCGAAAATGCCCTCCTCACCCGCCAGCTGCTATCCACGGAGCTGATGCAGCCGGACGCGTTCGGTAACCTCATCACGAGCGACGCCAACATGCGCGCGCTCTTCCAGTACATCGAAGCCATCGCCGGTACGCCTCAACCCATCCTGGTAACCGGTGAAACAGGCGTTGGAAAAGAACTTATTGCCAAAGCCATTCACGAGGCCAGTGGACGCGAGGGTGAGTTTATTCCGGTCAACATCGCCGGGCTGGATGACAACGTGTTCTCCGATACCCTCTTCGGCCACGTCAAAGGCGCCTTCACGGGCGCCGTCGATGTACGCAAAGGCCTGATCGAACGCGCCGAAGGCGGAACGCTTTTTCTGGATGAGATCGGCGACTTGAACAGTATGTCCCAGGTTAAGCTGCTGCGCCTCGTGCAGGAGCGAGAGTATCTCGCGCTGGGGTCTGACAGCCCGAAGCGGACCAACGCGCGGATCGTAGTGGCCACCAACCGGGACCTGCAGAGCCTGCAACGATCCGGCGACTTCCGCGAGGACCTTTACTTCCGCCTGCGCTCTCACCACGTCAACGTGCCTCCGCTTCGTGAGCGCCTCGGCGATCTTTCTCTGCTACTGGATCATTTTCTTGCCCGGTCGGCGTCCGAGATGAGCAAGAAGAAGCCCACGCCGCCTCCTGAACTCGTAACATTGCTTTCCACCTACTCCTTCCCAGGCAATATCCGAGAGCTGGAAGCGATGTGCTACGATGCCGTCAGCATTCACAAGGGCGGCGTACTCTCTATGAACACGTTCCGCGAGGCCATCAAACGCGAACAGGGCTCTCTGCCCGAAGTCCCCAGCACCCCCGCACCGGCACCCGATTTTCTCAGTCCCGAACAGCCCCTGCCCTCGATCCGGCAGGCCGAACGACTCCTGATCGAGGAGGCCCTGCGCCGTACCGACGGCAACCAAACCATGGCTTCCCAGCTGCTTGGGATCACCCGTCAGACCCTGAACAGACACCTTAAGAACATACGCGCGGAGGAGGAAAGCGCTGTGTAACATTTTTTGACATTGTACCGGTTTTTCACATGCCTGGCGCCTCGGTTCTCCGTGGCGTCTTTTTTTATAATTACTTTATAAGGAACGGGTTATAGAACTCTAAGTCATCCTGGCACGCCCACTGCGATATACAGCCGCACGAGCGACAGTGGGAGTAAAAAGGATGACACTCAAATACAACAGCAAGATCGGGCGGACGCTGGCAGCCACCGCAACATTCATTCTGGCCGCCACCGTGATGGGTCAGGCTGCGAGCGAGGCCTACAGTCGCCGGATCGCCGTTTGCGTCGGCATCAACGACTATCCCTCCTACGCCCCTCTCTCCTGCTCGGTCAACGACGCTGTTGAGATGTCGCAGGTTTTCCACAGCTACGGGTTCGACAAGGTTATACTCCTCACCGACGAAGAGGCCGGCCGCGAGGATATCATGGGCGCTCTCAAGGAAGTCGGCGATGAGATCGGCGACAACGACCTGTTCGTCTTCTTCTACGCGGGCCACGGCTGGACCGGTGCCGATTCCAGCGGCAACCAGATGGGTTACCTGCTTCCGGTCGAAACTCGCGCGGGGCACGAGGCCGATGACGGCCTATCGATGCAGGCGCTGCGCGAGGCTGTTGAAACCATGCCCAACCGTCACAGCTTCTTCATCATGGATTCCTGCTACTCGGGTTTCGGAATTTCTGTTGCTACTGATTCTACCGACTGGACCTCCTCCCGGAGTATACAGATGCTGACCGCCGGCGGTGCGTTGGATCGCGCGTTCGAAGCCGATGGTCATGGTCTGTTCACTCGCTACATCCTCAACTACTTCCACCGCTCCGGGGGGAGGGACGGCGGTGTTTCGGCTCTGAAGCTGGCGGCCTATGTTCGCAACCGCGTTCGCCGCGAGACCTCGGGCTGGCAGACACCGCACTTCGGCCGCATGGGTGCCGGCGAGATCGTCATCGCGATGAACGACTCCACCGCCCGGACGCTGGCGATGGCTAACTAGCCGGAGGCCGGGAGTCGAAAGTCAGAGGTCGGAAGTCCCTCCACGCTCACAGTCTCCATCCAGGGCAGTAGTATCCACCCCCTACCCGGCACGACGGAAACGCATGGGGGTTGTGCCGGTTAGGCGCTTGAAGTGCTTGATGAAGTAGCTCTGGTCGTTGAAACCCACTGCGTACGCGATATCCGTACAGCTCTGGGATGTGCTGACCAGCAGCTTCTGCGCATGCGTCACCCGCATCTGGTAAATGAGCTGCATGACTGTCCGCCCCGTATACGTCTTCACCAGGTGAGCCAGCCGACACGAACTAAGCCCCACCTCCTCAGCCACATCACGTAGCGAAATCGGCCTGGTGTAGTGCCGCCCGATGTAGTCAATGGCCTGCGACACCTTGACATTCGACCGGTTGACGCCCTGCAGGTAGATCGCATCGATGAAGTCATCCAGCGCCGTCATGAGCCGCTGCGACAACGCCTCGAAACTCCGCGCCGCGACCAGCTTCTCGGTCCACCCGTGGTTTCTTTCAATCATCGGCTCGAGTAACGGGTTATCCTCGATCGCCGCCCGGGTGAGACAGCTCAGCAGCTCGACTGCACGTGCACGAAGCACCACCAGTTTGGGCGATGACATGTAGATGATCGCCAGCATCTCGTTGAGGAGGCTGCGTGCCCCGGGGCGATCGCCCGTCCGGATGGTTGCCAACAGCATGCGCTCCTTCTCGAACGCATACAGCGCTGGTTGCCCCTCGCGGCGCTGGTCTTCGATCGCCCGGTTAAGCTGCTCCATCTGTCCGCGTCGCAGACGGTTCTCATCCAACAATTCCGAGCGCCATCCGCTTCTCTGGTAGAACATCTCCTTCAGGTCATCTGCCGCCGAGTCAGCCTGTGACGCATCCCACACAGGAAGCACCTCCATCAGCTCGTCCGCCGCCGCTGCCGTCAGCCCGTGCTGCGTGAGGTATCGCCGTGTCGGTTTAGCCGATTGTCCCTCCGCGAGGGTAAGAACCTCTCCGCCAATCAGACCGCCATAGATTCGGCGCCGGTCCTCGAGTGCCACCACCCACGAGAGAATGCCTGGTGCAAATTCATAAATGTGGGGCACGCCCTGGTTGATGCTCTGCTGTAGGGCGTAGTTGCGGCGGCGTGGCGCATTGTCGAGTTGCCCCAGAGGGTCGTTGCCGTTGCCGCTGACTTTGCCGGCAATATCCATGGCCCTGACATCCAGCCCATGCTGTGCCCGATAATCCCGACCAACTGACTCTAAGAGACGTTTCGACAAAATCGCCATATCGGAAGCCCTCTCTCATGCAGAAATATGGAAATTTAGACACCTTTTCCCTCGGTTTCAACAATATCGTTATATTTATCGCAAAAAAGCCACTAGGAACTGATCGTGCATACTCCTAGTATGGGGCCTTTCTAAAGGGGGAAAGCGATTCGGTATCGCGGGGATTTCCAATCAACATAAAGGAGTACCATGAGTGTATTGCAGGACATTGCCGAAAACCTGATGAAGGGTAAGGCTAACGATGTGAAGGAGTTGGTTGTGCAGGCGCTGGACGGCGGCACCGCTCCGGCTGAAGTGCTGAATGACGGTTTGCTGGCCGGCATGAGCGTGATCGGTGAGCGCTTCAAGAAGAACGAGGTCTACGTTCCCGAAGTACTGATCGCTGCCCGTGCGATGAAGTCCGGCATGGAGATCCTCCAGCCGAAGCTCGCAGAGAGCGGCGTGGAGCCGGTCGGTGTGGCCGTGGTTGGCACCGTTAAGGGCGACCTGCACGACATCGGCAAGAATCTTGTCTGCATGATGCTCGAAGGCGCCGGGTTCAAGGTTGTCGACGTGGGTATCGACTGCGAACCGCAAAAGTTCGTCGACGCCGCCCAGGAGAACAACGCGTCCGTGATCGGTGTATCCGCTCTGCTGACGACAACCATGACCAACATGAAAGCGGTCGTGGATGCGGTGAAGGCCTCAGACGTAGAAACCAAAGTCATGATCGGTGGCGCCCCGGTAACGCAGGCGTTCTGCGACGAGATCGGTGCCGATGGCTACGCGCCGGATGCCGCTTCGGCAGCCGACCTGGCCAAGTCGCTGGCCGCGTAGGCCTTCGGACAAGATCAGAAAGAAGAAGGCGCGGGGCTTCAGCCCTGCGCCTTCTTCTTTGCATCTTTCTGCGTTCCCTGTGACTTCGCGGCTACTGTCGTGTCAACCCAGTAACGTTAGGTAATCTGTCATTCCGAGCGAAGTCGAGGAATCTCAGACGTTACTGGTTTACAAGAGATCCCTCGACAAGCTTCGGGATGACAAGGAAATGCGTTTACGTATCTTTTCAAGCGTGACACGACACTAGTCACTTGCCTCCGCGCTATCGAAAGATGCCGCTGAAGCTTCTTCGTACTGCTTCAACTTACGGTGGAGCGTACGCCGGCTGATGCCAAGTTCTTCGGCGGCCTTCGTTCGATTGCCGTTCAGCTTCTTGAGCGTGGCCATGATCATGCGCTGCTCTGTGGCAGCAAGCGAGTCGCCGCCGTGCATCGTGTCGCCGGTCGCGAGTACAACGGCCGGCCCGGCGGCCTTCACGGCTTCGCGGATGTTCGCAGGAATATCGCGAGCTGTCAGCCGCTCGCCGCGACCGAGCACCACCATCTTCTCGATCGTGTTGCGGAGTTCACGCACGTTGCCCGGCCAGTTGTAGTTCGAGAGCATGGTAACGGCATCCGGTGTGATGCCGTTGATCTTGCGGTTGTTACTGACGCTGAACGCTTCCAGGAAGTGGCCGCACAACATGGGCACGTCCCCCACCCTCTCCCGCAGAGGCGGCAGCGTGATATTGACCACGTCGAGCCGGAAAAAGAGATCCTCCCTGAACTTGCCTTCCTTGACCAACTGCTTCAGGTCTTTGTTCGTTGCCGTGACGAGGCGGATATCGGTCTCGACCGTTTCATCGCCCCCTACCCGCTCGAACTTGCGCTCCTCCAACACGCGTAGCAGCTTCACCTGGATCGATGCATCGATCTCAGATATCTCATCGAGAAAGAGTGTTCCACCATCTGCCAACTCAAAACGCCCCTTGCGCCTCGACATGGCACCGGTGAACGCCCCTTTCTCGTGCCCGAACAGTTCGCTTTCGAGCAGATTCATCGACAGTGCCGCACAATGAACGGCGACGAACGGACCACGCGCCCGATCGCTGAGACGATGCACGGCATGCGCGACCAGCTCCTTGCCCGTGCCGCTCTCGCCCTGCACGAGGACGGTAGCCTGCGTCGGCGCTGCCTGGCGAATCGTATCGAAGAGCTGAGACATGGCAGGAGAATTCCCGATGATATTCTCCAACCCGTACTTGTCGTCGAGCTGCTCATGCAGATTCGCGTTCTCGGACTCCACCCTTTGCGATCGTAATGCCCGCTTGAGCACCAGCTCCAGCTCATCAAGATTCACCGGCTTGGTCAGGTAGTCGTGCGCGCCGCGCTTCATCGCTTCGACGGCCGTTTCAACCGAACCGTATGCGGTGAGTAACAGGCAAACGAGGGCCGGATGCCGTGCCAGGGCGCGCTGGACCAGTGTCAGCCCGTCTATACCCGGCATGCGCAGATCCGTCAGCAGGATATCGGGCGGATCCTTAGCCATCAGCTCGAGTGCGCTATCGCCACTTTCGGCCGTTCTAACCCGGTACTCCCGACGCAACGCCCGCTCGAGGCCATCGCGCGTGTTCTTCTCGTCATCAACAATCAAGATGGAAGGTTTCATATCACTCATTGCGCTTCCCTCTCTTCCTGCTCGCCTTCGCGTCCAACAACCGGATGCTCCGTTCAACCAGCGGCAGCAACACGGTGAACCCGGTTCCGGCATCCGCCTTGCTCATCACCTCGATCTGCCCGCCATGGTCCTGCACGATACGCTGCACAATCATCAGCCCCAGCCCCGAACCGCTGGCCTTGGTCGTGTGATAGGGTTCGAAGATGCGGCTGAACTCCTCGGGCGGAATTCCCACGCCCGAATCCCGGAACGATATGCCGAGATACTCGTCCGTTGTGAAAAGTACGATCTTGAGCTGCCCACCATCCGGCATGGCTTGGAACGCGTTACGGATGACGTTGAAGAAGACCTGTTTGATCTGGCCGCTATCGACCCTGATCCGCGGCAACTTGTCGGGCCGATCAATCTCGATACTGATGCTGCGGTTCTGCACCTCCTGCTTGAGCAACGTCAGCGTATCCTCCAACAGGATCTCGATCTGTGCGGAAGCCAAATCCGGCCTGGTTGGCCGGATGGCCTGTAGGAATTGCGTGATCACCTGATCGAGCCGCCCCACCTCCGTACGTGCCACCTCCGTCAACTCATGCAGGTAGCCCAAGTCCTCGGAGTCAGCCGACGCTCCCCCATCCGCATCCTTCCGCATCTTCCCTATCTCGCGGTCCAACAGTTGAAGGTGGATGTTCAGTGCGTTGAGCGGATTGCCAATCTCGTGCGCGACACCAGCGGCCAGCAGCTTCACGGCATTGATGCGCTCGGATTCCAGCGTTGTCGCTTCCTCCTCACGCTCATGCGTAACGTCCCGGAGAATCACCAATGCACCGGTACTCTCAAGTGAATCCTGGTGCATCGGCACGACGTAGAATGTTAAGAAACGCTGCACCGGATACGTGATCTCGATCTCGCGCGTGACGAGTCTTGACCACTCCTGCGTGTCCAAGCTCAAGATGCGCTCCCAGTCGATCTCACCCAAGTAGCGCGAAACCGGTTTTCCCTGCTCAGATTCCAGCGCAAATCCCAGAAACTGTTCCGCCGCACGATTCGCGTAGTCCAAGTTCCCGCTGCTGTCCACCACCACGACACCCTCCTGGATTGATTGGAATACCATTTCCAGGAGCCCTCGATCCTGCGCCAAGCGAAGAAAATGAGACTGCAAACTCTCCGGGTCCAAACGATCCAGTCGCTCGATCAATCGTTCAACAAATCCAGATTTCATTGGCATTTTTCTAAATCCTTTGCCTTTCTAATGCGACAATATGACACAACCCTACCACGGACCACGCGCCGCCGCAAGCCGATTCACTGTGTCATTTTGGCAGGTTCGCTCAGCGGGCGCGCCTGTGCTGCGGCCCGTTCGGAGAACGGGCCCTACCCAACCCACGGTATTGCGCGATCCATGGTAAAGGGCCCGCTATCCGAGCGGGCCGTTAGCAACGCTGAACATGCGGCTTTCCACATAATAACGCGTAGATTTTTCGTGACATCTTGTTCGTTTTTGTGTTTTATTGCGTTCTTTCGCGACAGGAAAAAGCGCTATGCTCTATTTCGAACGTGGATCAGAAGCAGATGTAATCGCACCGGAAGAAGCACGTGCGGCGCTCGTGGGCGTACTCGAGCAGCTCGGACGTCGTGATCGCGTCTTGGCAATTCCGCCTGATTTCACCCGTTTTCACTCTCAAGCCGGCATGTTCACACGGTTTGCCTTCGATTACTACGGCGATCGCCTTGTCGATGTGCTCCCGGCCCTGGGAACCCATACGCCCATGACGGCCGGGCAACTTGACGAGATGTTTCCTGGCGTTCCGCACGACCGGTTCCGCGAGCACGACTGGCGCAGTGGTGTTGTCACGCTGGGTGAAGTGCCGGCCGAGTTTCTTCGCGAAGTGTCGGAAGGCGCTGTAGACTATGCTTGGCCTGCACAGGTCGACCATCTGCTGGTCGATGGCGGTCATGACCTTATCATTTCCATCGGCCAAGTGGTGCCGCATGAAGTGATCGGCATGGCAAATCACAGCAAGAACGTCTTCGTCGGCACGGGCGGACCCGAAGGGATCAACAAGAGCCACTTCCTGGGTGCGGCCTACGGCATGGAACGGATGATGGGGCGGGCCGATACGCCCGTGCGGCGGGTACTGGACTACGCCTGTGAGCATTTTGCATCCGACCTGCCCATTGTTTACGTGCAGACGGTTATCGGGCGAGACGATGCCGGGGAGCTCCAGCTCCGCGGGCTCTACATCGGGGACGGCCGCGAGTGCTTCGACCGTGCCGCCGAGCTCTCGCTCAAGGTGAATTTCGAAATGGTAGAGGAGCCACTCAAGAAAGTGGTGGTCTATCTCGATCCCGCTGAATTCAAGAGCACCTGGCTTGGCAACAAGAGCGTTTATCGCACGCGCATGGCCATTGCCGACGATGGCGAGTTGATTGTGCTGGCGCCTGGTGTATGCGAGTTTGGCGAGGACGCGGAGATTGACCGCCTGATTCGCGCCTATGGGTACATTGGAACCCCAGCCGTGCTGGCCGCTCTAAAGGAGCATCCTGAACTGGGTAACAACCTGAGCGCTGCCGCACATCTCATTCACGGGTCTTCAGAGGGGCGCTTCACCATCACGTACTGCCCCGGTCACCTAAGCGAAGACGAGATCCGCAGTGTCAATTTCAACTATGCACCGCTCGACGCCATGCTCGAACGCTACGATCCTGCGAACCTGAAGGACGGTATCAATGTCATGGATGACGGCGAGGAGATTTTCTATATTTCGAACCCCGCAATCGGCCTGTGGTCGTGGCGAAACCGGTTCGAGGAAGCTTAGAAAAGGGAGAAAAGCGAATGACTGTACCGTTCAATATTGACCTGGAAGGTAAGACTGCGGTCGTGACCGGGGGTGGGGGTGTTCTCTGCAGCACCATGGCCAAGGCATTGGCCGAATGCGGTGCCAAGGTGGCTGTGGCGGACCTTCGCCTCGAAGCAGCGGAGGCCGTGGCAACCGAAATCAACGGAGCCGGCGGCACGGCAATCGGGGTCGACTGCAATGTACTCGAGTCGGCCAGCCTGGAGGCAGCCCGCGGAAAGATCGAAGCCGAACTGGGACCGGTCGACATTCTGATCAACGGGGCAGGGGGCAACCATCCCAAGGGAACGACGTCAATGGAGTTCCTGACCAGGGAAGTGCTCGCGCAGGCCGATTCCGACGCCACCACGTTCTTTGATCTGGATGCGGGCGGCATCGAATTCGTATTCAATCTGAACTTTCTCGGGACACTCCTTCCGTCGCAGGTATTCGCACGCGGCATGGCCGAGCGGGGTGGGGGAGTTATCATCAATACCTCGTCGATGAACGCATTCACGCCCCTGACCAAGATCCCGGCCTACAGCGGCGCGAAGGCGGCAGTCAGCAACTTCACGCAGTGGCTCGCCGTGCACATGTCGAAAGTTGGAATTCGCGTCAACGCGATCGCACCGGGATTCTTCCTGACCGATCAGAACCGCGCCCTCTTGACGAACGAAGATGGATCGCCAACGGCACGGGGCGGCCAGATCATCGGGCAGACTCCCCTCGGCCGCTACGGCACTCCCGAGGAACTCGTGGGAACCCTTCTGTGGCTGGTCTCGGATCAGGGAGCGGGATTCGTGACCGGAACAGTGATCCCGGTTGATGGCGGATTTGCAGCATATAGTGGCGTTTAAAGCATACATACAGTATAAGAAAGAGGAGAGATATGAAAGACAAGGCAGACATCGGATTGGTTGGGCTGGCAGTGATGGGGGAAAACCTCATTCTGAACATGGAGAGCAAGGGCTTCACAGTGGCGTGCTACAATCGCACGGTGAGCAAGGTGGACGATTTCGTTAACGGTCGTGGCGCCGGCAAGAACTTCATCGGCTGCCACAGTATGGAAGAGCTGGTGAACAGCCTCGAGCGCCCACGCAAGATCATGTTGCTGGTCAAGGCCGGTGCCCCTGTGGATGCGTTCATCGAGCAGCTTCTGCCCTACGTGGAACAGGGCGACATCATCATCGATGGCGGTAACAGTCACTACCCGGACACCATCCGCCGTTACGAAGAACTGAAGAAGAAGGGCATCCTCTACATCGGTACCGGAGTTTCCGGTGGTGAAGAGGGCGCGCTCCTTGGGCCCTCCATCATGCCCGGCGGCAGCCCCAAGGCCTGGCCTGAAGTGAAGGAGATCTTCCAGGCTATCTCGGCCAAGGCCCCGGACGGATCGCCCTGCTGCGAATGGGTAGGCAAGGACGGTGCCGGTCATTTTGTGAAGATGGTCCACAACGGCATCGAGTACGGTGACATGCAGCTCATCTGTGAGGCCTACCATATCATGAGTCAGGGGCTCGGTATGAGCGCCGACGAATGTCAGAAAGTGTTCGCCGAGTGGAACGACGGCGTGCTGGATTCCTACCTGATCGAGATCACCCGCGATATCCTGGCCAAGAAGGATGACGACGGTACCCCGATGGTCGACGTCATTCTCGACACGGCTGGCCAGAAGGGCACCGGCAAGTGGACGTCGCAAGCCGGGCTGGACCTTGGAGTCGGCATCCCGCAGATCGCCGAGGCTGTGTTTGCGCGCTGCCTGTCGGCCATCAAGGATGAGCGCGTGGCGGCCTCTACGAAGTTGCGCGGACCGCGTGTTTCGTTCCGCGGCGACCGCGAGAAGTTCCTCCAGCAGCTCCATGATGCCGTTTACGCATCAAAGATCTGCTCCTACGCCCAGGGATATCAACTCCTGCGCGCGGCATCAGAGGAACACGGCTGGAAGCTCAACTACGGTGAGATCGCGCTGATGTGGCGTGGTGGCTGCATCATCCGGGCCCAGTTCCTTGACGAAATCAAGCTGGCCTTTGGGCGCCGGCGCAAACTGCCTAACCTGTTGCTCGCGCCTTACTTCAAGCGCGTGGTACGCCAGGCACAGCGCCCGTGGCGCAAGGTGATTCAGACTGCTGTCAAACTCGGCATTCCGATTCCGGCAATGAGCTCGGCGCTGAATTACTACGACTCGTATCGCTGCGAACGTCTGCCGGCGAATCTGCTGCAGGCTCAGCGCGACTACTTCGGCGCTCACACCTACGAGCGTCTGGACAAGCCACGCGGTGAGTTTTTCCACACGAACTGGACCGGCCGCGGCGGCACAACTTCCGCCTCAACATACGTCGTCTAAGATAAGGAGTAGCTATGAGACAGATTCTGCGTTTATGGATCGTTTGCATATTGATGCCGCTCGTGTGTTCGAACAGCATCGGGGCCGAGCCCGCAGCTGCGGCAGCAGCCGAGAAACCGGCTAAGGCCGCAGAAGCCAAGGAGAAGAACCCCAACATGCGCACCTGGACAAGCGTGAGCGGGGCCGTAATCGAAGCGGAGTACGTGGAAAGCAAGTTCGGAAAAGTGGTGCTTCGAGGGAGCGATGGTAAAGACCTCGTGATTCCCTTGCACCGACTTGTCCCGAAAGATCGCGCCTGGGTTAAGGATAAGGCAGCGGTAGCATCCGGGCCCGTAACCGTGAAGAAGCCCGAGGCCGAGAACGACCTTCCCGTCTTCTCTGGTGGAAAATGGCACAATTACCATGCCGCCTACGTTGCAAAGAACTTCGATGCCGTGATAGACAAACGCGGCAATGTGCTTATCTACCCCAAGGACAAAGGCAAACGTGTTGGAAAGCCGCTAAGCTATGGCCTGCGCTGTTACTATTATGATACCACTATTAACCCGCCGATACACACCGGACGCCCGATCGCGAAACTATCATTTGTTCCGGAACCTTCGGTGCAGCCTAAACAGGTAACGCTCTGTGGACTGCTCAAGGACCTCGTGTCATTCAACGTAACGTTCGAATTCAGCGAGAAAGGGGTCAAGTCCTGGGGATACTGCACCGATCCCGCGGATATCAGGGACAAAACCTACTTTCGACTCGGTGCCAATGTGCCGGCATCGCACGCGTTCACCGACGAGGTTTCGCTGGCTGAGCGTGCCGAGATCCTGAAGGGTTGGCGCGTCGTGGCAGAACCGGTGTCCGGTTCGCGGAAAGAGTTTGCGTATGCCGATTCGATCCGCGGCATGGGCCATCGTTCCGGGATCGTCCGGATCGCGGCGCCTGTTTACGGAAGCCGTAAGCTTCGCTTTGTTACGGGCGACGAAGACAACGCCCCACTGCAGCCCTATATTTACTCCGGATACTGCCCATGGCAGGGCTATTTTGTGGGCATGTACAAGAAAACCATGGGCGACCGGTCCTCGAAGCTCTCGTTCAGCCTGATAGTTCAATAGCTAGAACGTATAGCCTAGACCGAGCGTAAGGACAGGGAAGAGCGTGTAGGACTCGACATCGTCCTCCAATTCCTGCACCTCGTTCTCCAGCCCCGCGTTCAGCGCTGCCTGCAGGAACGGATCCGTGGCCGTGGCCTTGACCGAGATGTCTGCGCTGCCCTGCAGAAGCACGCCCAGATCGCAGGCAAAGTGCCAGCGCGAATTTGTTTGGGCGGCATTGCCCCACCCAATGCCCACGTAAGGAGCAAACGCGTCGAACTCGACCGAGCCATCCAGTCTTTCTACCTCGTACTCTTCGCCATCGATCTCGATGGTGTCGCCCGCCGTTGCCTCCAGGCTTCCCTCGTTACCGTTGTAGAAGGCACCGAGTGAGAGACGGAAGGCACCGCCCCACGGGTGCCAGTCAAGAAGGGCGCCAACAGACATGAGATCCAGTGTGGCTTCGAGCGTATCGACGACTTCGTCGATTTCCGCCTCATCGTCTCCGTCGAACTCGAAGTCGTCGTACGTGTAGCTGAAGTAGTTTCCCGAAAGCCGCGCGTTGACCTTCTCGCCGAGACCAAACGTGACATCCAGACCGATACCTGGAGTCCCCACCTTCAAAGACACCCCGGCGTCTCCACTGGCCGCCTCAACCCCCACAACCAGCACAAACAGCGCCACCACTATACAAAACACTCGTCTCATCCAACACCTCCTTATCCACTGTTTCCTATTGCCCCGACCGGAGCGCTCTTACTATATCCCAACACCTGTACTGATCCCCACCAGCCAGTAATCCGTATCGCCCTCGTTCGAACTCCACGTGTATCGTCCCATCAACTCCAGCAGCTGCAGGCGCGAATCAAACCGGATACGCAGACCGGCTTCGGCGTGGCCGCCCCAATAGGACTGCCCCGCCTCAGAGTAGTCGTCACCATGCACAGTCAGGGATCCGTCCTCACTGTCTGCCTCTGCACGGTTGAGCGCATAATTGTAGCTCCCGCCCGCCCCGACGAACGGCGCCACGCGCCAGTGCGGCATGATGCGCAAGGTCATGCCTATTCCGCTATACGTGGTCTCCTCCAAACCGTTGTAGAAAAGTCGCACAAAGTAGTCACCGAAAATCGGTGTATCGACCAGCCAGGTGCCGGAGCCGATCCCGATACCCCAGATGTCATCGGCAGGATTTAGAAGAAACGCGAAACTAGCTCCCGCCGGCTCCTCGTAATCCTCACGGTCGTAGTCATCATCCCACATGCCGGCACCATACACAAAGCCGCCGAAAAGCGGGATGGCCAGCAAGAGGAGCAATACTTTACACTGACAGCTCACCTTGCTCATGGAGACGATCATCATGAACCGAATCTGCAGAGCCTGCAAGCCTCGAGCCCTCACCCCTGTTCTCTTGGTCGTCTTGTTGCTCGGCCACACGCTGACGGCCACCGCCGCGCCAAAGCCGCCTAAACTCCTGGACCGTGACAAGGTGCTGCTGGCAGCTGAGACCGTAACGGCAGAAGTCTATCCCAATGCCGATGACGTTGTTGTCGATGAGTATATCCACACCGTCTACGAAAAGGACGGCACCTACCAGACGTGGGATGACGAATACATCAAAGTATTGACGGAGAAAGGCAAGCGTAGCCATCAAACCGTTTCCCGCCACTTCACGCTGCCGTACGGTACGGTCGAGGTGACCGACCTCGCGGTGATCAAGTCGGACGGCACGGTGACAGAAATCGACGTGGCGGCGAACAGCCGCGTGATGGTCAACCCGAGCCAGATGAGCGCTAACATCTATAACCCGAACAGCAAGATCCTACGCCTGAGTGTTCCGGGCCTCGAGATAGGCGACCTGCTCCACATCCGCTCGTTCCGTGATACGGTCAAGGCCCGGGTTCCGAACACGTGGAGCGATTACACCGTCCTCGAGTACACCGCTCCCATTGCTCATCTTCAACTGGACGTACGCGGCCCCAAGAGCCTGCCGCTGGCCAACATGCGGCTCTATGACGCTGTAACGAACACGGTGTCATTTGAGGAGACCTCATCCCTGCGCGGGAAGCGCTACCGCTGGGAGGTGCGCGATGTGCCGCGCATGTTCCCGGAGCCGAACATGCCGGCGCTGTATACGGTGGTTCAGCGCCTGTTGATCAGCACCATCCCGGATTGGGAAACGATCTCGCGCTGGTACTGGGAGCTCTGCCTGCCGCATCTCGACGCCGTAACACCAGAGATGGAAACGAAGGTTGCGGAGCTGGTCGACGGCGTGGAGGACCGCACGGAGAAGATTGAGAATATCTTCACGTTCGTATCCCAGCAGATCCGCTACATGGGCATCACCACCGAGAAGACTGCTCCCGGCTACGAACCACATGATGTGAGCATTACATTCGGCAACCGTTACGGCGTCTGCCGCGACAAGGCGGCGCTGCTCGTGGCCATGTTGCGCATGGCTGACCTGCCGGCCTATCCGGTTCTGATCCACGCCGGACCGCGCAAAGACGAGGAGGTCCCGCAGCCGTTCTTCAACCATGCCGTCGTGGCCGTGGGTAACGGCGATGGTTCCTATACGTTGATGGATCCCACCGACGAGAACACAACCGAGATCTTTCCCTCCTATCTCAGCTACATGAGCTATCTCGTGGCGCACCCGGAAGGGGAGGGGCTGCGTACCTCGCCGGTCGTACCGGCATCCGAGAACCTGCTCTCGATCGAGACAACGGGCAAGCTGGGAGCGAACGGACACCTGAGCCTCTCCAGCCGTCTTACATTCAGCGGCATCAACGACAACGCTTACCGCAGTCATTTCAGCAGACTGAAACCGGAAGAAAGGCGACAGTTCTTCGAGGGTCACCTCAAACGTCGCGTTGCCGGGGCCACGTTGACCGATCTCGGCATTGCACCGTCTAACATGCTCGACACCACCCAGCCGCTCGTAGTCACACTCAACTACGAGGCCGCCGATTACCCAATCAGCGGGAAGACCCATACGATGCTGGCAGTCCCCTGGCTGAGCGACACGCTTGGCTACGCCAACTACCTGCTCGGAAGCACAGGCCTTGATGAACGCAAGTATCCGCTCTATACACGGCTGACGGCCGGCGTGGAGGAGTCCTTCACCGTGGAGCTGGACCCGGTCCTCGCCAGCCGGGCGACCACACCGGAAGCCTCAACGTTGTCCTCCGAGGGGCTCCAGTACGGGCAAGCCTTCAGCGTGACGAACAACGAGTTGCACGCCTCCGCAACCTTCATGGTGGATTCGGTCGAGTTCTCGACCGAGGCCTACCTGGACCTTAAACAACTGCTCAAGGACCGCGAATACGAACAGCGCAAGCGTGTGATGTTCGTAGATTCGATGGCCGGTGCGCCCGAGAATGACATCCGCATCCTCTCGGACGACCTGATCGTGGACATTCAGGACGCTTCGCATTGGGTTTCCCGGCACAAGCTCTCAAAGCAGATTGTCACCTATGCCGGCAAGAAGGATCACTCCGAACTGAAGCTCAGCTTCAACCCGGCGTGGGAAACCGTTGAACTGGCTTCTGCACGCATCGTGAATCCCGATGGTTCGGTCCACGAGGTCGTGGAAGAGGAAATGAACGTGATGGATGCCGGCTGGGTGGGCGGAGCCCCCCGCTATCCGGCAGAGCGTACGCTTGTTGTCAGCCTTCCGGGCGTGGAGGAAGGAAGCGTCATCACGTACGAAGTAGTGCGCGAGGTCAACGGAAAGCCGTTCTTCTCGCTGCGTAAGACGTTCCAAGGCTTCGATCCCGTGGACGCCTCGTCTGTTACCGTCTCGGTGCCCGCTGATCTGCCGCTGAACATCACGGATAAGACGGGCAGCGATGACTACAGTGTGGACATTGTGGACGAGATAGCGACGCACGGGTGGCGGATTGGGGCCCAGGCTGCCATTAAGGCGGAGGATAGGTTGCCGCCGAGCTGGACCTTCCTGCCGACGCTGGTTCTGTCCGTGGGCGACTGGACAAGCTACGCCGCAGAAGTGAAAGCTCACCTTACCCCGGCTATGACAAATGCACCCGCCTGCGAAGAAAAGGCGCGCGAGTTGACGGCCGACTGCGCGGATGACATGGAGAAGGTCCAGGTTATCCGCGACTTCGTGGCCCGTAATATCCGGAGCGCGGGTCCGTGGCTGACGGCGCTTCCCTGGGATGCCGTCACCCCGGCGGACACCACGCTCGTCGATGGCTACGGCAACACAACCGACCGGGCGCTCGTGCTTGCCGTGATGTTGAAGGCCGTGGGGATCGAGTCCGAATTCTTGATCGCCTCAACGTGGGCACCGCGTCTTGACGCGCTAACAACCGCGTTGCGGGAAACGCCGCAGCGCGGTCTCTTCACGCACCTGCTCGTGCGGGTAATGGATGGTCGCCGCCCAATCTACCTGAACGAAACGGATCACTACGCTCAGCTCGGCACCACACCGTTCGAGGGGCATCCCGCTCTCAACATGGAGGGGCAGATCACCACGATTGAGCCGGCGCGCTCGATGACAGAACGCGCGCGCGCTGACTTCCTGTTGGAGCTTGAGGCCGACGGTGATGCGCAGCTCAGTGCAACCCGTGCTTACTACGGCATGGCCTTTGGATCGACGCGCCGCATGTACGAGGAGATGCCGCCCGAGGAACGGCGTCGCCATTTCAAGGAACTCGTCGCTTCGCTGGCACAAGCTGCCACGCCACACGGTGAACTCAACACCGACTTCGACACTTACCCAGGATTCCGCTCCTTCACGGTCGACATCCCGCGTTACGCCGTGCGTGATGGAAATTACCTCTACGTCACGTTGCCAGCCGGCATGGGCAGAATATTGCGGCTCAACGCCGACACTCGCGATGAAGCCTTCTACCGGGGCGAGCCGCAGAGCACGACGGTCCGCTACGATGTGAAGCTGCCCGAAACAACCAGGCAGGTGCACCTCCTGCCCCCGGAGATCGATTGGAAAGGCCCTGACGGACTGGGATCAATCCGCTTCAAACAGCAGCCCACGGAGGATCCGCTACGCCTGACGCTCGTACAGGAAGTCGACCTCAACCCCGCTGTCATCAGACCCGAAGCCTACCCGGTCCTCCTCAAGCTCCACCAGCAACTCCAACACCCGTCGGTTCATACGATCCTGGTGGAGTTGGAGTGACCCATTCGTTTCTCCAAAGGACATGCTGGCGAATGTGAACATTCCTCTCGTCTATCCATGCACTCTCTACCTTCAAGAGAAACCAGACTTCATTGTGCAGGAAGAATCTTGTCGTATTGGTGTAGAGGTGACCGAGTTTGTGGCCGAACAGAGAAGGAGAGGGGAAACGCTCGGTCATGCCCTAGGCCATCAGATGCGCGTACAATCAACACTTCAGTTTGACAGTGCTCGTCGGAACAACCGAGAGATCATTGATGCAATGCGGCCCCGCCAAGTGGGCTTGTCTCAGTGGAGAGACATTGGCGGGCTTCTTAACCTCTATGAACAGGAGTTTGGGCGCATTATCTCTGACAAGGCACGCAAAGTAATTGAGAAGGGGCAAGAATGTGATAAGTACTGGCTTGTCATCGCAGATGGGATGCACACAGACAGCAGGCATCAGAGCATTATTCTCGATCGTCTGAGCAAATCTTTCAGATCACCATCCGCAATCAAGTTTGACAAAGTGTTCTTCGTGTTCGACAGGCAAGCTTACTGCATTGATAGCGCGTATGCACAGATGGCATAGCACTTGGCAGCACAAGCCAATGGGCTTCGTTGTTCTACCTGCGGTTCCGAATGTTTCCGTGAGCCTCGTGCTTTCACTTGTTACTTGGAGGAACCGCTGGTGAAGTAGACAATGCCGCTCGATCAGGCTGTGTTCAGCTTGGCGATGAAACGGGCGAGGATCTTCTGGGTTATGTGGTGGGGATTGGTGTTGTGGATCTTCGTGGCTGTTGTTTCGGCTCGTCCTGGTGACAGATGGCCGCCTCGGCAAAGCTTGAGCATGACTTCCAAGCTCCAGAATACCGGGATGGCCTCAGCAGTGCATTGCCTTCTGAGACTGGTGTCGTTTGTCCAGCATCCCCATCCGTTACGCTTGGCCATTGTGAAGCAGAGCCTGTCTTCACGCGAGAGACCGCCGTGGCGCTGTGCACTCGCTATGATGTCTTCATCTTCCGGATCCATGACGGTCAGTCCCAGTGCGGTTGCTGACCGTTCGTCGAGCTGGTCGACTTCTTCCAATACGGGACGGGGAATGACAACGGAGCAGAGGTGTTGGGCAGCCAGCTTGAGGACCGTCTTGTCCGAAAGGCAGTAATCAATCAACACATTCGCATCGCTGATGACCGTTGTGGGAGCCACACCTGTCACCCGAAGATCTCCCACTCTAGTATCAGCTTCCGCATGTCCATTAGCGACAGTCCGAGTATCTCGGCGGCGCGGTTCACGCTGATCAGATCCCGTTCCAGGGCTGTTCGCACGAGCCGGCTCAGACGATCCTCCATGAAGTCGGCGCCATCCAAGCGTGAAGGCTCTTCAGCGTTGGTTGCAGGCAATGCGGGCTCTTCGGTGAACTTCAGCCGCTTCCCGTACCGGTCATCATAGGCAGAGACGAAACGCCTGTAGATGCTCCTGTCAGCCTGCCCCATGTCAACCAAGCGCCGCAGAACGGTTTTGTAGCTGACCTTGAAACGCCGCTTGGTATGAAGGACGCTGTCAACCCAGTGGTGCCCCCGGTTTTCGCTCCACACAAGCGCGAACGACTCCTGCGGCATAAGGAAATGCGCCGCGAACTCGTTTGCTTCGGCTTCCTGGACCTTGTCTTCTTCGAGTTGATCTAATCCATACGAGCCGGTGTGCAGAAGCAGATGCCCAAGCTCATGAGCCGCGGTAAAGATACGTCGTTCAACCGGAATGCTCTCGTCGGTATTAACGGATATTGCGGGTCCTCCGTCGTCGCAGCCGACCGACAGTCCGAAAAATGCTCGCATGAGAGATGGCTGCAAGCGGACCTTGATACCCGCATGCTCCATCAGGTCACACACATCCACAACGCAACACCTACAGTCCACATCCAAGTTCTCGCGTGCCGCGGCAGCAGCGACCTCTGGGCTCGCGCCCGAGAAGTCAAAATCGCCCAACTGGTACGGCTCCGTATCATCGAGTAACGCTTCAAGATCGTTGAAATCATTGAGCCAGACTCCAACATCAAAGGCAATCTGCTCACGCTCGGCTCGTTCCCGGGCGCTCAGTGATTTGAGCGACCGGAATCGCAGACTCTTCAATTCGGGCACTTCGGTAACAATGTCAAACACCGGTACCTTCAGCGCTCCAGCCAATGCAGTAAGCGTCCCTGATCGCGGCACTGATTCCCCCGTCTCGATGTTCCGGTAAGCAACACGGCTTATCCCGGCCAGATCAGCGATCTGCTGCTGAGTCAGAGTCCTCAGTTTGCGCAGTCTGCGTAGATTGATGGTAATTGAATCTGACATCATCTCCCCTCCTCCAGATTTCCCAATATCAGACTATCATAACTTATCATTATGTCAATTTATTCACGCATGATAAGTTTCTGAGACACAACCTCTCTTCTTCGTATGGTATCTGCACCTTCTGTGGCTGCTCTACCCCCAGCCAGGCTCACTCATCCCGTCCGCCAAGCAGGCCGGCTCGGAGCATGTAGTAGAGGAGGGTCATGATGGCCGTGAAGGCGGAGGCGACGTAGGTGACGAAGACAGCAGGAGCGCAAACGGATCTGCGCTCCTGCTGTCTTCGTCTTATTCCGTTGTGTTAATCGCTTTCGATCGCGATGGTCTTGCGCTTCGATTGCTCTTCCTCGCGCTTCGGCATGGTGATCGTGAGAATGCCCTTCGCGAATTTCGCTTTGGCCTTCTCGCCATCCACCTCGGCCGGCAGAGCAATCGCACGATGGAAGGTACCATAGGACCGCTCCTTGCGGTACCAGTTCCTTCCCTTGTCTTCCTTCTCGTCCTTGCGCTCACCACGGATGGAAAGATACCCATCCTCCATCTCAACCGTGATGTCCTTCTCGTCCAAACCGGGCAGCTCGGCCGCAACCGTCACTTCCGTGTCGGTCTCCGACACATCCACCCGCGGCGTAAATGCCGCCAACCCCGCTCTGCGTCCACTCCGGCAAACCGGCCGTCCCGTCAACACACGGCTGACGTCATCATCGAATGACTCCAGCTCATCGAATAGCGACCACGTCTTCCGTGGAACTGTTACCAGACTATACATATCTCGTCCCTCCTTTCATGCTCCCTATGAGCATTGTTGCTTTGACCGCCATATAGTTCAGCATATGACGTGCCAGAAGCAGTTTCGGCGGAGGAAGATATTCATAATCATATATAGACCAGTTACTTACAGTTCTTAATGAGTTTCGAGTCAGGCACGCACAGTGCGTCTTAATGACACAATATATCATAAACACAGTGCGTGTGCGTGTGTCATAATGGCGCTTCTATCCTGCTTACTTCTACTCGAAGCCGAGGCTGGCCGAGTTGATGCAGTAGCGCTGGCCGGTGGGTTGGGGGCCGTCTGCAAAGACGTGGCCGAGGTGGCCGCCGCAGTTGGAGCAGAGCACCTCGATGCGACGCATGCCGTGGCTGTTATCCGCGCGTTCGGCCACGTTCGATGCATGCGACGTTTTCCAGAAGCTCGGCCAGCCGGACCCTGAATCGTACTTCTCGCCCGATTCGAACAGCGGAGCGCCGCAGCCGGCACAGGTGTAAGTGCCTGTCTGTTTGTTATGCAGGAGCTCCCCTGTGCCTGCACGCTCGGTGCCTCCTTTGCGGAGGACTCGGTATTGCATAGGTGTCAGTTCCGCTTTCCATTCCGCGTCACTTTTCTCAATGCTTCCACACATGGGCGCCTCCTCGTTCTCTACCACCACTGCTTGCCGACATGCCATCAGCATGGCCAGTGAACAGATACAAAAGGCTGTCTTCATCCTGGCTCCTCCGTTCGAGCAAACTTCGGATTATTGCCCGCGATAACGATTGTGACTTCGCCTTTGACCTTGCCGTCGGCGAACTCTTCCGCGAGATCGGCCAGGTAGCCGCGTGATACACGTTCGAACTTCTTCGTCAGCTCGATACTGACCGCCGCTTGGCGATCACCGAGTACCTCGTGTGCAGCGGCAAGACACTTGCCCACACGGAACGGAGATTCGAACAGGACAAGCGTGTGCGGCAGGTTGCGCTCCGTCTCGAAGAAGCGTCTGAGCGCCCCGGCCTTGCGCGGAGGAAACCCCTTGAAAGTGTAGCTGGATGTGGAAAGCCCCGACATCACGAGAGCCACGTGCACGGCTGAGGCGCCCGGGATGACTTGCAGCTCAAGATCATGCTCCACCGCCAGCTTCACCAGCCGGTAACCGGGATCGCTGATCCCGGGCATGCCGCCATCGGAGCAGAGCGCAACAGTCTGGCCTGCTTCCAATGCTCTTAGAATGCGTTGACCCGCCCGCTCCTCGTTGCCTTCACGATAGGAGACAACCTCGGCAGGGCGGGAGATGTCGAAGTGCTGCATCAAGATTCGTGTCCGGCGCGTATCTTCGCAGGCAATGATGTCGGCGGCTTTCAGCGCATCCACACCACGCCGGCTCATGTCGTCCAGGTTGCCGATCGGCGTGGCAACAACATAGAGCATGCTCAGTGTCCCTTCCCGGGGAAGTGAACGTCATGGGCGAGAAGAGCCTCGACCATGCGGTCCTTCAGGGCATCGAGCCCCTTGCGTTCTCGGGCCGATACCACTACAGCATCATGGTACGTGGTGCATAGTGTGTCCAGTTGATCCTGCGTGGCGGCATCACTCTTGTTGAGAACAAGCAGGAAGGGCACATTCTGCGCCTCGATTTCCGCCAGTGTGTCGTGAACAACCTGGATATGTGCCCCAATGGCTGAATCGGAGGCATCGGCAACCAGTAGAAGGAGATCGGCCTCGCGCGCAACATCGAGCGTGGAGCGGAACGAAGCCACCAGCCCATGAGGCAGGTGTCGGATGAACCCGACGGTATCGGTCAGCAACAGTTTTCTATTGCCGGGCACATGGACCAGGCGCGTCTTGGTGTCGAGTGTTGCGAACAGTCGATCGTCAACGTAGGCGGCGGCACGCGTAAACGCGTTGAGCAGCGTTGATTTGCCTGCATTGGTGTAGCCGACCAGCGATACGAGCGGCCAGGGGCGACGCTTGCGCACACTCGCCCGGCGTTGTCCGATACGAACCAGGCGGCGCTTGAGATCGCTGATTCGCCGGCGCATCGGCGCATTACGCAGTTGGAGCGGACTCTCACCGGGCCCACGCATACCGATGCCGCCCTGGAAGCGCTGTTGCTTGCGCGAGATGGGGATTCGGGAAACGAGATACTGGAGCTGCGCCAGCTCAACTTGCACCTTTGCTTCCGCCGACTGTGCGCGCCGCGCGAAAATCTGCAGGATGACTTCGGTGCGATCGATCACCTTAATGCCCAGCGCAAGGTCGAGATTGTTGACCTGTACGGCGCTCAGGTCGTTGTCGAAGATGACCAGCCCGGCGCCCGTCTCGCGGCACGCGAGCTGAATATCCGCCAACTTGCCTTCGCCGATGAAGAGTCCGGCCGTTGGCCGGGAACGCCGTTGCGTGATACGTCCAACCACGTCAGCACCTGCCGTGTCGGCAAGCCGCTCAAGCTCATCCAGAGAATCCTCCGCCTCCTGCCGATCGCGATGCCCCAATACAGCCTGCACCAGGACAGCGCGCTCACGGGGAAGAGACTGGACCGCTGTTGTCATGTTGGGTGTCTTTCCCTATTTCTCGGCCTGCACCCCATCCTTCTTCCTGGTGCGGAAGAACTCCTGGCGCAGCTCACGGCGTGTCTTTACGGCGGGCTGTTTCTGCCATGTCCGGAACTCCGCCTGCAGCGCTTCGTCGTCGAAGGCACGACACCGGCGGCCGTCTCGCCACTGGCCACGCGGATAACGGTAGACCCAACAGTGATCGCCAAGGTTCAGGAGACAGGCGTGGCATTTCCGGACGGGCTTGGCGCTCTTCTTCATGCAGGTCCAGGAATCATGATCGCTTGCGCCTCACGGCGTCACGTAGGGTCTCGACCGTTGTGCCGAAGCGGTCGGCATTGCGCTCATCGAGGTCGATCAGCTCGCCATGTGCTTCGAGCAAGGTCTCGGGTATTGGAACCGTCCTATCGAGCAGAGGTATGTCCTCGAGATAGAACGGCACAGCATCCGTGTTCGGGCAGATGTCGAACGCAGCATCGAAACCCATGTTATCGAGGAGAATATTGATATCCTCTCGCGTTGACAGAAGTGTGGGCTTCCGGTGGTGGTGTGCAATGAAACGGCGCGCGATTTTGGCCAGCAGTCCCAGCATCGTGCTGTCGATGTGTTCGGTCTTGCGCAGATCGATAATGATGTCCGAGAGCGCCTGGCTGATGGCGTCTTCGATAAACGCGTCGAAACGACGGCTCATTGTGAAAGTGATGCGGCCGGTCAACCTGATGTGGCATACGCCGTCTTCCGTAGCTGCCTGTATGTTGAATTCACTCACGACAGCTTGAGAATAGACGGTTCGAGGTCTGCGGTTCAAGTTTCAAGGTTGCGGAAGGCGCTATATCCGTTGAACTGTGAGGATTGAGACGTCGTCCGGCGGCATCGTGATATCCGCCAAGGCAAGACGTTTCACGATGCGGCCGATATCGCCATCGCTCCGTTCGGTCACCGCTTCCAGAAACTGCTGTTTCTTCATCAAGGTCTCCTGGTCGAGCACCTCA
Organism: uncultured Victivallales bacterium; assembly: GCA_964345005.1. Taxonomy (GTDB): domain Bacteria; phylum Verrucomicrobiota; class Kiritimatiellia; order UBA8416; family JABMPJ01; genus JABMPJ01. Next base: position 37,879 of record CAYFPQ010000002.1, on the reverse strand, counting down.
AGGACTCCGTCGGAGAAGAAGACCAGTACAAACGATTCCGGGAGGGCCAACTCCCTGTTCTCGTATGTTGAGAACGGGAACAACCCCAACGGGGTTCCCTTGATCCTCATGCCTTCGGCTTTGCCGCGGCTCAACATAACCGGGTAGGGAAACTGTCCCCCATTCGCGAAAACCAGATGGTTCTTGTCCGTATCGACAACCCCATAGAGAAGCGTAAGGTGTTTTCCTGGATCCTGTCCCAACAGCTCCGTGTTCAGGCGCGTCAGGAGCTTGCCGGGATTGATGATTATCCGGTCTTCATCGTTCATGAACCGTTCCCGCGCGTACGACACATAGCTCTTGAGCAGCACCGTCACGAAGGCGGAGGACACACCATGTCCTGACACGTCGGCAATGTAGAACCCTACGTGCCGATCGTCGATCCGGAAGTAGTCGACGAAATCGCCGCTCATGTAGAACGAGGGTTCGAGGTGCCGAGAGAAGACCAGGGGACCGAGTTGATCGATGACCGGTGGCAGCAGGCTCGTCTGGATTGTCTTTCCCGCCTCTTCGTCGTCGCGTATCTGTTGGATCGACTCCTCCAGGCGACGGTTGGTAGCGATCAGCGTACGCGTACGATCCTGGACCTTGCTCTCCAACTCCTCGGTCAAGGAGCGCATGGAGTCCTCCGCGTGCCGGCGTTCCGTGATTCCCACGATGATCCAGATGAGGCCTGTGAGTTCCTCTTCGTCGTCAGCACTGCTTACCGTAGAAATGGAGATGTCTCCCCAGTACACACTGCCATCGGGCCATAGGTATCGCTTCTCGGAACGAAGCGTGGTACCGTCTCCGGCTACGATGCGGTCCACCATGCGTTCAAGTGTAGTGCGGTCGTTCGGATGAAAATGATGGAGTATCGGCTGACCGATGAGTGCCTCGGCTGACCGTCCCAACATCTGGCACAGTCCCGGGTTGGCGCGCTTGATGATTCCCTCGGAATCTGTCTGAGCCAGCCCTACCGCCGTGTTGCGGAAAAAGGCTTTGAAGCGGGTCTCCAGTTCGGCGAGAAGCGCGCGTGTTTCCGAGATTCTCGCAACCTCTGTGGAGAGCCGCGTGGCCATTAGAATCACCATGCCCATGTAGGAGTACTCCAACAGGTAGACTGACTGGATGATCCCCACCGCCACGCCGGTGTCATGTGCGGCGCCGAAGAAGAAACAGACGAGTGCCGCGGCAAGAGGAAGTGCGCGCGCCCGGCTCTCGCGCCGGTAGAAACGCAACCCCACGATCAGCATGTAGATGAACGCCAACATGCTGAACAAGTGAAAGAAGAGCCCCGCTATAGAGAACTCGACCTCACGGTAACTCACGGACGTACCCATGAACCGGAACGCGCGAAGGACGGACCGCTCGGGATGGAAGATCACGGCGTCCGGGGCAAACGCCATGACAAACGCCATCATCGTGAAGTACACAGTACTAACCCGGCGGAACCGTCGTGATACGGCACCGGTGTAGTCAGAACAGAACCAGACAAACGCAATGCCCACCAGGGCAAGCGACAGCATCTGGACCCGTTGCCACATCATCCCGGCTTCCACGGTGGTCGAGCTATAGAGACCGGCACAGAAGATGTCGTAGGTGCCCATGGCAAAACAGCTCAGCGCGAACGTGAGATCGGTACGCTTGCGACGGCGTCGATAGGATAGGAGCAGATGGTAGACTCCCGTGTACAGCGTGATGCTGGCCAGGACAATAGCCGGAACTGACTGGGAGGCGATCATGAAAACCTTGTTTCTAACTCTGTTCAAGGCAATCAATCACGTTTCCGTATCACAAGCAAGCACGGGGAGTGCCCGCCAAGGCGGAAATTTGAGTGGCAGGTAGCACGTGGCGGGCGGCAGAGAAATACAGACGGCCATCTTTCGTCTCCAGCGAATCCGTAAGAGAGGTTGATTCGCTCCTTCACCTCGGGTATAAGCTTCGACCATGAAAAACACGCTGGTTGTCTTGGCGGCAGGAATAGGAAGCCGATATGGCGGGCTCAAGCAGATGGACCCGGTAGGACCGTCCGGTGAGTCCATACTTGATTACTCGGTGTACGATGCCATGCAGGCCGGTTTCCAGCGGGTCGTGTTTGTGGTACGCCGCGATATAGAAGAGACCTTCCGCGAGATGCTGGGCAATCGCATCGGCGAGCACATCGAAACCGCTTATGTCTGCCAGGAGATGGACGCCTGCCTGGACGGCTATCCGCTGCCGGGCGAGCGAAAGAAGCCCTGGGGCACCGGCCACGCCACGCTCGTGTGCCGGGATGTCGTCGATGCGCCGTTCTCCGTCATCAATGCAGACGACTTTTATGGACGCGAGACGTTCAATCTGCTCGCCGAGTTTCTGCGCAATACGGCCGACGATGCGTCGCAGTATGCCATGGCAGGTTTTACGCTTAAGAACACCGTGACCGCACACGGCTCCGTCGCACGCGGCATCTGTGAAGTAGGCGATGGCCGCCTGGTTGGCGTGGTTGAGCATACAGCCATCAGCGCCGAGGGAGACCGCTTCCGCTCGGAAGAACAGGGCGGAAGCTTTCCGGCCGACGCCATCGTATCGATGAACACGTGGGCGTTGAAACCATCCATCTTTGCGGCACTGGAATCCCGGTTTGCCGACTTCCTGGCCACGTCCGGACACAAACCGAAAGCTGAGTTCTTCCTGCCTACCGTCGTGGACACGATGGTCACGCGTGGCGAGATCACGGTCGACGTCCTACCTACCCCCTGCACCTGGTTTGGCACTACCTATCCCGAAGACAAGGCGCGTGTTGTGGCTGAGATATCCCGCCTCGTGGATGAAGGGCTATACCCCCGCAGCCTCTGGTCGTAGTCAACCGCGAAAAAAGCCCTGTCTTTACAGGACATTCTGGTTGCAATGGTCCAATCGTTTCGCGTAGTTTGCCCGAAGTGCCAGAGAGGCACGGCCAAATCATTAACCAACAACAGAGGACTAACGTTATGGCAAAAGCCCTGACCAAGACCCAGATCATCGCAAAGCTCGCCGACCAGAACGACCTGACGAAGAAGCAGGCCAAGGAGTTCCTGGAGAGCCTCGCCGCATTGGCCTACAAGAGCGCCAAGGACGGGTTCACCATTCCCGGCATCGGCAAGCTCGTGAAGGTCCGTCGCAAGGCGCGCATGGGTCGTAACCCGGCCACGGGTGAAAGCATCAAGATTCCGGCGAAGACGGTTCTGAAGTTCCGCATCGCCAAGGCCGCCAAGGATGCTGTGCTTCCCGCCAAGAAGTAAGCAGATCGAAAGACGAAGAGACGGCCGCAGGGCATCTGCCCTGCGGTCGTTTCCTTTGTAGAGGGTTGCCCTCCATGGGCTGCGTGTTATCATTAGCGGTATGAAATCGAAAGTAGCTATCTTACGCACCTCGCCGGCAACGGTCCTCGAAGACACGCACCGCCTGATGAATCTCGCCGATTACCAGGAGGCGCTACCGAAAGAGAAGGACACCGCTCTCAAGATCAATATTAGCTGGCATTTCTTCATGCCGGCTTCTTCCACAACGCCCTGGCAGCTCGACGGCGTCATCCGCGCCATGAAGCGTGATGGTTACGACACCGACCTCATCCATGGCTGCCACAACCGCACCGTCGTTATCGATGCCCACTTCGGCGAAGAGCAAAACAAGCAAATCAACGTCATCCGCAACCACGGCCTGCGTAACGTCCACCTGTACGAGGGCGAGGAGTGGATCAATGTGCGTGACGCCGTGGGGGATCTGGCCGACAAGTTCCTCTGTCTGAACGATGTCTACAAAGATGGCTTCATGATTCCGAAGAAGTTCATCGGCTCGAACATCATCCACCTGCCGACAATCAAGACCCACGTCTTCACGACGACCACCGGTGCGATGAAGAATGCATTCGGAGGCCTGCTCAATGAGCGCCGCCACTGGACCCACCCGGTGATTCACGAGACACTCGTGGATCTGCTGATGATTCAGAAGAAGATCCACAGTGGTCTCTTCGCCGTGATGGATGGAACGTTCGCGGGCGACGGCCCCGGTCCCCGCTGCATGGTCCCACACGTGAAGAACGTTCTGCTGGCTTCGTCCGACCAGGTGGCGATCGATGCTGTCGCGGCCAAACTCATGGGTTTCGATCCGCTCAAGGACATCAAGTTTATCCGCCTGGCCCACGAGCTGGGCCTCGGCTGTGGCGATGTGCGCGACATCGAGTTCGTGGGCGATACAGAAGTTGCGAATGAAAATTGGAACTTCGTAGGCCCGTTCAAGAAGATGACATTCGCCAGCCGGATGCAGCACAGCATCTACTGGGGACCGCTCAAGAAACCGATCGAGTGGACCTTGAAGACCATCCTGGCTCCGTGGGCCTACATGGCCAGCGTGCTGTATCACGATACCTTCTGGTATCCGGCTCACCAGAAGCTGGTACACGATATCCTGCACAGCGAATGGGGTCGGCTTTTCCACAACTGGGAACAACTCGAGATTGCGGCGGACGACCTCGCGCGCACAGGCTGGGACGACGTGGGAGCCGAGCCGATGGAGCTGAAACCCGAAACGCTGAAGCTCATGCGCAAGTCGATGAGTCTGCTGGGAACCTGCATGCGTGAAGCGCCCGAATTCGCGGCAAGAAAGCGGCGGAAGACGGGAGCTTAACCGCGAAAGAACACAAGGAGCTCAGAGAAGGGCAGTGAATGGTTCTACTCTCTTGAGTTCTCTGCGTTCCCTTGCGGCTTCTCTTCTTAGATCCCGAAGAAGTCCCAGATCTTGTTGAGCAGCGCTCTCTCGCTGGGTTCATCGACGCGCTTGCTGCTCTCGTCGTCGGCCGACTTCTGCACCTTGGCAAGTTCGCCGGCGCGCTCCCTGAGCGCCTTGGCAAAATCCTCCGCCAGGCTTTTTTTCTCCTTAAGCAGCCTCTGCAGAACCACGTGTGACAGCTCCAGCAGGCGACAGTCGTTGACCGCCACAACCGTTGCGCTCCGGGGCTCGCCCGTGAGCAGAGACATCTCGCCGAAGTAGTCGCCTCGCTTGAGTACAGCGACTTGCGCCGATCGCGGTTCCGGCCCGAGGTGTACAGATGTGCTTCCCTCGAGAATAACGTAGAAGGTGTTACCCGCATCGCCTTTGCAAACCAGGGCCTCACCCGCACCGTAGATCCTCTCTTCCATGCTCTCCGCGACCCTGTCCCGCTCCTCCTGGGAGAGATGGCTGAAGATCGGAATCTCGCCGAGGAGTTCCTTTGCCGCTTCCACCGCTGCGGCACGGTCGCGTTCAGCCTTGGCCTCAACGTCGTTCATGGGGCGAACGTCGCGGATCGGGAACGGTATCACGATGTCCTCGCGCTTGAACTCGTACCAGACGCAGTCCATCATATCGCTCTGGATCTGCTCCAATCGGGCAAAATCTCGGATGAAGAACTTGACGGTGTAATCGATCGAGAAATCGCCGTAGTTGTGCAACCAGACCAGCGGCGCGGGATCATTGAGAATCTCCGGAACCGCGTTACACGCACGGAGGATCGATCGGCGCACCTTGTTCGGCGGCACACCGTAGTTCACACCGATTTCCTGGGTGAAACCGTGGCTCTGTGTTGGGCGTGAGTAGTTGACAATGTATTCACGCGCAATGGTGGAGTTGGGGATAATGATGTAATCGAGCATCTTGGTCTGCAGACGCGTGGCCCGCCAGGTCATGTCGGCGACACGCCCGACGAAATCGCCGATTCGCACCCAGTCGCCGATCGAAAACGGGCGCTCACTGGTCAGCGCCAATCCGGCAATGAGATTGCCCAGCGTATCCTGAGAGGCATAACCCAGAATAATACCCAGAAGACCGGCAGAAACTCCGAGCCCGGTAAGATCGGCATTCGGAAACGACGTCCGGCCAATAACGAACAACGCAATCGACAGCAGAAACCATCGGAATGCCACACGGAGCACCACGGGAACAGGCAACCCGCGGCGGCGGCTGTGCACCAGAACATCAAATAGAATGATGTCCGCCAACCGGACACCTATGTAGGCGAACGTGGAGAAGAGAAGCGCATCCAGAACCTTGACATGCCCCGGATCCAGATTGGGCCTGATAAAGACCGATATGGACCCCACCAGGAACAGAATATTGAGCGGCCCGCGGAACCGGGCGATCACCTTGAGTCGTTTGAGCAAGAACAGCGTGCCACTGAGGACGGCGAACGCCACCACCGCCAACATCGTGCCTATCAATATGTCGCCGTTCATACGGGCTCCCGTTCAGTCTACTACAGGCGAATGCCGGCCGACACCGCAACGGCCGCAACCGTATTCTCGATGCCACCACCGTCCTTGACTTTGCCCCACGTGCCATCTCTACCTTCGCGAACGTAAGCATCGCCAGTGAACTCCGGAATGACCTGTACATCCACTGACCCGGAAATGAAGATGGCATCGCTCAGATCGAACGTTATATCCCCCCCAGCAGCGATGTAGTCGCCACCGTCAAACTCTTCCCTGAAGTAGAGGTCGCGCAGAATATGGTGGTCCCGGTCCTCGGCCACTACGAACGGACTATACAGGAGGTAGCCTGAAGCACGTACTGACGCCCCTTCCGTGGCGATCTGAACGCCGAAGTACGGGATGTCGAATGTCTGCTCATAATCGATCCCATTTTCGCCCTCGAAGGAGCCCCGGTCATCTCGGAAACCGAAGGTTGAGTAGATGTATGTTCCGCCAAAATCACTCCACTCCCAGAAATCGTGTTTGTAGCCGAGGACGCCGCTCACCATGAATGGTCCCAGTTCGATAAGCTCGAGCGTGGCATTGATATCGATGCTGTAAGCGGCTTCAATGTCCACATCGCTCTCTGAGAAATGGGTCCAGTCGCTCCTCGTCGGATCGAGCCAGTCGTAATCCTCCATTCCGCCGCTACCCTCGTTCAGCCCCATCCAGGCACCGGCGTTCACACGGAGTTCTTCGCTGAGTTGCGCCGAGACCGTCCCGCCGGCCATCACTAGTGACTTGATGTCCCAGATCAACTCAGAAACCTTGTAATCTGGAGGAACATCAGCCTGTCCCGTGCCGGCATAGACAAGCTCCCGCGCTTCCCCGCTGACAGCAAGAATTGAGCCCTTAATGGAGAACTGCATGCCACCCGCATCGGGCAGCGGCAGTTCTGCACCCTCGTTGGCGTGAAGAGCAATAAGAGGAGACGTTGACAGGGCAAGGATAACTACCGAGGCAACCAGGAACTGACGTTTCGACGTGTGGGACATGCGACCTCCTTAGTTTCGGGGTTGGCCCAATCTGTGCCGATTACAGATGTTTTGCAAGTCCATTTCAGAAGAGGTTAGTGCGCAGAGAGCCGGTAGAATCGCTGTTCGACCTGCTCAACGTCTACTGTATACGACATGGTTCCGGCTACTCCGGGAAGGTTCGATGCTTCTTCCACGACCGTCCACGCTTCTGCTGCGTCAACCAGTGACCTGCGCTCGTGGAGCGTATAGAAGCGATCGTCATACCCAAGCCACTCGAACACGATGACCGCGCCCGTGGCAGAGCTACTGCTGCTGGCAGCGGCAAGAAACGTTAGATCTGAAGCTGCCTGCACGGAGAGCACCACATCCATCGTGTTGAAAGGCTGTAAAGGATCGTCCGTCGCAATACGTACCATCCCGGGCAAGCTGGCGGTTGGCATGCCGGCCGTGTCGACCCGAACAGTTATTGTATTGTTCTCACCGGGAGCCAGGCTTCCGCTATCCGGCTGAATGCCAAGCCATCCGGCCATCGGCGCCGGGAAGATCATCGCGATGTCATCGATGTACCACCCTTCCTCCGTGACAGCCCAATCCGAACCGAAACGAATCCGCAGGTGAGCTACGTGACCGGCATAGGCGGAGAGGTCAAACGTTGCTTCCTCCCAACTAACACCGTCACCACCAAAACATGGCGTATCGTAAGGAAAAGGTGACTGGTCGTTCGGCGTGATGCGATGAGGGTATCCGCCTATGGGATCGATCTGAGCGAACGAGGCCCCGCCATTAGTCGATATCTCGACGATCCCACCATCCCAGTAGTGATCGTCGTTCCGGCTTGTGTCGTACTCGATGTCGGCCCAGTACCTGAAGGTGAAAAGGGCACCGTCGACAGGAAACACCGGCGGGAGTTCGAGTGAGGCGTCGACTTGATCCAAGTACATTGTCAGATCCGGATCGCCGCAGTACCACGCGTGAGTACCCGTGTAGGCGCGATTGGTTGAAATATGCCAGAGATCGTTGACGCCACGATGAAGTACACCGTTGGGTCCCGCTTCCACGCCGTCCATCCAACCTGAAACCGCACTCCAGTTGATCCCCGTCGCACCCGTGTTCGAGAGCGACACAACTACGTTAGAGAGCGAATCGGGCACCATGAAGAGCTGTACGCTCAATGGCGCGTGGTGAAGCCCGGCGCTATCCGGATCATCCTCAATTGTCGGCGTCAGATCTCCGAACTGCCGGCGTTCCCACCAGTCCGGCAGTCCGTCTCCGTCACGGTCTTCATTGGCTCGCAGATAAACGGCCACTGCCTGTCGCCCCATACTCATGACTACCGAGGTCGCCGGATTGCTTGCCTCGTTGGTGGCATTCGGCCAGCGCGAATTATCGATGCGCCATTCCACGAACCGATATTCATGCGCACCGATGATAACCGGATCCGGGGCCGTTTCGGTTTGTCCCTCCGTGTCGGCCTCCCACCAGGTAACCGTATCCACTGCTCCGGGCGGCACGGTCGAGTGGGTTAGACTGTACTGCAACTCCCACGCCCAGCTTAATGCCGTATCGTCACTCAGTGCGAAGTCCACACGGTTCGTTACCCCGTTCGAAGGTGCGCTACCGCGTGCCGCCCATCCCACGCACTCGTAACGGGATTCCGCAGTTTCTTCGCTGAACCGATCGGCTTCCGCATGCACGGTAATACCTCGCGGCAACTGGTGGACGCCGTAATCGGGCACCACCTCGCCGGGCTGCCCGGGCCTTCCGGAGACCCAGAGCACAACCGAATCGACAACCTGAAAATGATGTGGTGTGGATGGTGCTGTCACCGGGTGAACTGAACCCAGACCGGCGGAGCTCTCCGCAGTGATATAGTAGTAGATATGTCCCCCCAACGGCTGGGCCGGAATCGATGCCCGGAATAAACCATTGCTTACCGGGAGCATCGGCAAGGTCATATACGAACCGGAACTGCCGCTTGTGTTCCAGTGAAGGTTAACCGAGTCCATCACCAGCAGATTGGTAGGCCCGATCGCGGCCTCGACCACATAGGCATGCATCGTGTTGGTGGTGTTCTCCAAAGGCACGTGGTTGATGACGGGGTCCGTGGCCTGTATGGCAGCCGCCATGTCCAGACGTCCCCCGCTCACCATTCGGCCCAACAGGTAAGCGTCCGTCTTCACGCTGGTCATGACGAAGTCGCGCACCTGTTCCCAGGTCGCTTCGGGATAGGCCTCCCACAGCAACGCACAGGCACCTGCTACGTGTGGCGAAGCCATCGATGTCCCGCTCTTGTTGCCATAGCCACCGGGGATGGTGCTCAGAATGTTGATGCCGGGGGCTGCCAGGTCGACACTACTGGCGCCATAGTGCGAGAAGCTCGTCAGTCTGTCGGAACTCGTCGACGCCGCTACGGCAAGAATATTGCTGGAGTCGTATGACGCCGGGTAGAATGGATACACGTCATTGTTCAGAGCGTAGTTGCCAGCCGCGGCCACAAAGAGCATGCCCACATCGCCCGTGTCCTCAATCGCGTTCTCGAGCAGCGATGAATACCCGCCGCCGCCCCAACTATTGTTGGTCAAGCGGATCGGCACACCGCGGCCACGCATGGTGATTACGTAGTCGAGGGCATCGATGGCATCACTGGTGGCGCCCGATCCACCATCGGAAAACATCTTCAGCACCATCACCAATGAGTTCCACGACACCCCAACTACACCGGTGCTGTTGTTGCCTGCCGCCGCAACCGTCCCCGCCACGTGGGTTCCGTGGGTGGAAGGTCCAAGCACGCTGGCATCATCGTTTCCAAAATCCCAACCGTGTACGTCGTCGATGTAACCGTTGGCGTCGTCGTCAATCCCGTTGGTCGGGTTCTCCCACGGGTTAACCCAGAGATTCGAAACCAGGTCCTCATGATTGGTATCCACGCCCGAGTCAATTACGCCAACGACAACCGATCCGTTTCCTGTTTCGATATCCCACGCCTCCGGACAGCGGATCTTTGAAAGCCCCCACAGCTCCGCGTAACGCGGATCGTCGGGAACCGTGTCAACCAGCTCCACCAGGTAGTCTGGCTCTGCGACTTCGGTCACCCAGGGCGAGGCACGATAGTCCCGCACGCGCCGCGGGACGGTCTGCAGGTCAAAGGTTGAGAAAGCGACCAGGTAATGGTCCTCGCGTTTCAGCCGCCGCCGGATTGTCGCATCGAACTGCCGGTTCAGCTCATCAAGGTCTGCCTCCGTGGCGTCCCGGTGGAGCCGCACCAGGATGTGATCTGCCACCATTGCGACGCGCCATAGCGTGAAGGTCTTACCCGTCGCTCTGTCATGCCGCCGCGTCTCTTCGACCCGAACGAACGGATACTTGCCATCCGTTTCCAGGAGCCTCGTCCTTGTCGAAACACCATCGGCATCGGGCTTGCCCTCCCGCTGGGCCAGTACGCGCACATCCTCGTATGGCGCGGGAGGCAGCGAGACGGGGGAAGGGGGCGGCGGAATGGTAGATGGCGATGCGGCAACAGCCATCGGCAATATGGTAGACGTTGAGCCGACAGGTTGTCGGTTGCCGCGCACTGTATGCGCCGACCGATGACTGGAAGTCGCCAGCAGGAGCAGAAGTGTGGCAACCGCGCCGAAGCCAAGCCAAACTGACCGCCGTTCTTTCACGCTTCATTGTCTCAGAAACACCAGTAGTGCAACAGGTGAGAATTGTCAGGATTCTGTGCCCGTCAATACACCACCGGGGCGAAAACCGTGTAGTCTGCCAGCTTTTCGCGACCGTTGAGGAAGGCCAGTTCAACAACGAAGAGGATGGCTGCCACCGTGGCCCCGCACTGCTCGACCAGCTTGGCTGTGGCCTGTGCCGTGCCACCCGTGGCGAGCAGGTCATCGACAATTACGACACGCTCCCCGGCGTCGAAGGCATCCTGATGTACGGCCAGTGTGGCACTGCCGTACTCCAGCTCGTAAGTTTCCTCAAACGTCTTGTAGGGCAGCTTGCCTTGTTTGCGGATCGGCACAAGACCGATATCGAGGCGCTCGGACAACGCGCCCGCGAACAGGAAGCCGCGCGCGTCGATCGCCGCCAGCTTTGTCGCCCCGGCAGCCTTGACTTGCTCAGCCAGAATGTCGTTCGTCGCTTTGAAGAGCGCCGGATCTTTCAGAATCGGTGTGATGTCTTTGAAGATAATGCCCGGCTTCGGAAAATCGGGAATGTCGCGGATCGCATTTTGAATCTGTTCAGCACTCATGGGTATCCTTTCTGTCTCGCTTGGCGCAGTATTGATCATCGAGTGCGCTACGCTCAACTATGAAATCATAACCGACACGGCTCGCCCGGAGAGCTCGCCCTACCTACCGTGGATGAGGTAGGGCGAGCTCTCCGAGCGAGCCGTGCTTGACGACAGGCGGACAAATAGAGAAGGTCTCCTCATGAGCAAGGGCCGCATACTGGTTACTGGTGCGAGCGGGTTCCTGGGCTGGAACCTGTTGCATGAGCGATGGGACGGCTGGGAATGGGTTGGCTGTTCGAACCGTAACGACCCGGAGCTGCCCGGTCTCCCACTTATTCGCGAGAACCTGACTGTGCCCGGCGCTATCGCCGAGCTTCTGCGTATTACCCGGCCAAGCCACGTTATTCACACCGCTGCGGCAACGGATTTGAACGCATGCGAAACCGATCCCGAGGGAACACAACGTACTAACACGGAAGTACCCGCTGAACTGGCGCACCAATGTGCCAAGCGCCGGATACGATTCCTGTTCACCTCAACCGACATGGTCTTCGATGGAGAACATTCGCCCTATAGCGAACAGGCGCCGCCATCTCCCATCAATGTCTACGGCCGACAAAAGGCTGAGGCCGAAAATCGGGTCCTGGCTGCATATCCCAGTGCCGCTGTCTGCCGCATGCCGCTCATGTTCGGGGCAGCAGGGCCCGCAGCTCACAATTTCCTGCCGGAATGGATAGCGCGCTTGAAGTCGGGGCAGCCGGTCAAGCTCTTCACCGACGAATTCCGCGCGCCGGTCGCAGCGACCGTAGCCCAACAGGGACTTCGTATGGTGATTGAACGTCAGGCGCGCGGTGTAATCCACCTTGGCGGCAGGGAGCGCATGTCGCGCTACGAATTTGGAGAACTGCTATGCGATGTGGGGGGGTTCGATACCGCACTCCTGCAGCCGGTAGAACGGGCCGATCTCGACTTTGCCGCCGCGCGTCCGGCGGATACGTTTCTCGACAGCAGTCGGGCGTGGGAATGGGGCTACGCTTCCGCGTCTCTTGAGAAACAGCTCAGGACTGTAAAGGAGGAAGGGCGTATTTCTTGATAGCCTCAAGCGCGGCGTCGAGCTGGAACGGCTTGTGAAGCAGTGTTGCAACGTTGGTGAACTGCTTCATTTCCTCCTCTTCATAGTCATCGAATCCCGCCATCAAGATTGTGGGCACATGGATATCTTCGGCCTGCATCAACAGGAGGAGCTCCACACCGTTGATGCGCGGCATGTTGATGTCGAGCAGAATGCACTTACAGTCCGGTGACTTCACAAGGTCGAACGCCTCTGCGCCATCACGCGCTGTCTCCACCCGGTAACCGTGGTGGCTCAGTGAGCGACTCAATACGTTCCGCAAATCCGTCTCGTCATCAACAACCAATATCATTTCATATCCTCCACTACACCCAGTCTACGCCCCATGAGCACACATGGACAAGAAGGAATCATTTCACGAGCGGGGAGAATGAAGACGGGAGCAGCAGAGCAGGATTGGTTCCGGCGGTAGGGCTCGAACCTACAGGACACACCCACAAGACACAAGGCTCCGACAGCCTTGCCTCACACAGAGACACACAAACCGCAGGGCAAAGCTGTGTGGAGATCGCGGAGATCGCCAGCAAATCGGAGGACTGGTTTCGGTTGACAGCCCTGCCAGTGAATCGGGCCAACAAGAACCAGTGCCGAGCCGAGATGCTCGGGTTGTGGCGGGATGTGCTTGATGCGCTGAAGGAGTGGGCGACAAGTGGACCAGAAGAAGAGTTGCGGCCACTGGCCGGCGAACAGGTGGATGTCAGCCAGCTATTCAAGCAGATGATAGGCTTGGGGAGAACGGCGGCTCAATATCAGGGCAGGAGCGTAAAGACGAGAGGGGCCCTGATGGGGTACATCGCCGAGAATCTGGAGCGGCTGCTTGGGCCTTACAAAGCAGTCGGTTGAGATGACTCAGCACAGATGGAATGAGCGCGACGCGAAAAAAGGTCTTGCGTGGAGGAGAGCGTAGCGCTACGGTCCGCAACATGATGACAGGCTGTGATTCGGATACGAAAGGACAATAGCCTAGCTGAAGACTTGACTGAAAACTGAATACACTGCGTTTCGGCAGTTGCTCACCGGAAATCACCAATTCATTTGAGCAAAGAACAAGCTGACGGAAGGCACGCCCTCGTGGCGTGGCTCTGGGATCGTTCTTTGCAGGCTTTTGGTGAGCCTCCGGTGAGCGTGAAAGGAGTCGCGCCTTTTTTCGTGCCTCGGTTCAGTGCCGGACGCTATAGGGAAATCCCCTTAGGGAGATTCCCGTAAGACTTAAGGCGCATAGATGCAGTCGCAAAGATGAAGCTACAGTGCATGCTGAAGATAGGCTTGCGGGAAGGTGGTGAGAGGAATGGCTGTCATGGCCTTGGGCACAAACAGGAAGTACGTCTGTACGAAATGCGGCCACCGGGCTCAGTGGCGGAGTTTTGGTTTGTTCGTGTGCTGTCCAGAATGCGGCAGCGATGCGATTGCCTGCGCCGATATCTGGGACCGATTTGGCCCCGGAAGCAATGAGTATAGATCGAAAAAAGAGAAGGGAGGTGGCGTAGACAGCGAGCAAGTTGACAGGTAGCCAGAAAACAGACTTTGGAGTAAGCTTGCGGTAAACCACTGGCCTCGTTGCTCCGGGGCTCGTCTTAGAAGGCGTTGACTTCTCTGATTTCCTCGAGTCCCGGAACACGTTGCTTCCGATGATCCGCAAGCTCACTCCTCACTACAGAGGAGAGGTAGATTATGCAGAAGAAGATTATCACAGGAGCTTGTGTGTTCCTGAAGACCATGCTGCTGCTCAGTGCCGCAGCACTCGAGCCGATCGTCACTGGTCTCGAGACCGATGATATGCAAGTTGGCGACTCCGAAAAATGGCTCTGGGACAAGATGTGGGAGTCGAAGATGCTCACAGACGAACAGCTCAGTCACGTCTACCAGCATGGCCGGCTGCCCGGTGGCAGCGTCGTCAAAGACTCCCCACTCGTAGCGGATCGCCAGAAGGCGTGGGGCAAACTGGCGGAGAACAACGTCGTCACCGGTGAAGAACTCGCGCAGATGCTCATGGGCGGCAGCATATCCAACATGTCGCCGCGTGAGGTCCGCGCTCTTGAAGAACTTGCACCGGTTTACGAGCCAGACGCATCCAAGCGCATCGCGTACGATGTGCGGCGGAAGCACATCGCTGTCGACATGATCAGGCGAGCAAAGCGGGAGCGCAACGAGACAACTCGACGGCAGGAGAGAAGAGATGCCGAAGCTAAACGTCAGGGCATTGCGGTGGACTATGCAGACCCACGAGGCGGTGTGGCTGTTATTACCGATTTCGATTCGGAAGGTCGTCCCGAGCTTCTCATTGCGCATAACACTGTGGTTGCTCAACACATCAAGACCGACGACGTGCAAACCACTCCGTTCTGGCTTGGTGGCCACGGTATCCAGGCCGGTCTCTGGGATGTTGCCGAATGCCGCGAGAATCATCAGGAGTTCTGGAGTAATCGTGTAGATCAGATTGACGACACCGCCATGTCTCACCCCCATGCTACCGCTGTGGCAGCTACCATGGCAGCGCGCGGCCAGGTTTCCTCGGCGAAGGGAATGGCACCTCAGTTAAGCCTGAAGGTATGGGATGCTGATGTCGCCTCTTTCTCACAGATGGTTGCGGACCATCCATCTATTCAAGTCTCTGCACACCCATATGGACGGCACGCGGGGTGGTACAAATGGCCTGATACAGGTGACATCTGGTGGGTTGGATCAGACACCAACGCCAGCATCGTGCCTCGTTTTGGTGCATACTCATACTATCCATGGAAATGGGACCAGTCTCTCTACGATGCCCCCTACAACTTGGCCGTCTTCTCGTCCGGCGACGAGAACAAGGAAGAGTATCAATACCAGACGCACTACTGCTACTACCACAAGACGTGGACCAACGACTGGGCCCTCCATCCGCGTGATGGCGATCTCACAGACGGCTACGATACACTGAATGAGTACGCTTGCGCCAAGAATCCACTGGTTGTTGGTCGTGCATATGTCAGCGGCTCGACCAACAATACCTTCATATACAGCACGCAGTATCAGAGCAGCCGAGGTCCCGCGGATGATGGCCGGATCAAACCCGACGTGATGGCCGTTGCCAGCACAGTGTACAGCGCAAGCGATAGCGCCACTAGTGCCTATGACTACTACGAGGGATCGAGCTTCTGTGCAGGTGGTGTTGCCGGTTCGCTCGCGCTAATCCAGCAGAAACACGAGCTGTTCTATGGGACGAATTCACCGATGCTGGGCTCCACGTACAAGGCCTTGACTATTGCAGCGGCCACCGACCTTGAAACGCCAGGACCCGATTACAAGTCGGGTTGGGGCTTGGTCGACGTGTTGGATATGGCATGGGCTGTGAGTAACAACGTGGCATGGTTTGACTCGCTGCCCCATATTCGCGAAGTCAGACTCTACGAGACCGGAACCAACTCAACCGCAACTGTGTGGGCGAAGGGCCTGGGCACGAATTCGACTATGACGTTCACCATCGCCTGGACAGACCCGGAAGGCAATCAGCCTCCGGTCTACCCTGCACACAACGTAACTAACAGCGTCCTGGTCAACGACATCGACCTGCGCGTGTACGGGCCATACTCACAGGGCATGATGGCGACGAACTATCCTTGGGTTTTGGACCCGCAGAACCCGACCAATGCAGCCACGACGGGAGACAACACTCTCGACAACGTGGAACAGGTCGCCGTTGAGGCCCCGGGCAATCTATGGTATAAAGGGGTGATCAGTCACAAGGGTTCGCTGTCCAACGGTTATCAGGATGTCTCCGTTGTCATAATGAGCAACGCAGAGGAGGATGGACCAGACTTCGAGATTACGGATGCAGGCCCCATCGGCAGCAATGGAGTCGTCCAGTTGACATGGCCGGGACTTGCCGGAGGGGTGTACAAAGTGGAAGGGACTACAAACGATCTGGCCTCCTCGAACTTGACATGGAACTTGGAGGAGACCGTTTCGGCTAACCATGACGATGACTTCGTCTGGACAAACGGAACACCGGTTGTGTCGAACGCGTTCTATCGCCTGAAACGAGTGAAGTGAAGACTCAAGCAATAGTTGTTGCCGCTCTGGTCGTGGCGCTCTCTCTGAGTGCCGCGGCTGGGCCTATTGCCTGGTCAGGCGCACAGAACATCGCGATGGGTATTGGAGGAGCATCCGGGAATGAATTTCCCTCAATCCACAGTACCTATCTTGATTTGGACGGCAACGGTGACAACGACTTCTTTGTCGACTGCTCGACAGAGTTCACTTGGTTTCGGGAATCTGGGGAGAACGACTGGTATGGACAATTCGTTGAGAGCGGCGGAGACCTGTTCTCTTTTCCTGTTCCCACGTCTTATGGCACAGACATAGAAGACCCACCTGCTGAAGACCACGTATGGGTCGAAGATCGGACCCATGTCACTCTTGCAAATTGGAACTACGGTGCACACGGGCAGTGGATCGGGGTCCAGAATGGATATCTTGGTGTGCGCTTTGATACTGACGGCAACACCCACTATGGTTGGGTCAGAATGAGCGTCTCTGGTGCCACTGGTGCTGGCGCAACTATCCACGATTGGGCATGGAACACCACTCCCGGCCAAGGTCTCTGGGCGGGACAGGTGCCGGAACCTTCAACGTGGATTTTGTTCGGACTGGGCGGTGCCGTCATGATTGCCACCATTCGCCGAAGGAGGCGGCAGTAGGGCGCGGACCACGAAAACCCCCGTTTCTGGTAGAAGCGGTGTAAGTCCGGGTATCGTGTCAGTTGGCTCCCCGGACTGTCATCAGCTCGAACCGGCGGCCAACGCATCTGCCCTGGCCACGATCTCCTCCAGATCCATGGAGCTGTGCCCCGTAGACCAAAGGGCGTCGCCGTAGTTCTCCGGCGCACTCCAGAAGTCGTCGTTGACTCCATTTTCTTGCTATTTGCGGTTGACATCGCGGTTATGTTTCAATAGGTTACTATCATTATCACCTTTTCAGGGTTATGTGATCCGGTGGTTTGTTGCGATGGGCGATGAAGTCGACATGGCGTAGGTGAAGCCCGAACTGGTGAACTGACGAGGGGCTGTATGCACATGAACACAAAGCTGTTGCACGGCGCGTACGTGCCGGAAGAGACGACTGGGGCGACGACACTGCCCATCTTCCAGAGTACGTCATTTGCCTGCGAGTCTGCGGAGCAGTTGGAAGCTGTCTTTGCCGGTCGCGATGCGGGTTACGTCTACAGTCGCATCGGCAACCCGACACTGGATAGGTTCGAGCGTCGAATGACGGTTCTCGAGGATGGGGTGGCGGCCATCTCATGTGCGTCGGGGATGGCAGCCATAAGCACGGTGGTCCTTGGCCTCGCAGGTAGCGGCGATGAAGTTGTTTCCGGCAACAGCATATTCGGTGGCACCTACTCTCTCTTCGCGCACACCCTGAAGCGGTATGGCATCACAACACGGTTCGTGAATACCGTTGATGTCGACGCCTACCGCGCGGCCATCAACGAGCGCACCAGGCTGATCTTCGTCGAGACGATCGGGAATCCCAAGCTGGACGTCCCGGATATCGCTGCGATTGCTGCGATCGCCAAGGAGCATGGGGTTGTGCTCGTGGTCGACAACACGGCCACGACACCGGTGCTATGTCGTCCGAAGACGTTGGGCGCCGACATCGTGATCCATTCCACCTCCAAGTACATCAACGGGCATGGGAACGCCGTTGGCGGCATCATCGTGGACTGCGGCAGTTTCGACTGGTCCGGTCCCAGGTATCCACACCTCACGTCTTTCTATAAGCGTGTACGGGGGTTTGCTTTCGTTGCGAGCCTGCGTAGTCGGGTGCACCGGGACCTTGGCGCCTGTTTCTCGCCGTTCAACGCGTTCCTGATGTCAGTTGGCATTGAATCGCTCGCGGTGCGTATGGAGCGTCACTGTGCAAATGCAGCGCAAGTGGCCCGGTCGGTGGCACGGGATGCGCGCGTTGATGGCGTGCGCTACCCCGGACTGCCGGACCATCCTGACCATACGGTGGCAACACGCCAGTTCGGTGACGGCTTCGGCTCACTCTTGACGCTCCGGCTCGGAACAAAGGAACGGGCATTCAAGTTTATCAACGCGTTGGAGCGGGCCCAGAATCTTGCCAATCTCGGGGACGCCAAGACGCTGGTCATCCACCCTGCGTCAACGTTTTGTCGGGATGCAAGCGATGAAGAGCGTGAAGCGATGGGGGTTACCGATGACCTGGTGCGTTTCTCGGTGGGGATCGAGCACGTGGACGATATCTTGGAAGACATTGAACAGGCGCTCAGCAGCGCATCATAGCAAGGAAGGTGGAGTAGATCATGACAGTGAAGATCAATGGGGAGCCAACAGACCTGGGTGGTGAGATGACCGTCTCGGAACTGCTGGCGGATCGGAAAGTGAAGATGCCCGACATGGTCAGTGTAGAACTGAATGGCGAGATCATGGATCGGAGTGCTTTTGAGAGCACCGTGATCAAGGATGGCGACCGCATCGAGTTCCTCTATTTCATGGGAGGCGGGAGAGCGTGAACCTTACCGAAGAACAGATCGAACGCTACTCGAGACACATCATCCTCTCGGAAGTGGGTGGCAAAGGACAAGAGAAGCTACTGGAGGGCAAGGTGCTCCTGGTTGGCGCCGGAGGGCTTGGATCACCTGCGGGCCTCTATCTTGCCGCGGCCGGCATAGGAACCATCGGGGTAATCGATGCGGATGTTGTCGACCTGACCAATCTGCAGAGGCAGATCATCCACTTCACCGACGACGTGGGTGTTCCCAAGGTGGAATCCGCGGCGGCAAAGATGCAGGCGATCAATTCGGATGTGCAGGTTCGCGCCTACCATCAACGGCTGACAGCCGACAACGCACTCGGGATCCTGGCCGACTACGATTTTGTCATCGACGGAACCGACAATTTTCCGTCGAAGTTCCTCGTGGCGGATGCGTGTCATTTCGCCGGCAAGCCCTATTCGCACGCGGGCATCCTGCGGTTCGATGGGCAGCTCATAACGGTGATTCCCGGCGAGAGCGCGTGCTACAGATGCGTGTTCAATGCGCCGCCGCCGCCGGGAGCCGTTCCCTCCTGCTCCCAGGCCGGTGTGCTCGGAGTACTGGCCGGCGTTATCGGTACGCTCCAGGCCACGGAGGCGGTCAAGTACGTCCTGGGTGAAGGCGAACTGCTGACCGACAGCCTGCTGGTCTACAACGCGCTGAAGGCGAATTTCCGCAAGGTCTCCCTGAAGCGGAAACCCACCTGTTCGCTCTGCGGGGAGACACCGACGATCACGGAACTGAAAGACGAAGCACAGGCCGTCTGCGATCTGAAACAGGGAACAGGCGGCTGATGATGCTTACCATCGACCAATCCATTGCAGATGCCATGATAGCTGCGGCCCGCCGCGTGACGCCCCTGGAGGCCTGCGGTCTGTTGGGCGGCAAGGATGGGCAGGCGACGGCGTTCTACGAACTGGCGAATGCCGATGCGTCCAGGGAGCATTACACGATGCTCCCGCAGGAGCAGTTTGATGCCATCAAGGATATGCGGAGCAAGGGCGCGCGCATGTTGGCCATCTGGCATAGTCACCCCGAGACGCCGGCACGGATGTCGGAGGAGGATTTGCGCCTCGCCTACACGCCGGACGTGGTCTACCTGATCGTCTCCCTGGCCAATCCGTGCCAACCCGACCTGCGGGGCTACATCGTAGAGGACGGCGTTCCTTCAGCGGTTGAGGTGGCGATACACACTGATGATGCAGAAGAGGGAATACCTTTGACGGAGAGTTCAGCGACATGACGGATACCTACTACCACTTACCGACGGACCTGGCGGACGATATAGACACTTACGAGCAGGATGTGCAGCGGTTCCTTGCCGGCGATTTGCCGGCCGGACTGCTCAAGGCCAAGCGCGTGCCGCGCGGCGTGTATGAGCAGCGACAGGATGGCACCTACATGGTGCGGGTCCGTGTTGCCGGCGGGACACTGACTGTCGACCAGGCAAGGGAACTGGCGAGCTTAGCCACGGAGTGCGGGAACGGCCTGCTGCATGTCACGACACGCCAGGATGTGCAGCTTCACGACATAGCGATCGGAGACACCCCCGCCATCATGCGTCGACTGATGGGTGTTGGGCTGACCAGCAAGGGCGGCGGCGGCAACACGGTTCGCAACATCACCGCGTGCCCCTATGCCGGGATCTGCCCCCATGAGTGTTTCGATGTGACGCCCTGTGCGCATGCGGTCACGGAGTACCTGATCCCGCTCGTCGGGAGCTACAATCTGCCTCGCAAGTACAAGATCGCGTTCAGTGGGTGTGCGGCCGACTGCGCGCTGGCGCAGGTGGCCGACTTGGGCTTCATCGCCGAGACCCGTGACGGCCGGCCCGGCTTCCGTGTTGTTGCCGGCGGGGGAATGGGCGCCAACTCGCGCGTGGCAGACCTGCTGGTCGACTGGATGCCGGCGCCCGACGTGATTCGTGCTTCCGAGGCGGTCCGACGCCTGTTCGATAAGCACGGTGACCGTGCCAACCGCCATCGGGCCCGGTTACGTTACGTGCTTGAGCGACTCGGCGTCGATCGCTTCCGTGAGGAGTTTGAGGGGCAGATGCGGACCGTAGCCGACGAGGGCGTTCCCGAATGGCAGGGGCAACCTGCCCTGAACGAGGGACGGTCGGAACCGGAGTCCGATGCGCCGGTGCTGGACGTCGTGGACGGCATTCGCTGTTTGACGCAGCGACAGGGCGGCTATGTTGCTGTGCCGCTTCACATGCCGCTGGGGTTCGTCTCGGCCGATGCTTTCGCTGCATGTGGTGACCTGGCCATGCAGTTCAGTGAAGAGAACGGACCACGAACGACACGGTCTCAGAACCTGCTCCTCCGTTATGTTAAGCGGGATCGCCTTTCCGCCCTGGCGGATGCCGTGGGACAGCTTGGTCTCGACGTGCTGGCGCCGGATCCGCTCGAGCGCGTTGTGGCTTGTGCGGGTTCCTCCACGTGCCGTCTTGGGCTCTGTCTCGCGAGAGGTGCGGCCCGCGCATGTGCCGATGCTCTTGCCGACGTTCTCATAGCCCCCGAGACAGTTGCCGACATGGAGATCTACATCAACGGCTGCCCCAACGCCTGTGGCCATCAGCCGATCGGGCGCATCGGTCTCTCGGGAGCTGCGCAACGGCAGGACGGTCGGCTTGTACCATCGTATCGTGTGACGCTGGGCGGTCGCTGCGGTACCGAGGGCGCACGGCTGGGGTTGGCCGTGGGGCAGGTTCCAGCCCGTGCACTTCCCGCGTTTGTGTGCAGCCTGGCGCAAGACTTCCAGGCGGGACGCCGGGAGGATGAATCCTTTACGGCGTATTTCGACCGACAGGGAACGGTGCATTTTGAAGCGATCGTGGGGCAGCACCAGGCGGTATCGTCCTATGCTGACGATCCGGTTTTCTACCGTGATCTTGGTGCCGACGAAGACTTCTCTCTCGCCGGGCGCGGGGCAGGTGAATGTGGTGCCGGGGTATTCGAGGTGATACAGGAGGATCTTACGGCTGCCCGGAAGGCGGAATCTCCGTTCGAGATCCTGCTGCCGACCGTCCGTGCACTGCTCATCACTCGGGGCGTGGATGCCCGGGACCCCGATCGCGTATTGGGGGCGTTCGAGAAACACTTCCTCGACACGGGTCTTGTGGAGGAAGGTTTTCGCGACCTGCTCTCGCGGGCGCGTGGTTACACCCAGGGCTGGCAGCAGGCGTTCGAGGAATGCGAATCGATGGTCAGTCGACTCCTGGAGAAGGTGGAACAACTATACGGGACGCTGGACGCCAACCTGCAGTTCCATGTCCCCGCAGACAGCACGCTGGAGCCTGCAGAAGCACCTGCTGCTGCCGATGAAGGGTCAGTGGAGCCCGATGCCGAAGGGGTCGAGCTGGATCTGAGTGGTGTGGCCTGCCCGATGAACTTCGTGAAGGCGAAGCTGCGGCTCGAGAGTATGAGCGTTGGAGAAGCGTTGGCCATCGTGTTGGATGACGGCCCACCGATAGAGAACGTACCGGCCAGCTTTAGGAACGAAGACCAATCAGTCGAATCGATCACGGATCTCGGCGACGGGCATTGGCGCATCGTCGTCAGAAAGGAACACTGAGACACCATGGGCTGCTACAACGACAACTCGCTCTCAATTGGCAATACGCCGCTGGTGCAACTACACAAGGTGGCAGGTGACAAGGCCACTGTTCTCGGGAAGGTCGAGGGGCGCAACCCGTCCTACTCGGTCAAGTGCCGGATTGGCGCGTCCATGGTATGGGACGCTGAAGCACGCGGCGTCCTGAAGCCGGGCGCGGAAATCGTGGAGCCGACAAGCGGCAACACGGGCATTGCGCTGGCCTACGTGGGTGCGGCGCGTGGCTACAGCGTTACGCTGACCATGCCCGACACCATGACGATCGAGCGTCGCAGAATCCTGAAGGGGCTCGGTGCGAAGCTCGAACTGACCCCGGGGCGGGACGGCATGGCCGGCGCGATTTCCCGGGCCGAAGAACTGGTGGCTTCGGATCCGGAGCGCTATGTCATGTTGCAGCAGTTCAAGAACCCGACGAACCCGGCAATCCATGAGCGAACCACCGGTCCGGAAATATGGGACGACACGGACGGTGAGATTGACGTTCTGGTCTCCGGCGTCGGAACCGGTGGCACGGTTACCGGCGTCTCCCGTTATATCAAGAAGACCCGGGGGAAATCCATCATCACGGTAGCCGTTGAGCCGGCCAACAGTCCCGTGATCTCGCAGCATCTGGCGGGTGAGGAACTCAAGCCCGGGCCTCACATGATCCAGGGGATTGGCGCCGGCTTCATTCCGGATGTGCTCGACCTCTCGCTCGTGGATCGCGTCGAACAGGTCAGCAATGAGGAGGCTATGGTGTTCACGCGCCGCTTGGCGGGAGAGGAGGGGCTGCTTTCGGGGATCTCAAGCGGTGCCGCAGCAGCAGCCGCCGCACGGATTGCGGCCTCCCCGGAATTCGAAGGCAAAACCATCGTCGTGATCCTGCCCGACTCAGGGGAGCGCTATCTCTCCATGAGCGTCTTCGATATGTGATCCCATTTGCGGGGCGCTGTCACGGGATCAACCTGCATCTGCAGGTATCCGTTCTGCATACGAGTCACTGATTCGTCTCCGATTCCGCCTCCTTTCCGTCGGTCAGACCTTCACGTTTATGCTGTTGAGTCGCCGCGGCTCTGCGCTCAAAGTGCGCGCAGCGACCAAGTCTTCTGGTGTGTTTACGTTCTTCCATGATGCCTGCAGCTCCCGCGGCACAACCGGCATGGCCACGTTGTCTGCTGCCGCCATATCCATGGGTTGCCGCACACACTCAAGATGCGCAGAAGCCCTGAAATCGTAGTATGCAAGCAGGGGTTCAGGAGCGGGCGATTCATCGAGCTTGGGCAGCACGGCCCATGCCCCTGGATGCCTCTGATCCAGAAGCCAGTGCAACGCATCACCGGAGAGGTGGGGGAGGTCGCATGGCGTGATTATCCATGATGACAGGGGGTTCCAGCGGGTGGCGGCAAGCATGCCGGCCAGTGGGCCGTGTCGTCCTGGAACATCGCACAGCATCGGCAGGTCTTGCACAGATTCGGGAACATCGCCGGCGCCCAGTATGGCAACGCCATCGACGTAGGGACGAATGGTCTGGATCGTTCGTTCCAACCACGTCTGCCCGTCAGTTGCCTGGAGGTGCTTGGGACTGCCAAAACGGCTGCTGTTGCCGCCGATGAGGACTCCGGCATACACCGGGATTCGCCGCCACGCATTGGGTAACCAGTCGTCCAGCATCTCGAGCACGATGCGAACCCGATCATCTTCGCGTCTCAGCACGCGCTGGACACCTGTTGTCTCGGGCGGCGGTGGCTCTCCTTCTTCCCCGCAGAGCCAGACCTTGTATGGGATTGGCGTGGTCTTGTGTCCTTCCGCAAGAATGAGGTCGTAGTATGGCCCTATCTGTCTGAGCAGGTCTTCAATAGAGAGATCGCCCCGCCGGTGTGCCCTGAAGAAAGCCTGTTCCGGCCCCCGGATGAAGACATCTGCGCCGGCTCTGAAAAAGCGGTCTGTATCCTTGCCGTCGCGGTCGATGTTGAGGCCGTGTACGTCATGTTTGACGACCCCAACTTTCAGACCTCTCGCACATAGTGCCTGGACAACCGGCTCGATAACCGTAGTCTTGCCGGCCCCGCTGTAGCCGCTGATGCAGAATACCGGGTACTGATCGATCATGACTGCTTCCCGGTTGATCGACCGCAATCGGTGGGGTCGCCTCGCAGCTTCAGATACGTGCGGAAACTCGGGAACGTCACGCATCGGATTCCTCCGGCATGATGGGTGTGATAAACGACTGTTTCAGAGAATGCCATGCGCGTGGTGCGTATGCCATGCCGGTTCCCGCGACCATTCCCACCAAGAACCCCGAGGGCAGGAGGACTGCGCAGGCGGCTGTCAGCAAGGCCGTCGTGAACGCAAGGCGATCAGGAAAGGTGTCACGAGCGAATTTCATTAGCATCGTTCCCTCGGCTATGAGGATGACGCCCAGCACGGGCAGGGGAAATATCTGCACGATGTGCTCGAACCCATTGCCGAAGAAGATGCCAAAGGCAATAAGAATGAGCCCGTATAGCAGCACCGAGCCCCCTGTGCGGCCGCCAAAGACGTAGTGCCCGGCCATGCCGCCGGAGCCATGACAGACGGGAATGCCGCCGACAAACGGGATCAGGACGTTCAGGGCCGCGTAGGTATAGCCGATCGTGCGCAGCTTGACTTTGCGTTCCGGGAACAGGTCTGTGGCCATCTGGTGAGTCGCAAACAGGGAGTTGCCCAGAGAGAGTGGAATCTGGGGGAGCGCCAGGATCAGTGCGCCCTGGAGCAGGTCGGAGGCAGAAAAGCGTGCCAGTTGCGGTAATGCCACACCAAAGCTCTGCAACCACATCACGTCGCCGAACTTGAAACAGACGGCATAGACAAGGCCGATTCCCACGACCGGTAGGGCTGGGGGGCAGCGTCGGTTGTTGTTGAGCGACAGAACGACCACAATGCCACAGATGCCGGCCAGCACGATACCCGCCACGCCTTCGGCGGGGATGTATCGGGTGAGCGCAAGGAGAGCCAGCTTGATCCCGAGTCCCAGTTGAATCCCGCGGATGACACAGTGGGGTATGATCGCGCGCAGACGGTTCAACATGCCGCTGGCCGTGAGGACCAGCATGATGAGCCCGATACTCAGGCCCGCACCATAGACCTGCGGGGCGGTGACTCCCCCGGCGATCACCAGGGCGGCCACTGCCTTGAGGGGTTGCACCGGCATGGGTATCCCGTAGAAGAGCGCCGATACCACCTGGGCCAATCCGAACACCGTCAGGACCGAGGCCGGATGCATGCCCGACGCCAGGACCATACCGGTCAACAGGGGAAGATCGGTGCCGATGTCTCCGAAGGCGCCCGACAGTTCGCCGCGGTTGATCCGAATGCGTATGCGTGTCATGAGTCTGATCATGTCTCGCCTTCAGCCCCCTATGGCGGCCATAGAGACCGATTGCTTGAACTGTACGCCTGAACGCTTGCACTGCAATGCCTGTCGCACCGCCGTCAGCAGGGGGTCGACGGGACCGCACCGCATCATCGGACGGATGTCATAGCCCTCTTCACGGGCCAGGCATCCCATCAGCCGGCCCCCGGCAGTCAGCCGCAACCGTGAGCAGTCGGAGCAGAACTGGTCGCTGCACGGTGAAATGAAGCCGACCACACCCTCGGCACCGTCTGCACCCCGTACGGCGTAGCGTTGGGACGAGGAGCCGGCCGTACGCGGGTACGGGGTCAGCTCGAATGCCGTCGCCAGCACACGCTGCACCGCCTCGGTCGGCACAAAACTCTTCTCGAACAGTTCCGCGCCGTACCCGATCGGCATGAGCTCCAGGAACCGGAGCTCGCACCCTCGCTTCAACGCAAATGTCAGCACGTCACATACTTCGTGGTCGTTGATGCCGCGCATCACCACCATGTTCAACTTGACCGGGCGCAGGTCGGATTCAAGGGCGGCGTCGATTCCCGCGACGGTCGCATCGACACTGTCACGACGCGTGATGTGCGCAAAGGTGCCGGGCTCCAGTGCGTCCAGGCTGATGTTGACGCGATCAAGACCTGCCGCCCGGAGGGGGGCGGCCATACGTGTCAGCCGCTGGGCGTTGGTGGTCATGGCCAGGTCCGGAATCCCCAGTTCGGCCAGCATGGCCACCAGCTCTATGATGCCCTTGCGCACCAGCGGATCGCCTCCCGTCAGACGGATCTTGCGTACATCGTAGGCGCCTTGCAGCCGCGTGACGAAGTCCCTGATCTCCTCAAAACTGATGATGGCCTCATGCTCGCACGAGGGCACACCTTCCGCCGGCATGCAGTACCGGCAGCGGAGCTGACAGCGGTCCGTAACGGAGATTCGCAAGGTGAGTTGATCAACGGGAAGCGGGGAGATCATATGCACATCCTCCAGGGGCAGAAGTCGACCGGCGTTCCGGTTGCCAACCTGCCGCTCGTGGCTGGGACGACGACGGTGCCGTCGGCGCGCGCCTGCGACCAGGTCGGCAACAGCCGACTTTCAAATCTACATACTACCGCGGTCGTTTCCCGTCAAGCGTTCACCCCGATCTTCAGAAGCGTAAGCGCGGGATATCTCACGTTCCTCAGAAGGGAACAACCCAGTTCATTTTCAAAGTATAGACTTCATCTGTCCCATCCGCGGTGGATGCGGATACCCAGCCTTCCACTATAAGGTTGAGCGGGAGTTCATGAAGTAGTCCGCCGCTGGCCAGCCACTCCTCGCCATCATGAATCTGTCGCACGTCGGCGCGGAGGATCAGGTCGCGTGATTGGAAGCTGATCAACTTGTCTACACCGGCAAAGAGGCTGTTGTTATCATTCTGAAAGCTGTAACCCAAACTCAGACGAACGGGACCGAGATTGCAGCCGGAAACGAGATAGGGATCCGTTTCCCCTGCATCATCACGATCGTCCGACAGATTTGCCACACCCACGAGTAGCGCAAATGGGCAGGTCTCAGCCGGCAGAGGCAGACGCCACTTTGCCTGGGCGGTCAGCGGACCGCTATCGCCCGAGTCGATCCGCGAGTCGAGTCCAATCTCGACATCCGTCAACAGGCCGTACTTGAGTCCAGCCACGTAGGCCGGTTTGGCGTCGTTCGCGATATTGGCCCATGTTTGAAGAACCAGCACATTCCGGGGAGCCACATCCACGGTAGGAATGTTGTTGAGACCGGTGGGAGAGGCCTGGGCCATCCCGCATATCACGACACTCAATCCACCTACAGCCAGTAGGGCCCATCCTGTTCGTTGCATTAGATTACGCATCTCGAATTCCTACCTTTCTTTGCCTTCACCCGAATGGGCTGTGTGTGGCCGGGCCGAAACGCAACCTTGGACGCGGGCGGGTTCCGGCCGTCACCCTCCCGCGTCCGCGGCAGCGCTAGAATACGTACTGCGCCTGAACGAACACCTCGTCCTCATCAACGCCATCCTTGCCTTTCACGTTCTCGCCCATGCGATAGGTGACCTGGTACTTGATGTCTTGCTTCTTGACGTAGTAGTTCAGACCAACGGACGTACGGTTCCAGGCCTCGGCGTAGTTGTCGGCATCCATGCTCTGGTAGCCGGCCACGAGCTCGAGCTGGCCCGGGAGCACCATAAAGCCTCCTTCGACCGCGTAGGTCTCAACCGTGGTCTCGCCGTTCACGTACATCCCCGCCGTTACGCTGGCATCACTGAGCTCAGCCTTGACGTTGTTGTACTGTGCGTCCAGGGTGAAACCGCCGCCGCGCAGTGCCGCGCTAACTTCGTAGCCGGCCACCTTGTCGACGTCGTTGGTTACGTTCCCGGAGTTGTTGTCGTCGTCGTTGGCCCAACCAAACCCGGCCACGGCGAAGGCGCACTTGACGTCGCCCTTGAAGTCGCCTTGCTCAGGCTTGAAGTAACCCAGCGGGAAAATCTCTGCGCGGGCACCGGCCATGTTGCCCTCGAGGAAGTCGTCATCGCTGTTCACAACGGTGTCGAAGTCGATCTTGCTGCTGCTGGGATCGATCGCGCCCTTAACCACGGCGCCACTCAGATGGAGCATCCCATCCATCAGCTTGGTAGAACCATGGACACCGGCCTGGCGCTCCGGAACACCGAAGTTGTGGTCACCGACGAAGGTGCGCTCGACAAGCGCCTGCTTCTTCGACGAAGTGATCTGTTCGCGGGAGAACGGGAAGATCGCGTTACCGATCTTGACGGAGCTGTTCCCGAAGCCCTTGTACTCGAAGTAGGCGTCCTTCACGGCGAAGGAACTCTTGCCCATATCCCACTGGAATTTGCCCTTCCAGTCTTCGTGTACGCTCCCTTCGATGAAAGGACGGAAGCGACGAAATTTCAACTCGTCCGAAGAATCGCCATCGGCGGGGTCCTTCAGATGGTACTGGAGCTGGATACGGCCACCCAGCTTCACGTAGTCGCCATCATCGTTCTTGTATTTTACGCCGTCTGCCACGCTCTGGCTGACTGCGGCGATGATCATCATCATGGTTACCAATGCTATGAATCCTCTCTTCATCCGTGCCTCCCTGTATCTAGTTCTAGACTTCTGTTGGTTTGCTGTCTGTCGTTCGAGGTGTCTTCTAATGTGGATGGCAATCGAGCGTTGTCCGTGTGCGTCACCATACTGTCATGTAGTGTCCTCCTTGTCTTGTGTCCGCGCAGATGCAATACGACATGAGTCAATCGCCGCCTCGCGAGTAGAGCGACGGGCCAATGATAGCCGCGGCACAGTCAGAAAGTGCCGTGTAGAACTCATTTTCCGTGGCCTGTCTGATTCTCTCGCAAAACTCCGGGACCCACGGGCAGACCAGTTCGGATGCAAACGAACGCTGCTTTGCCGCATACGCTTTCGCCGTGTCTGTGTCGCCAGCTTCAAGGGCGGCAATTTCTTTGGCTATCAGGTAGCTCATGAACTCCAGTTCGACGGCGATGTGGTCGGGGAGGTCCTTGCAGTCGCCACTGCGGGTGAGCCCTTCCCGTTCGTACCACGAGATCACGTCCATCGTGGAGTCCCCCATGACGCGTCGACCTTCATCGATATAGACCGACCCATAGGGGGCCGCGGCCAACGAAAAGGGGCCGACAAAGAGCTTGGCATACGCGACTTTGAGGTCCTCATCGGAGCAACCGTCCATGGCCTGCTCCATGGCGTCGACAAAGCCGATGGCCTGCGGGCAGACCGCGTCCAGGCATTCGCGCAGGTGCGTGCAGAGCTTCTCCTGCATGAGCAGTGCCTTATCGGGCTCATAGAAACAGGCCGCAAGAAGCCGCAGGGCATTCTCCTGTCGCTTCCTGCGCTCAACCTGTTCAGTCTTCACCTCGACCATAGCTATCCTCTATCCGCGCCCGTGGCGGGGGGCCCATGTTCCGCCGCCACGGCGCAACAGGAATGGCTCGCACCACGTTCAGGCCTTCTTGTATGCCCTGATGTAGAAGACATTCGGGCCGGTTCCCTCTTCGCCGTCGGCCAGAAGCTCGCCCCGGTTGTTCTTCAACCGTGATGCCTTGTACTTCTTGAGCAGTTTGCTTACCTCGCTACCGGGATCGTTGCGGTCGCCAAATACGCGCGCCTTGGCGGGGCACGATGCGACACAATAGGGGTCCTCACCATTCCTGACCCGGTGGATGCAGAAGTGGCACTTCTCGACCCAGCCGTCCTTCCGAACGTCTGCCAGCTTGCCCTTGCCCCGTGATTTCTGGCCTTCTTCCGGTGACTCGCGATCCCGGTAGGTATAGGCGTGTTTCGACGGGGGAACGGCGCCGGCCTTCTTGGCGATCTCCGCTCCGGAGCACGTGCCCCCGGCTATGGCAGTGCTCTTGTCGTAAGAGCTTGCATGCGTGTCGTCACCGACCTCATTGAAGCTCAGTACCGTGTATGCCGTCTTCTCCTTTTCGACATCCTCCGAGCTGTAGGGGCACCCATTTGTCGAAAAACACTTCCGGCACTGGATGCAGTATCTCTGGTTGTACATCGTGATACCGTCTTCTGTCTTGTACAGCGCCCGGGGTTCAGGGCAACCCTCGAGGCATTTCGGCTTATCACAGTGATTGCAGAGCACGGGACGGTTCACGTACTCGATATTGGGGAACTTACCTTTCGCCTCAATGGCGAAATCGGCCCAGTTGAACGTATGCCCCTTGGTTCGTGCCTGGGTGTTGTTCTCGGTCTTGCAGGCCAGCGCGCAGGCTCCGCAGCCCACGCACTTCTGCAAGTCGATTACCATCGCGAATCGCTTCGTAGCCATAATATACCGGTCCTTTCAGTTAGATTTTGGCGATCTTGACGCCGGTGAACCCACCGTTTCTCACCGTACTTCCGCTGAGTCGCTCGTAGTCATCCGGCATCAGCAGGTTGTTGTTGCCTCCCTTCGGGAGCGCCTTGCCGAAGTCGCCGGCGGCGACGCGACCATACGCCCAGTGTCCCTGCCCGTAGCACTTTGCGGCCGTGCCCGGACGGACGCCTTCCCAGAGCTTGGCTTTCACTTCAATGCTGGCGTTGACCGAGGTCACCTTGATCCTGTCGCCATCCTTAATGCCCAGTTTCGCGGCATCATCCGGGTTGATCTGCAGCACGTCGGCCCAGCTCCTGTCACCCACGTCCAGCTTCTTGAACTCGTGGTACCACGGACAGTTCTGGCTCCGGCCCTCGCGGTTCAGCTTGGACTTGAAGTCTATGAACGTGAACGGGTAGTCCTTGACGCTACCGTGTCTGACCGGGGCCTCGTAGTGCGGCACAAAGGCCAGCTCGCCTCTCGCCTCGTAGTTGGTGACCTTCATGATGTCGTCAACCGTGGTTCCGTGCTTCTCGGCGTGGGCCGTGAGCGCCTTCTTCAACGTCTCCGAGTAGAACTCGAACTTGTGCGTGGCGGTTTTGAAGTGGCCGCCCCAGCGCTTCTTGTACTTGTACGGTGAGGAGTTCCACATTCCCCGCTGCTTGAACGCTTCCCACCCGTTGATCTTGTCGCCCCCGACGTCTTTCTTTCCGTCCCACAGCGGTGCGGTCTGGATCTTGAGCGAATGCTCAGTGAACTCGAGCCCATTGGTCGGCTCCTTGCCCGTCTCCGGGTCCTTGTACTCCTTGGTGAAGTAATCCAGGAGATTGGGGAAGCCCCTGGCGCTCAGCTTCTCTGCGATCAACCACGGGATCTCGGTTTCGTCCATCTTGGCATCCCACATGGGGTTGACGATCGGCTGCACCAGCGTCGCCGTGGCATACCGGTTCGCCTTGGTCTTAACGTAGCCAAGTTTCTCGAACATCGTGATCCTGGCCGGCAGGACAATGTCGGCAAACTGCGTCATCTCCGACGCGTTGACCGTGATGTCGGCAAAGAACGGCATCTGTGCCATCGCCTTCTCCCAGCGGTCGGCACCGGTGTTGGAGAAGACAAAGTTGTTCATGTAGCCGATGGTCACCTTGATGTCGTAGGGATCCTTCTGCAGGATCGCGTTGGCCGTGTTGTTCGTGACAACGGCGCTCCCGGGTTTGCCCTTCTTTATGGCCGGGAATGCTTTGTACCCGCGCTGATCGATCTTCTTCTGCTTTGTGTTTTTCAGCGATAGCTCATCCTGGTACGCGGAGTAGCTCGGTATCTTCTTCACAGGAATGCTCGCGCTTGCGAGTACGCCGCCTTCATTGTCTATGCAGCCGACGAGACCGTTCAACGCGTGTACAGCCATCGCGGAGTAGCCGCCCCGGACGTGCATAGCCGCCCCGGGCCCCATCCAGACCATGGCATTCGGCGCTGCCTTCCCGAGCCCGGTGGCCACGCGGACAATCTGTTCCTCAGGTATGAGTGTGACCTTCGCGGCCCATGCCGGCGTCTTGTCCTTCAGTTCCAGGTTCCACCACTTGATAAGACCGTTGGTCTCTTTCTCTTCGAAGGCGGCCTCATCGACGCTGTCCCCCGCCTTGAAGAGATTCTTCTTTTCCTTGAAGTCGCCGACGAACTCCTTGCTCCAGAGCCCCTTCACAAGAATGACGTGAGCCAGGGCCGAGGCAAGCGCTCCGTCTTCCCCTGGCTTGACCGGTAGCCATTCCTGCGCCTTGGCGGATGAGGCGTTCAGTTTCGGGTCCACAACCGCCACGGTGGCCTGATCGAGCACATTACCCAGCCGCTTGATGGTCGCCGGGATCATCCGGTTGCTGCTGACCGGATCACACCCCCAGAAGATGGCATACTTCGTCTTCGAGAGGTCGTAGTCCCGGTAGGACCAGTTGCCTGCCGTATAGAACGAACCAAACTTCTCGGCTTCGGCACAGATGGCGCTGTGAGAGATGCCGTTCGGTGAACCGAACACCTTGGGCAATGCCCCGTAGAGCGTGTCTCGCATGTAGGTGTAGCGACCGCGCAGCAGGAGGAACTTGTGTGTCTCGCCGCTCTTGCGCAATTGCATCATGCGGTCGGCGATCGTATCAAGGGCTTCGTCCCACGAGATGGGCACAAACTTGGGGTCGATCCCTTTGCCCTTCTTGGGGTTGGTCCGCTTCATGGGCGTCTTGATGCGGTCAGGATCATAGAGTTCCTGCAGGCCAATGTGTGACTTCGGGCAGAGAGTGCCCTCATTCTGTTTCGAATGGCGATTGCCTTTGACTCTTACGGCACGGCCATCCTGCACGAAGACCTCAGCCGGACACCATGTGGTGCATCCCTGGCATGTCGTCGGCAGCCAGCGCCCTGTGCTGCCTTCCCCGCCGCCTTCCACTGCGGCAAGCGCGTTCAGCTTCGGCCCGTAGACCGCGGCGGCTCCACATGCAGCTGACGTCAACTTCATGAACCCTCTTCTCGACAGCTTCATCCTGCCCTCCTTCTA
This sequence comes from uncultured Victivallales bacterium, assembly GCA_964345005.1. Taxonomy (GTDB): domain Bacteria; phylum Verrucomicrobiota; class Kiritimatiellia; order UBA8416; family JABMPJ01; genus JABMPJ01. The sequence continues at coordinate 4,372 of CAYFPQ010000002.1, read as the reverse complement.
TGTTTCAGTGTCTCTGCGCAATCCCCGAATGCCTACTCGGTTTCGAGCTCGGCAATCGCATCTTCGAAATACTCAATCGCGATATCCAGAAGGAGTGCAGCATACTTCTTGTTGTGGACCCCGCCGCCCGCCTTCACGATCGTTAGGTTCTGTTGCCCGTCTCTGATCAATGTTTCAGATCTCACCAGTGTGTCGTCAGGCAAGGTTCCACGTGCCTGTGCCAGCGCCTTCAGCGCGTCTTGCTCATATGCCACGGCTTCTTCAACAATCTCGTTCACGTCGCCCTTCCATTTCTCTATCAGTAGCCCCTCTTTCTGAGAGTGACAGTTGATGCAGACACTGGCTGTCGCAACCTTCTTGCCTCTGCCCTTGGCATCAACCGCATCCACTATGTGGCAGGCCCGGCACCCCATCTCAACATCGTGATGTTTGATCGGCATGGGCTTCTCCACGCCTTGGCCACCGATGCCTGCAAGGAGCAGTCGCTTGTTGTGATGGGGTGTGGCATGACAGGCTTTGCAGTCGCCCAGGGCCGCATCGTAGTGGTCAAGCCCTTCGGGCGGTTTTCCGTGCCCGATGGTTTCGTGGCAACTGAAACAGTGTGCGGCCTGGGTCGGCACATGCTTCTCGTGCATGGACTTTGCGTCATGCCATTTGGCCATGATGTCCGGGTCGTCTTCGTGGCACTCCAGGCAGTGGTTCCGGTCTATGCTGCCAGTGCCCCTAACGTGGTGGAGGTGACAGGAAGAACAGGCAACCCCCCTTTGCTCCAGTACACTGTGCGTTACGATTTCCTCACTACCCGTGACCTCATCCTTGAAGGGCTTCTCGGGTATCGTGTGACACAACGAACACTTGGCCCGCCCCTCATTGAGTTCCATGTTCTTGAAGTGGCAGAGATTGCACGTCTTGGCCGTTACCTCCATGTGATGTTTGGAGGATTCATGACGATGGCATATGCTGCAGTGCTTCTCCTGCCCTTCAATCCAGTTTCCCTTTTCGAAATGGGTCTTGTGAACGTACGGAACCGTCGACAGCGTGCCATCCTCTTCTTCGCGCATCGGGAATCTAACTTCCTTGGTTACCCATTCGCCTGTCTCGGACTCCTCGTCGAGAGTATGGCAGCCGGCGACCATGCAGCTGGCGTCGTTCACGTATGTCGCCTGGTGAACAATCTTGGTACCCGTCCCCAAGTATGAAAAAAGCTGTCCCAAGCCTTTGAACTTGGCTCGCAACGTATGGTGTTCGCCCGGTGGGTAGTGGCAGGCCACGCACGTTACACCTTCTTTCCCGTGCTCGGATTCCTCCCAGGTGGCGTGGTAAGTGTCCATGATGTGGCAGCTTCCGCAGAACGATGGACGCGACGTGGCGTACTCAGTACCAACGAGGAGCGCCCCCAGGATACATACCACGCCAATGATGAACAGCCACCACTGACGCCTGATGTGGTCAAGCAGACGCAGTATGCAACGCCCGACCGGTCCGGCCGGCTGCAACTGAGTCCGTTCTTCTCTGGGCTTCTTCAAGGTCGCTCCACGTTCCATTGTTCCAGCGGCCGGTTCAGGCAGGCAGGCGTTCTCCTCGAATGACGGGGCGGGGCTGGATAGGAGCAATGTCGCCTGTTGCCAGGGCCACCATGTTGCGGGTCACGGGATCTTGCCTCAATGTGTCAAGCATACGCCAGCCATTCAGGGTCGCTGCTGATGATGAGTACAATTCGGGGTCGTGAGTGCAAGTGTGGCTGCGTTTTGCGCCGGCTTGGCCGTCTTAGTTTCACCATCAGGTTCCTTTTCCGATGGTGAAATGGTGCCACAGATACGCCAAGCCCTGCATCCGTCTGAAGTGCCGATTTATCGGGAAAAACGTGTCCGTACAAAATACGGATGGAATCCACGATACGCAGGGCAGAACGCTGCCCTGTCCACAACAGGGCGAATCAGGTGTGTCACTGCGAGGGAGTGAATAATCCGCTGCGTATGGCGAACGCTACCAGTTCTGCCCGGCCGGAGATCTCCAGTTTGCCCATGATGTGTTGCCGGTGGGTCTGGACCGTTCGGATGGAGATGTTCAGTAGCGAGGCGACCTCGCCGTTTGTGTGCCCATGAGCGAGCAGTCGGCAGATCTCCCGCTCTCGCACGGTGAGTTCGTCAAGACCCGGGGCGAGCTCCTCTTTGCGCGGCGTGCCGGCAAACGAGGAGACCGCATCGTCAATGATTGACTTGTCCCAATAGACGCCGCCCTCCCTGACCCGGTGGATAGCTTCCAGGAGTTCGTCGCCAGTCGAACGCTTGAGCACGAATCCTTTCACACCCAAACGGATCATATCCTGCGCGTAGTACTCCTCCTGGTGCATCGTAAGTACGATAACAAGGAGATTGGGGTCACGCTTCAGGGCCCGGCGCGCCACCACGGTGCCGGCGATATCAGGCAGGCTGATGTCGAGCAGGAGGATATCCGGGCGGTGGACCTCAACCTGCGCAAGCGTATCTTCACCTGAGCCCGCCTCGCCGACTATGCTCAGGTCGGGCTGTTGCTCGAGGAAGACACGCATCGCTTTCCGAAACATCGCATGGTCGTCCGTCAGGAATAGTCTTGTCGGTTTCACGTCTGATGCTCCGTCTCACGCTGCAATGGCACGCGCGCACGTACGGTCGTGCCTTCGCCTACCTCGGATGTGATATCCAGCTTCCCCCCCAAGAGCGAGCATCTTTCGTTCATGCTCAACAGCCCCATCCCCCGGCCGGCACCGCTGAGGTCGGTACGAAATCCCACGCCGTCGTCTTCAATGAGCAGCGTAGCCTGGCTGCCCTCGATCAGCAGAATCACACTGACATGCGTTGGCTCCGCATGCCGAATCGCGTTGGTAATCGCCTCCTGCGCAATGCGGTAGAGCGCGACCTCAACGGCTTCGGGAAGGCGGTCGTCGCCTTCGGGCCTGTTTGCTTCGTAATCGATTCGCACGCTATGCCGGGCTGCCGTATCTTTCGCGTAGATCCGCAACGCCGAATCCAGACCATAGTCATCAAGAACCGAGGGGTGCATTCCCTTGCTGACCTGGCGCACCTCTTCAATGATCTCCTCGATGCTCTCCTGATGATCGGGGCAGGCATCCCCACAGTGATTTCCGCTGCTCTGCGATTTCATGTCGACCAGTAAGGCCAATAGCGACTGACCTATCTGGTCATGCAACTCGCGGGAGATGTTCTTTCGCTCCTGTTCCTGTGTCGTGATGATCTGCCGCACGAGGGCTTCACGCGCTTCTTCCTTCTCCCTGATCGTTCTATCGTTCTCCGCTAACGTTGCGGCCATATCGTTGAATGCAGTGGCCAGGTTGCCGATTTCGTCTGCGGAGACTACGGTGGCTCTTGCATCCAGGTTGTGTTGCCTGATCTGCTGAACCGCGTCGTTGAGGCGGTGGACCGGATGCGTGATCGCCAGCGACAAGAGCAGTGCCAGGCCAATCCCAAGCGCGGCGCAAATTGCCAAGCTGGCGAGAATCGTGTTGCGGAGAGCGGCAAGCTCCCGGGCGATCATCTTCTGGCTGTACCCTAGTTGTACGTATCCGGCGCGCCCGTCCATCACCGGCCGTAGCGTTTCAAAGATAAACCCATCTTCCCCGGCATCGACCACTCGGAAAGCCCTGTCCGGAAACGAGCGGAATGTTGGCATTGGAAACAGCTCGACCGGAACGGGTCCGTCAAAAGTGTGCGTGAGAATGTTGCCCGCCTGATCGCGGACCAGGATGTACAGTATATCCACATGCCGCTCGGTTGTTTTCGCCAGAATCTGCCGGACGGCCACGATGTCGTGAACACTGAGTGGGCGGGCCAGGTAGTCCGCGAGTGACTCCGCCTCGTTGATCGTTCGCGTGGTCAGGGACGCATGGAGATTCCTTCTCAGAGTGTCACGTGTCCGCACAAACGTGATGGTTCCGAAGCATGCCGCCACCACGGTACCGATCCCCACCATCTTTACGAGGATGGGGACGGACAGGATCGCCCACGCCGCTCTTGCCGGCCAATGCGTCTGTGTGCCGGTTCTCTTCATGGACGCCTTGACCATGCCTCGTGCAGGCTTCGGACCGTTGCGTAGTCTTCATCACGCGGCTGGAAGAACCGGTCGAAGCCCAGTGAGTCCAGGATGCGCCTCCCCTCCACGTCCGTATGCATGTTCAGCAGTACGTCTTGCATGGCGGCAAACTGCTCATCCGGCAGGTTGGCAGGGACCACCAGCGGCGGCATCCCGAATGATGGTGAGCGGTGAATGACCTTGAGTTCCTCCTCGAGGGAAGGATCCGACGCCACCATATGCTCGTAGACAATGCTGTCAACCGCCGCCGCGTCAACCAGTCCCGAGTGAACCGCAAAGACAG
>CAYFPQ010000001.1:107471-134420 GCA_964345005.1 uncultured Victivallales bacterium | reverse complement strand
GCCGAACAGGAGTACATCCGTGTTCTAAAGGAACACGGCGCGGAATGCGTCGTGCTGGCCGGGTTCATGCGTATCGTTAAGCCGGCCATGCTGGCGGCTTTCCCACATCGTGTGCTCAACATCCATCCCGCGCTTCTTCCCGCATTTCCGGGTGTCGCATCCTGGAAACAGGCGATCGACTACGGCACCAAGGTGGCCGGTTGCACGGTCCATTTCGTGGATGAAGGCACGGATACGGGACCGATCATCGTGCAGCGTGTCGTACCGGTGGAACCGGGCGACACACCCGAAACGCTCCACGCCCGCATCCAGGTGGAGGAGCACCAGGCCTACCCGGAAGCCTTGCGCCTCCTAGCGGCCGACCGCCTCAGAATTGAGGGCCGCAGGGTCGAAATTCTTTAACTTTTTCCCTATTTACAGGGTAGACGCGGGCCCGCAATTGGCCTACTATCCCCCGTTCCTGTTTTTTTGGGGAGCAAGTGACACTGATGAGTAACGCAGAAAACAAACTGGTTTTGGGTCTGCCGAAGGGCAGTCTTCAGGAATCGACCTTCATGATCTTCAAGAAGGCCGGTTTCAATATTCGTACCAGTTCCCGGTCGTATCTGCCGAATATTGACGATCCGGAGCTCGATTCCCGCTTGATTCGGGCCCAGGAGATCAGTCGTTACGTGGAACATGGCGTACTGGATGCGGGTATTACGGGGCACGACTGGATCGTCGAAAATGCTTCCGATGTCGTCGAGGTCTGCGAGCTACTCTACGCGAAGCAGGGATTTCGTCCGGTTCGCTGGGTGGTTGCTGTTCCCGAAAAGTCGGACATCCAGTCGGTTAAGGATCTGGAAGGTAAACGTATCGCCACGGAGGCGGTTGGGTTGACCGAGCGCTACCTGGCGGACAATGGCGTGAAGGCAACGGTCGAGTTCTCCTGGGGCGCCACCGAGGTAAAGTGCCCGGAGCTGGTCGACGCCATCGTAGAGCTGACCGAAACAGGTTCCTCGCTACGCGCCAACAATTTGCGTATTGTTGAAACGATTATTGAGTCCACAACCCGGTTCATCGTCAACCGCGCCGCATGGGACGATCCCTGGAAGCGCGGCAAAGTGGAACAGTTGGCCCTGCTCCTAACCGGCGCACTCGCCGCGGAGAGCAAGGTGCTGCTGAAGATGAACGCGAAGGCAGATGATGTGGAGAAGCTTACCGGCATTCTCCCGTCGCTGCACGCGCCCACGGTCAGTCATCTGCAGGAGACCGACTGGGCGGCCATCGAGACGGTTGTGGAGGAGAAGGTCGTGCGGGAGATAATCCCGCAACTGAAGAAGGCTGGGGCGGAAGGCATTATTGAGCTGCCGCTCAACAAAGTCATCGCCTAGGCAAGGGAGAAACACACGTGGGTTCCATTAAGAAAAAGCGACTCAAGAAGATGTCGAAGCACAAGTACCGTAAGCGTAAGCGTGCTGATCGACACAAGAACAAGTAGTCTTCTCTCTTGCCGCAACATCCGTCGTGGGCGGGACGCCTTTCGTCCCGTCCCGGCGATAGGGCATGCCGCTATGCGGGCTCGCATTGTATTTTTTAGCGCGCTCCTGCTGATCGGAGGATGCCGTACCCCCCGCACTCCCACGGGACCGATCCCGCTCGTGCTGACTTCAGACGAGCAGAACACGGCCGCCGCGCTGGCTCACTTTGCACTGGGCTCCTACTACGAGCAGAATCGTGGGGCCAACTCTCCTATCGCCATTCGCGAATACGAACTGGCATCTGAATACGACCCGGGGCGTCATCGGATTCATTCGAAAGTCGCTGTGGGATACCTCATGCGGCGCCAGCCGTCCAAGGCCGTGGCCGTCCTTGAGGAGTCCTGTCGCCGCAACCCTAACGACTTGAGGCCCCTCGTCGACCTGGCCGTGGCCTGTCAGATTGCGGGCAAGTTGGATCAGGCGCTCGAGTGCATTGAGAAGGCCATCGAGCTGGCACCCACCGAGAGCACACTCTACGAGACGGCGGCGAAAATCCATATCCACCGCCAAGACGACGATGCCGCACTCGACATGCTTCGACGCAGCCTGCGGGCCGCCTACAGCAAGGAGCTGGTGGACCTGATCACCACGCGCGGACGGCAGCTCATCGGCGCACGGGACTTGGGTACGGCCCTGCGCTACTTCATTGTCCTGCGCGACGAGGGACGCGAAGTAGTCTCCCCTGCCCTGCACAACCTGATCGGCCAGATCTACCTCGAAACCAAGCAGCCCGAGCTGGCGGCAGACGCCTTTCGCCACGCCAGCGATGCTGAGCAGCCACCCCCGGAGACATTTACGAAGCTGGGTGCGACGCAAATGTTTCTCGGCCTCAACGAGGAAGCCGTGGCGTCCCTCGAAGAGGGCGCCGCCATGCACCCGGAAAACACACGCCTGCTGTTCTCGCTCGCACTGGCCTACAACTCCGTTGAGCGGGCGAACGATGCCTACCTCACGCTGGTGAAGATCAAAGAGCTGACCGATCCCGATCCGGCCAAGAAGCTCTCCGTAGAATTCTACCTCACCTACGGCGCTACCGCCGACCACACCGGACGGTCGCTCATAGCCGAGGAAGCATTCACGACATGCGTAGCGCTCTACCCCGACGCAGACCAGGCACTGAACTACCTGGCTTATCTCTGGGCCGAGGCCGACCAAAACCTGGACCAGGCCATGGAGTACGTCACGCGCGCCCTCAAAATCAAACCGGACAGCGCCGCCTATATCGACACACTGGCCTGGGTCCACTACCGCAATGGCGATTACGACGCAGCACGGACCGAAATAGAGAAGGCACTGAAGCTCTTGCCCGACGACCCCATCATCAACGAGCACATGGGGGACGTTTACGATGCGCTGGACGAGCCCGAGAAAGCACGGCATTATTGGACGCAGAGCGTAATGCAGGATCCGGACAATCCGATGGTGGTGTGGAAGCTCGAAGCCACCGGCGTCGATGTGGCACGAATACGCCGCCGGGCACGTAGGGCACAGAGAAAGAAGCGGAAGCAGCAGGACTGAATTTCACTATGACGGCACCGCGACCCACAGCTATTCACCAGTTCGTCGCCGGGTTCAGCAACGGGGATGCCATCAGCAACGAATCCCGTGTCCTGCGGGAATGCTTCCGCCAGTGGGGCTTCGAGTCCGAGATATTCTGCGAAACCAAGCGCATCCTTCCCGAACTGCGCAAAGATGCACACGACATCACCACCTGCAGCCCCGCACCATCGGACGTGGTATTGCTCCATCTCTCCATCGGCTCCCCGGTGAACGAGGCGTTCCGCCTGCTACCATGCCGCAAGGCGCTTCTCTACCATAACGTGACTCCACCTGAGTATTTCCGGGCGATCAACCCACAGACTGCCGACAGTCTTGCGCGCGGACGCGACCAGGTGAAGGCCCTCGCGGGCGCCGCCGACGTTAACCTGGCCGACAGCCGCTTCAATGCAGAAGAGCTGAAAGCGTTCGGCTACAGCGATGTCCGCGTGCTCCCGCTTGTGCTCGATCTCGATCAGCTCGTCGGCTCGTCCGATCGCAAGGTCCTGCGCCAATTCAGAGACGGCAGGACCAACATTCTTTTTGTCGGGCGATGCGTAGCCAACAAGTGCATCGAGGACCTCATCGGTACCATCGCGCTCTATACACGCACCATTGACAGCAATGCCCGGCTGATCCAAGTGGGCTCCTTTGCCGGCAGCGAACCTTATTACGCATTCCTGCTTGCCCGCTGCCGTGAACTGGGACTTGACGCAGAAGTGCATATGGCCGGTTCAGTAACCCAGGCCCAGCTCAACGCCTACTACGAGGTGTCCGATGTCTTTCTCAGCATGAGCGATCACGAGGGCTTCTGCATCCCGGTTCTCGAAGCGATGGTGCATGACCTACCCGTCATCGCACACGGGGCGGCCGCTGTGCCTGAAACCATGGATGGTGCCGGTGTGGTGTTGAAAGAGAAGAACTTCGAGCTCGCTGCCGAGACGATCGGCCGCGTTGTTTCCGACAGTTCCCTCCGTAATGCTATTGTGGAAGGGCAGCGCGAGCGCCTGAACCGTTACCGTAGCCGCGATCTCGAGTCCGAACTGCGCCAACATCTCGAACCATTCCTCTCGGCATGAACTCCCTCACCTCCATAGGGGAAGCAGCCTTGATTGAGCGATTGACCGGGCGTCTCGCTTCCGGCGAAGACGTGATTGCGGGACCGGGCGATGACTGTGCGGTTGTCCGTGCGGCCGACGAGGACTGGCTACTGACTTCAGACCCCGTCATCGAGGGCGTGCACTTCAAAGCAGATGCCGACCCGGCAGCCATCGGGCACAAAGCCGTCGCCCGCGCGTTGAGCGACATCGCCGCCATGGGCGGTACCCCCCGCTGGGCACTGGTCGACCTCGTAGCACGAGAGAGCACCACGCCTGACCATCTCGAGGCCGTTTACGATGGCATGAGCAACACGGCCGCCAGATATGGTATAAGCATCGTGGGAGGCGACGTTGCCCGGGGCCCCGTGCTGGAACTGCACCTCTTTGCCGTCGGCAGTGTTCCCCGTGACGGAGCAGTGCTGCGGTCCGGGGCCACACCCGGCGACAGTATCTTCGTGACCGGCACCTTGGGTGGAAGTCACATCCTGGGACGCCATCTCACGTTTGAGCCCCGGCTGTATGAGGGAGAGTGGCTCCGCGACGGCAGTTGGGCAACCGCCATGTGTGATATCAGTGATGGCTTGGCCACTGATCTGCATCACCTGGTCAAAGCCAGTGGCGTCGGGGCAGAGCTGCAGTTGACGACCATTCCCTGCGCCATGGAAATAAGGGCTGCCGATGACGCGGTCGACCACGCGCTGAGGGATGGCGAGGACTTCGAGCTGCTCTTCACCGTCTCGGCAGATAGGGCAGGCGATTTCAAGGACGCTTGGGGCAATGCGCACTCGGTGCCCTGTACCCGAATTGGGACAATTACTCCAGGCAACGTGGTTGAGGGTGTGGACCAGGACGGAAACCGTGTTACCCTTACGGCTGCAGGTTTTGACCATTTTTCCCGGAGCAAATGTCGGCCATGAAGGAAATCGTCTCGCACAGCCCTGCGGACACGCATCGCCTTGCGGCGGAGATTCTAACCACGCTGCCGAACCGGGCCGTTCTGGCACTCCACGGTGATCTCGGTAGCGGCAAGACCTGCTTTGTACAGGGACTGGCCGAAGCCATGGGCATCACGGAGCCGGTTACCAGCCCCACCTTTACACTCGTGAACGAGTACAAGGGCGAAAGACTCCTGACACATGTCGACCTCTACCGCCTTACGAACCCGGACGAAGCGCTGGCCATGGGATTCGAGGAGCTTGTTGAGGCAGACGGCATCACCGCCGTCGAGTGGGCTGAGCGCGCAGAGGATCTGCTTCCGGCCGGGACGGTGCATCTGCGATTCCGCACTCCCGAAGACGGGAAGTCGCGAGTGATTACCATTGAGGAGGGCTGAAGGGCGGAATGCCCTGGTTACGTCGCGGCCCGCTCGGAGAGCGGGCCCTACCTGGCCGTTGATGCCGTCTTGATTGCGGCAAGTAACTCACGCGTGGCCGCCTCGATATCGGCCGCCTTTGTAACAGCCGTCACCAGCGCAATCGTCAGTGCCCCCGCTTCGACAAGCTGAGGGATGTGCTCCCGCTTGATGCCGCCCATCACGGTGAAGGGCACGGTCACCGTTGCCGATATCTTGCGTAGACCATCCAGCCCCAGAAACTCGTCCGTCCACGTCTTCGTGTCCGTGGGAAAGATCGGACCGATATTCACGTATGATGCCCCTTGAGCCACTGCGTCGGCGGCCTCGTCGACCGAGTGAGTGGAGGCGCCGATAATCAGGTCCGGCCCAATCTCCCGCCCCGCATCAATTGGAAGATCGTCCTGCCCCAGGTGCACACCGTCCGCGCCGACGGCAAGGGCAACGTCGATGCGATCATTGATGATCAGGAGTGCACCAGCCTCGCTGGTCATGCGGCGGGCCTCAATGGCAATGGCGTACAGCTCGCGCAGTGGCATCTCCTTTTCGCGCAACTGCACAAGCTTCACGCCGCCGCGCAGGGCAGCTTCAAGAACTTGCAGTGTCGTGCGCCCGGCGGAAAGGGACTGGGAAGTCACAAGATAAAGCCCCGCTTCCCGGAAGCAGGCCATGCGTTCATCGTGAAGGCTCATCAGTTGCTGCCATGCGTATCGTCGAGGTGCTTAATCTGGTCCCGCAGTCGGGCGGCATCCTCGTAGCGCTCATCTTTGATGGCCTTCTTGAGTTGCCGCTCGAGCAGCTCGCGCGGGGTCAAACGGGGACGTCCCTTCTGATCCTTAATCCCCTCCGAGCCACTCTCGGCCTGGTCGGCCTCAGCAACACGCCCGGCTTCGGCCATGACGGCCTCGTCCACAAAGAGCGGCGCTCCAACACGGAGCGCCACGGCAATCGCATCACTGGGCCGACAATCGATACGCACGGCTTCCCCGTCGCGCTCCATCACCAGCTCCGCGAAGAAGGTACCATCCTCAATCCGGACAACTTCCACCCGGTGCAGACGACACTCCAGGAAATCCAGAAGGTTCTTGAGCAAGTCGTGTGTCAGCGGCCGAGGCACGTCGACCTCGTTGACATGGATGGCGATCGACTGCGCTTCAGCCGCGCCAATGAAGATCGGCAGTGTGCGTTCGTCCTCCGAGCTCTTCAGGAGCACAACAAACCCGAGATTCGACAGGAACAGTTGGTCGACCGTCACCGGAATCATGTCCGGCCTCCTTACGTCTCAGTCAGGACATCCGCTACACCGCCAATGGTTTCAGCTTCCAGCAGCTTCTCTCGCACCGCCGGACATGTCAGCGCACGTCCAAGTGCGCCAAAGAACTGGATGTGATGAGCGGCCTGGGTGACGGAGGAGACAACCAGGACAAACAGTGTAGACGGCTGTCCATCCAACGCCTTGAAATCGACACCCTCGGGCTTCAGCCCGAACGCGGCGACGAGCTTCGGCACCGTGATACTCTTGCCATGCGGCAGGGCAACACCGTTCTCCAGGCCGGTCGACATGATGGCCTCGCGATCCATCACCACCTTGATCGCCTCATCACGGTCGGGCAGTTTGCCGTCCCAATCCAGTGCGTCGATCAACTCGGCAATGATGGCGTCCTTTGTATCGGCTTGGAGGCGCGGAACAAAAGAGCTACTCCGCACCTCCGATTCAAAGTCCATCCTGTCATCCATGGATGTGAACCCCGACCTACTGAGCCGTCAGTTCTTCGATTACATCGATCAGCTTCTTCGGATCAACCGGCTTGTCCAGGAAACGCGTGATCGGCAGGTACACATCGTCGATGTCACGATTGGTGATCTTCCCGGGCAGATTCCCCTCGGTGTTGACACCCGAGAGCATAATGACGGGCTTCTCCTTGATATTGTCGTGATGACGAATGCTGCGCGCGATCTTGAAGCCGGCCATGTCGTCTTCTGGCAGCATGACGTCCAGGATGATCACGTCCGGGTTGAATTCCCGAATCTTATCATCCACTTCACGCTCATCGTATTGTGAGGCAACTTCGTATCCCTTGGCTTCCAACGCAGCGGTCAGCGCCATGACCAGATCGACATCGTCATCGACCATGTATACCTTCATGCACCCGTCCTCCTGAATGTGTTTAGGGTTGTGTAAGTCAATATGTGCTAGAGCATACCCTATGCGGCCTCAATAGCGACACCATAATGTGAGTTTTCCGCTCACTCATACAGTATCTCCTTCTGTCGTTCGCGTCCGCGAACGTTCTTCTCTACATAACATGGTTTCCCCGAGAGAGGATCCCGCTCGGTCCAGTACATCAATGTTGAATAGGTCGAGGGTGTGGGTGTAAACACCTGCACCTGCTCGGGCTTCACCTTGAGCTTGTCCGCACAGAAGCGGCGCAAGGCTCGCATGTCCTCCTCTTCGCAGCCGGGATGCGCCGCGATGAGGTAGTAGGTCAGGTACTGCTTCTTGCCCAGACGCTTCGTCAGTTCGTAGAATCGATCGCGAAAAGCGAGAAGCGACGATCGCCCCGGCTTACCCATCTTCGCCAACACGGCATCCTCCGAGTGCTCGGGCGCAATCTTCATCTGGCCGGACACATGGTGCTCCACCACCTCGCGCAGGTAAGCGTCTCCGTGCTGTCCATCCGCCATCACCATATCGTGCCGGATCCCGGAGGCCACGATCACACGCTTCACCCCGGGCACCTTCCGGAGTTTACGTAGCAGCTCAAGCTGTGGGCCATGATCAACGCCCAGGGCCGTGCAGATACTCGGGTACAGACAGCGTGTCTCGGGGCAACACCCCTTCCCCTCCAGCTTGCGCGTACACTCGACACCATACATGTTGGCCGTGGGCCCGCCGACATCCTGGATGGTGCCCTTGAACTGCGGATGCTTCGCAATAGCGTGGGCCTCCTTCAGAATCGATGCCTCACTGCGCCAGCGCACGTGGCGCCCCTGGTGAACGGCGATCGCACAGAAATTGCACTCGCCGTAGCATCCCCGGTGCGTGGCGATCGAGAACCGGATCGTATCCAGCGCACGTACGGGCCCCGCACCACGGTAGAAGGGATGGACATCGCGCTCGTAACCAGAACCATGAACCGCATTCAGTTCAGACTGCGAGAGATACTCCGCTGGTGGGTTCTGGACGAGGAAACGCGTGTCCTGCTGCTGCGTCAGCCGGCGCGCAGTCACGGGGTCGTTGTTCCGGTAGAAGCCGTGGAACATCTCGGTGAAAGCGTCTCTATCGCGCTTCACGATTTCGAACGGGGGCAACTCCAACGCGTCATCAGGTTTGGAGCCCGAAACATAGCATAGGCCGCGCACGGTCGTCGGGTCCTCACCATCCCTGAGCCTACCAGCCAACTTCACGATCGATCGCTCGGCCATTCCGTAGAGCAGGTAATCCGCCTTCGCGTCGAAGAGAACCGACTTACGAACCTTGTCGTTCCAGTAGTCGTAGTGCGCTATGCGACGCAAGCTGGCTTCGATACCACCGAGGACAATCGGCTTTGTGTTCTTGAAGTGGTTCCGGATCAGGTTGCTGTAGACAATCGACGCGCGGTCGGGACGACGGTCATTGACGCCGCCGGGCGTATAGTCGTCACGTTGGCGTCGCCGGCCTGAGGCCGTGCGGTTGGCTACCATCGAATCGATGCACCCGGCCGTCACTCCCCAAAACAGCTCTGGCTCACCCAGGCGGGCAATGTCCTCGGCCGACGCAACATCCGGCTGCGCGATGATCCCAACGCGGTACCCGGCCCCAACCAATACCTTCCCGATCACGGCAACCCCGATGAACGGCGAATCGATATAGGTATCTCCCGTGACCAGGATGACATCGAGTGCATCCCAACCACGCTTGCGGCATTCATCCTGTGTTGTCGGCAGAAACACCCCTAATACCTCACACCTGGCACGTGACACCTTCTCCCGCCGCCGAACGCCCGGCCAGCCACCCCGTTGAGAAAGCCGCCTGGAGATTGTATCCGCCGGTATCCGCCTGTACATCCAACAGCTCTCCGGCAACAAAGAGTCCGGCACACACACGTGAAGCCATTGTGGCGGGATCGATCTCGCCCGTATCCACACCGCCCGCGGTGATAATGGCCTCCTTGAAAGAGCGGTGTCCCGTGACACTCAGCCGAAAGTTCTTCAGCCAACTCCCCAGTCTCTTGCGATCATGGGCCGACACGGAGCTACCACGTCGGTGCGCGGGCAACTCCAGTTCGCGTAGACAGACGCCAACCAGCGGTTTGGGTAGAAGCCCACGCAGCAGGCTGCGCATGGGTTCGTCGGCCCGCGATTCCAGGTCACGCTGTAGCCGGCGGTCCAGCTTCTCGCTGTCCAGGGCCGGCTTGAGATCGATGGCCAGCTTCACATCATGTCCCGAGTGGAGTGCGTCCACGCCACCGCCGCTGAGCGTCAGGATCACGGGACCCGTCACCCCGGATTCCGTAAACATGAGTTCGCCGAATTCCTCACGCTGTTTCTCTCCGTTCACCAGCAGCGTCGCCCGCACGTTGCGTAGGGAGAGCCCGTCCATCCGCGCGGCGGTATTCCCGGCCGTCTCGAGAGGCACCAGGGCGGGTCGCGGCGGCACGATCGTGTGGCCGGCGGACCGGGCCAGCTTGTACCCGTCGCCGGTCGAACCGGTTGCCGGGTAGGACTCGCCGCCCGTGGCCAGGATGACAGCGTCCGCGAGCAGCCTGTCTGCGCCGCACTGCACCCCGGTGACACGTCCGTCCTCCAGCAACAGCCCATCGACACGTGTGCGGCAGTGCGAGGTAACCCCACTGCCAATCACCCATTGAACCAGTGCCCGGACCACGTCCGGGGCCTTACCGCTCGCCGGGAAGATACGTCCGCCACGCTCGGTCACCAGCTCCACACTGCGTGACTCGAGGAAGGCGACAAGATCGTTGCTGAAGTAGCCCTCAAAGGCCAGGCGCAAGAAGGGGCCGGTGGCGCCGAAATGGCTGATGAACTCGTCGCGTTCGGCCACGGTGGTCACGTTGCAGCGCCCCTTGCCGGTGATGCTCAGCTTGCGGCCGGAACGCTGCATCTTCTCCACGAGAATGACCTCTGCCCCGGCCTCTGCAGCCTGGCCTGCCGCCATCAGTCCCGCCGCGCCGCCCCCCACTACGATAACCTGTTTCTGCGTCACGCACCTGATCCTGTCATTGCCATGAACTCCGCGCAAGGCCAATGCGGACGCGACTTGAGCTTCTAACCCGGACCCCAATAGGGCACAATGCCCGCCGGTGCTTGAGACAGGGGACGTCCGGCACCAGGGAGCTTATATGGTGACACCGTTGACCCTTGCCTATTCGCCGTGCCCGAACGACACGTTCATGTTCGGGGCAATCGCGAACGGTCTCATTGAGACGCATGGGCTCACGTTCACCACCTGCCTGCACGATGTGCAGACCCTCAATGAGCGCCTGCTCGAATCCGCCTTCGATATCTCCAAGGTCTCTTTTCACGCCTACCTCAGGGCGCAGGACGGCTATGAACTCCTGGCGGCCGGAGCGGCCCTGGGGTTTGGCTGCGGTCCGCTGGTCGTGGCACGCTCCGCCGACGCACTGCAGCATCCGGCGCAGGTCCGCGTCGCCGTGCCGGGCGAACTGACTACCGCCAACCTCCTGCTTCACCTCTGGAATCCGGCCATCGCAGAACGCCTGTACGTGCCCTATGACCAGGTCATGCAGGCAGTAGCCGACGGCCGCGCGGATGCGGGCGTGATCATTCACGAGAGCCGTTTTGCGTACGCCCAGGCCGGATTGGTCGCGATAGCCGACCTGGGCGCCTGGTGGGAATCCGAAACAGACCTGCCACTGCCGCTTGGCGGCATCGTGATGCGACGTTCCGAAACGCTCCCCGATGCGGCCGCGATCGAGGAGCTGATTCGCGCCTCCATCACCCACGCACAGGCCGATCCCGCCGCCATCGCCCCTTATATCGCCACGCATGCCCGTGAACTCGATCCCGACATCATCAATCGCCATGTCGCCATGTTCGTCAACGATTTCAGCCTTTCGCTGGGCGAGCAGGGCCGCGCCGCGATCGACTGTCTGGCCACCATGGCGCAGGGAAAGGTGCCGGGACTATGATCGCCGTTCTCTGTGCTACCCGGGCCGAGGCCGCGCCACTGATCGAGCGTACCGGCGCAACAGAGGCCCAGCGCAGCCCTTTCCCCATCTTCAATGCCTCAATAGACCGGACACCCCTGTTGATCGCCATCTCCGGGATGGGCGCAGAACATGCCGGGCAGGCATGCCGTCATCTCGCCGCCGATCATGGTGTAAAACAGATCGTCAACATGGGAATCTGCGGCGCTCTGCAACCGGACCTTCATCCGGGTGACATCCGTACCGTCAGCCGTGTGCTCGACGCCGATTCAGCAGGCAAGGGCGAGACGGTCCCCGTGGATACCGTCACGCTGTCGCCCTGGCCGGGCACAGCTTGCCTCACACTCGGCACCGCAAGCGAACCTGTCTTCGACGCGGATCGCCGGGAAACGCTCGCGAAACACTGCGATGCCGTGGATATGGAAGGATGGGCCATCGCCACAGCCTGCCGTGAGCTGGGCATTGCCTGTTACATGCTGAAGGGCGTCAGCGATCGGGCCGGGCCCGGTGACCGGGCCGACCTCATGCGGAATCTCGGACCGGTCGCTCAGAGGCTTGCCGACCGCTTCCTGCATGACCGGGCGCTCATTGAGGAGGATGACCATGGACTGCTGCGACGGCTGTGGCGCTTCACGCGCGTCGAGCACACCGTCTTCAGCCTACCCCTTCTATTTGCCGGTGCCTGGCTGGGGACCGGCGGACACCTCACAGCACGCCTGCTGGGCCTGATCGTCGTCGTGGGTTTGGGCGCACGCACATTCGGCATGGCGATGAACCGGATTCTTGACCGGGACATCGATGCACGCAATCCACGCACGACATCGCGCGAGCTGCCGACGGGAAGACTCAGCCTGGCCAACGCCTACACCGTGGCCGCCATCGGACTTGCCGCCTATCTGCTCGGCTGTGCGGGGCTTGGTCGTCTCTGCCTGCTCCTGTCGCCCGTGCCACTGATCCCGCTTGGCACCTACGCCCTGTTGAAGCGTTTCACGCCGCTCTGCCATTTTGGCATCGGCATCTGCCTGGCAACGGCGCCACTGGGGGCCTTTGTGGCCGGGTCGGGAACACTTCCGATGCAGGCCGACATTCTCGTGCTGGCGGCATTCACATTACTGTGGATTGCCGGCTTCGACATCATCTATGCTTTACAGGACATGGCATCGGATCGGGAGATCGGCATCAGGAGCATCCCGGCCGCCCTCGGGGGCCGTGGAGCACAGGTCGTCGCAGCCGTGAGCCATAGCACGGCACTGGTCGCGCTGGCGGTGCTGTGGCGCTTGACGGGCATGGGAATCGGTGGCGGCATGGCTCTGCTCGTGGCGGCAGGAGCGTTTACCGCCGCCTACGTGCCGGCCGTCCCACTGCCCGTGCGATTCTTTCCGCTCTCGGCGATCGCGGGTATCGCGGGCGCCTGCGTCGTATTGCTGACGTGACAGGAGAAGGACCCGATATGAGCAAGCACGATGAAAAGCTGGTGCTGGGCGTGACGGGCGCAACAGGCACCTATGCCGCCTCGCTCCTGCTCGATCAATCGCCCTGGCCGGTCGCACTCATCACCAGCCGCTACGGTGCCGCCGCCTACGAGCACGAGTGTGAGCCCGTTGCCAACCTGGCCGCACGGGCCGCCGTCACCTACGCTGACGATGATGGCTTTGCGCCCGTGGCGTCCGGATCGGTCGCCACGGTCGGCATGGTCGTGCTGCCCTGCACAACCGGCACACTGGGGAAGATTGCTTCCGGCCTGTGCGACACACTCATCACCCGGGCGGCCCACTGCCACCTCAAGGAGCGCCGCCCGCTCATCCTCTGTGTACGCGAGACGCCCTGGACCGCGATCGATTTTGCCAACGCGGAACGGGTTACCACCGCCGGCGGCATCGTGATGCCGCTCTCGCCGCCCTACTACATGTTTGCCAAACGCGATCCCGACAGCGTCAGCATGCGCGATCTGCTGGCGCGGTATGTTGAACGCGTACTGGCCATCCTGGGCCGACCCGCCGAGCAGACGTGGGAGGACCTATGTTAGCACCCCGCGATCAGCGTGAGTTCATCGCGCGACTGGAGGCCGACGACAAGCTTGTACGGATACAGGCCGAGGTCGACCCCAACCAGGAAATCACCATCATCCAGCACCATGTGCTGGCCGCCAACGGGCCGGCCCTGCTCTTCGAGAACGTCAAGGGCTCTCCCCACCGCATCCTGGCCAATGCATACGGCACCCCGGCACGCGTGGAAGCCGCCATTGGCCGTCCCGCGGCCGAAATCGGCGCCTCCATCGCCGCGGCCGCGGAGCAACTGATGCCGCCTTCGGCCCGTGCGCTATGGTCGCAGCGCCGCATGATCGGCCACATCCTGCGGGCACGCAGCCGCACGGTTGCGGGCGGCCCGATCATGCATGCTGTATCCGAACCGGCCGATCTCGAGCGCCTGCCGTGCCTGACCTGCTGGCCCAAAGACGGCGGCCCGTTCTTCACACTGCCCCTCGTCCGGACGCATGACCCCGAGACCGGCAAGGGCAATCTCGGGATCTACCGTCTGCAGCGCTACGACGCCCACTCCACCGGCATGCACTGGCAGATCGAGAAAGGGGGCGGCTTCCACTTCGCCCGTGCCCGCGCCCGTGGCCACGCCCTGCCCATCAGCGTATTCCTGGGCGGACCGCCCGTACTGACGATCGCGGCCATCGCCCCGCTCCCCGAAGACATTGACGAATACCTGCTTGCCGCGTTCCTTCTCGGCCGGCCGCTGAGAACGATCCGCCGGCCCAGCGGTCACAGCATTCCGGCCAATGCCGAGTTTGTGCTGGAAGGATCGGTCGCCCCGGATGAGCTTCGCCGGGAAGGGCCATTCGGGGATCACCTGGGCCACTACTCCCACTCGGCCGATTTCCCGGTGTTTCGCGTGGACCGCGTGCTGGCGCGGAAGGACGCCATCTATCCGGCCACGGTTGTGGGCAAGCCGCCGCAGGAGGATTACTACATCGGTGAAGCCCTGCAGGACCTGAGCATTCCGCTGTTGCGTATCATAAAGCCCGCCATCGTGGACTGCTGGGCATTCCCCGAAACCGGATTCCATCCCCTGGCCGCCGTGTCCGTGAGAGTGCGCTATCCACACGAGGCACTCAAACACGCCTTCGGCATTCTCGGCGAGAGCCAGCTCTCGCTGACCAAGGTCCTCATCGCCGTCGACCCGGATGTTGACGTGCGTGATTTCAAGGCCGTGAGTCGCGCCTTGTGGCAGAACCTGAACACCGGGGAGGGCCTGCACCTGGTCGCTCCGACCGCGCAGGATACGCTCGATTTCACCGGGCCGGCCATGAACACCGGCAGCCGGCTCATCCTGTTGGCCACGCGCAACGAGGGCAAACCTCAACGCCAGGAACCGCCGCCACCGCCGCCCCGCGAATCCGTCCACCCGGGCATTACCGGCATGGCAATGCTGGGCGACGGAGTGTTGATGGTGCAGGTGCGGACCGACGCCAACCGCGAGAGCATACGCGAAGCGCTGCAGGCCCACCCCGTGACCGGTGCCTACCTGTTCCAGGTTCTCGTATCCGAGGACGTGCCGCTTGACGATCCACGCCTCATGCTGTGGGGGTGGTTCACCCGTTTTGATCCGCTCGTCGACCTGCATCCCGCGCGGCGCGAAGCACTCGGCAATCGCCTGGTCATGCATCCCCCCATCTTGATTGACGCCACGTGGAAGCCCGGCTACCGCGAACCGGTCGCCTTCGATCCGGAGATCCGTGATCGTGTTGGCGCACGCTGGAATGACTATGGCATCCCCGTATCTTTGACGGAGGCACCTTGAACAACAGCCACCACAACTCGTCGATCACGGCCGGATCTGGGACCCCGCTGGTCTTCGCCGCCGCCCCCTATCTCAATGCGGCCCCGCTGACAGAAGCCATGCGCAACCGCAGCGACGTTACGCTGATTGAACAGGCGCCCTCGACACTGTCGGCGCTTCTCGCGTCGGGCCGGGCAGATGCCGCGTTGGTTCCGGTCGTCGATCTCCTGTGCGATGGCGACCTTGCCATGATTGACGGCCTTGGTGTCAGCGCCGACGGCAAAGTGGCGAGCGTACTCCTGGAATGCGACGGGCCGCCGGCCGAGGTCAAGTGCCTGGCGCGGGATCCCCGTTCGCATACGTCAAACCTGCTGGCTCAGATTCTCCTGCGTGACCACTGGAAGAGCCAACCGGTCATCATCTGCGATGGTTCCGGCACGCCGGATGCAAGGGTCATCATCGGAGACCGCGCCCTGTGCCTGCCCACCAATGGAAAGGTCCACTACGACATGGCCGAAGCGTGGCAGCACATGACAGGGCTGCCGTTTGTCTTTGCGGTGTGGGCCCACCTTAAGCGGCATCCATACACGGCAGAGCTTACGCGGCTGGCAACCGAGGCCTATGCCGAGGGACGGCAGTCGTACGATCGGATCGGGCAACGCTTTGCCGACCAGCTCAGACTCAGTCCAGAGTTCTGCCGCAACTATCTCGCGAACCACATCAACTACGTCATTGGCGAACGTGAACAGGCCGCTATCCAGGCATTCGACCTGCTCTTGGAGAAACACCGCCTGACGCCGATGAGCAAGGACGCCGCCACCTGATGACCGCCCAATCAGCACCTGCCGGTTCCCCAGCCGCCGATCGCCTGTCCTGCGATGAAGCGCTTGAGCTACTCACTCATGGTTCGCTGCCGGACCTGATGCAGCGGGCGGATGCCAGGCGACGCGCCATGCACGGCACCACCACCTATTTCGTGCACAGCCTCAACATCAACCCCACGAACCGCTGCGAGAACGAGTGCGAGCTGTGCGCCTTCTGGCGCGAGGAAGAGGCCGACGATGCCTATACCGTTACGCTGGATGCTGTTTCCGAACGGCTGCGCGCGGCCGCCAGTGGTGGGCTGACGGATCTCCATGTCGTGGGCGGCGTCGTCCCCCAGATCGATCTCGACTACTACGAGCAGTGCTTCCGGATTGCCAGATCGATCCTCCCCGGCATCTGCATCCAGGGGTTAACCGCCGTGGAGATCGATTACCTGGCCCGGCAAGGTGGAACCAGCCCGAGCGAGGTGCTCAACCGTTTGAAGCAATCCGGTCTCGACGCGCTGCCCGGCGGGGGTGCCGAGATCTTCAATCCGGCCATACGCCAACGGATCTGTCCCAACAAGATCTCTGGCGACCGGTGGCTGGAGATACATGCCGCCGCCCACGCGCTCGGCATGCCGACTAACGCCACCATGCTCTTCGGTCACGTCGAGAGCCCGTCCGATCGTGTGGATCACATGGACCGGCTGCGACACCTGCAGGATCAGACCGGCGGCCTGGCCGCCTTCATTCCTCTCCCATTCCATCCCAGCGGCACGCGCATCGATGTGAATCGCGGCCCCAGCGGCATGGAGATCGTGCGCACGGTTGCCGTAGCGCGTCTCTTCCTTGATAACGTGCCCCACATACGCGTTCTTGCGAACTATGTCGACCGCAAGCTGCTCGAAGTGTTGACCGCCAGCGGCGTGGATGACCTGGGTGGTACGAGCCAGGAAGAACAGATCGCGCGCGCGGCCGGCGCCCCGGACGATCATCGCTTCGTGTCCGTCGATGACATGTTCACGTTTGTGGACCGCCTGGGTCTCAGACCTCAACTCGTGAATAGCGTGTATGACCAGGTCGAGGTCCGTGCGCAAGAGACCGGACCGGCCGCGTCCACCAGGGCACGGGTGGGAGACTCCGCGCTTGAAGAAGCGCTGGGCAAAGCCGAGACAGGGACACGGCTGAGTGAAACCGATGCCATCGCCCTGCACGACCATGCATCCTTTCAGCAGCTCGGACGCCTGGCCCAGGCGGCACGCCAGCGGCATGTTCCCGGCAGGGATGCCACCTACGTGGTTGACCGGATCATCTCGCTCACCAATGTGTGCACGGCGGGGTGCCGCTTCTGTGCCTTTCACGTGGAACCGGGCGACAAGCGGGCCTTTACGCTCACGCCTGCCGACGTGGTACGGACCGCAAGGGAAGCGGTCGAAGCCGGCGCCACGCAGATCCTGATCCAGGGCGGCCTGAACCCGGATCTCTCACTCGCTTTCTATGAGCAACTCCTGGGCGAGGTGAAAGCCGTGGGTGATATCTGCGTGCACTCCCTTTCGCCGGCCGAGATAGCCGACCTTGCCGAACGTGAGGGGCTGGACCTGCGGACCGCCTTGGAACGGCTGCACGCGGCCGGGCTCGACTCCCTGCCGGGCGGAGGAGCAGAGATCCTGCATGACGATGTGCGCCGGCGGGTCAGTCCCGGAAAGCTCAGTAGCGAGGGATGGCTGGACGTGATGCGGACCGCCCAGGAGCTGGGGCTTCGCACAACCGCTACCATGGTGTACGGCCTGGGCGAAACGACAGCTCAGCGTGTGGACCACCTCATGAAGATACGGACCTTGCAGGATGCAACAGGGGGCTTCACTGCCTTCATTCCCTGGAGTTTCCAATCCCCACACACCAAGCTGGCGCTCCCCTCCCAAACGGGCATTGACTACCTGCGCATCGTGGCGCTCTCCCGGCTCGTGCTCGACAATATCGAACACCTGCAAGCCGGGTGGGTCACCGAGGGACCCGACCTCGCCCAACTGGCCCTCGCTTTCGGGGCCGATGACTTCGGTGGCGTGCTGATGGAGGAGTTGGTCGTCAGCGCCGCCGGAGCCGACTATACGGCCACCCGTGACGACGTTGTGTCACTGATCGCACGCGCCGGACTGAACCCGGTCCAACGCACCACGCAGTATGAACGAATCACTGGCGCTTAGTGCGGCAGCTTCGGCTGGCTGAACTATGACATCATCGCCGGGACGCTCTTCGGCGTGTCGCTCGAGGAGATCAAGACGGCGTTGAAATAGGTCGTATACGAGGTAGGGCCCGCTCTCCGAGCGGGCCGGAAGCAGTCGAAGGTCTCACGGCTCGCGCGGAGCGCGAGCCCTACCTTGACCCACAGTCACTTCCCCATCATGGTGAACAGGCCGTAGGCCAGTATACTGTAACCGGCGACACTCGCCACACACGGGGTGATCATGCGATAGATATCACTCAGACGCGCACTGAAATACTCGCGCGTGACCAGCAAGCAGAGATGAACCGGGGAGAGTATCATCCCCATGTAGCCGAATCCGTAGGCCAGGACGAGCGTCGCCCACGGCGTCAACCCCGACCCTTCCGCCGCCATCAGGCCCACCACCAGTGGGAAGGATGCCGCCGTGAAGCCCACCGCCACGCCGGTCACTATCCCAGCGATGAATGGCAGCAGCGCGATGGCGGCGGCCAGCGGGATGCCGCTCTCCATCAACTCCCCGCTCGCCGTCGGTAGTAGATTCGATTTCATCAGCAGCGACTTGAACACCATCACACCCAACAGCATCAGCAGGATGCCCAGCCCCTTGGGCTTGAACGCAGCCGCAAAGAGGCGAACGCGGTCGATCTCCTCCCCCTTAGCGGCCGCACGCCGCCGCTGCAGGAATTCGTCCACCGAGATCACCACCATACCCAATACCAATCCGAGCAGGACACAGCTCAGTTTCTGCACCTGTGCCGTAGCCGACGGCATCAGTTGCCGGAGTAGTGGCGGAAAAACAAAGAGCGATCCAATCACGGTCAGCAGAGGGAGAAGCGTCATGAATGCGCGCAGGCTGCTTCCCGATACCGCTGTCCCGGTCGCCGGAGCTTCAGCCAGATGGGGCCGAATAAGAAAGAAGTAGCCGGCCGCCACGGCTACGAGTGTGAATGGAAACTGCACCGCCATGAAGACACGCGTATCCATTTCGAAGAGCGAGATGGCCACAATCACGCCCGGATAGAGCGGCCACCAGTATTCCCAGATGTGGCGATGCCAGTAGTTGACGGCTGAACGCCATTCGGGCGTGGTCGCCATGCCCTCTCCCGCCTTCTCTACCAGCGGCGCCGAGAAGAGTGCGCCCGCAGGCATGGGCACAAGCCCTACCACCGCAGGCAGGGCCATGAGCGAGGCGGCGCGTCCATGGCGTCCGCCCCAGCGGCGCGTTGCTGCCATCAGTTCATCGGCGTTGCCCGGCTGTGAGATGTGCCGGCCGAGTTCGATGATCAGCACCGTGACCACCAGCAAGAGCCAGAGGTCGACCGCCAACAGCGATCTTCCGAAGTTCTCCAGCGTCACCCCAACCGGTAGCCCGGCCCACAGGTTCAGCACCACGCCGCCAAGAACCAGGGCCAGCCCAAGCGGCACCTTCACACGCGCCATCACGAGCATCCCAACAAACACGATCAGTATCTTAGCAATAGCCGGCATGGTCCAGTTCCAGACAGGCAAGTATGGGCATGCCGGGATTGTGAGTAAAGAGGATTTGCGTCCTGCCTACAGAGCGGTAGGCTCAGCGCCATGAAGGTGCCATTCAGCCGCTCACTTGTGGTGATGCTCCTGGTCCTCATCCGGGGGGTCTACGGTGTGACGGGTGAGGATATCCCGATCAGCGCTCGAACCGGCGGCAGGTTACGCCCGCCTGCTCGAAAAGGGCACGCGCCTGGGTGGTGAAAGAGTACTCATCCTCGTAGATCACTTCGGCAATCCCGGCATTGATGATCATCTTGGTACACATCAGGCAGGGACTGAGCGTGCAATAGAGCAAAGCGTCGCGCACGGAAATGCCGTGGTAAGCGGCTTGAACGATCGCGTTCTCTTCGGCATGCGAACAGATGCACTCACCCAGGTCGGCGCCCGTCGGCGCATCGCTGCTGCAGCGCGCACAGCCCCCATCACAACAGTTGGTCGTTCCACGCGGTGTGCCGTTGTAGCCGGTAGAAATGATACGTCGGTCCTTAACGATCAACGCCGCAACCTGCCGACGACCACAGTTCCCGCGCCGCGCGACCTGGTGCGCAATATCGATGAAATAGGTATCCCAGTCCGGTCGTTCCATGGGTTATATCCCCCCCCGCCTCCTCGAGTCGATTGGGCTATTTGCCCAAGAGAGCATTCCACTCTCTGCAGTCATCGGTATCATAATCGTACTCGTAATCCTAATCGAGCAGGATTGCGAGCACGATCAGGAAGCGACGAGAGATACGCCCTTTTACTATTGGCCGACTTGGCGGCCTTTGCCATACTCTGGCCACTCGGGAGGCTGATATGTTTGAGTTGGGGAAGACGGCGTTTGTGTTGGTGGATGTGCAGGGGAAGCTGGCGTCGGTGATGCATGAGCGTGAGGCGCTCTATCGCAACCTGGAAATCCTGCTACGGGGGATGCAGGCCCTCGAGGTGCCCGTGATCTGGGTGGAGCAGATTCCCGAGAAGATGGGTCCTACGATCCCTGAACTGACAGCACACCTGGAAGATCACACACCCATTGCCAAGAGCTGTTTCAGCTGCTGTATGAGCGAAGCGTTTCAGCAGGCGCTGAAGGAGACGCGGGCGAGCCAGGTCATCCTGGCGGGAATCGAAACACACGTCTGTATCTACCAGACGGCGCACGACCTACTGGAGTTTGCCTTTGAAGTAGAGGTCATTGGCGACGCCGTCTCTTCGCGCTTCAAGACCAATCGAGATATCGCGCTTGAGAAGCTCATCGATATCGGCGCTGGAGTTACCAGCACAGAGAGCATTCTTTTCGAGCTCATGCGAACAGCCGAACACCCTGCTTTCCGAGATGTTCTGAAACTCGTCAAATAGGAGCTGCTATGTGCCTCTCACGCGAAGCCCTGCGCTATAACTTCCAGTTCTTGATCCTCACGCTTGCCGTTCGCATTTGGATTCCATCCGAGCGCAAACGCGCCATCGATACGCTGGGACTGAAGCCGGGCGACCGGATTTTGGACCACTGCTGTGGCTTGGGCGGCAATCTCTCACCGCTCTGCGCAGCCATCGCGCCCGGCGGAACGGTAGACGCCATGGACAACTCGGTCGAGATGGTCAAGGCATCGACCCGGCTGGCCAAACGCCGCCGCCTTCCCGTTACGGTTGTCGAGGCCGACGCAATGAAGCTGCCCTATCCCGACGCGACGTTCGACGGCGTCATGCACTCCGGCGCCATCAACCAGTTCGGTGACGGCAAGCAGACCGCCATGGACGAAATCCTTCGCGTAACAAAGCCCGGCGGCGTGATCGCCATTCAAGACGAGGGCATGACCGATGAGATGGCGCAGACTCGCTTCGGCAAGTTCCTCATCAAGCAGAACCCGATGTTCCTGGACCCCATCCCCACCGAGCTGATCCCCCCGGGCGTTGAAGCCCAGGTGGGGCGTGTCATGGCCGGGCTCTTCTACAATATCGTTTTCCGGAAGCCGCTGGGCAGCGTGTAAGAAGGTGAGGTCGTGGGTAGGTGCGATACCGCCTGCTCCCACCTTCTCACGTTTCGCACACGCGCACACTCCCCATTCATGCTTGCCAATCTGAGGGCTGGCGGACTACCCTTTCGTGTTTCGTTGTGTTGAGGAAGCGAGAGAGGAAGAACACATGCATTTTGTCGTCTGCATTAAGCAGGTTCCCGAGAAGAACGACGTCAAGATTAACCCGGAAACCAACACGCTGATGCGTGAGGGCGTGGAATCGATCGTCAACCCGTTCGACAGTTATGCGATCGAGGAATCGGTCCGCCTGAAGGAGCGTGTCGGCGGCAAGGTGACCGCGATCACGATGGGCCCGCCGCAGGCCGAGGCCGTCCTGCGCGAGGCTATCTCCGTGGGCGTGGATGAAGGTATTCTGATTTCGGATCGCGCCTTCGCAGGCAGTGACACCTATGCCACCAGCTACACGCTGTCCCAGGCGATCAAGAAGCTTGGCGACGTGGACGTCATTCTATGTGGCAAACAGGCATCGGACGGTGATACGGCCCAGGTTGGACCGGGTATCGCCACCCATCTTGACCTCCCGCAGATCACGTACGTTCGCAAGATCGAGGAGATTGAAGAGGGCCGTATCGTCGGCGAGCGCTTGCTCGAAACCGGCTACGAAGTCATCGAAAGCTCACTCCCCTGCCTCCTGACGGTTGTGAAGGAAATCAACGAGCCGCGTCTCCCTTCCCTGAAGGGGAAAATGGCCTCCAAGAAAGCCGACATTCCGGTTTGGACTGCGGAGGAAATGGAGTGCGATCCCAAGTACCTCGGGCTCGATGGCTCCCCCACGAAGGTAGACACGATTTTCACCCCGCCCCCGCGTGGCGGCGGCGAAGTTCTGACAGGCGACCCCGAAGAGGTCGTTCCCCAGTTGATCGAAAAACTCAAGGAGCTTGTGGTTGGCACCGCATCTTAGGGAGCATGTGATTCTATGAGCAACGATCCGATTAAAGTTATCGACGAAACCTGTGTAGGGTGTCAGCTCTGCGTCAAGGCCTGCCCGTTTGGCGCCATCGAGATGGATGATAAGCTGGCCGTGATCGACCTGACCAAGTGTACGCTCTGCGGGGCGTGTGTTACCGCCTGCAAATTCGACGCCATCGAAATGCGCAAGAGCGAGAAGCAGCAGGCCGACTTCAGCGAGTACCAGGACGTATGGGTATTCGCGGAGCAGGATGACGGCGTTATTCAGTCGGTCACCTACGAGTTGCTGGGCGAAGGGCGCCAGCTTGCCGACGATCTTGGCATGCATCTCTGTGCCGTTTTGCTCGGCTCGAACGTGATGGAACAAGCCAACGAGTTGATTAGCCGCGGGGCCTCGAAGGTTTACATGGTCGACCAACCCGAACTGACCCATTTCCAGGACGAGCCCTACTCGGCCATCATCTCCGACCTCGTCAAGCGCCACAAGCCGAACATCTTCCTGTGCGGTGCCACGACAGTGGGGCGCAGTGTCATTTCACGTATCGCCGTCGAGACCGGTGCCGGACTGACGGCCGACTGCACAGGACTGGCGATCGATCCCGAGACGAAAAACCTGATGCAGACGCGCCCGGCCTTCGGCGGCAACATCATGGCCACCATTCTTACGCCGGACACGCGGCCGCAGATGGCAACCGTCCGCCACAAGGTATTCAAAGAGGCCGAGGTGGACGAGTCACGCACCGGTGAAGTGATTCCGGTGGAGGTCGATAAGGCACTCATGGTCTCACGCACCAAGCGGCTCAAGTTCGTTCCGGAAGAGGACAACATCACAAACATTGCCGAGGCGGACTACATCATCAGTGGTGGCCGCGGCATGGGAAAACCGGAGAACTTCGACGTACTGCACGAGCTGGCCGAGGTCCTTGGCGGCGGTGTTGGTGCTTCGCGTGCCGCCGTGGACGCGGACTGGATTCCTTATTCGCACCAGGTCGGACAGACCGGCAAGACGGTCTGCCCCAAGATCTATATCGCTTGCGGTATCAGCGGCCAGATCCAGCATTTGGCCGGCATGTCCTCATCCGACGTGATCATTGCGATCAACAAGGACCCCGACGCGCCGATCTTTTCTGTTGCCACATTGGGCATTGTGGGTGATGTTTTTGAAATCGTGCCGCGGCTGACCGCCGAGCTACAGAAAGTTCTGGGAAAGTAGATTGAAATCCCGGCCGCTATGCGGCCGAGGCCGGAGAGAATCAACTGAGGGATCCAGTCATGAAGAAGTTGCACACGTTTTTCCTCGCCCTCCTGCTCGTCGCAGGCTTGGGGAGCACTACCCATGCCGGCAGCAAGGATCGTACGGTGATCGTCATGCCCGTGCGCTACACCGTGGTTCAGTTTGCCTTCGACGTGGCACGGATCCGTCCCGTTGAGCTGCTGGCCTATGATAAGGGCGCCAGCGATGAACCGCTGTTGCTCCACGTGTGGGATTCCACCGCGAACAACTGGAAGCCAGCCGATATCGCTGCTTACCAGGACGGCTCTCTTTTTTCCAGGACCCCAAAGCGTGTCTTTCTCGTTGGTGGTGAAGAGAGTCTCCCCGCCGAACTGGCCGGAGCGCCCGCGTGGGCTAAGGACGCCACATCGATTCCATCGCTGAAAGTTCTCGATATGGCCAACACCATGAGCGGCAAGATGAAGTTCTCCGGCAGAGAGTGGAAGAAGCTGGCCAAACGTCACAACCTGGAGCTTGTCGATGATAACGCCGAGCAGCGCCGTTATGGCCGCTATGGCAAGCCCGGCACGAAGTACTCCGGGCCGCGCAAGGTCAACCCTCTGGTCGCACGCTTCCGTAGCCTCAAGAAGGATAAGCCGGCCATGGAAGAGGCGGTCGAGGAAGCCGCAGAGATCGAACCGGTGGAGGTCGACGAGGCCACAGAAGTACCCGCCGATCCTCCTCAGGTCGAGGAAGAGGATAAGGCACCCGCCCTCGTGACCGGGATGATTGAGAATCCCGAAGACGCCGCGACGGAAGTGGAAGCGGCTATGTCCCCTGACGAGAAATAGGCCCGTTACGAGCGGATCTGCCCTTTCCCGTGGACCAGGTATTTGTACGTGGTCAATTCCTCCAGAGCCATCGGGCCGCGCGCATGGAGTTTATCCGTGCTGATCCCTATCTCGGCGCCCATACCGAACTCGCCGCCATCGGTGAATCGCGTCGACGCATTCACGTAGACGGTGGACGAATCGACATCGCGCAGAAACGCCTGTTGGGCCGCCTCGGACTCGGTCACGATCGCATCCGAATGGCGCGAGCCATACGTGTTGATGTGATCAATCGCTTCCTCAACCGATCCGACTACTCGAACGGCAAGAATCAAATCCAGGTATTCCTCATACCAATCTGCTTCCGTGGCCTCCTTCATTCCCGGCACAAGGGACCGGGCCGCTTCGTCGCCACGCAATTCGACCTCGTTCTCCTCGAGCAACGCGCCCACCCGCGGCAGGAACTCGGGCGCAATGGCCTCGTGGACCAGAAGCGTCTCGATGGCATTGCAGACGCCGGGACGCTGGCACTTCGCATTCACCGTGATGCCCAGTGCCATGTCCATGGAAGCCTCTTCGTCGACATAGAGATTGCAGACGCCCTTGTAGTGTTTGATCACGGGAACATGCGCCATCTCGGTGACCGCACGGATGAGCGCCTCCCCGCCACGGGGAATCACGAGGTCAACGGTGCCATCGAGCTGCACCAGTTCCCGTACTGCATCCCGATCGGTTGTGCGAATCAACTGAATGGCGTATTCGGGCAGCCCCTTCTTGCGACCACCCTCGATCAGCGCGTCGGCGATGGCGGCGTTCGAATTGACGGCTTCTTTGCCACCGCGCAGGATCACCGCGTTGGAGGTTTTGAAACAGAGCGCCGCACTGTCGGCCGTAACGTTCGGACGTGACTCGTAGATAATCCCGATCACGCCGATCGGCACACGCTGCTTGATGATTTCCAATCCATTGGGTCGAATCCAGCGACTGATCTTGCTGCCAATCGGGTCCTTGAGCGATGCCACAGCCTGAATGCCCTTGATCATACCGTCGATACGGGCATCGGTGAGTAGAAGCCGGTCCAGCATGGCATTGGAGAGACCGGCGTTCCGGCCTTCCTCGATATCGATGGCGTTGGCGGCCTGGATCGTCTCGCGACGCGCGTCCAGCTCATCTGCCATGGCCAGCAAAATGGAATTCTTCTTCCGTGGCTTCAGCGGCACCAGTTCGCGCGATGCAGCCAGTGCGCGCTGCCCAATCGCAACCATATCGTCATGCAGACTCATTGTGGAACCTCCCCTCGGCTGCAGCGCCCCGCGCTACAGCCCCGAGGCAAGGATGATCGTGCCGACATCCTCGCCGTTCATGATGCGCATCAGGACATTTGACTGACGGCCGTTGGCAATGATGGAAGAACAACCCGCATCGGCAACAGACTTGGCCGCCTTCAGCTTGGTGGTCATTCCCCCCTTGGACAGATGTGACTTACTGTCCTGCACGAGTTTGTAAGTGGTGCGGTTGATGGCCTCCAGGTAGCGTACACGCCGCGAGCGACCGGTGGGCCCTATCTCACGTACACCATCAACCGTGCTCAAGAGAATCAGCAGGTCTGCCCGAATCAGTTTCACCACGAGTGACGCAAGGTAGTCATTATCACCTACCGAGTCCACGGCACGAATCTCTTCGTTTGCGACCACATCGTTCTCGTTGATGATGGGAATGACCTCGTGACGGATAAGCGCCTCCATCGTGCGGCGGGCGTTGGTCAGTGTGACCTTGTGGCGAAAGTTGTCGTGCGTCAGAAGGACCTGACCCACCTTGCAGCCCTTCTTCCCAAAAAGGTCCTCGTAGCGCGACATCATATGGGTCTGACCCACAGCCGCGGCCATCTGTTGCTCCGGCAGCCCGGAGGGGCGACTGGTCATGCCCAGCGATTCCATGCCCGCACCAATGGCGCCGGAGGAG
>CAYFPQ010000001.1:106351-107461 GCA_964345005.1 uncultured Victivallales bacterium | reverse complement strand
TGCTTTGCGGAACTTGGCGATCTCACCAACCAGTGCGCGCATGCGAGGCACATCGGGGCGACCCGAACGCTGTACCAGCACACGGCTTCCAATCTTGATCACCACCCGGCGCGCATCCGGGATAACTTCACGATACTTAAGAGATTTCTTCATGAAACGCGGGTAAAGTACCCCGAATTGCCCCAGCGACACAACGCGAAAACGGGCTACTTGGCGGCGACGTAGTAGAACTTGTCTGCACCATCAACGTAAACGCTGACGTCACTTCCCGTTCCACTGATGGGGGTGGTGATGAATCCCCCGGCAGGGGTTGCGGAGTACTGCGCAGGACTCGCCCAGCTACCGGTTGTCAGGTCGGAACGGCTCCCGATCTCGTAGGTCTCGCCCGCCGCCGTGGGGAATGTCAGCATCATACGCGATCCGGTCGCGGCAGGCACCAGATCCGTGATGAAGAAGCCGATTGAAGCCAGCGCCTTGTAAGCATCGACCCGCCCCGAGCCGGTTCTATCGTCCCAACCGGGAGCGTCGATATCCGTCGCCGTGTCCATCAGGATCTGCTTCACCTGCCCCGGTGTCAACGATCCGTCAACTGAGAGCAAAAGCGCCGCGATGCCGGCAACCTTCGGTGTGGAGGACGACGTTCCTGTGAAGTTGTGCGTGTAATTGCCGGAATCGCCCGTATAGATGCCGCCCCCGACATTGTAGCCGTTGGCTCCAAGACGATCGGTCGTATAGCTCCAGGGCGCCGGCGCAACTATGTCAGGCCCCGTGCCCACGTAACTGGAGCCCCAGTAGAACTCCCCGTCTAAACTGGTGGTATCTTTGACCATGTCGGCCGGCCCTGACGCACCCACGCAGATATGATCGGAGCTTGCGAGGTTTGCGGGATAGATGACGTTGTAGTTCCAAGGGCTGCGATCCGGCCCGTTTCCGGCCGCAAAGAGCACAGTACAGCCGGCGGCCAAGGCATTCGAGACGGCACCGGTCATCAGAGCAGAGGGCGCGGTCTGCAACCCCCAGGAGTTGCTGAGAACCTTTGCGCCACGAAGGCGGGCCGTATCGATGGCGCCTGAATAGTCAGTTGGCCAGGACGTCCCAAAATAGACTGAC
>CAYFPQ010000001.1:24481-106341 GCA_964345005.1 uncultured Victivallales bacterium | reverse complement strand
GACATCATGGGAATCCCCGGCGCCGTCCCGATGGTTCCAAGGCTGTTATTCATAATGGCGCCGCAATCCCCTGCCACGGCCGTTCCGTGCGAGCCGCGCGCGTGGCCTCCGGCCACGTCATTGTAGTCCCAACCGGAAACGATGTTCAGGTCGGGGTGCGTCAGGTCGATGCCATCGTCGATGATCGCCACAACCACACTCGAAGCCCCGGTCGTGATGGTCCACGCCCCCGGCACATGCAAATCCTTGCCCACAGAGTTGCTGACGCCCGGGATCTGGCCGACGTTGCGGTGCTGCCAGATACGCCCTCCGAACGGGTCATTTCCGAGGGGCTCCGTGTCGACATCCGTCGTTGCCCACACTCTGACGTCATCGATGTAGCAGCCCTCGTACTTGTTTGACGCGTCCGAGGTGTAAAACAAGGAGAAATAGACGTTGTTCTTACGGTAATCCGGCGGCACCCGAAACATGCCATACCGCCAGCCTGAATCTGTCGTAGGATCGACCGTGAGATCGTTGGTTGCCCCGGCGGCAAGGTTCATGCCCGTGCCACTTCCGGTGGCGTTGTCATATACGTAGACGCCAGCATAGTCATTGAACCACCACGCCCCAGGGTTTGGAAAAATATCGTTTACGGCATGGAACCGGACCCCACAGTGAACCTCCTCGTACGAACTGAGGTCGAGCAGCGGTGAATCCAACCAGTGCATGGTGTTGAAGGGGGCGGGGCCCGGCGGCGCAACACCTGCCGTGCCATCTAAAGCACAGTAGACTGAGTTGGAACTCATGTAGGCGCGATGGCTCGTGCGGCCCCATCTGACATCGGGTGCCCCGGGCTGAACATAGTGGGTCCATCCGGTGGGAGGAAACGTTGCGGACTCGAAGTCCTCGCTGATGAGTGTTGACCATGTCGGCGATGCGGCAGGCTCCTCATCGCCGGGAACTTGAGTGGACACAGCTGCCCGGGGAGCATCAACCCGAATGGGACGCGTCGACGGCTTCACGACCGGACGGGGATCCCGATGCATGACGCAGATACTGACGGGCTCGGAAAAATCGATACCGATCAGGTCAGTGCAGGCGCGGGACACAGCATAGGCGCGGGCGTCTGAAGGGTTATCTATCGTCAGCACAAAGGTGTTCCCGCTGTGCTGCTTAACACCCGTAATCCCCATCGAGTCACGGTAAGGAGCAAAGTACGCTTCGGCCTGCACCAGGCTCGTTTCGCTCTCGAAACCAACGACAACTTGGTCTGCCGGCAAGAGCAGGGCCGGGCCTTGTTCGAAAACGGGCTGAACAACAACGTTCGGATCGGCGGCCAGCTCTGACATAGCCTCTGGAAGCGATGCCTGTCTGCCGGCTTTGCCCCATGGCGTGGACAGTCGGTAGACCACCATTCCATGTTCCTGCAGCGCATAGTGACTGCTCACCGCATCCTGCTGCATGCTGTGCGTCGTCGTGAACTGTAGAGCCGCCGGTGAGCCCGCTTTGAAAGCGACCGCTGACTCGCTGACATTCATGGTGATCAGCTCGCCACGATAGTAGTAGCTGTAGGGAGATGGTTCGACAACAGCCCCTATGCAGGCACCGCCAAGAAGCGCCACTGTGATAGCGGCTGCAAGTGCGAGTAAGGGAGTGCGGAAACTGACGTGCACAAACATAAGGTCCCCTGTTATCTCGGTAGTTCCTGCTCAGGCCGCCGCCAGAGACCATGTTCTGATGCTGCGACCATCACGTTGCGTCTATTCTAGATATGGGTGTCACGGCGGTCAAGCCACGGGCCTCAGCTTCTCAGATCACGGCAGCTCCAGATCAGGACAGAGCAGCAGCCACAGCCGACAGCTGTGCCTCGCTCGGGCCCTTCGTATGCTTGAGTACAAGGGCCGTGCGAGATGGCAGGTAAAGGCGGAGGATATGGCGAAGCTGGTTGCCGTCGACGGCGGGAACTGTCTCGTAGGCGTGGAAGGCGGGACGGCGATCGAAACCACCGAAGCGTGGTTCGTCGCTGTCCAGCACGGTTGAGTACTGCCCCGGCGGCACCTCGATCCCGTAGTCCGGGTAGGATCCGGACGGATGGAAGTTAAATACGAAGATATCGCCGTTACGCTCGAAGACGAGGATCTTCAGTTCGTTGTGCGTGTGGAGCAGCCGCGGTTCACGTTCGCCTACTACGCAATCGTCCTTGATCACGGAAACCATAGCCACATCGAAATCGCCGAGGTAGTGGTACTTCAGATCCTGGTTATCACGCAGGCTCCACTGGCGCCGGGCGTAGTGATAGGACCAGTCGTTGCCTTTGCGTGGGAAATCGATCCACTCGGGGTGGCCGAACTCGTTGCCCATGAAGTTGAGGTAACCCTCACCACACGTCGCCAGCGTGGCAAGACGGATCAGCTTATGCAGCGCAATGCCGCGGTCCACCTCCGGATGTGGCTCGTGGATGCCCATATGCGTGTACATGCTGGCATCCATCAGCTCGAAACTGATGGTCTTGCTACCGACGAGAGCCTGGTCGTGGCTTTCGGCATAGCCGATGGTCTTCTCGTCGGCGCGGCGATTGGTCAGCTCATGCCAGATGCCGTTCATGTGCCAGTCCTCGTCGGCTACCTCTTTGAGGTGCCGCACCCAGCAGTCGGAAACGCCCATGGCGAGGCGGAAGTCGAACCCACACCCCCCATCCGCAAACGGTGCGGCGAGGCCGGGCATGCCACTGACGTCCTCGGCAATAGTGACCGCCTCGGGGTTGATCTCATGGATCAGGCGGTTCGCCAGCGCCATGTAAACCCAGGCGTCCTCGTCGACTGCCCAGTCGAAGTACTTCCCATAATCGGTAAAGGCCGTGCCGTGCCCGTGGTGCAGGTAGAGCATGCTGGTGACGCCATCGAACCTGAAACCATCGAAGCCATACTGCTCCATCCAGTAGCGACAGTTGGAGAGAAGGAAGTGCTGTACGTCGAGCTTGCCGTAGTCGAAGCAGCGCGAATCCCACGCATCGTGATCGCCCCGGCCACCGGCGTGGAAGAACTGGTATGTCGTACCATCAAACTCGGACAGCCCCTCCGCCGTGTTCTTCACGGCATGGGAGTGGACGATATCCATAATGACGAAGAGGCCCATCCCATGAGCGACATCCACCAGCTCAGCCAGTTCGTCGGGCGTCCCGAAACGCGAAGACGCGGCGAAGAAGTTGGAGACGTGGTAGCCAAACGACCCATAGTAGGGATGCTCCGCGATGGCCATGAGCTGCACGGTATTGTAACCGGCATCTTTGATGCGCGGCAGGATATGCTCCCGGAACTCCGCGTAGGTACCCACGCGCCCCCATTCGAGTGCCATCCCTACGTGGGCCTCGTAGATCAACAGCGGGGTCGGGCGCGACGGCGAGGGATGGCGCCGCTGGTAGGGCTCGGAAGGCGACCACACCTGCGCATTGAAGATGTGCGTGGAGCTATCCTGCACAACCCGGCGCGCATGCGTGGGAATGCGGTCGCCGCTGCCGCCGGACCAATGAACCCGCAGCCGGTAGAGGTCTTTGTGGTTCAGCACGTCCGCCGCCAGGTGCAGTTCCCAGTCGCCGCGGTCGTTGAGACGACGCATCAAGAAGGCGTCAGACTCGCTCCAGTCATTGAACGGACCCAGCAGATGGATGGCTGTCGCGTTCGGAGCCCACTCGCGAAAGACCCAGCCATCCGGCGTACGGTGCAGGCCGTAGTAATCGTAGCTCAGGGAGTGGTCGGAAAGATCCCGGTCGGCTGCCAGTCGCGCCGCAGCCTCGTTGACACGGTTCCAGCGCCGCTGAAGGCACTCGCTATAGGGTTCCAGCCACGGGTCCCGTCTTATGAGCGACAAGGGGGCGTTCGAGCATGCGTTCATAGATATCAATGTACTCCCGCGCAGTGTTGGCATGGGTGAACCGCGCCGTGCTTTCGCGCATGATGCGGCTGATTTGCGCCTCCTTTACTTCGGCCGGCAGCCGGTAGAAATTCATCGCCCGCTCGATCGCCCACCAAAGCCCGTTTCCGTCGTACGTCGCGAAGGGGAAGCCGTTCCCGGTGCCCCGACCTGCATCGAGCATGGTCACGGTATCATGCAACCCCCCAGTATCATGCACAACCGGGAGCGACCCGTAGATGGAACTCACCATCTGCGGCAGGCCGCACGGTTCAAACAGGGATGGCATCAGCATGAAGTCCGAACCCGCATAGGCCTGGTGCGAGGTCTCTTCGTCAAAGCCGTACACCGCCACTCGATCATGCAGTTTGTGCTGGTTGACAATCCCACGAAACCAGATCTGAAACGGCCCGGCTGCCACGAAGACCACTTGGAGGTTCTCGTCCTCGTAGTGCGAAACCAGGTTGTAGAGAATATCGGCCAGAATCTGGCAGCCCTTCTGGACGGGATCGAGACGTGACGGCCAGAAGAGCATCGGGGCATCGGCATCCTGTACAAGCCCCAGCCGCTCCTGCAGATGCAGCTTGTTCTTCCGTTTCGCTTCGGTGTGGGTGTCGGGGCCGAACCGGTGCTGGATCAGCTCGTCGGTTGCCGGATCGAACGAGGGATCGGGAGCGTTGAGAATACCGGAAGCACAGCCCGCCATCATCTTCTGGGCAATCTCGCTACGGACGGAGGGCGGTACGAAGGCGTGCTGACCGTCGCACACCTCATAGAGGAAGGAAGGACTCACGGTGTTCACGAAATGGGAGGCAAAAATACCGCTGGCGAGCAGGTCAACCGGGTTGCTCCAGCGCGTCGATTCGTAGTCGCCGGCATACCACTTGTAGAACAGGTCCTGCCAGAACTCGGCCGCGTCGATTCCCGTTTCCTCGACTTGGTCGAGCGTGACTTCCTGGGTGTGGATGTTGTGAATGGTCATCAGGGAAGGAATGCCGTGGCGCCTTGCCATGGCGGGGATCAGCCCTGTCATCCAATCGTTGCAGTGAATCAGGTCGGGATTGACCTTGGGAACGATGTTGTTGATCACCTCGCGCTGAAAGACGAGCGCCAGCCGCTTACTGGTGTCCACCGACGAGCTGTAGACCTCGCTCTGATAGTAGAAGATTCGGTCCTGGGCCAGGTGGATTCGCGAATCGGGGAGCACCTGCTTGTAGATGCGCAGCTCGTCATTGATTAGGCGACCGACATCCACGTTGAACATGCGCCGATAGTGCGGGAGCGCCACATGGACCTCTGCGCCAAGCTCGAAAAGCGCCGAGACCAGAGAAGCCGAAACGTCGGCCAGACCACCGGCCTTGGCGCGCATGTGGTTGGCGGCATTTCCCATGCCGTTGGGCAGGTAGGTGATCTCCGGAGTGACGATCAGGATGCGCGGATTTCGTTGCATCATCTGCCTCTCTGCCCCTTCGGCATGTGGGCTTATGCCCCGTTGGCCCAGGTGGTATAGCCGGGCATCGTGCTCGACCAGTCAGACCCCTTCGGGACCACCCTGGCCGTCAGTCCATAGCGGCCCGCCCTGCTGCACGGCAACTCCTGGCGATAGAGGTATCGCCCGTCACCTTGCTCCTCCGCCATGGTCATCTCCTGGACCTCGCTCTCAACAATCTCGTTCTGCGAATCGGCGATCCCGTAGTAGACCTCCACGTCTACCTCGTCCGGTGTCAGCTCGCCCAGCTCAACCAGACTGGTTACGACGAACGTGTCACCCACGTGCAAACCGGCCAGGTCACGATCCGGCACAGGCAGCTCGATATTCACACCGCCCCAGCACGACTCAAGCCGTTTCCGCTGCGATACCAGTGCCTTCGCCTCCTTCGCGTCATCCCCGATCAAGCGGTCATAGACATCGAGCGCGGCACTGTAGTACCGATCACGGTACTCCTCGAGCATACGATGCGTGGTGAAAAAACCAAGCGTCATCTTCATCGACGCCTTCATCATCTCCACCCACCGCTCGGGCACGTCGCTCTTGGAGCGCGTATAAAATGTCGGAATGACCTCGTTCTCAAGCAGGTTGTAGAGCGCTTGTGACTCGACCTGGTCCTGGTAGTCGCTGTTGACGTAGTCCGCACGGTTTCCGATGGCCCAGCCGGTATCGGGGGTGTAACCCTCGTCCCACCAGCCATCGAGGATGCTGCAATGCAGGCCGCCGTTGGCCGCCGCCTTCATGCCCGAAGTACCGCTCGCCTCTTGCGGACGGCGCGGCGTGTTCATCCAGACGTCAACGCCCTGCACCATGTAGCGGGCAAGCTGAATATCGTAGTTCTCGAGAAAGATGATCTTGTGCCGTACCGAGGGCTTGCGCGAAAAAGCAATGATCTCCTTGATCAGGTTCTTGCCGGCCTCGTCTGCCGGATGCGCCTTCCCGGCGAATACGAGCTGCACCGGACGCTCCTCGCTAGTCAACAGTTCCTCGAAGCGTTCCGGGTGTTTCAGGAGCAGCGTCGCGCGCTTGTACGAGGCAAAACGTCGTGCGAAACCGATCGTCAGTGTGTCCGCATCGAACACCGACGATATGGCATCGAGTTCCTGCCGCGTCGCGTTGCGGGCCTTATACTGCTGCTCGCCATGCTCGCGCGTGGCGCGGACCAGTCGGGCACGCCCCAGTTCGTGTGTGCGCCAGAGCATGTCAGCCGGAATGCGGTCGATACGCTTGACGACGTTCTCATTGCCGAGATGATCTCGCCAGTCACGTCCGAGGTAGCGGTCGAACAGTGCCGCGATGTCGGTCGATAGCCACGACGAAATGTGAACGCCGTTCGTGACATGTCCGATCGGCACTTCCTCGTTGGGGAGGTCCGGCCAGAGATAAGACCACATCTTTCGCGCGACAACGCCGTGCAGCTTGCTGACGGCGTTGTAGAAGTGGGCACAGCGCATGCCAAGAATGGTCATGGACACGTCCTCGTCGGGATTGGTGCCCGGAGTCTGCCCCCACTTGATGGCATCGGTGGCTTTGACACCCACCTCCGCCTCCAATGCCTTGAAGTACGGCTTAAGCATCGTGGCGGGAAAAGTCTCGTTCCCGGCCGGTACCGGCGTATGCGTGGTGAAGATGTTGGTCCGCGACATCACCTCGAACGCGGTCTTGGTGTCGATGCCCTGCGACTGGACCAGGTGCGCAATACGACCCAGTCCGAGAAATGCGGCATGCCCCTCATTGAGATGGTAGACATGCGGATCGAAGCCCATGGCCAGCAACGCACGTACGCCGCCGACACCCAGGAGCATCTCCTGGCGGATACGCATAACCTGGTCGCCACCGTAGAGCTGAGCCGTTATGCCACGGTACTCGGGCTTGTTGGCCGGGATATTGGCATCCAGAAGGAAGAGAGGCACACGCCCCACGTTGAGCTGCCATATCTCGGCGCGCAGTTCCCCATCCGGGAAGGGCACACCGATCTGGATGGGGCTGTTGTCGCCGTCGCAGACCTTCTTCATGGGCATGTGGTGCATTTCGCTCTCGGGATAGAATTCCCGCTGCATCCCGTCTTCGTCGAGATACTGCTGGAAATAGCCCTGACGGTACATAAGCCCGACAGCCACAAGGGGCAGGTTCAGATCGGAGGCCGACTTCAGGTGGTCGCCTGCCAGACACCCCAGCCCGCCGGAGTAGAGACGCACGCTCTCATGAATGCCATACTCAAGCGAGAAGTAGGCAACACCATCGCGGGCGGCACAGGTATCCTCGCCCTTACAGTCCTTGCGAACTTGAGCCTCGAACAGTTCACGCACCTCTTCCATATGCGCGATGAACCCGTCGTCGGAAGGGAGCTCGGCCAACCGCTCAGGCGGCAGCTTGCTGAAAAACTTAAGCGGGCTGTGCTTGCACTCCGTCCACAACGCTGGATCGATACGCCGAAACAGGTCGATGGCATCGGGACACCAACACCACCAGAGGTTGTTGGCCAAGGTTTCGAGAAAACGGACCTCTTTAGGCACCGACGGCGCCACGTTGAAAAGTTGGATATTCTTCATTGAGTAAGACTCTTTCTATCTTGCAATGGAAGTCACTGGATGACCGGCAGTCTGGCACGCCACGTTCGTGGAGGGGATGGACTACGTTACTGTGACCACGCTATTCAGTGAACCATACTCGTTCGGCGACCAGTCCGGACGTTCCGGATCGACACACCAGATGCCGTTCACAACAAACTTGTATTGATATTGACCGGGCTCCAGCAGCACGTTCAGTTCGAACATGTCGCCCTTCTTCTTGAGAATGTGCTTGTCCGGATTCCACCCGTTGAAGGTGCCTGCTATAGACACCTTGCTGTTCTCTTCGGCGCGGATCTGGAACTTGACCCGCCGGCGTTTTACCTGTGCACCCATACGCACGAATCTCCCAACATTGTTGGTTTCGCCGCCCTGAGCCCAAGATCCAGCGCCCATAGGAAACGGGGCAGTACGGAGGCAATCCAATTCATTCAAGATGTGGAGCGACTCTATGAGTTTCGCTGCAGAAGTGCAAGCACACGATAGAGCTCTGTGACGCCCCAGGCCTGGGCTCCACACCCTCGATCCATGTGCGGGGCGTCGCCATCAAGGATTTCTGGAATCTGCCCAATGCAACCCCGGCCGAGCAGCACCTCACTGCTCCGCAGCAGCGCCAGGGCCGTGTCACGCGCGGCTGGTCCATGGATCTGGACCAGCGCCTCGCAGTAGGAGGGGAACGGCCACGTCCAAGCCGTTCCGTTATGGTAGGCCGGTTTACGCCGTGTGTCCTCATCCCCGCGGTACTGGCCCTGGTAGGGGCGGTGCGGGTCGTTGAGTAGTTCGCCTTCCCGGCGGACCGGCAACGCATGCTCAACGGGACGATCCGCCAGGCTGCGGATAGCACCCGGCACCAGGAGCTGCTCGCAGGCATGCAAGACCGCCATACAGTCGTCTGGAGAGGTAATGGCGCCGAGCGTCACGGCCAAAAGCTGATTGGAGCGCACATGGTCGTCGGCAACGGCAGCTGCCGCGGGA
Source organism: uncultured Victivallales bacterium (assembly GCA_964345005.1). Lineage (GTDB taxonomy): Bacteria > Verrucomicrobiota > Kiritimatiellia > UBA8416 > JABMPJ01 > JABMPJ01. Next base: position 97,416 of record CAYFPQ010000001.1, on the reverse strand, counting down.
ATGCCGGGAGCCGCGTGCAGGCAATCGGCGAGGCCCGATCCGTCGGCGCGGACATAGTGGGAAGCGATCGACGCCTGTACATGCTTCGCCAGCTCCGCCAGTTCCGCATCGTCATCGATCCTCGCCACGAACGAGAGTGCACGGTACCAGAGCGCCTGTATCTCAACGGGGTACCCTTCGCGCGGGGTACCGGCCGGATGGTTCGTATCCATCCAGGTGTAGTGTGAAGGACTGAACACCAACCCGCTGTCGGCATCCACAACAATTCCGTTCGGTGTGCCCCTCAGATAGTGATCGACAATCGAACGGACGACCTCCTTGAGCGATCGCCCATCGCAATCCACATCCAGTAACGTGGACTCGCCGGTATCGAAAAGGTCTTCACATGACACGATGAACCAGAGCGGCGCATCGGAGGTGTCGCGGTCGGAGTCATCGCCGCCCCGGATCATGTTCGGCAGCGTGCCCTGCCTCTCGAACCGGGCGAACTGCCGCAGAATGTCGCGACACTCCGCATGCATCCCCGCCGCGATCATGCCGCGCAGGCAGATCAACGTATCGCGCCCCCAATCAAGAAACCACGGGTAGCCGGCAATGACCGTCAGCGAATCGTCACGCCGGACGACATAGACGTCCATCGCCCTCCGCAGTACCGCGAGCAGCGAGACCGTGTCGGCGTCAACGGGTTCGGCCAAATCAACCGGGTCGATGTGGGGACGCTTCGGGCCCTCGATCGACGCCCGAAGCATCGTCGACTCGCCTCCGGTCAGTTCGCAGTCCAGATACCCAGGACTGAACAGATCGGAAACGGCATCAAGCCCCCGGTCGGCTTCGTGCTGATGATGAACCATGTAAGTCCACTCGGGCTCCCACTGGAAGCGTCCTTCCGACACGGCTACGCGCAGGGCGCGCTGTTTGTCCGGCCGGAACAGGAAACCCTCTCTCGTACGTTCGACTGCTTGCGGCCAGTGAGCTTCCGGCCCGGCAAACGCCTTGGTCTTGCCATGGTTGATGCGATCCTCAACGTCCGGCCTGATGACCAGGCGTACGGGCTCATCTCCGGACAACACACCCTCGCCCCACGCTTCTTCGATCCGGGAAAATACCAGCTCAACGGCGTTCTCCCCGCGCAACATCCGCAACGCAACGTCAAGCGCCATAACCTTCCCTCGCCCCACCGGAACATCGAACCGCCACCGCACTTCGCCATCCGGCTGCTGCCCGAACGAGCGCAAACAGGTACGGCCCAATTCCTGGTAGTAGCCCTGGTAGACCACCCACACACGACAACGCGTGAGCATCACCTGCCGATCGACCGGGTAGCCGGGATGACAGTTCCCCGCAAGAAGCGCATCGTACTGGCTTTCGAGTTCGCCCCAGGCGCCTCGCACCTGCGCCATCGCGCCCCGGCCGTTCGTGCAGAGCGCGTAGCAGCGACGTTCAACCGCCACGGCCCCGTCCACGGTCGTTGCCGGCGCCAGGCTGGCGGAAGGGAGAAGCAGAAGGGTGTCCTCCCCACGCTGTGTTCCTTTCGGGTCGTGCACGCGGAGATACAGCACGGCACGGCGGATGGCATGGTCGTCGGGAGTCGCGCGCGGCGGAATCAGTACCACGTGACCCCTCTCGATTTCAAAGCTGCGGGCGCGATAGGTAACCGCCCCACCCTCCGCCAGGTCGATCCGGAACGGGTGTTCACACTGCACAAGCAGCGCGTGCCCATCCGGCCACATGACATCGCGGGAGAGGTCCTGTGGCCACTGCCATGTCGTCAGTGCAAACGAACCATACGGCGAGAGCGTCCGCCAGTAGGCTACCGGATCGGCCAGATAGCAGCTTGTCGCATCGTCCAGATCGAGATCACCCACATCGCCGCAGCCGGTGATCGTGGTATACAGCTCGAGGACAGCCGCGCGTGCGCGCTGCCGAAGGACGGCAGCCGGCTCGTCTGCGGGACCGTTCGCGGCCTGCTCACATCCAAGACAGAGGACGGCGGCTGGTTCAAGCGTTATGCGGTAGTGGTTGCCCTCTTCTGCCGGTACCACGGTGTGGCCCGAGAGCAGGTCGACCACGTCTCCGTCCACCTCAAAACGCGTGCGCGCCCACTGGACGTGGCGCTGGTGGTCGCAGTCCAGATTCGCAAGCACCAGGACGCACTCGCCATCCCGACGACTCCGCAGCACAGCCACGGTGTGCCCGTCAGCTTGGGAAACCCACTCGAATTCGGTGCCCGGGCCAAAGGCCGGATGCGTGGCCAGGAGCCCGTTGAGGCGTCCCACTTCCGTCACCTGGTTTTCACTGCTTCCCCAGTTGAGCGATGGGGCTCCATGCACATCGACGCGTTCAGTGGCAAACCACTCGACACCTGCCGTGATGCCGAACGCACCCTCTGTTGAGGTCAGGGCCGTCAAGGCAGTACGCATGCGGGAATAGGCCGGGGAGCTGGCGGCCATGCGGGTGTTGTCGTGCGTCTCAGCGTAATGCACCATCAGCCCGCGCGTATCGGCCATCCGTGCCCCGCCCATGACTTCCGCCTCCACCTGGCGAGACGAGTAGCTCTGAAACAGCTCGGAGTAGGCCCAGTTCATGTTGGCGCCATCGAGAAGCTGTTCGGTCGCTGCCCGCGGTCCACCGAGTCCCTCCAACAGGAAGATTGTGTCGGGGAACTGCGCACGAACTCTGGAGATGATGTAGTTCCACACGTCGTAGGGCACCATATAGCCGGCATCGCAGCGGAAACCGTCGACGCCAAGACGACACCAGCGCAGGAACACATCTGCCATGGCCTCCCACAGCGCCTTTCCTGTCCCATAGTCCAGCTCCGAAAGGTCTTCCCACGTAACGCCCCACGCCCCGGGAGAGCGGAAGCTGCTGTCATGGTGGCGGGCAAACCATTCCGGATGCTCGTTCTGCAGGTGAGATGCCCAGCCGGTGTGGTTGGCTGGAATATCCATGAGCAGGCGTCCGCCGCGCGCATGGATCGCATCGATCAACTCGATGTATTGGTCAAGCGGCGTGGTGCGTCGATCGAACTCGGCCATCGCCGGATCCACATCCATGAAGTCGAGCGGTGCGAACGGACTCCCGAACCGTCCCATCCGCGCGTAGGTCGTGGGCACAGGATGAACCGGCAAGAGGTGAAGTGTTCGAAAACCCAGCGTACCGATGATATGGTCGAGCTCCTGGATCAACTCGCGGAAGGTACCGGAACGCGGAATGACTGTGAACCCATCCTTGTCCAGTGTCGCGGCCGCCGCGTCCTGTTCCTCGGACACAGCCCCTGACGTGCGGTTCGGGCCGAACTGGCGCACGAACGCGCTGTAGACCGAGTTGCCGCAGACCGTCTCGGCCGGCTCAACCTTAATGACGACATTCTCGCCATGGTCCCACACCGGCTGCTGGCCGGGACCCGGCAGCAGGTATGGTTTTGCTTCGAACCGCCCGACCTCGCATAAACCAAGAGACAGTTCCCAGCGGTTCGACCCCACCTGCCGCATCGGTACATCGTGCCAGTCGCGGTCGAGAACGGGAGTCTGTTCTTCTACGAACGATATGATCTCCTGCCGGCGAACGGCCGCCCAACCGATATTCGTACGCAGGTACGCAGCCCCTTCGCAGCCCGGGTGACACGTCAGCGTGAACGTGACCGTATCGCCGCGAAAGAGGCGAAATCGTGATCCAGCTCTTGGAGTTTGGGCGACTGGCATGGCGGTGTTATAGCGAAAGGGAACCCAATATCCAATACCCAACCAGAGAATCGAAGATCGCAACCCGGTATGCTGAATCTGAAAACGGTTCACGGACTTGGAGGGGTGTGTCATACTTCTCTCCATGCCAGAGGAAATCACGTATCTCGACCATGCAGCCACATCACCGGTCTGCGCCGAAGTTGCTGACCAGTTGGCGCGCGATTTGCAGGAGCTGGGCTGGAACGCGGGGACACGTTACGAGCTGGGGCTGACGGCCCGCAAGGCGCTGGATGCATGTCGCAAACAGGTTGCGAGGTACCTGGGATGCGATCCTGACGAAGTGATCTTCACCTCCGGTGGTACAGAGTCCAACAACATCGGTATTCATGCCTGCTGCGGCCAGTTTGCGGCTGGCGGCGTTCTCTGGAACTCGGCTACAACACACCCGAGTCTTGCCGGACCGGTGAACGCCCTCGACGACTCGTGGCAGATCGTCCCAATGCCTCTCGACGGCGGCGGCGCTGTTGACACCGGGTCACTTGCGCATCTGCCAGTACCGGATGTTGTCGTCATCGAGTGGGTCAATAATGAAGCCGGTTTTGTGCAGCCAGTAGCAGAGATTGCTGCCGAGGCCGTTGTCCGTAACCCAAATGTCTGCGTCCTGGTCGACGGAGCCCAAGGCCTTGGCAAGCTGCCTCCGCCGGACATGACTCACCTGGCCGTATTCACATTCGCGGGACACAAGATCGGCGCCCCGGTCGGGATTGGAGGCATGGTGCTGAGGCCCTCGCTGAAGTTTGTGCCATTGACACGGGGCGGCGGGCAGGAAAGGGGCTGGCGCCCCGGCACGGTAGCAGTTCCATTGATTCGAGCTTTCTGCAACGCGCTGAATGTGATTTCCGAACAGCAAGCCGAGCCCTACGCATTCGAGCCAATCGACGATGGGGGAGTACCGCAGCCAATACAATCGCCGGAGGGCACCTATTCTCCCTGCATCACCATGCTCAACGTGGCACCGGTTGAAGGGGAAGTGCTGCAGCACCACCTCGAGGAGAAGGGGATCTTTCTCGGGACGGGAAGCGCCTGCAGTTCCGCCAAGAAGAGTCTCTCGCCCATCAACAAGGCACTGGGAATGGATGCTAAAGCCAGTCGGTGCACAGTGCGCTGGAGCACGTTTCCCGGCCAAGACCAGGCCCAGCTCGACGCTGCGTGGCGAGCACTCGTCGAGCAATGGCGCGAGCTGAAACGTTTTTTCAGTGCTTGATCATCACCCCTGTTGAACCCCGGCTCGCTGGGGACAGCTCGCCCTACCTGATCATGGGTGCATCTCAACCGATGGTGAGGTAGGGCGAGCTGTCCCCAGCGAGCCGCCGATTGCAGAGGATCGGGGGTTATCAGCACAGTGATCCTTCTTTGTGTTCTTTGCGCTCTTTCGCGGTTACTCTCTTCCCCTATGACAAACATCTGGATAGTGCGTTACGCGGAGATTGCGCTGAAGGGCGGCAATCGCGCGTTTTTCGAGCAGGCGCTGGTACGCGATATCAAGCGGCGCCTGGCCTCGTGCGGTGCTCCCGCCGTTACGCGGACACACGGTCGCCTCTGGATCGATGACGCCCCCGCTCATCGCGAGAAGATTCGGGGCGAGCTGCAACTCTTACCGGGCATCCAGAGCTTCAGCCTTGCCCGCCGTTGCCCGAACAACATCGACACACTGAAGGAACAGGGACTGGAGACCTTTCGCGCCGCGTGGTCGGGCGAGAGCCCGGCACGGTTCCGGGTGTCGACCCGCCGCGCTGACAAACGTTACCCGATGCGCAGCGAGGAGGTCAGCCGGGAATTGGGTGCTCACATTCTCGGCAACAGTCCAGACGGTCTGCTCTCGGTCAATCTCACCGACCCGGAACTGAACCTGCATATCGAGATACACGGCGACTTCGCGGCGGTCTACCTGGTCGTCGAGCCGGGCGTGGGCGGACTGCCGGTGGGCACGGGCGGCAATGTGATGTGCCTTCTGAGCGGGGGTATCGACAGCCCCGTCGCAGCATGGCAGATGATTCGACGCGGCTGCAAGACACACCATGTATTCTTCGAAAACCGCACTTTTCTGGGGCGTGGTGCGTTCGACAAGGTCGAACGACTCGCCAAACAACTCGCCCATTATCAGGGCAAGTCCACTTTGACGGCCGTGCCCTTCTCGAACATTCAAGTGGCCATTCGGGACCGCTGTGAACCGCGTAACCGCGTGGTGCTCTACCGCCGCTTCATGTACCGCATTGCTGAAAGACTCATGCGCAAGCACCGCTGCCTCGGATTGGTGACCGGGGAGAACATTGGACAGGTGGCCTCCCAGACACTTGAGAACCTGCGGGCCGTCGACACAACGGTGGCAGCCCCCGTCTATCGTCCTCTCCTCTGCATGGATAAGGTCCAGATCATCGGTGTCGCCCGCCAGATCGGGACCTACGAGACCAGTATCGAAGAGGCACAGGACTGCTGTTCGGTCTTCCTGCCCAAGCACCCGGAAACGCGTGCGAAGATCGCGAACATGGAGGCGGACGAGGCAAATCTCGATGTTGCTGCACTGGAACAACAGGCCATCGAAGCCGCCGAATGCATCACACAACACTAGCGGTGTTGAGACCGGAGCTGACCGCAAGCCGCCTTCAGACGAGACCCCTTGGAAGCACGTAACGTGGCGTTGATATGGCGGGCGGCGAGCGTCCGGATGAAGAGATCGGCTACCGCGGGCGACGACGGTCTTCCATCGAACTCGGGCACATCACTCAGCGGGATAAGGTTGACGCGACAGGGGAGCCCCTCAAGGCGTGTAGCCAGTTCGCGGGCGTGATTCTCGCTGTCGTTGACTCCTCCGATGAGCGTGTACTCGAATGTGACGATACGGCGCGTTTGCTTCGCATACGCATGGCATGTCTCGAGTAAGGTCGCCATTGGCCAGGTCTTATTGACCGGCATTAGCACAGAGCGGACCGCATCGTTCGGCGCATGCAGTGAAACTGACAGTTCAATCTGGATGGACTCCCCGGCCAGTCGCGCGATGCCGGGTACCACGCCGCATGTGCTGATCGTGATGCGGCGCGCGCCGATACCGAGACCATCGGCGTCGTTCAGTATTCGGACCGACTTCAGGACCTCATCGTAGTTATCGAACGGCTCCCCCACCCCCATGTAGACAACATGCGTGGGACGCTCGCCCCAGAGGCGCGAGGCGAGGATCACCTGTTGCACAATCTCCCCGCTGCTGAGTTGACGCTGGAACCCGCCCTGTCCACTGGCGCAAAACGTGCAATGGAAGCGGCAGCCGACCTGTGAAGACAGACAGAGCGTTCGGCGGTCGGCCGCGGGGATCATAACCGCCTCCACACACTCTCCGTCCTCAAGACCAATAAGCAGCTTGCGCGTCTCGTTCTCCCGTCCCTGGATCTCGAGCGCTTCCGCCGCCGGCAGCGCAAACATGTCTGCCAGCGCGGTGCGCAGTTCGCCGGGGATGTTGCGCATCCCCGCCCAGTCCGATACGCGCTGCACATACAGCCAGCGCCATATCTGTCCGGCGCGAAACCGAGGCTGGTCGAGCTCGGCACAAATCGCCTCAAGCTCCGACGGGTTCAAGCTGTAGATGAGCGGCTTCATTGAGAAAGGACAATGCCAAACAAGTTAGGCATGGGCGAGCGTAGAAGACGCTCCTGAGTTTCAGCCTGAATGGTGGATCGCGTTCTACAGCATCCTCAGGCGTGCCGTTTCGGGCTCGGCGAAAGCGTTGCTGCCTGTCAGAGCGCGCATCGCTTCCGGGTAGGAGAACATGGGGAGGCGACTGGTGTACTCCTGGAGATAATCCATCGCCTTCAAGAGCGGATCTGGATTATGCGAACGAGAGAGAGCGCGCAACGCGAGAAGATAGTCGTCTCGAAAGACGGTAGGCAGAATGATGCGGCTGAGCCCTGCCTGCACCAGCTCGGCATTCATCATGAGACGTGCCAGACGTCCGTTGCCGTCCAGAAAAGGGTGGACCTCGGCGACCAGGAACATGATCAGGATTGCGCGCGGCAATCCTGGTTCGACAGCAGCCAACATCTCGAATCCCTTCAGCAGGGTTCCCTGCACGAGTTCAGGCTCGACGAAAACCGTTCGTCCGGCGCGGTTCACCTCCAGCTTGAATTCGCCGGGAAACCTGTCGGGGCGCGCTTCCATGACATCATGATGCCGAGACTGTAGCTGCTGAACGAAATCACCGAAAGATGCCGGAGGGCCCGACTCTGCATCCAGCGCAACCGCCACGCGAAACGTGCCCATCACATCGTACGCATCCTCCGGTCGATTGCCGGGGATCTTGTTTTCGAAAATGATCCCGTATGCCTCGTCGATCTCGAACTCCGTACCCTCGATGTAGTTCGAGAAGTAAGCCTCGAAGAACGCCAGGTGCTGCGTTTCGGCGTTCGACCGGCGCGTCTCCCTGCGCACGGGAAGATCGGCCTGCATGAGTGCTGAGAAAAGAGCGTTGAAGATGTCCAGGCGCATGGCATCGTAAGGAAACCCCATGGACCGGGCTCGTGCTTCGGGCAAAAGAAGCGACGCTGCGGGACGTGTTCGCAGAATCGCACCGATCATGCCGTCCAGCGCTTTGTATTGCGCCTCCATTCCAAGCTCCGTCGAGAGCTTTCGAGCTGCATCGCGGATGGTGTTGAGAGCCTGCTCCCCTTGCGCCTGACAAATACGGTCCAGCCGCCGCTCAATCTCCGCTCTCCCGAGTGTCTTGGGGGCACCTATCCGGCTGCGGGCCGTCTGCAGGTTCTCGAGCAATGCCCGCGGGCGCGACGAGATGAACAGTCCGTTCATGAAAGGTAGATCGTCCGAGGTCGGCCCGGTCCCTTTCAACAGATGAACGCGAACACCCGGCAGCCCAATCTGCCTGGTATAGGAATAGGTAAGGAAGATCTCGCCTGTATCGGTGGGGCGCCCCTCAAGAGCTGATCTATGGCTGATCAAGGCTCCAGGGAACCGGTGCCCGAGGATCGGGTAGAGGTTGCGCTGCACAATTCGGTCGGCTGTGTCAGAGAGGTTGGATGTGTAGACTCTGGGCGCAATCTTTAGCAGGCGGCCCGCCTGCACAAGCCGGCTTATCTGCTTGGAGCGGGTGCTGTCGGACGATGAAAAGACGATTTCCGGTAGATTTTTCTTCACAATACAGTCCCCAAGACCAAATGATGTCACAAAATGTACCCAGAGAGACTGTAATCGTCAAGTATCTTGCACAATGTCACAATATTGGGCTGTAGACAAGCGGTTTCAGAACAGATCCTCCAGCGAGTTAAGAACGGGAACACCGCAAGCCTGCAGCCGTTCGAGTGATTGATGTCCGGCAGGAATCAAGACACAGTCGATACCCATTTCCGCGGCGACCTCGCGGTCATGGTCCGTGTCGCCGATCAACAGCGCACGGTGATTCGGTCCCGCAATGGCGGCCGCCAGTTCAAGGCCTCTCTGAAGCTTGCTGGCCGCAAACACATCCGGGATGCCGGCAAGCGTCGTGAAGAAACTGGTCAGTCCATGAGCCGCCACGATCGTGCTGAGGGAGTCATGCGAATAGGCCGAAAGCAGGTGCTGCCGAATCCCCGCTTCCCGCAACCGTTTCAACATCTCGACTGCTCCGTCGCGAAGGCCCGCCTCGTGGCGGCGCGCCTCGTAGACAGCGATGAACTCGCGGGCCGGTTTCTCGAATGGTTCAGCCGAGAAGTCGAACCCGGCCCGCTCATAGTAGGTCTTAACAGGGAAACCGAAGATGGCGCCGTAGCGCTCCATACTGAGCGCGGGAAGCCCCCGTGACACGAGCTGCTCGTTCATGATATCGCGGCAAAGCCAGGCGTCGTCGAGCAGCGTGCCGTTCCAATCCCACACCACGTCGGTATATTCAGAGGCTTTCACGCATCACCCTCAGAGCGACCAGCCCAGGAACCAGTCATACAGAGCTGATGCTTCGTAGGTTGGCGGCCATGTGTCGGAATGGTCCAGGCCCGGGTAGACCGTAAACGTCACGTTGCCTCCCACTGCCCGCAAAGCGTCCACCATCTCCTGGGCACGCCGTAAGGGAACCGCCGTGTCATCGCTACCATGAAAAACCCATGCGGGAATATGGCGGATGGTTGCGGCCTCGTCCGGGAAGCCCCAGCCACTCACCGGTGCGATCGCCGCAATCTTGTCCGGGTAGCTGATGGCCATTGCCCAAGTGCCAATCCCTCCCATGCTCAGCCCTGTAACGTAAATGCGGTTGACGTCAACCGCATAGCGACAGACCACCTCATCCAGCAGGTCAGCCAATGCAGAGGTCTCCCAACGGCTGAGCGATGTCGGCAATTGTGGGGACACCACGATGAAGGGGAAACTCGGGTTACTGTCCACATACCTCGGTGTCCCATGCTTCTTGATACTGTCAACGTTGGTTCCCCGCTCGCCGGATCCGTGCAGGAACAGGATAAGCGGCCATGCATCTTGCTCCGCGTATTGCCTCGGGATGAAGAGGAGGAAGCGCACGACGTCCCCGTTCACAGTCAGCTCGTGACCGTGCTGGCCTGTTGGTGGATCAAGCACCGGGGTACAAGACACGGCTTGCCCGGTAAATGTTGAGGAGACATTCGCCGGCGCCGAGGAGGAGGGGGAGGACGAACTGTCGTCGCAGCCCGTCAGCGTGCACAGAAATGCGATTAAGAACACCAATAGTGAAAACCTGAGGGGGCGGCCAGTAAGTATACGCACAACATTCCCTTCTGTTTTCTTGTTGTTGCCTCTACCCCGCGCATGCCTTCACACGCCCGACTATGATGCTGAAGAAAGCTGTTGCGCGTCAATGTAAACTCGGGCAGTCTCAATCCAGGGCATGTCAATATCCACTCATGCCTGAAGGAGCACGCTTGCCAGGGACACCCGATATGGAGATTCCCGATCAGAACCCCCCCGACCAACGCGTCGCATTCCACACGATTAGTCGTTACGTCGCGATGTCGATCACGATGGTGGTCGGCTTCTTGCTGCTGCCTTTCCTGCTCCGTCACATCGGCAAGCCAGCCTACGCGCTGCAGGCGGTTGCGCATCAGTCACTTGAGTTTGTTACGATCCTTGCCGTGGCGGTTGGGATGTCATACGACCGGATTGCAGCACGCCATTACGCCCGCGGCGAGTATGACCGCATGAATGCAGTCCTGTCGGCCGGATTGGCACTTTCCATTCTCGTGGGCCTCATGATCGCTGGAGCAGCAATACTGATTTCCATGTTCGCCCACTCACTTTTTGGCCTGGAAGCAGAGCTTGTCGCACCCGCCCGGCGAGTATTCGCCATCTTCGGCGTAGGTGCAGCCTTCCAGATAGTCAGTTGCGTGTTTCGCTCACCGGTCTATATGACTCAGCGCCTCTACCTGGACGCTATCTCCAACATGATGAGCGTGATCCTTCCCGCTGTTATTGTTATTCCCCTGTTTCTGTTCTGGCGATCTTCCATTGTCATATGGGTAGGGCTTTCCGTCACTGCGCGATTGATCTGCCTGTGGACGATCGTTATCCCTTTCGGATATCGTGGGCTCTCACAACTCAAGATTCGGCTTTTTGCCCCCGGGTTCCGTAGGGAGATGCGGGAACTGGTCAATTTTGGGGGTCTAACCGTTGTGGGAAGCCTGGGTATACTGCTCTACTTCGCGACTGACTCGATCATGATATCAAACTTGGAGGAATTGGGAGGAATTCAGCAGGTTGTGAACTACAACGTGGCCCAGCGATGGTATCTGCAGATCAGCATGTTTGCATCCTCTTTCGTCCTGATTCTGGGTCCAGCCATGATTGCCAAGATAGCCGTTCACCAGTTCGATCAGGTTCGCACGATGGTCACACGCGCAACGCGTTACTGTTATATCGTACTGGCCTGTCCCTGCCTTCTGCTCTTCATCGAGGCTGAGGCGTTCCTTCGCCTGTGGCTGAGGTCATCCTTCGCCATGGAAAGCGTGCCGGTAATGCGGACCATTATGTGCGCCTTGCTGTTGAGCGGGGCAGGCATCGTATCGAAGGAAGCCCTTTATGCCTACCAGCGAATTCGGGGTGCTGTCTTCGCAACGCTTCTGGGAGGCATACTCAACGTCGTCCTCAGCATCACATTGGTAAAAGTGGCGAAGATGGGACTCCTTGGCATCGCTACCGGTAGCTTGGTCTCGCTGTTTCTACTCGAAGTGATCTGCCTGCCCTACCTGCTCTGCAAGCATTTCTCCCTGGGGTGTAGTGTCTTCCTACGCGGCGCCGGAAGAGCCTTGTTGGGAGCCGTCCCGTTGGTCGCGGCCTGTCTCCTGCTCCGCCAAGTCTGGACCCCCGCAAGCCTGCTTCAGATCGTGGCGCAGTTCTTCCTTTGCGGCCTTGCCTACTTGCCCGGTATCTGGTTTGTTTCGTTAACGCGGACGGACCGCGAGGATCTGCGGCGGACACTGGTTAACGCTAAAACCTCCTGGCGCGGGTATCGTGGCCGGGCAACCCACGATGTAGCCGAGAGAAACCCTTGAGAAGGAGACCATGAGCTCAGAAAACGGCCCGAAACCGGTTCAACGCGAGCGCTGGCCCTATTCGCCCGTCACGTATCTGCGACGTGCCGTTTGGCGTTTAGTCTGGTTTACCGTCTGGCGGCTGGCACATTGGCGGCTGATCGGGGTGCGGTCCGTCATTTTGCGTGTCTTTGGTGCCCGCGTGGGCCGCGGCACGGCCCTGCGGGCGTCCACCTGGATCGAGATGCCCTGGCAACTTGCTTTGGGTGACCGCTGTCTTCTTGGCGAAGACGTGAAGATCTACAACCTGGGCGAGATATCGATCGGCGATGATACGGTCGTCTCCCAAGGCGCGCACCTGTGTGCCGGCACGCATGACTACACAGACCCCGCTTTCCCGCTCAGGCGAGGCACTATCCGAGTCGGAAAACACGCTTGGATTGCCGCCGACGCTTTTGTGGGCCCGAATATCGAGGTCGGTGACGGCGCCGTGGTCGGGGCAAGGGCCGTCGTCACCCGGAACGTGGAACCGTGGACCGTTGTAGCCGGCAATCCGGCCCGACCGATCAAGGATCGCGATCCGATGGATATCGGCACGGCGTCATAGCAGGACACTAGCGAAGCGCCATCAAGTTCACCAGGAGCCTGTTCACGCCCGTCCGGGCAGCAGCCGGCATTTCCTGCGCACACGACACAGCCGACGCCATGCCGTCAGCAAAGCGTTGAGGAGAAAACGCCGCCACGACCTCCTGCGATTCCTGTCCCATCCGGATCGCAGTGCCGGGATCGTCACTCAGGGCCTTCATAGCGGTCGCCATCCCGTCTTCATCCAAGGGATCCAGTATCCACCCGTTGCGGCCCTCGATCACCAGTTCCGGTACACAGCCACACCGGTTCGACACGAGAAGAGGCAGACCGGCAGATGCCGCCTCGTTCACGACCAGCCCCCACTGCTCAACCGTACTCACGTGCACGAATGCGGAAGCAAGCCCGTAATAGACCGGTAGATCGTCATACTGCACGAACCCGGGAAAATGGACCGAAGCACGAACGTCCAGCTGGTCGACCATGGTTTCCAGCTCACCGCGTAGCGGGCCATCCCCACACAAAACGAGATCCCATGCCCCCTCACCTACATTCCGCCGGTAGGAAGCATATGCTGTGAGCAGGCGGGCCAGGTTTTTCTTCGGAATGAAGCGACTTGAACCGAGAAAAAAGCGCGATGGCAGCTCGTAACGCTTGCGAAGGCTGCGCTCCTGTTCACGCACGGCATCTGCACGCGTGCGGAAGTAATCGTTGTCGATCGCGTCGTAGCCAAGGAAGATCCGGTCGCGCGACATGCCAAGCTCGACGAGATAATCAGCATGACGACTGCCGCCAACCAAGCCTGCATTACAGCATCCGACCGCGGCCTTCTTGATCCGCTCCAACCACCACCGCCGAGGGAAATCGCTGCGAGAACTCTCGCTCATCATGATCGTCGGCACGTCGTGGCGTAGCGCCCACTGCAACGCCGTCACCGGTTCACGAAAACTCCAACCGAGCAACGCGATGACATCCGGACCGGTCTCGGTGAGTACCTTTCTGACCGCGTCACACACGTCTTGCTTCGGAATGTCCTCGTAAACCGCCCCCTTGAACAGAGTGACCTTCTTGAAGTGCTGCCCCCCGGAAACACTGTCCCACGCATACACCCGGCCCACCGAGGCCGACTCGATACCAACCAACTCATGGCCCGCCGCGGCAAGCTGCCGCCCCGCCGCTTCCAAGCGCGCAATATGATACGGGCCAAACCGCAAGAATATCGCTGCCACACGCATGAAATGACTATGCAGGTTCGGGGTTCACGGTTCAAGGTTCAAGGTGGTGTGCAACGGCGTTCATGGTGTAGGATGGCGACGCCTTTAGGGAGTTGCAGCAGTGAGAGCGATCCATTTCATCAGGTCCCTGGATATCAGCGATGGAGGTCCGGCACGAAGCGTGCCGACCCTTTGCGAAGCCTTGGCACGGCACGGCACAGCGGTGTCGATCGAGACCCTCAAGAGTCCGGCCCCGGTTGATACAACGCACCTTCAGGACAGGGGCGTGGGGATTCATTTCAGTGACGAACTGTTTCGGACACCATTGTGCCTGTCCTCCGAGATGAAGCAGCGGTCGGCAACGCTGGAAGCAAACATCTTCCATGGTCACGGGCTGTGGCAGTACCCCGTCCACTATGCCATGCGGGCGGGGCGACAGCGCGGCATTCCCACTGTCCTGACTCCGCGGGGCATGCTGGAGCCGGGGGCGATGCAGTTCTCGCGCTGGAAGAAGTTGTTGGCAAACGCCGTCTTCCAGTGGCGCGACCTGCAGGGCGCCTCCTGCCTCCACGCGACGGCCGATGCCGAAGCCGATAATTTTCGCGCCATGGGGCTACGCCCGCCGATCTGTATCATTCCGAACGGCATCGATCTCCCCCCCGCGACCGATATGGCCGTGCTCCCCGATGCGAACGAACGCGTGCGGCGGATGGCGTTCCTTTCGCGCATTCACCCCAAGAAAGGCCTTCCCATGCTACTCACGGCCTGGCAGGCCCTGCAGACCGACTTTCCAAGCTGGCAGATCGAGATCGCCGGCACAGACGAAAACGGGCACCAGAATGAACTGAAGCGGCTCGCGATGGAGCTGGGCGTACAGGAGACCGTGCGGTTTCCCGGCCCCCTCTTTGACCAAGAGAAGGCCGCATTCCTGCGCGATGCGGACCTGTTCGTACTGCCGACCCTGAGCGAGAACTTCGGCATTGTTGTGGCCGAAGCCCTTGGATACGGGACCCCGGTCGTCACGACCAAGGGCGCGCCGTGGCAGATCATGGAAGATCGGCGAGCGGGTTGGTGGACAGAGCTGAGTGAGTCGTCACTCATCGAGGCCCTGCGCCACGCCATGTCGATCTCCGATGCCGAGCGGCACGAGATGGGTCAACGCGGGCGTCAGTTGGTGGAAGATTGCTACTCAACCGATCGTGTTGCCATGCAGATGCGTAGCGTCTACGAGTGGTTGGCTGCGGACACCGCCAAGCCTGACTGCGTCGATCTTGCCTAAGACAGCAATCGTCGCTACTCTTCATGGGAAACGGGAGTCGCTATATGTGCGGAATAGTAGGTTACACAGGAAAAGCCGACGTGGGGGGCATCTTGGTCTCTGGATTGAGACGCTTGGAATACCGCGGATATGACTCTGCCGGGGTAGCACTCTACGCCGACGGCGATCCTGATCTTACGATAGTGAAGACCTCCGGCAAGATCGCCGACCTTGAATCCAGCATGCAGGCTGAATTGCCGGACTCCAAGTCGTTCACGTCGATGGGGATAGGCCATACACGCTGGGCCACGCATGGCGCACCCACCCAGGCCAATGCCCATCCGCATTGGAGTGAGAACAAGGAGATCGCTGTCGTTCACAACGGTATTATCGAGAACTACGCCGAACTGAAGGCCCACCTGATTCAGGACGGATGCACGTTCAACAGTGAAACCGACTCGGAGGTTATCGCCCACCTGATTCAACAGTGCTATCAGGGCGACCTGCGTGCAGCTGTCACCGCCGCCGTCAAGAAGCTGACCGGCACGTATGGCATTGCCGTTATATCGACCAAGCACCCGGGCATGATCGTGGCAGCACGCAGCGGGAGTCCAATCGTCGTTGGGCTGCACGACGACGAAACCATCATCGCTTCCGACGTGAGCGCCATTGTCAGTCGTACCAAACAGGTTGTGTTTCTGAACGACGGCGATATCGTCACCGCCGCCGGTGGGGACATAGATATCTCGTCCACGTCGAGCTCGTCCGTCACTCGTGAGTCCACCCTGATCGACTGGGATGTCGATGAGATCGAGAAGGGCGGCTACGACCATTTCATGCTTAAGGAGATCCACGAGCAGCCTGCCGCCATTGCCACCGGTCTCCGTGGGCGCCTGGATGAGGCAGAGGGCACGGTTCGTCTCGGCGGACTTCGTATGACCCCACTCGACATGGCGCGCATTCCCCGCATGATACTTGCCGCCTGTGGCACCTCCTTCTATGCCGGTATGGTGGGGAAGTACTACTTCGAGGACTTCGCCGGCATTCCGGCCGACATCCAGCAAGCCGCCGAATTTCGCTACCGCAACCCGATCATCGAACCGAACGCCTGCATGGTCGCTATCAGCCAGTCGGGCGAGACAGCCGACACACTGGCGGCCGTGCGTGAGGCTCTCATGAAGGGCGCGGTGGTTCTCGGCATCTGTAACGTGGTGGGATCGACCATTGCGCGGGAAACCGGGCGCGGGGTGTACCTTCACGCCGGACCGGAAATCGGTGTGGCATCTACCAAGGCATTCACCTGCCAGGTAGCAGTGCTGGCCGAGATGGCCATCATGTTTGGTCGAACGCGCCGCCTGTCGGCCAGCGCGGGGCGCGAGATGGTGCGCGAGCTGGGTCGCCTACCCGATATTGCAGCGGCTGTGCTGGAGCGTGAGAATGAGATCAAAACCATAGCCGAGAAGTACGCCTCTGCCGAAGATTCGTTCTTCATTGGGCGCGGCTATATGTTCCCCGCAGCGCTCGAGGGCGCATTGAAGCTGAAGGAAATCTCGTACATGCACGCCGAGGGCTATCACGCGGCTGAGCTGAAGCACGGCCCGATCGCCCTGCTCGACGAGAACGTGCCGGTGATCGTGCCCGTTCCGGATCTGCCGGACAAGGAGAAGACCATCGGGAATATGCAGGAGTGTCGCGCGCGCAAGTCCCCCGTTATCGCCATCGCCACCGAGGGCGACAACGAGATCGACGCATACTGCGATGACATCATCCGGATTCCGCGGTGCCAGGAGTTCGTCTCCCCAATACCCGTCGTCATTGCGGAACAGATCTTCGCCTACTACGTGGCCAAGGCCCGGGGATGTGAGATCGATCAGCCACGCAACCTGGCCAAGTCCGTAACAGTGGAATAGCGGGAGCGTGTGGCGCCTGACGGCGCCGGGAGGATTGACGTGTACGAGTACGTGTATAAGTACGGAATACCCAAGACCATACTCGTACACATACTCTTACACATTGATCCTCTTCCTTGTCCCAGGATTGGCCTATGAGCGAGCCGGTTACATCCCTCAAGAACTCCGGCGTTATCATTCCGGCGCCGGACCTGGTGTATGTGGCGGAGGACGTGGATTCGGGGCGCATCGCCGCCGGCAGCGTTCTCCACCCCGGCACCCGACTCAGCGGCGCCGATCTCGCCATCGGACCCGGCAGCATCGTTGGGCTCGACGGTCCGGTCGTTCTCGACAACTGCCAGCTCGGGGCGGGTGTTAGACTTGGGAGCGGCACCTTCTCGCGCTGTACATTCCTTGACGGCGTCGAGGTTGGACCCGGAGCGCACATCCGGCACGGATGCCTGCTGGAGGAGGGCTCCTCGTGCGCACACAGCGTCGGTCTCAAGCAGACCATCCTGATGCCCCACGTTGTTCTCGGCAGCCTGATCAACTTCTGCGACTGCCTGATGGCCGGAGGAACCAGCCGCTCCGATCATAGTGAAGTCGGGTCTTCATACATTCATTTCAACTACACCCCACATCGCGACAAGGCCACTCCCTCACTGATGGGGGACGTCCCGCAAGGTGTAATGCTGGACCAGCCTCCCATCTTCCTCGGCGGACAGGGCGGCATCGTCGGTCCGGTGCGAATCGCCTACGGTACTGTGCTCGCCGCCGGCACGATACATCGGCGTGATGTGCTCGATCCCGGACTGCTTTTCACCGGCTCGACGGCGCCGAAGGCGCGTCCCCGGCCCTACCAGCCCGGGACCTACGGCAACATCTCGCGCGTACTGCGCAACAACTGGATCTATCTCGGCAACCTGCACGCGCTTCGCGAATGGTACCGGCATGTCAGGGCGCGTTTCATGACCGCCGGTTCTGCCGCGCACTGCCATGCCGGTGCCCTGTTGAGACTGGACGAACTGATCGAGGAACGGATCAAGCAACTCGACCGCCTCGCACTCCGTCTGACCGAGTCGCTCGACCGAGCCCGGTCCGAACACGACGGCGACCTTCCCGCGACTCCGTTCGCACTGCATGAGCAGTTCGTTGCCCAGTGGCCCGCCCTGAAGGTACAGGTCGACGCCGCTTCGATTCATGCCGGCGATGAAACCAGGCGGGATGCGTTCCTGGACGCGATCGACACCACCGCCCCATACTTGGATGCAATTAAGGGGCTATCCGGACCGGCTCGACTTACAGGCACAGAGTGGCTACAAACAGTCGTGGATGAAGTGGCGAACGGCTCGCCCGGAGGGCGAGCCCTACCTGGGCCCGGGTGAAGACATGCGCAGGATGAGGTAGGGCGAGCTGTCCCCAGCGAGCCGCAATCGACCACTGGCACTGAACAAAGCAACAGGACCCGAATCATGAGTAAACTGTTTGGAACCGATGGCGTACGCGGCGTGGCCAACATTGCGCCCATGACTGTTGAGACCGCCCTGGCAATTGGTCGTGCTACAGCTCACATCTGTAGGCGGCACGAGGGACGCCATCGTATCGTCATCGGCAAGGATACCCGGTTGAGCGGCTACATGCTGGAGAACGCACTGACTGCCGGTATTTGCTCAATGGGTGTGGACGTACTCCTGCTGGGCCCCCTCCCCACCCCGGGCATTGCGTTCACGACCTGCAGCATGCGCGCCGACGCCGGCATCGTCATCTCCGCCTCGCACAATCCCTACCAGGACAACGGCATCAAGATATTCTCAGGGGCGGGCTTCAAACTCTCTGATGCGGACGAGGCCGAGATTGAGATGCTGGTTTCGACCGGGAAGATCAATGATATCCGCCCTACCGCGTCGGAGGTTGGCCGCGCCAAGCGTATCGATGACGCTATTGGACGCTACATCGTGTTCTGCAAGAACACCTTCCCGGCCGATATGAACCTGGAAGGCATGACCATCGTGCTCGACTGCGCGAACGGGGCCACCTACAAGGTGGCCCCCATCATCTTCCAGGAACTCGGAGCAGACGTTATTGCCATCCACAACAAGCCGAATGGCCGCAACATTAACTCGGACTGCGGCTCGCAGTACACCAGTGACCTGAAGACCGCCGTTCGCGAGAACGGAGCTGATCTGGGGCTCGCCTTCGATGGCGATGGCGACCGCCTGATAGCGGTTGACGAAACCGGACGTGAGATCACGGGAGACTTCCTCCTCGCCATCTGCGCCCAGGGCTTGC
The DNA here is from genome assembly GCA_964345005.1 of uncultured Victivallales bacterium. Lineage (GTDB taxonomy): Bacteria > Verrucomicrobiota > Kiritimatiellia > UBA8416 > JABMPJ01 > JABMPJ01. The sequence continues at coordinate 77,970 of CAYFPQ010000001.1, read as the reverse complement.
AGCAGGCCGGGGAGCTGAAGAACGACAAAGTCGTAATCACATGCATGAGTAATGTGGGGCTGCACCGTGCGTTTGACGATATGGGTATTACCTATCCCGAGGCCGATGTCGGCGACCGCAATGTGCTGGAGCTTATGATGGAGGAAGACGCCGTACTTGGGGGCGAGCAGTCCGGACATATCATCTTCCGCAACCATCATACGACCGGGGACGGCATTCTGTCGGCTCTGCAGGTCGTCGCCACGATTCGTCGTTCCGGCAAGTCGCTGTCCGAGCTGGCCACGATCATGACGGAATCGCCGCAGATCCTGATCAACATCCCTGTCCGGGATAAGCCACCGCTTGAGTCGTTGGACGGTTACAGCGAAGCCTTGGCCGCCGCTGAAACCGAACTCGGGAGCGGCGGACGTGTGCTTAACCGCTATTCCGGCACCCAGGCCATCTGCCGCGTCATGGTGGAAGCCCCCACAGACGAAGACGCCAACCGCATCGCCAACACCCTCGCCGACCTGGTTCGCTCCCAAATCGGCAAAGATTGAACCCCTAAGGCAGCGAGCCAAACAGCAGGATGCCCTCGCGCTCAACCCTTCGCCAGAGCGGGATGTACTCGTCACGGTCCATCGTCTTGAGATCCAGCAGTTGCTGCTCAAGGCTGAGGGCATACCGGTCTTGAATCTGTCTTGCCAGGGCGCCCACGGTCTGCAGCGCGCGCAGCCGGTTGCGGCCGGTTGAGAACAGCATGGTCAACATGAGCCGTCCGCCATACTGGGTCTCGTCGCGCGCGAGCGGCCCGGTGGCCACTGCGGCGATCGGGCGAGGGCGGATGATACGCCGGACTGTACGTGCCACATCCTCCCAGAAATGCTCCTCAGCGTCGAACGCCGGCGTCAGGGCCCGATCAACGAGGTAGTGGTTCCTGTTGATCTCGTAGAGTTGCGACCGCCCATGAGGTTCAACGTGGAGTGCTCGGAGCTCCACGAGCCTGTGAAGCGCGTCCATCGTGACCTTATTTGAAAGCCCCGCCGCACGCTGTACGGCTCGCCCTGTCATCTGTCCTTCCGCCTCGAACAGAACACGCAACACGCGCAGGTGTGTGCGATTCGCGAGCAGAAAATCCAGTCCGTTCATGGGGAGAAGGCTATAGGCTGTAGACTGTAGGCTGAAGGTCTGACATAGTGCAGGACATTGATCCTTCCGGTCTCTAATCCTATAGCCTACAGCCTACAGTCTAACAACCTGATTTTTCGTAACGGCGGAAAATCTCGGTTGCCCCTCCCTACCCATCCCGTTAGCATGAGCGCATAGGAAACCAACCCACAGGAGCACACGCTATGAAGAGATGCCTTCTTCTCTCCCTCGCATTGTTGACGCTGGCCACGGTATGCCTGGCCGGAATTCCCGAGAACAAGGGGAACCTACGTTATTCCATTACGGTCAGCACCTTCAGAAACAAGGCGGGGTGGCGCGGGCAGTGGGCTATCGGGGATGGCTTCACATCGATTCTCACCGACGCACTCCAGCAGTCCGGCTGGTTCATTGTGCTGGGTGACAAGGAGATGCGGGTCGAAGCCATGGCAGAACAGGACTTCGCCGCCAGCGGGCGCGTGGCCGGTGGAAAGAAGGCTCCGAAGATCGGACGAATGACGCCTGCCCAGCTTCTGGTCAAGGGCGAGATCACACACGTGCAGTCGAGCACCAAGGGAGGAAAAGGGCGATTCAGCTTCAAGGGGATCAGCCTTGGCGGCAGCAAAGACAGCGCGGAAGTGAACATCACGATGTATGTTGTCGATTCCGAGACAGGCCAGGTCGTCGCCTCCACGAAGCTGGTGGGCAAGTCCGGTCGCAAGGGCCTCTCCGTTGGCTATCACGGCTCCAAGCTGGGCGGTCTGCGCGGGGATTTAGCGGGATTCAAGAAGGATAACGTCGGCAAGGCGTGCGAGGATGCCGTCGGCCAAGGTCTCGAGTTCCTGGTTGAGCAGCTTGAGGACATCCCCTGGGAAGGCACCATCATGATGGCCAAGAAAGGCAAAATCATCATGAATCGCGGCTCACGCGAAGGCGTTACCAAGGGCGCGGAGTTCTCCATCGGAGAGGTCGAGGAGCTTGTGGACGAGGACACCGGCGAAGTGCTCGACACCGAATTGACCACCATCGCGACCGCCAAAGCCGCCAAAGTCAAAGAGAAGATCGCCTACCTGACCCCATTGAGCGGAGCCGACAAGATCAGGAAGGGCATGTCCGTCTTCGCGACAGAGTAGAGGAGGAGTCCCAAGCGCTGACACGGCTCGCTCGGAGAGCTACCCCAGCCACGATCTAGACGTCGTCCGAAAAGGTATCTGCGCTCTTTGGAATCTCAATATCCAATAGCCAACACTCAAATCCAATTTACAAGGGGGGGAACTTCTGCCGGACTTCACGCTACCTTCCGCGGTTTCCGTCGGTATCGACCGAAGTCTTACCTTGGATATTGGAGATTCCTTGTTGGATATTGGATATTCTCTCCGTCATTCGCCCTTTCTGATGTCCCAACCCTTTTCGGACAGGGTCGATCTAGACACATCGAATGCCAGGTAGGGCGAGCTGTCCCCAGCGAGCCGCAAGCATGGCAGTCTTTCCTGCCTCTAAATCTTCTTGAAGGCCAGACAGGCGTTGTGGCCACCGAATCCCAGCGAGTTGCTCAGACAGACGTTCACGGCCGCCTCACGCGCCTCGTTCGGAACGTAGTCGAGATCGCATTTCGGATCGGGCTGCTTGTGATTGATTGTCGGCGGCACCACCTGGTCACGCAGCGCCAGGCTTACGACCGCAGCTTCGAACCCTCCCGCTGCACCGAGCATGTGTCCGGTCATCGATTTCGTTGAGCTCACCATCACGTTATCCGCTGCATCGCCCAGCGCCCCGCGGATGGCCGCTGTTTCCATGACGTCATTGAGCTGCGTGCTCGTACCGTGCGCGTTGATGTAGCTGACGTCCGCCGGTGCTACGTCGGCGCTATCCATCGCCATCTTCATGGCGCGCGCAGCGCCATCACCACTCTCGGTTGGCGCCGTTATGTGGTAGGCGTCGCAGGTCATGCCAAAGCCCGCCAGCTCGCAGTAGATCTTGGCGCCGCGCGCCTTGGCGTGCTCAAGTTCCTCGAGGATAATGATAGCGCCACCATCGGCGATAACGAAACCGTTACGGTCAACGTCGAACGGACGGCTCGCCGCCGTAGGATCGTCGTTCCGCGTACTCAGCGCCCTCATCGCACAGAAACCGCCCACGCCCAGCGTGGTAACCGAGGCCTCGCTGCCTCCGCTGATGATCACGTCGGCTTCACCGCGCTGAATGCTCTGCATGGAGAGACCGAGGCCGTGTGAAGCCGAGGCACAGGCTGTAACCACTGCGTAGTTGGGGCCCTGACAGCCGTACTCGATGGCAATCAGGCCACCCGCCATGTTGATGATCATCTGCGGGATCATGAACGGGGAACAGCGGCCCGGACCGCGCTCCAGCATGCTCTTGGCCTGTACTTCAAGAGTTCTCAGCCCACCGATACCGGAGGAGACAATCACGCCCATACGGGTTGGATCTTCCGCCGAGAAATCGACGCCGGAATCCTCAACGGCCGACTTGGCCGCTGCCATGGCGAAGATCGAAAACTCGTCCATGCGACGCATGGCCTTGCGATCGATTGCCACGCTCGGATCGAAATCGGACACTTCACCAGCGATCTTGCTATCGAAGTCCGTCGCGTCGAACTTCGTGATTGGGCCAATGCCCGATTCCCCTGCCTGCAACTTCTGCCACACCGTCGACAGGTCACAGCCAAGAGGAGAAACAACACCCAGCCCCGTAATGACTACTCGTCTCATCGTTACGCCCTTTCCTTCATCAACACCAGTCAGCGCACTGTACTGCTGCTTAAGTGCGCGCCAGTCTCACTGCTTTGAACATCCAACAGCCAACAAGGAACTCCCAACATCCAACGCTGCGAGAGTCGGCGAATAGTCGGCCTGACAACCGCTTATCCTCAAGACTCGTTCAGTTCTGCGTTGGATGTTCCTTGTTCGATGTTCGATGTTCTTGCTGCATTGCAGCGAACCGGGCCTTACATCTCCCACGTCATGAAGCCCGCAAGTACCCAGAAATGAAATAACCGGGAGAACCATCACTGGGTCCTCCCGGTTACGATCACCTCAAGCCTTTAGGCGTCAAAGCCCTTTTCCTTCAGGTAGCTGAGGACAGCACCCACGCTCGTGAGCTTCTCAGCGTCCTCATCCGGAATCTCGGCACCGAACTCTTCTTCGAACGCCATAACCAGCTCGACCGTATCGAGCGAGTCGGCACCCAGATCCTCAATGAACGAGGCCTCGGCGGTAACCTGGTCGGCGTTAACGCCGAGCTGTTCCACGATGATCTCTTTTACTTTGTCCTCAAGAGCCATGTTACTTCTCCTTCTATAGGTTGGACTCTACATTACCATTCCGCCACTCACGGTCAAAACCTGCCCAGTCATATAGCCGGACGTATCCCCCGCGAGGAACACTACAACATCTGCCACGTCTTCCGGAGTTCCGAAACGCTTCATCGGAATAGCCCCCAGCATCTTGTCCCGAATGTCCTCCGACAATGCGTCGGTCATTTTCGACTGTATGAAGCCCGGTGCAACCGCATTTACGCGGATGTTTCGCGAGGCCATCTCCTTCGCTGAGGACTTCGTGAGTGCTATAACCCCGGCCTTTGACGCCGAATAGTTACACTGACCGGCATTACCTATCAAGCCAATAATCGATGCGATATTGACCACTGTACCGGCCTTTTTCTTCATCATCGGGCGAGCTACGGCACGCGTGAACAGGAAGGTTCCCTTCAGATTCACGTTCAGGACCGCATCCCAATCTTCGTCCGACATTCGCATCATCAGCGTGTCGCGTGTGATCCCCGCATTGTTGACCAGTATATCGACGCCGCCATGTGCCGACACCACCTTCTCGACCACCCCATTGACGCCGTCCGAGTCGCTGACATCCACGCCAAAACACCCCACGTCACGACCCGCCGCCTTCACGGCCTCGGCCGTTTCCGTCAGCCAGTCCTCCTGAAGATCGCACAGCGCAATATCCGAGCCTTCGTTCGCCAGGCGAACCGCGATCGCCGCGCCGATTCCGCGCGCTGCACCCGTCACTATCGCAACCTTACCGTCTAACGCACCCATTTCCTCACTCCTTCCCCTATCATCTACCCCATCCCCCAGTGAATGCTGGGGTAAACCACATCAGACTCTACACGCTATGCTAAGGACTCGGAAATGACGAAACACCCAAGTACCCGAATACCCAAGGAATGACGAATGACGAAGCCCGGACGAAAGCACACCGCATGTTTCGCATTTCGCTGCTTGGTTTCTTTGGGCATTTCGTCATTGGGTATGTCTGTGCCGTGCCTTCAACCTACCCCAAGCGAAGGCTAAGGTGAGCCCTTCGCAGGCCTTTGAGCGCGGTATTCCGCGATCTCCAGCCAAGAATGGCTTACCTTAGCCGGAGCGCCGACGCGACATCATTCACGTTTTGCAGCGTGGCACCGGCCGCAATCCGCTTGATCAGCCCCGTCAGAACCCTGCCTGGTCCACACTCGACGTACCGGTTCACGCCCTGCGCCTGCATCCACTCAACGCACGACAGCCATAAGACCGAGTCCGTCACCTGGCGGACCATATTGGCCCGGATCGCGTCCGCGCCTGCATGCGGCTCACCCATGACATTAGACAATACGGGGACAGTCGGCTCATTGAAAGTGACACCGGCCAACACTTCGTCCAGCTTGGTCGCGGCTGAGGCCATCAGTGGCGAGTGGAACGCCCCAGCCACGTTCAGGATGATCGCCCGCTTCGCGCCTGCCTCTGTGGCGAACGCTTCAGCCTTCTCGATTCCCGCTTTCGGCCCCGACAACACCGTCTGGGCCGACGAGTTGAGATTCGCTACTGTCACGCCCGCTTCGGCGCAGATACCGTCAAGCTGTTCACGTGAGAGCCCAATGATGCTGACCATACCGCCCGCCTGCTCATCGCAAGCCTCCTGCATGAAACGACCACGCGCCTCAAGCACCTTGACCGTGTCCTCAAAGCTCAACACGCCTGCCATGTGCAGCGCAGTCCACTCGCCCAGACTCAGACCAGCCATGGCGACAGCCTGGGGCCCCACGCCCTCAGCCTCCAGCGCCTTGGCACATGCCACGCTTGTGACGAAGATGGCCGGCTGGCAATGATTCGACTTCGTCAGTTCCTCGTCCGGCCCTTCAAAGCAAATCTTCGACAGCTCGTAGCCAATGACCTCATCTGCCTTGGCATAGAGATCGGCGCAAACCGGATACTTGTCCGCCAGATCCTTACCCATTCCCACCGACTGGGCGCCCTGGCCCGAGAAAATCAATGCAGCACTCATACTCTCACTCCCCGTGCGGCCCTCCGCCGCGCCTATTCTCCATACCCCCCTATACCCCCCACACCCGCAGAAAGGTAGTACCCCCAGCGGAGGCCTTCCGACCTCACCAGGGACCTACCTACCCCCAGCGGAGGCCCGGGGGAAGGTCACCCGCTCCTTGGCGGCCCGGTATTCCGGGACGGCCGGGCGGAGGACCTTCCCCCGGGCCGGAGCGGCTCTACCATTCAAGGACCGACGCCCCCCACGTGAATCCACCGCCAAACACCACAAACAGCACGACATCGCCACGCTTGATCCGACCGGAACGAACGGCTTCGTCCAGCGCAACGGGCACAGACGCCGCCGACATGTTGCCCACGCGTTCCAGATTCATATAGACCTTACCGTCTTCGGTGCCGAGACGGGAGGCAATCGCGTTGATGATGCGGGCATTGGCCTGGTGCGGGATGATGCAGGCGACATCATCTACCGTCAGCCCCGCCTTCTCCAGCACTGTAACGGCCGCGTCCGACATGCAACGGACCGCGTGCTTGAATACCTCGCGCCCCGTCATCTTCATGTAGTGCATCCGATCGTCGATCGTCTGGTGCGATGCGGGATGACGGCTGCCGCCTCCGGGCACGTTGAGCAATTCGTTCAGGCTGCCGTCCGACCCCATGACCGTTCCCATGATGCCGCGCTGCCCTTCTTCGGCAGCACTCAGCACCACCGCACCGGCGCCATCGCCAAACAGGACACAGGTAGCGCGATCTTCCCAGTCCGTAATGCTGCTCAGCTTTTCGGCTCCGATAACAAGGACGTTGTTTGCCGAACCGTTGGAGATGTAGTTACGGGCGATGTCTATCGAGTAGAGAAAGCCGGAGCATGCGGCCTCGACATCGAAACAGAAGGCGTTCTTGGCCCCGATCTGGTCCTGCACAAAGCACGCCGTATTGGGGAAGACCATGTCAGGCGTAATCGTGCCGACGATGATCATGTCCAGCTCTTCGGCCTTGATTCCCGCCTCATCGAGAGCGTTCCTTGCCGCCACGGCAGACATATGCGACGTTGCCTCGCCTTCCGCCGCAATGTGACGCTCGGAGATACCCGACCGCGTATGAATCCACTCATGCGTCGTATCGACCATCTTCTCGAGGTCGTAATTGGTCAGAACCTTCTCGGGAAGATAAGAACCGGTACCTGATATCCTGACTGCGCGTGTCATGTAATCTTCTTTCTTTGCGTTCGCTGCGCTCTTTCGCGGCTAATCCTCTACAGCCTGCCGTCCAAAGCCTTGATCTTCTCCACAATCGCGTCATTCAGATGGCCCACGACCGAGTCCTTTGCGACGCGAATGGCATGGTAAATTGCCCGGGCGCTCGACGAACCGTGTGTGATGATACACACGCCGTTCACGCCGAGCAACGGTGCGCCACCATAGCTTTCGGGATCCAGTTTCTTCTTCATCGTGCGGAGTGCACCACCGAGAAGCACTGCACCCAGCATTCGGATCGGATTCTTCTTAAACTCCTTCTTCAGCCAATGGCCAATGGCCATGCTCACGCTCTCGGCGGTTTTGAGAACCACGTTGCCAACGAAGCCATCGCACACGACCACGTCAGTCTCGCCCTCGAAGAGGTCATGTCCCTCGACATTGCCCCGAAAGTTGAGACCGGAATCGGAGAGAAGCTTGAAGGTTTCGCGGGTCATATCGTTGCCCTTGACCTCCTCGCCACCGATGCTGAGCAACCCAACGATGGGGTTCTCCTGGCCGAGGATCAGCCGCGAGTAGACCTGCCCCATAACGCCAAACTGGGCCAGGAACTTCGGCGTGCAGTCCGTGTTCGCCCCGGCATCGAGCAATACGAAAGGTCGATTACGGGTCGGCATGACCGTGGCAATGGCGGGACGTTCCACGGCTTCGAGCTTACGGAGCCGGAGTGTCGCCGACACCATGACCGCACCGGTGTTTCCGGCAGAAACAACAGCATCGGCGTCGCCCTTCTTGACGAGATCGACGGCCCGTGCAATGGAGGAGTCCTTCTTGCGGCGCAACGCTTCAACGGGCTTCTCGTCCATATCCACTACTTCGGAGGCATGGACGACCTCGATCTTCGAAGGAATACTGCTTAGCTCGGACAGCTCCGCACGTACGGCGTCCTCGATTCCAACCAGGAGTATCTGGGTCACTCCCTCCAGTCGCCGGGCCGCATCCACTGCGCCTCGTACGATCTCGCGGGGGGCATGATCCCCTCCCATGGCATCTACCGCAATTCGCATGCGAGTTGTCTCTCCCGCGCCCCGTGGCGCTTCTGCCAACCTATGGAAAACCCAGGGCTATCGCCCTGGGTTAACGCGAAGTGTCCCTGTCTCGGGCACTCCTGGATCCGATTCAGCTACTCTGCCGAAACTGAGACAACCTGTCGGCCGCGATAGTAACCGCAGGACGGACAGGCGCGGTGCGGCTGCTGTGCAGCGCCACACTCAGGGCAGGGCTTGGCAGGATTCACAGTCGTCTTATGAGACGCCCTGCGTGTACGAATCTTGCTTTTCGATGACTTTCTTTTCGGTACTGCCATGTTTTCCCCCTAAAGCTCTAAACCCCTGAGCTGGTCCCAACGCGCATCCGGTTCAGGGACGCACTCACACGGGCCCTCGTTCAGGTCCTTCCCACACTTCGAACATAGTCCCAAACAGTCCGAATCGCACACCGGGTATGCAGGAAAGGCGAGGAGTGTAGCCTCACGCATATCGGGGGTCAAGTCCACAGATTCGGTTTCATCGTGCAGTTCGTAGGACCGCACATAGGGGTCTTCGGCCACCTCCCGGGCGAACTCTGCAGCACAGCGGGAGCATCGGAAGACGACTTCACACCGAACATTTCCCCTCACCAGCAGCTCATCCCCCATCAGCGGTGTCGCCGTGAGGTCATAGCGCAGTGGTCCCACCGAAACCACCGCATCGTCCGGCTGCACCTCCAGAACCTCTGGCGGATCCTCGCCCTTGAACTGCTCGCCCTCCTCGGGCAGCCGCGCAATGATGATCGCTTCCATGCCTTCAATCTACCGCGCCCGCCCAATTCCCGGCAAGGGAAAGCGTTCTTGCGACTTCTGACTTCCGACTTCTGTATCCCTTATTATACAGTCCCGCCATGCGCATCACAGGAGGTCAGTACAGGGGCAGGAATCTGCGGACACCGAAGTCTGGCGTGCGCCCCACGCAGGACATGGTACGCCAGGCCGTGTTCAACATCCTGATGTCTCGTGTACCGGACGCGCGGTTTCTGGATCTGTACGCCGGTTCCGGAGCTGTCGGCCTTGAAGCGCTCAGTCGCGGCGCCGCTGAAATCACCTGGGTAGAGCAGAACCGTTCCACATTGGCCGTGCTACGCGCCAATGTGTCGGAGGTCGGAGGCCAGAGGTCAGAAGTCGGAAGCAACACAAGAGTGGTCGCAGACGACGCATTGCGCTTCCTGCGCCGCGCCGCGGGACGTCCCCCTTACGACATCATTTACGCCGACCCGCCCTATGCTGATGCCCGGACAGGTCAGCAGGATCCGCTCACCGAGCTGCTTGAGCTGATCCGTGAAGGACAGGTGCTGGCCAAGGACGGCATTTTCATGTATGAATCACCCGGTGGACGCCGCGCATCTAAGACCGAGGCGCCCGAGGGTTGGCAGACTGTGGTCGATCGTGAATACGGAAAGACACGCATAAGAGCATTTGCACGCACTGACAGCACGTAATCTGACCCCCTGCCGGTTTACCCGGCAGGAGTCAATGATCCCCCGATCACTGAAGAGGGGGATCGCCACAGTATCTGCGGCTGGATTGCGCGAGGGAAATGCCGGAACGTCCATGACTCGCTCCTAACAGCCACGAACAGACAAGAGGAGTCCTACTATGAGAACGACCGCTGTCTACGCAGGTACATTCGACCCCATCACATTGGGACATCTCGACCTTATCGAACGCTCGTCCGAGATTTTCGAGCGCGTCGTACTCGCCGTTGCGGAATCGACGCCGAAATCGACACTTTTCAGTGTGGAAGAGCGCCTGGCCATGGCCAGCGAGGTGACGGCGCAGTTCGAAAACGTCGAAGTCGACACGTTTAACGATCTGCTCGTGAAGTACGCCCGCGCCAAGGGCGCAGGGATACTGATTCGCGGGTTGCGCGCCTATTCCGACTTCGAGTACGAGTTCCAGATGGCCCTGACCAACCGTAAGCTCGAACCCGAGATCGAAACGCTCTTCATGATGCCCAAAGAAATCCACAGCTACGTCAGCTCCAGTACGGTCCGCGAAGTCGCCCAGCTCGGCGGCGACACCAGCGAGTTCGTCCCCCCCTCCGTTCAGGCTCATCTCGCCGCCAAGTTCGGGGATTAGTGCCCTGTCTAACATCTGGACATCGCTTCTGCCCCAGTGCATAATCTTAGTCAGAGCAGGACAATCGGAGCACCGCATGGCACAAGTTCGATTCTCCCGACATGCGCGAAGGAGGATGAAGCTGTATGACATCAACGAGGAAGCCGTTACCAAGCTCCTGCCGCTGGCCGATGAACCTGGTCGTCAGAGTGTAACACGTCATCTTCCCGGCCGCAGGTTGCCGATCAAGGTTGTCTATGAGGTAAAGACTGAAGAAACGGTTGTGATCACAGCGTATCCAGTGAAGAAGGCGACGCGATGAAAGTACATTACGATAAAGAAGTCGACGCGCTCTACCTGCGTTTGGGCGACGAAACGCCGGATGGCGTCTCCGAGCTGACCGAAGGCGTCAACCTCGATACAACAACCAACGGTCGCCTGGTCGGCATCGAGATTCTGGATGCCTCCAAGCGCTTTGACATACGCACCATCCTCTCCTACATCCTAGATGTAGACAAGAAGGTGCTTCAGCCTGCCTGACCCTCTTCCTACCGCACCCCAAAGGGGTGCCACATCATAGCCCTCCCCCCGCCCCTCTCCCACGACCCAGACGGGAGAATGCTATTATCTGACCCTACCCACTTCTACTCAGCCACATCAAGACTTGCCCCCTACGGCGTCGAGCAGCCACAGCCGGAAGAACGGGCTGGCGAACTTGTGTTGCTTGCCATAGGTATAGACGACTTTGAGATCCACCATTCGCTTGAGCGCACGCGTAACAGACGCAGGCTGCTTGATTCCCGTGTACTCAAGAAATGCTCTGGAGTAGATCTGCTTGCCATCGAATTCAGCCAATCCCCGCAGAAACCTGAGCTGAGTATCGCTGATCGCGCTGACAACCTGTTCGTAATAGGGCTTCTCCCTGATGAAGATCTCCATAACTGCCCGGCCAACGTCATCGTCGCGAATGGCCGACTCATCAGCCGTCACATCCCATAACGCGTTACAGAGTTCTTGAACATCACCGGGATTCGAATGAGTCAGATCGAATATCTGTTCAATGATCTCACCGGAAACGGGTCTTCCTCCGGATGCAAAGCGCTGCATCAGATAGTTGCTGAATGTCAGGCTGTTGAGACTCTCCACCTTAACGGGAAGGGCCGATTTGTAGAAAGGGCTGTCCGGATTGTAGAAAATGTCATCCATCCGTCTTCTGACGCTTCCGGCATAGACATAGGTGATATCCGCATGTAACTGGATTCGACTTCTCATCAGCGCGAGCATCTCATCCTTTTCTTTCAGCTCGGTCACATCCTGGAACTCATCGATAAAGACCACCAGCCCACGTTGGCCCAGCTTCTCTCTGATGAAATCGAGCAATCCAACAACGGTTGCCGGCATGACGTTCTCAGAAGGGGCAATACTGATGGAGGGCGCTCCCGAGACTTGGTCGTAACTCATGGTCGGCCTCAACGAAGCGATGCCCTGCATCAACCTCTTGACGAAAGCGGTCGAAGTGTTGTGGGTGAGAACCCCGTCAAGCATCCTCATGTACACGTCATGCGTCGACTTAACCTGAAACAGGTCGACGTGAATGAGAGACAGCTTCAGTTTCGAAACTGTTTCAAGAATAAGCGACGTCTTCCCAGTGCGTCGCTCTCCTGTCACGTGGACGTTCTGCCGTGACTCCACATGACTCGCAAGAGCCGTTTGTAACTCCGGACGCGGGCAGAAATCGCGTCCACGCACAACTTGCCCATACTTGAATGGATTCATGGTCTATTCCCTTCGTTTACACAAGTCAGCATAATGCTTATCCGAGCAACATCAAGACCATTTTATCTATATCTGCATAATGGCATACAGTACAAGATTGCCCCGGGTTGAGCTTCAATGCCAGAGGTCTTAGTAAACCGCCACCCCTGGGTTTCTGCGGTCGCGAGTTTATTGTGAGTCAACTGTGGCATGCGAGTTCAGTCGACGGCGATCGAGACGAGGGTGCGCCAGGCATAAGCTTGGCTTTACTTGCGAGGGGAAGGACCTCGGGCTGGCCCGGGCAAACGACATCCAACTATGGGCGTTCGCCCGCGCAACGATTTCATCATCGTGACAAAGGATGCGGATTACAGTGATCGCAGTGCCCTCATCGGATTCCCACCCAAGGTAATCTGGATCAGAATGGGCAACTGTTCCACGACCGACATTGACTCGATTGCTTAACCGCCACCCTTGCCCGGTTACTCTTAAACGACCTGCTTAACCGCTCTATGCGACCCGGCCAATTCTGTTACGGAATAATCTTGCCCGTTCTTCGCAAGATTTGCACCTCTTTCTCCGCGCCTCGCAATCACTTCCTGATTGTGCAGGTGCCGTTGCCCACCCATAGATTCTGCGGACGAACCGTAAAAAAAGACGATGAAAGGGATGCCGCCTATGCTTGAGTGCCGTAGGAAGCGCGGCTCTCCGCAACAAGCGGAAGAACGTTCTCTCCGGTTGCCTCTTCATAGATTGTTTCGGGGGCAACATCAATCCGGCCGTCTTCCCAGGACAGAACATGCCATTCGGGATCGACAGAGAAAGCCCTGAACGCCTCCATGTCGCGCAGGGCGCTGAAAACGCCTCCCTTCTCGATCAACGGCTTGAGATCGACAACACCAGAATTTCCATCACGGAAACGAACACGAATCCGGTACTCAGCCTCATATTCAGCATCTGTGATATCCCAGTACATATCGACGTATTATCGTAGTGGCTCAATCGCCTTGAGATCCCCGTGCTTCTCGGCAAGTTTCCAATCCTCAAGCAGCTCTTCCTGATGCTGTTCCGCCCCATGCTTCCACACGCTTGTCACGGCGTAGCGCAGCGGAGACGGATACTTCTACAGGTCATCCTCCCCCGCACCCCAAAGGAGTCGCACACGAGTCCTCCATAGCCCACAGGGCGACGGAGGATCATAACCCAAGCAGAATGCCTGGGGCCATTCCGATCTCCGCCCTCCGACTTCCGGCTTCCGGCTTCCGGCTTCCGGCCTTCGACCTCCTCCCCATCCTTGACCTCCCCCGTCCCACAGCCCCACCGAATCACCACCTCATACGCTTTCTTGAACTCATGTATTCTGACTATTTGCTACGCTGTTTCATATAGTCGCCGACAGGAAGTATTGACCGCAACGGACACAGACATTTGACCATGTCAACGAGACCGCAGAGATTTGCCCTGATTGGCGCCGCGGGCTTCATTGCCCCCAGGCACCTGGCCGCTATCAAGGCAACCGGCAGTGAGTTGGTAGCCGCCGTCGACCCTCATGACTCCGTGGGCATCATTGACTCTTTTTGCCCCGGGAGCGCGCTGCTACTCGGCACCCAACCGGTAGAACATCATGGGGGCTATGCTGCTGGTGTGCCGGAACTCCAGTTCTGTCCCATCCCCGACCAGTGTCTCGACCGGTTGCCATTGGTCTCCAAGGAGATTCGTGCATCCGTAGACCGTATAGGTTGTTCCCGGTTCCGATTCCCATGTCAGCACGACCTGGCCTGAACCGGGCACCGACGGCGCCGTGGATAGCCGAAGCCCTGGTTCCACCTCGTCGCCATAAAGCGTAAACGGTTCCAGATCATACACGATCCCCCCGGCATCACTGATGTACTCTATGGTTATGCCCGCCCCTGGAGCATCGTCATCGTCGTCGTCATCGTCGTCGTCATCATCGTCGTCATCGTCGTCGTCATCGTCACCTACGCCAATGAAGTCGTCGCCATCCCCGCCACCGTCCTCCTCATGCTCGAAAGCCAGCCACTCGCTCCAACGTCCGCGTCCATCCAGACCGCAAGCCCGGACCCGCCACTTGCCCTCGACATCCCACGGCAATCCCGCCACCGAACGTTCCAGCACATCCTGCACCCAGAACGCCGTCCACACACCACCCTCGATGCGAATTTGTACCTCATACCAGATGGCATCTTCCACCCAGTCCCACACGAACCGGACCTGACTCGACAACACGTCACCCCGCGGCGACACCGTCGCCGGGGCAGCTTCCGGAATACGCGCCGGAATACGGATACGCCGCGGACGACACCAGCGTGTCGGGCCACTGATCGGCACCCAGCCGCGCACCTGGTACATGTGACGACCCGGCGCCAGATCATGGTCAACCCGCCAGCCGGGCTCAGCCTGCTCCAGCCACTGGTCAAGATTCCGCCCCCCGCGCCCGAACATCCGAATCCGGTACCACGTTGCCCCATCGACAGGCTTCCATTCCAGTGTGGGCCGCGTCTTGTTATAGGGCATCGCCTCAGCAAACACTCCCGGCCCGAACGTGCCACTGGCATCATACGCAAACAGCCCGAACTCATAGACGGCATCATCGGTCAGCCCCGTCACCACCGTCGTCGACCGTGCGCCATCATACACAGTAACACCATCGTCCGGCCCCGTCGGCGGCCCACCCACCGTCATCTGAACCCGAACCCCTGCGAACGCAGAGCTTGTCCTGGCGTAGTCCAGCGAAGCGGACGAAGCCGGATCCTCCGGAGCCACCCAGCGCAACCCCACGCGCTCATCCCAACCAACTGCAAGAACGTCACTGACCACGCCGTCGTACTCGCCGGGGCCGGGATCTCCAACCAGCTCAACCAGCTCCTGCTGCGTGAGAGCCCGGTTATAGAGCCGGAAATCATCGATCTTGCCCTGCCACCAGCGCTGCGGCGGACCTCCCGCGTAGGCGAATTCGCCTGCTCCGATCAGCAGGTCATAGGGGTTTCCACTATAGGTATTCTCTGGAACTGCGTCCTGCTGAACCCCATTAACGTAAAGCCGCTTCATCGAACCGTCACAGGTTAACGCCACATGCGCCCATTGCCGAACCAGCGGGGCCACATCACCATACAGGTAGCTGGGGTTTCCACTCCCCGGCTCACCAACCATCGTCACGCGAAGCCTGTCATCCGCTTGCATGAGCCAGTAATAATGCTGGTTGATTCCCGCCACGTGCTTCCCACAGATCGCCCGCTCCGGCCACGGGACCGAGACAAGATCAGTTTGCGCCCATGCACACACCGTAAACTGCGTCGGATTCAGCAGGTCTGTGTTCGGCACGCGGACATAGTCTCCGTACCCATCAAACTGCAACGCCCCGCCAGCCTGACCATCAGCCACCCAGACAGCATTGTGAACATCCCCCGTATGCCCATACCCACTCGAATCCAAGGCCACCGCCCCGTCATCCGCATCAAACTCGTAGTGCAGCACCAAGTCATCCCCCACACCGCTATCACCGAATCTCGGCAGCGTAGCAATGTTGGCTAGTATCTGCTGCCCCGCCGGGCCCACAGTTCCACCGTCCCCTGTTGCCTGATCAAACGTCCAATGAATAGTCGACAGTTCGATAACGCGTCCCTCGCCACGATACCAGAACGGCGTCCGTGGACCGCCATAGACAACTGTTGAGGCTGTAAATCCCTCAGTGAGACGACCGTCAGGCTCCTGGACGTGCGGACCACGCTGGAAGTAACCACTATACGTCCGCCCATTCTCGACCCGCCACATCATCGATTCCGACTCAACCGAGTGCCAGTAGAACACGGAGTGGGCATTCGGATCCCCGGTATACGGCACCACGCCTTCCATCAATGGCTCGCCTGCTGCAGTGGCGGTCACAAATCGTGTATCCGTATAGGCAGGAGTCCAGTTCCCAATTACTCCTTCTCCCGAATAGCCCCCCGCGATCAGAAGACAGGCCCCCTCTGCCTGGCGATTTACGACCAGTGTTGCGCCAGATTCAACGGCCTCAAGAATCCGATCACAGAACACCTGGTCGAAAACACTGGTGATCGCACTCGTACCATATCCAAACGTGCAGAATGCATTGAACCGAGAGAGGTCCACCCCTCCACCCTTCACATCGTCGGCATCCAGTACATCCACATCGCCACCTGCCCGAACCATCGCGAGAAACTCACGCTCTGAGGCCGTCAGAGAAGCACTGTCGGCAACAAGAAACGCCGTCGTCGGGCCATCGGGCACCCCTTCCGCATGGATACTGATTCCCGGCAAGTCCTCCAAGGGCACAAAGTCTCCCACATCACCGATACGGGCCGAGACCCTTACGTGCCATCCGCCACCCGCATTGTTGGATGTCAGGAGCAACTTACGAGGGACACCCGCCTGTAACTCCAGGGCCGAGTTTAGGTCCACCCCGTGGCTGGCACCGGCCACAAACACACCGTCTAAGAACACCGAATGTCCATCGCCACCCCCCACCGAGAGGGACAGAACGACATCCGCGTCCGACACCACCCATGTCTCGATGACACGAAACTGATCGCCGCTCGGTGTAGTGAACCACCCGGGATACCCAGTGGCATACGT
Organism: uncultured Victivallales bacterium; assembly: GCA_964345005.1. Classification (GTDB taxonomy): domain Bacteria; phylum Verrucomicrobiota; class Kiritimatiellia; order UBA8416; family JABMPJ01; genus JABMPJ01. The sequence continues at coordinate 60,836 of CAYFPQ010000001.1, read as the reverse complement.
GACGTATCCTTCGAACGTTATTCCTTCAAGGTCAGCGGGGCTCGACGCATACCACGTCGTAGACCCGCTCATTTGTCCTTTGCAAGAATAGCGCCATGCATTCTCTGGGCCGTCTGTCACGGTATAGCCCGAGACGCCCTGAGCCATCACACTTGCAGCAGCCAACAACAGAAACAGCACTCGTCTCATCGCGCCTCTCCTTCCTACCAAGCTCCCCGACCGAAGCCTATCTTGACTACAGAATAGACATACGCACGGACCAAAGGCAAGCGGCTTCCCTTCTTCCTTCTACCTGAATCGTCTGCTATAAACACATCCATGAAGACGCCGCGTGTCACCACTCTAGCCCTATCCATTCTTCTCGCCGCCTTGGTCGCCTCCTGCCGCCGCCCAACGCCACCCCCGGACGTTCCCGTGACGGTCGAGTCGCTCGTGATGCGAATGGCCAATCCTGATGTTTTTTCCGAGCGACCGCTCGGAGAATCATTTCTTGAATCTTCTTACGACCGGTCCGGTGGCAACAGGGACTGGGCTGTTTGGTCCGGCACAAACTCAAGTGGGCGGGTAACGATCTTGGACTTAGATGGACCCGGCTATATTTCGCGCATCTGGGTCGCTACATTCTATGCCAAACGCCTGTTCTTCTTCTTTGACGGTGAATCCACGCCTCGTCTAACGCCGACGCTCAAAGAGATGTTTGGGGGTGAGTTCCCATTCCTCGGTCCCCTTGCAGGCAAGTCGGGCGGAGGGAGATTCTGTACGGTTCCCATCCCGTTCGCCAAGAGCCTTCGCATCGAGATGGAGCCTTCCCGTCTGCAGATTAATGACCGCAATTACTTCCATATCAACTATACGCTGACAGACTCGAGCATGACAGCTCAGTCCTGGCCCAGCACTCTCTCCCCAGCGCAGAGCAACGCCATCGTGGCGGCCAGCACTGCACTCGAAAAGGACCGACAGACCATGCTTTCCCTGTCCAGTGAAAGCCCTGGCCAGACCCATACGCTTCAGCCTGGGGCAAGTACCGTCGTCTCCGACCATACCGGTTCGGGTAGTATCACATCCATGGTGCTTCGTATTGCCGATCCATCCCCGCGCGATCAGCTCAAACACGCCTTACTTCGTAACATCCGCCTGCAAGCGTGGTGGGACGGAGAACAGCGTCCCAGCATGGATGTTCCCATCGGCGATTTCTTCTGCAATGCCTTCTATACCCGCGAGTTTGCCGCTTTTCCTCTTGCCCGTCTCAACGACACGTTTCTCTGTCGCTTTCCCATGCCTTTCCACCAGGGAGCGCGCGTAGGGTTGGCTAACTACGGGGCCGTTCCCGTGCGCGTGGAGGCAGCCGTGAACGTTTCCGATGCGGAACCTTCTGCATCAGCCCGGTACTTCCATGCAAACTGGGCCGCATCTGCGACATCCGGCCGGCCATTCACGCTGTGCACTGCCAAATCCTCTGGTCACTACATCGGCTGCTATCTCACTGCCATTGGCCAGGATGGATCGTGGACCATCCTCGAAGGAGACGAATTCGTGCTCCCGGACGAAGGCAAGCAGCCGGGACAATTTGGTACCGGTCTCGAGGACTACTTCAACGGCGCCTACTACTACACCAGCCTTTTCGATCTCCCTTACCACGGGCTGATCGAAAAGGGCGCCATGCGAACCGACCAGTACCGCTTCCACGGGCTCGACGCAGTTGATTTCGAAGATTCGCTTACGGTGGGGATCGAGTTTGGGGATCGCCACCGAGCCCAGGGATACCTTTCAAGCGTGTCGTACTGGTATGCGGACACACCTCAAGATTGCACATTACCAGCCAACCAAGAGCCGCTGCTCAGGCGCCCGGCCGACCGGTTCGAACTCCCGGGGCTGATGGCTATGCTCTTCACGCTTGAGCGAGAAGGCCTGTGGGCTGATGCGGCGACGCGATGCGACTTCTTCGCAGCGCGCTACGCCCGCTATCCGTGGGCAGACCTGTTGCGCCTGCGTGCTGCAGCCTATAGGGAGAGGGCTAACGGATTCGAATCCATCCGCCCCACACTGGAGCAAATCTCCTCTAGCAGCTACACGCCGGCAGCCCGACAAGCGAAGGATCTAATCTGGCTCCACGAGGATGAGAGCCATGCGCTGATTGGGTTCCATATGCGGGGCAAGTACGCCCTCTTGCTGGATGGCATCGAAATCGCCAAGGGTGACTCGAAAGCCCGGCTCGACGTGCGACGCCTGAATATCCTACCCGGAAAGCATACGTGGGAAGTGGACTTTGAGCCGACCGTGCAGGGCAGCCTGGTTTCCCTCTGCCTGCGGACGAAATGGGGAGATATCACCTCCGCCGGCGAATGGGAAACGGTAGAACAACAGACGATCCCCGGCGGAAGACCCGGGCACAAGTACAAGGGAAGCTCTCAGTTGCCGAACATGACAGTCTGGCAGTTCGAACCCAATGGGTTCCCGGGCATGCAATCCGGCAACCAGGTCGTTTCTGCCTGGAACTTCTCACATCCCCGACCCTATGCGAAGCGCGTCCGTCTGAGGCAGTCGTGGACGCTTGACCCGTCAGCGATGCAGTCGGACTCAGCTGGGCCCGCCACGGAGCGAACCGAATCCGAGCTCCGAGCTCACGCGATTAACTGAGTAGAGGAGAAGGGTCTTTGCCTCACGAAGCACCATGCAGCAGTCATAGTTAGCAGCGCCCTCGTTCCAATCATCATCCAAACGACAAACGCCAACTTGTGCTGCACCACTTCTTGGACCGTTTCCCACAGCTCTCCCGGAACCACTCCGCGCAACTCGTGCCATCCCATGAAGAAGTAGAGAAGAACGATCTCCAGAACGAGCACACCGACAAACCACTGCACGTGCCGGAACCGGTTACACGCATGTTGATGAGCCATAAACGCTATCAGCAGGCTCTGTAGAATGCTAACAACACCGATCTTCCACAGCAGAGGAGCATAGCTCACGTATTGACTCCACGATAGGCGCAATCCCAACAGCCAGCGCCCGCCAAAGATGAAGAACACCAGCAGAGGTACGCCGATAACGAGCATGGCCACCACGGACTGGATCAACATATGATCCGTCTTCTCTCCTCTCTCAAAACGCTGGGATACCAAAGGGAAAAGAAACGGCGTGAAGGCCGCCGACAGGTACAGAGGAATCTGCCCAAACATGAACGCCACATAGTATGCGGCCGAGTCGACGCGCGATGCAAAGTGTCGTATGGTCAGCGGCTCAATGATCGCCGCGAAACCAAGGAGCAAGGTCACGGACCCAACATTCACACCGTACCGTCGAATCCGCCCCCACTCCGCCCCATAGCTCAATGCCCTGACTCCCGGTCCGATGTACGCGCGGATCGACCAAAGCAGATACAGCAGCACGGCACATGAAGCTCCAAGCATGGCCATCAGATATCCCATTAACTGGAACTGCTTAAGCAGAATCAGCATCAGCACGAGGTAGACCAGTGGCCTGACCACGCTCGATAGGATCATATGCCGAAAGCGCATCAATCCCTGAGCCGCCACGGCCAGCACCGGCATCCACAGAGAAACCACCAATGTTGCTACCATCACCCAATAGATACGCGGATCCTCGAACTTGAGTCGCGCTTGGAAAGGCCCCTGCCCCAGCCAGAGCACCAAGACAGAAAAGATCGACAGGACCAGCGCCACTGCACCCAGGTCCCGCAGCAGAGCCTTGACCTCACCCTTCTGTTCGCCAACATGGAATGCGTTGATGAACTTTACGGCCGTACGTGTCAATACGCCCATCGGCAGTGCCGCGAAAGCGATAATCATCTTGAAGGGAACCACTACACCGAGGTCGTCCTGGCCAACCAAGTCCACCATCAAGAAGGCACCGACGAACAGATTGACCAAGTTCTCAATTTTCGAGAACACAAACTGTAGCGCCGAATACCACCACAGCGGCCCCAAGCGAGACTTTATCGTTTGCCTGATGCCCATCATGTTACTCCGTTCTCCATGACCCCAGTCAAGCTCTCTGCCCCACGCGGCGCCCTTCGACCGCATCAAGCAACGTAAGAACATGGACGCCCTTCCCGATAGCAAACGACTCATCGACAGGCGCAACAATGGCGGCAGACTGAGGCAGGAGGTCATGAACCAGTTGGTGGAAACCGCGTGAAGGTTTGGGCGCCTTGGACGCCTTGAATTCGTAGAGCTTTCGTATCCCCCCTCTCTCCAATAGCAGATCGACCTCAGCGCCATTTGACGTCCTGACAAACGAAGAACGCCAGAGCGGATGGCCAGCTACGATGTTTTCCAAGGCAAACCCCTCCCAGGATGCCCCCACAACGCTATGACCAAGAAGACGGTCATAGGACTCTATCTCCAACAGGGAATGCAAGACGCCGCTGTCTCTAACGTACAGTTTTGGCGCCTTCACGAGGCGCTTCTTCAGATTCGCCTCGTAGGGGGGCAACATGCGCAACATGTAGGTCTGCTCCAGAAGCGCCAGGTACTTACGCAGTGACTGCACGGAAATGTCGGCTGCTTCGGCAAGCTTGCTGAAATTCGCCGTCTGACCATGGTAGTGTGCAAGTAGTCGCCAGAGCCTATCCATGACAGGCATCGGTATCGAAAACCCGAGGGCCGGTATGTCCCGTTCCAGAAATGTCTGCGTGAAATCACGCCGCCAGGCGGCACTCTGCACATCGTCCGAGGCCAGAAGACTCTCAGGAAAACCGCCTCGGCTCCACAAGTCCCACAGTGGGCCGCGGGAAGACACTTCGGGGAGCAGAAACGGAGTGAGCGGAACATACGCGATGCGGCCTGCCAACGTCTCGCTGGACTGACGGATCAGGTCACGGGAAGCAGAGCCAAGAATCAGAAACCGTCCCGGACGACGATCACGATCAATTTCAGAACGCAGAATAGTGAAGAAATCCGGGAGTCTTTGAATCTCGTCGAGGCAGACCGTGCGACTCCGATGCTGCTCCAAGAAGAGTTCGGGCTCCGCCAGTTTGGCGAGGTCCTGCCGTGACTGTAGGTCGAGACTTACGGCGTCTCTTCCACGCAACATATGCTCTGCGAGCGTGGATTTTCCACACTGCCTCGGCCCAAGTATGGCTACAGCAGGTGATCGTGCCAGAGCCGACAACACCTCAGATTCAGCGCTTCTTCTTATATATCCATGCATATCTTGCTCTACCTGAATCTATTTACATGGATAATAACACATCAAAGAGCCCCGTCAACCCATTTGAGTTCTTTTCCGCAGTGCCGGCATCGTTGTCTCCTGATACATCCGCCCGTTCAGGCCGTAACGAAAGCCGGAGGCGCATCCAGTATATCCATGACTTCCCGGGCAGAGAAAACGCGATTCCGCCTTGCGTCGTCGACCGGCTCCAGCACCCCAAGTGCTGCCAGGCGATCGATGCCACGCTGAGCCGTGGTAAAGGCTACTCCGAGCTTCTCTGCCGTCTTTGTGATCGTGCAATACGGATTCTCTTCCAGCAGGTGAAGAATCTCCAGCGCGGTCTTGCTCTTTCCCGCTGCCAGGTTCCGCCATGCTTCGAACAGGTTGTTGATTCTTTCGGCCCGCACTAGGACATCTTCAGACATCCGGGCAACGCCGTTCAGGAAATACTCAATCCATTGCTCCCAGGCTGCATTGCTGGTGACCCCATTGAGTCGATCGTAGTAATCGCGACGCGTGACCTCGAAGAAAGCGCTAAGATACAGAAGCGGCGTTGGAAGAATATCCCGCTCCACGAGGAAAAGCGTGATCAACAACCGGCCAACGCGACCATTGCCATCCAGAAAGGGGTGTATGGCCTCAAACTGACTGTGCATGAGAGCCGCCTGGATCAGCGGTGGGAGCGAGCGGTCGTGCAGGAACGTCTCCCAGTCGCTCAGACACGACATCAGTTCCGCGACGGGCGGCGGAACGTATGATGCATTTTGAAGCGTGCAGCCCGGAGGCCCAATCCAGTTCTGACTGCGACGGAATTCACCCGGCGTCATCTGCTCGCCTCGGACGCCCTGCATCAGTTTCCCGTGAAGCTCGGCAACAAGCCTGAGCGACAGGGGGAGCGAAGATAGACGGCCTATGCCATATTCAAGGGCCGTGACGTAATTCGCCACTTCCCGCAAATCGGCAGGACTCCTGCTCACTGTTGCCCCCGCATCGGAAGCCAGAAGCTCTCCAAGTGTGGCTTGCGTACCCTCAATGCGGCTTGAGAGAACGGCCTCCTGCTTGATGAAGGGGCGCATAAGCAGATGCGGGTTCCGTAGCGCCCGTCCCTCGCCGGCCAGCTTCCCCAGCAGGCGGTCTGCATCGGAGAGCGAGCGAAGGAGGGCTGGAGTGAGTTCGATCTCAGGAGGAAGGGGATCCGGCACGTACGCTTCGTAACCACCAGGACATATGACCGTTCTCCCCGAGCCCTGTTGCCTTCCGTTCATCGCAGGAGCACCCTATCATAAGAGACGCAAACAGGCAACACAGTTATTTCCGTTTCTTTGGCATTTCGAAAACACAAGGTCGGCCTACTCTCGTCAGGATGCAGAGTGACTTCGTATGATCCAGCGGTTTCGTTGGAATCGGAATCGCAGGAATCGCAGTCGCTATCGAAAGGCAAGCCCCATGGCGTTCGCACATGAATCCACACCACTTTCATCTTTACCCCTCATAGCGCGATGTTAAGGTTCACTTCATGACAGGCCAACAGATAGCCAAGGCATTCAAGACAGCGTCACGCGCAGCCGTACGTGACGCATATGCACGAGGGCTCAGCGTGACTTTCAAGCGAGGCAAACGCATTATTCGGCGCTCGCCCGAAGGACACGAAGAAACCGTCATGGAACTGGAGAAGGCCTACGTCAGACCGAAAAAGCCCACCTACAAGATCCCCCGGTGACAACGGAGCGCATACCTGGGTTGAGAGTTTTTGCCGGGCCAAACGGGTCTGGCAAGACAACACTGGTAGCGCAACTCTCCCGACAGATTCCTCTATATCACATCGTCAACCCCGACTATCTAGACGTCGTCCGAAAAGGTATCTGCGCTCTTTGGAATCTCAATATCCAACAGCCAACACTCAAATCCAATTTACAAGGGGGGGAACTTCTGCCGGACTTCACGCTACCTTCCGCGGTTTCCGTCGGTATCGACCGAAGTCTTACCTTGGATATTGGAGATTCCTTGTTGGATATTGGATATTCTCTCCGTCATTCGCCCTTTCTGATGTCCCAACCCTTTTCGGACAGGGTCTAGCTTGCAGCCATGGATCCGGGCCGAAGCGCCGGAAAACCGCTCGTTACCGGCCCTTCTGGCGCCTGAACTGCGCATCGCGCTCATCAAACTCTCCAAGCATGCACAGGCCAGAGACATGGCGCAGCGAGGGCTGCGTGCCTTGGCTGGATTCGCACAAGCACTGAAGGTCAAGTACCAGGATCTGGAAGTGGGACTGGACCTCGCCCCAGAGCCGGGCCTCGCCGACAACGGCGATCTGGAACATGACCTACAGGATCTCCTGCAAGCTGCCGGCACGGCTGCGGCGGCAGCAGGCACAGCACTCGTCATGTTTCTCGATGAGCTACAGTACGTCGGCCAAAGAAAGAGGATCAACGTGTAAGAGTATGTAAGAGTACGGACAGCAGCCATACTTCTGCACTTGCTTCTACACATTAATCCTCCCGCTCTCGGTCTGCGACGGCGAGAATGACTCGCTCGTCCAACAGAGGCCGCCACAAGCCTGGACGCCACCATGGCATAAACCGAAACACAGCAAAGCAAAACCATACCAAGTGAAACAGATTCGTGGTATCATACTGAAGTATGGACTCCATCTGGAGGAATAACGATGACCAGCCGATATGAAATTATCATTTTCTGGAGCGACGAGGATCAAGCGTTCGTTGCTGAAGTGCCCGAACTCCCTGGTTGTATGGCTGACGGCAGCACATACCATGAGGCGCTTGCCAACGCAGAGACCGTCATTGACGAGTGGATTCAGACGGCCTCAGAGCTGGGGCGAGCTATTCCTGAGCCGCGAGGCCGCCTCGCCTACGACAGTCGGGGCGTTCGTCCCGCGCGGCGCTCTGTGTACATCTCCATGACAGATCTAAAGTGGGACTTCAGATTTGTGACAGTTGGTGACTACTTGCGTCATCGTGTCGCACATAGTTCTTGCATCGTCAGCTACCCCAAAATACCACGCATAGCTGCCAGACTGGCTGCCGTTACCCGATCGGCGAGCGGATAGTCCTCTGTTCCGGGATGCACGACGTAAAGATGATCGAGTCTCAGGTCCGCCAAGGCGATGTGCATGGAGCGAGTAACAGCCGGACGACTTGTGTACTTGAGCTCAACCCCCACGCGCTCCTTGCCGGTCATCCAACAGAGGTCCAGTTCGGCGCCACCATGTGTCCCCCAGAAAAACGCGTTGTCATCCCCCTTCCACGCCAAGAGCATCTCAAGCGCAAAGCCCTCCCATGAAGCGCCGAGCTTGGGATGGCTCTCCATATCTTCCATTTGCTCGAGCCCTAGGAGACTGTGCAATATCCCGCTGTCTCTGAGGTAGACTTTTGCCGACTTCACTGCACGCTTTCCCACGTTCTCAAACCAGGGAGGCAGCTGTCTGACAAGCAGGGCTCCGGTGAGGAGGTCCAGGTAACGCTTGACGGTCATGTGCGATAGCTGAAGAGCTCTCCCTATCTCTGAGGCATTCCAGGTTTGGCCATGGTAATGGGCAAGCATAGTCAGCAGGCGCCGTACACTCATGGGGGGCAGATCCACCCCCAGAAGTCTGAGATCGCGCTCGACGAACGACTGAACGAAGGCTGACCGCCATTTCATACTGTCATGGTCATTTGACGCCAGATACGACAGAGGGAAGCGACCCCGTTGCCAGAGCCGACGTGCGGTGTCATCTCCTGTCTCGTCCAGTGTGAAGCCACTCATTGAGATGAACTCGATCCGACCCGCCAAGCTCTCCGATGCCCCTCGGAGCAGCTCCGGTGACGCACTGCCCAGAAGAAGGAACTTGGCTGGCAGCGGGTCACGATCCAGCAACACGCGCAGCAGCGGGAACAGGTCGGGGCGCCTCTGGATCTCATCGATAACAACCAGCCCCCGGAGTGACTGTAGCGCTAGCTTTGGATCTTGCAGGCGTGCTTCCGACGCAGGGTCTTCCAGGTCGAAGTAGGCAGCCGCCGACTCCAGGCTCGCGATATCTCTTGCCAGCGTGCTCTTGCCGCACTGTCGCGGACCCGAGAGTCCCACGCAGCGCCCTCGCCTGAGCGCATCACGAACCGCCGACTCCAACCTGTCTCTACGAACCTTCATTTCTTGAATATTGAACGCTTGGCTTTCATTTTTCAAGGACGAATAAGGGATGGTGGAGGATCGTCTGTTGGCTCCGATTTCCGCTTTCGGACTTCCGCCCCACAGTCCCTATTCCCTGCTTTGCGCCTCAGCGTTGTGGTATGCCCTTCGTAGCCTCGTGCGAAGGAGGGCGCGAGATATCACTTCTCTGCTTCGACTTCCGACCTCGGGCCTCCGGCCTCCGCTTGCCCTCCATAGCGCACAGCGCGACGGAGGGGCCTCCTTGACAACACCAAGCCCACCGCCGCCCCCAATACAGCCAGCACCCCAGTCACTTGGACGAAGAAACCCGCTAGACTTGGGCGGTACCGAATAACCACATCATGTTCGCCGTCCGGAACAGGAACACCCAGACACAAGAAATTACAGCGCACCACTGGTACCGGTTGACCATCCACAGTTGCCCAGAAGTCCTGATCATAGAGCTGACTGACAACCATCAGCTGTGCGCCTTGCGCCCGCGTTTTGACACGCATCGACGAAACTGTCTCCTTCAGAATATCTACACGCCCTGGGGGCGATGTCGCATCGCCAACAGGTATTTCTTGAGCAAACGTCGGTGACATCAAAGCCTCTGTGTGCGGATCAAACCCCGCCTTCACCAATTCTGCACAAGCCATATCATCAGGCACACTCCGCCAAGACGGCACCAGGGTATACCTGTCCATCCCCCGCTTGTACTTAAGAACCAAATGCTGCGGCGTCTGTCCGGATCTCACAGGCTCAACACCCACGCCGCCCTTTCGCTGAAAGACATTGAACCCCATGACTGGCTCAAAGGCCTCTTTCCATTCAGGCTGCCCTTGAATCTGCGACCAGACCTGCACCGGCCCCAGTGCATACCGAATCCCTGCAAGCTCCCAAAGCCGAAGCGGATTCTTGCCCACAGTGTCGAGAAACTCCTGATACTGCTTGCTCAGCCTTTCCATTGAAGGTGCGTTAAGTGACGGTATCAGATGCGCACGAAAGAGCGTTGAGAGCCACTGGTTGTAGAACCCCGACTGAGAGAAGAACAACACCCGCTGTGAGCCAAGGTTCTCCTTCAGGTACTCTGTCACCGCATTTTCACCCACAACCGCATCGGCATCCACCGTCTTAACGTAATCACGCGAATACCACACGCAATCCGCTGCAACCGCCACGGCCAAGGCGCAAACACATCCAACACCGATCCATTTCCCTCTCTGCGCCTCCGCGCCTCTGCGCGAGAACATTCCCATCCTTCCCAGCACCACCCCTGCAACACAAGTACATCCAAGTACCGCCATCCACCCGCCATGCACCAGCGCCCGAATCATGTTCTGCACGATCACCGGAGCAGCCTGCCCCCAGCCGTTCTTCATAAACCCCTGCACCAGAGCGCCACTCGTTCCTTGAGTAAACCCGCTGCCAATGAACATCCCGACGGCAGCCAAGACAAACAGCCCGGCACCACACCAAACGATCGCTCGTCCACGCCTTGTCTCAGCCCACTGCCCCCGCAGCAAACCGTCCACACCAAACGCTGCAAGAACGCCGATGGCAATCTGGAACATGTGCAGGTGCTTGTTGGGATTCCGAATCGGATGCACCATCGGCAATTGCCAGAACCACCGATAGAAAGGCGCAAACTTTCCATACGACAGCAGCAACGTCACCAGCGCCACTACCCCCCAGAAGATCGCATCCCATCTTCTTCCGTTCGTTGGGAGTTGGGTGTTCCTTGTTGGCTGTTCGGTGTTCTCATTGCCTTCGTTTGCTCCACCCAGCAGAGCCAACAGCACCCCGAGCAGCGCCAACCCTACCGGGATAACCCCGATATAGATCCCTTCCGTACGCAGATTACGCAGCCCCCGCTTCGTCTGCTCCCATCCCGCCGATTGCCCGGTCCGCCCCCAATACGGACCTGCGGGAGCGCCCGATCTGATCCCGAAGAAATTGGGAGCAATGAAATCCAGTGACTCCTCGACCGGCAGACTCCACTGCGTGCAGAATTCCCATTTCTGCTGCTCACCGGCGCCTTCACCAACCGAAGCCGTCTCCGTAACCTTCGTCCGATACGTTTTCCCAACAATCGGCCCCACAAGCAACAATGCCACCGCCACCACCGGTCCAAGACGCAAAGCAAGAGCCCCTAGTGACCGCACAGATCTTCTCAGACCTCCGACTTCCGACTTCTGACCTCCGCCCTCCTGCAACCGCTGCTCCCGCAGCATCGCATACACCGCATACGCCCCCAGAAAGATCCCCATGAACAGCGCCACATCCTGCTGCTCCAGAAACATCCCGCCCAGAGCCCCACCAGCCAGCCCCCCCCACAGCCACCGTCGCGTGAGGACCAGCTTCTCCAGGCACACCAATACCACCGTCCCCAACATCACACAGAAGAACTTTTCCAGATGCCCCGGATAGAGAAGCGTCAGGTTGGAGCCCGTCCAGAAAGCTGCCAACCCCGCAAGGCATACTCCGACAAACCCAACACCCCGCAACCGAAGAAACGCCCCAAGCAATAGCGCGCCGACAAGAAGACAAAGACCATACGACAGATCGTTGAATGTCTCCGCAGGCAACCACCAGTGCATCATCCGGCTCAGCGTAAGCGGCGTGCTGCCCGCACCTCCGAGCAGCACATGTGTTCCCCAACCGCCGAACCAACGTTCAGGCAGCCCGGCCTTCCGAGCCATGATGATGCCGAGATTCGAATCTCCTGTGTATAGCGACCGCCCTCCATTCAACGGCTCCCAGAATACAGAGAGCAGCAGCACCAAGAAAAGCGCTGCGACTCCAGCCCGCCGCGAAAAGCATCGTTTGCGCATACCAAGTAGCCCTCTCACCAGCTCCAATGGTGTGTATTTGTGGAAGCAGACAGATGTCAGTCTCGACCCGATACGTACTCGCGAATCTGAACGATAAGATCACCGAGATCCGACAGTCGGCACCGAATCTGATCAGGATCAAGATCCGGCATATCCTCGTAATCGGCTTCGGTGCGATCCTCAAAGGCCTCCTGGACAGCACGTCCAAAACGCCGGTCGAAAACGCCCTTTGAGACAAACTCCGAGTGAAAGAAACCAATGATGCCCCTATGTGTCTTTGTGATCCGGGCATTACTGATCGCGAGTGCAGAGAGGGCGTGGTAAGCACAGTAGTAGGCGCGGTTGGCGGCGCTTCGCAGAGATCCGCGCTCCAGAAGGACCTCGGCATCGGCGAGCATCTCTGAAGCAGTGCTTAGTCGCTGCGAGATAAGGGCTGCACGATCTTCATCCGAGAGCGTCACACGCGAACCCCTTCCTGCAAGACCGTCAGACGGAAAGGACTCAGGACTCCCTCGCTCGGGGTCATTCTTCGGTCATCCGCATAGTGCACATCCAGCAACTTCCTGTATTGCGCGGTGAGATCGATAGAGATATCGGTTACGGCATGACGGTCCGTCGCACTGATCGGCTGATGGGTTTGCACCAACAGATCATAGTCAGAACCCTCTTGCGCCTGCCCACGAACCCGACTCCCAAACCAGATCACGGCGGCAACCTTGTCACGCAAGGCCGCTCGCACCCGCCGGGCAAACTCCTCGACAAGACCATCTTCTCCGACCTCTCTCATAACGCATCGAGACTAGCAAATCGGACGTCTGCCCACAAGTGCCTGTTCCCAACGTGTGCCGCTCTTCTGCTCTGCATCTTGGCATCTCGGCCCGCGCTCCATAGCCTCGTGCGACGGAGGGCACGAGACCCCTCTTACTCCCGCTCCGGCTACAGACTTACGCCCTCTGAACTCTGATCTCTGATCTCCGGCTCGCAACCAGACCCACTACTGCTCCCAGAACACAGAGAGCAGCACCACCAAGAAAAGCGCTGCGACTCCAGCCCACAGCAAAGCATTCCGCTCACGCATCACGTTGTCCCCTTCGTTGCGGCTCACCTTCGCATTTCATCCATGCAATCGTCCACCAGATATCGCTTATCTTGCCGTTGACCCGAAACGGGGCGTGTGACACTCTAGACACATGGTTGAAACAAGCGCACATGACCATGCCGAACAAGCACAGGTGCTCTCTCGCATCCGAGGCAGTATCCAAGCACAATTCGGCCGCCACCTGAAACGCATTGTGCTGTTTGGCTCACGTGCACGTGGGGACGCCAAGCCCGACTCCGATTATGACCTCTTGGTGGTGGTCGACGAAGTCAATCGCAACATGAAAGACGCAATCGATGAGATTGCGGGCCAAATGCTGTACCAGTTTGGCGTTGTCATGGCCGCCTTTTTGACAAGCGAATCGACTGCCCGTGGCCGCAAGTTTGACCCACTTTTCATGAACATTGAGAAGGAAGGCGTACCTGTATGACCCCTTCGCCCGAGCTGGCTAGTCAACTGCAAGCTTTGCTGACCAAAGGACGCCGAGCGATGGCTTCTGCAAAGCGTGATGTGGATGCGGGTGACTACGACTTCGGTGCCTCCCGTGCCTATTACACTGCTTTCTATGCGTTGGAGGCATTGCTACTCAGCAGAGACATCACCTGTTCCACACACAGTGGCACCATTGCCGAATTCGGCAAGCATTTCGTTGTATCAGGCATATTCCCAAAGGATTTTGGCAAGAAGATAGCGCGCCTGTTCCGCGAGCGGCAGACAGGCGACTATGACATCGGTGTCAGCATTGATGAGGCGGATGCCAGAGCAGATCTTGGCCATGCCCAAGACATACTCACCGCAGCAGAGCAATATCTCGTCGCAAACGGATTCCTGCCCCAGTCATAATCCCAGCTCTCCACCTTGCGCCTCCGCGCGAGATTTCCTCCCCATCCTTGACCTCCCCCGCCCACAGACCACATACTCCACACCACTGTGAGTCACCGCGAAAAGAAAACCATCGACGACCTCGCCATCTTCGGAGGCAACCCCCTCTTCGACGAGCCCCTTCACGTCGGCCGCCCTAATGTCGGCGACATCGACGCCACCCTCGCCCGTTTCCGCGACATTCTTGAAAGCCGCTGGTTCACCAACTTCGGTCCCTACGTGCGCGAATTCGAGCAGCGCATCTGCGAATTCACCGGCGCTAAGCACTGCGTCTCCGTCTGCAACGCAACAATCGGCCTTGAAATCGCCGCCCGTGCGGCCGGCTTTAGGAACGAGATCATCGTCCCCGCCTTTACCTTCGTCGCCACTGCACACGCCATGGCGTGGCAGGGCATGACTCCGGTGTTCTGCGACATTGATCCCGCAACCCACAACATCGACCCCGAGCAAGTCGAATCCCTGATCACCCCCAATACCGGCGGCATCTGCGCAACCCATCTCTGGGGACAGCCATGCAATACTGACGCGCTTGAAACCATCGCCAAACGCCATGACCTCCCCTTGATCTTCGACGCCGCCCACGCCTTCGGCAGCACCTACCATGGCAAACACATAGGCAATTTCGGCGAAGCCGAAGTCTTCAGCTTCCACGCCACTAAAGTCATCAGCACGTTTGAAGGTGGCGCGATCGTCACGAACAATGCAGAGCTGGCAGAGAAGGCACGCCTAATGACCAATTTTGGCTTCGCTGGTCGCGACAACGTCATCTACCTCGGCACCAATGGCAAAATGAGCGAAGTCTCAGCCGTAATGGGTCTGTCCATGCTTGATGCCTTGCCCAGTATCGTCCAGCGCAATCGCGAGAACCACGCCCTCTACGCCGAACACCTGAAGGACATCC
This sequence comes from uncultured Victivallales bacterium, assembly GCA_964345005.1. GTDB lineage: Bacteria > Verrucomicrobiota > Kiritimatiellia > UBA8416 > JABMPJ01 > JABMPJ01. Next base: position 45,802 of record CAYFPQ010000001.1, on the reverse strand, counting down.
CCGGAATCGGCCTAGTCACGTACCAGGAGGCACAGACAAACATGCATCACTACGTGGTCACCGAGGTGGCCGCTGACACCTTCGGCCTCAGGCGTGACGAATTGCTGGCCGTCCTGGAGGCAGAGCGAATAATGGCGAGGCGTTATTTCTTTCCGGGATGTGACATGATGGCGCCGTACCACAGCCACAGTGCCCCAGACGCGAGAGGCAGGAACCTTGGAGCGACGCGGCAAACCTGCGATAGCGTACTAGTGCTACCTACGGGCCCCCTTCTTTCTCAGGCGCAGGTCCGCCGCATATGCAGTCTGATATCGTTCGCTAGAGAACACGCGGAGCAGATCAGATCCCGCAGTCAGCATCAGCCTCTACGGCCAATACTGCGCATCAGGGAGGGACATCCCCATGCCTGAACCTGCTCAATGCAAAGCGCCCAGAGTGGCGATTATGCAGCCGTACTTCCTTCCGTACATTGGGTATTTCCAGCTACTCACCTGTGCAGACAGGTTTGTGGTCTATGACAACGTGGAGTTCACAAAGAAAGGATGGATCCAACGAAACCGCATTCTGGATCACGGTTCACCAAGGGTGTTTACCATACCTGTTGCGCATGCATCCGATACACTGCATGTCTGCGAGCGAGAAATCGCCGTGAACAGCAATAGAGATAGACAGAAGATCCTCAACGTAGTTCGCAATGCGTATCGGCGAGCCCCTTTCTTCGACGATGCCTATCCCCTCGTCGAGGAGTGCGTGATGCACAGCAAGACGAATCTGTTCGACTTTATTCTTCACTCTCTAAAGGCTGCCTGCTCCTACCTGCAGATGACACCTTCGATGGCAATATCATCTCACCTCGATGTTGACCATTCACTCAAAGGCCAAGACAGAGTGATTGCTATCTGCCAGCATGAGGGCGCGGCGACCTACGTCAACCCAATAGGAGGAGTCTCTCTGTACGACAGCAAGTCATTCTCAGATGCAGGCATCGATCTGGCATTCCTGCGCGTGGACCCAGACCTAGCCTACAGGCAATTCGGGAATCCCTTTGAGCCCAACCTGTCGATTGTTGATGTTATGATGTTCAATTCCGTTGAGGATACAAGAAAACTGTTGTCCAGCTACTCGTTGATTGGATAGGACCCTTGCACGCCTTTTCTCGCCTTGTGTTCAGGTCCGCTCTTATGCGATTCTGGATTCATGTCAATTCGTCGTGCATTGGTAATCCAACGGCACAGGGCTGCCTCCTGTTTGGGCTCTGGGCCCCTCGGTGCAGGCGCTGTGTCGACTATCACGAATACCTCCAGAACAGGGGTGAACAAGAAGGGGCTGTCATATGCCTGAGTCTCAGGGGCACACTTATGGGAAGATGGAAAGCGTCAAGTTCGACCATCGTCGAGATGAGTTCTATCGCTATGTTGAGTACGTAAGAGAGCGGAACATCTCACACGAGGATCTAATCTATCACTTCACCGCGTTTACCGGCCACATGACGCTCAATCGTTGCTTTACCCTCTATGAACTCTACAAGCAGGTACTGGGCATTGCCGGACACGTAGCAGACGTAGGTGTCTACAAAGGCGGTTCCTCACTGCTCTTTGCAAAACTCATCAAGATATTCGAATCGGAGGCGCTAACCTTGTGTCACGGTTTCGATTGGTTCCAGGGCATGGTTGCAGGCGATAAGGATTCCGAACTGACGGCCAACGGAGGGTATAGGGCGGAATACGAAGACGTTCTGGAAATGGTGAAGATGCAGGGCATGGACAATATCCTCAAACTCCATAACCTGGATCTGCGAGCGGATATCGCGGGGTTCTTTGAGCAGAACAGTCATTTGCGTTTCAAGCTCATCATGATGGACTGTGGCCGGTACGACGTGGTCAAAGCGTGTCTGCCATTCTTCTGGGAAAGACTCAACGAGAAGGGCATCATTATCTTCGATCAGTACTCCATTGAGCTGGCCCCGGGAGAAACTGCGGCATTGCATGAGTGTCTACCCGGTGCAGTCGTTCGAACCATACCCAACTCCTGGACACCGACGGCATACATCATCAAGGGCGAGTGATCGGGGCTCCTGACCGGCATGAACTTCTTAGGGAGTGACGCGCCATGGCGAAGTACAAATCGAGAGCAAAGAAGGAGAACTACGAGCCGCTGCACGAGCGAATTCCGCTCCCGGCACCGTATTCGATCTTGGTGGATTCCTCCAGCCTCTGTAATTTCGAGTGTTTCTTCTGTCCAATGTGTAGCGACAAGAATTCCACCACCAGCCAGCGCGTGCCTGGCCTGATGGAACTTGACCTCTTCAAGAAGATTATCGACGACATAGAGGAATTCGGCGTTCCCATAAAGATGCTGGAACTTGGCATGCATGGGGAGCCGTTGATCAACCCGCGCCTGCCCGACATGGTTGCATATGCGAAAGAGAAGTCGTACCTCAACCGCATCAGCCTTGTTACCAATGGATCCCTGCTGACTCAAGAGCGTGCCATTCCTCTGATCGAGGCGGGCCTGGACCAACTGGATATCTCAGTGAACGGCACGTCGGATGAGCACTTCAACCGGGTCACAGGCAAACAGGTTGATTTCCAAGAATATGTGCGCAACATCAAGTATGTATTTGAGCACCGTCAGGGCTGTGTGATTACGACCAAGGCAATGGCTGAGTGTCTCGATGAAGATCAGAAACGGGTGTTCCTGGAGACCTTCTCGCCCATCTGCGACCAAATCTTCCTTGAACACCTCGTTCCCTATTGGCCTTCCCATGATATCGAATGGCCCGATGTTCAGCACACCATGCTTGGCGACGAAGTCTTCGAATCTTCCGAAGTGTGTCCGTTTGTTTTCTACAAGATGCGAATCACTTCAGATGGAAAGGCCATTCTGTGCTCTGCCGACTGGGACCACAAGCTCGTTGTGGGGGACTTGCGGGAGCAGAGCATAAAGGAGGTATGGGAGTCGGACATCCTCTTTGAGTATCAGGTCAAGTTCCTGAGGGGCGAGCGCAGTGAAATGCCCTTCTGCCGGGACTGCGAGATGTTTCGGTATACTCAGTTGGTTCATCTTGATCCCTATCGCCAGGAAATCCTGGAGAGAGTCCTGAAGAACCGTCAACGGCACTAGCGAAGGAGTTGGTACGCCTATTCTGCCATGTTCGTCTCTTGCCTCTCAGTTGGCTCGGTGCTTGGTTCCGCCTGAAGGTCTTGGCGGATCGGCAGCACGTCTGAGAATCTGGTATTCGGGGGCTCGCCCGACGCCTGTTCCGCCAAGGATACGTGTTATTCAGTGTTGCCAATAGGAGAAAGCGGGTCGGAGGTCCTGATATGAGAGAAGAAGGTCTGGGGGTCATCATCAATTTCACCCCGACGGGCATGATTCCCACCAAGAAGATGACTCCCCACGTGCCCGTTTCTCCGCAGGAGATCATCGATGAGGTCCTCGAAGCCCGCAGATACGGTGTCTCCATGGTCCACCTTCACGCGCGGGACAAGGATGGCGTGCCGACGTTCTCTAAGTCCGTGTACAAGGAGATCATCGACGGAATACGCGAGAGCGACGGGTATGATAACAGCTCCCTGGTTCTTGGCGTATCAACAAGCGGACGGAATTGGCCTGATTTTGAGAAACGGTCAGAGTGCCTGGATCTCGATGGGAAGAGCAAACCGGACATGGCGAGTTTGACCCTGAGCTCCCTGAATTTCAATCGGATTGCCAGCGTCAATAGCCCTGACACGATCCAGAAGCTTGCACGGAAGATGCTTGAGCGCGGCATTAAACCAGAACTGGAGGCGTTCGACGTGGGAATGATCAACTATGCAAAGTACCTCTACAAGAAAAAGCTGTTGGCTCCCCCTTTTTACTTCAATCTTCTCTTTGGGAATATCGCCTGCGCGCAGGCGAATGTCTTGAACCTCGGGGTCATGCTGTCTGAGCTTCCGGAAGACTCAGTTTGGTCTGTAGCAGGAATCGGTGACTCACAGCTGAAGATGAACCTAAATGGTATCACCAATGGTGGGGGAGTCAGGATCGGTTTGGAGGACAATATCTGGGCTACCCCTGAGCGCAAGACCTTGGCAACAAACATGGCACTCTTGAAACGAATCAAGAAATTCTGCGACCTATTCCAGATAGAAATAGCCTCGCCAGCCGATGTGCGCAGACGGCTTAGCCTGGAGATAACACCACGGGAGGACTGATGACCAAGGTTGTGATATTTGGCGCTGGAGGACTGTCGCGCACGGTTGCACACTATATCAGACATGATAATCGATATTCCATGGTCGGGTTCACTGTGGACAGGGACTATATCGAGGAATCGGAACTGGATTCTTTGCCCGTCGTTGCCTTTGAGAATCTGAATGATTTTATCTCTCCTGAAGAATGCAAGGTACTCGTTGTTCTCACACTTCAGAGAGTGACTAACCGCATGCTGGACAAGCAGAAATGTGAAGAGGTACATGAGAAAGGCTATTCGCTCCTTTCCTACGTCAGCAAAGATGCAGTAGTCGCGCCAGGCGTCAGTATTGGCGAGAACGTGATTATCAGTCCGGGAGCTGTCATCGAGCCATTCACGGAGATCTCCGATGGAGTTATCGTTCGCTCAATGGCCTACATCGGTCACGACGTCAAGTTGGGCGAGTACTGCTACATTGCGCCGAGAGCGGCGATGTCTGGCGGCGTAGTGATAGAGCCTCACGCCTTTGTTGGCATCAACGCCGCGTTGCGAGGGAACGTACGGATCGGTCGCGAAGCGGTGGTTGGGGCCGGAACAATGATTCTTGAGAACGTCGACGAGGGCGCAATCATAAAGGCGCCAGCGAATATTCCCCTCCCTGTCAACAGGAACAAAATCAGACTGAACTGAATCGGATGGTGATGTGAGTTCTGTATCGGATTGCGCGAGCCAGGCTGGAGAGGGTGGTGCGGCATACTGGCAAGAATTCTGGAACCGTCGCAGCGTCGTGTGTGCCGGATGCCCACAGAAGAACGTAGGCCGAACCCGGAACGGGGTTCCCGTTCCCGCGGACCAATGGGAACGGACAGTAGAGTATGTTGCCAAGCTGACTTGCCTGGAAGAAAGCAGTGACCTCGTTGAGCTATGTTGCGGCAACGGATTGCTTCTAGGCCCACTAGCGAAAAGATGTGCGAGTTCTGTCGGCGTCGATTTCTCCGAAGGGCTTCTTGCGCAAGCGCGTGAGCTCTTCCCTAACGTCTTCGATACACTTCACGGTGATGTGCTTGAAGTCGAACTGCCTGAAGCATCTGCCGATGTCGTTGTAATCTACTTCGCGATCCAGCATTTTGACCAGCGAGACGCCGTTCGCTTGATTGACAGAGCTATCGAACTCCTGAGGCCTGGAGGACGGTTGCTGGTCGGCGATGTGCCTGATGCCCGCAAGCTTTGGCAGTATTTGGACAAGCCGGAGTTTCGCAAGGATTACATCCAACGCATTCTGGAGTGCCGCCCCATGATAGGTACATGGTTTGACCGCGAGTTCTTCGATGCCATCGCAGCCTACCGGGAAGACGTGAAGGCGAAAGTCATTGAGCAGGCTGACTTCCTTGTGAATAGCGAGTATCGCTTCGACGTTCTCTATACCAAGGGCTATTCCTCATGATAAGCATGCGCGCGCAGAACAGCGGCTCCCCACCCCAGAGGCAAGAGAGTCACAACGCTAGCGACTGCGATCACTGCGGGCAGACGGCTCGACTCTTAGGCCTCTAGCGCGTCGATACAGACGGTAGCACAAATCGAATACTCCTAGCCGCCTAAGCACGCGCCCAACCACATGCACGGAAAATGAAAACCGACTCCAGTAGAGCCTCCTGTGGATAGCCCTATTGGGCTCAAGATGTTCTGTCAGCACCACCGGACAATCTTCGATTGCCTGGCGCTGCAGGCGACGGCTTTTGCCACAACGACAACCTGTACCATCATTTCCGATGTTCTTAGTCAGAGAATGTACAGGGTAGACACTGTACATGTTATTAAGAAACATGTGAAAACCCATCTTTGAATCAGTCGCCTCGATCAGACCCCTTGCGTCATCCTCCAAATGCCCGCTATCTGGTGCGATGCGCCTATATCTCTTGACAGCAGACCTGTCGGCAACAAACTCTGGGTACCTAGTCATCTCAAAGTCCACAGCCTTCCATCTGTCTTTCCATATCCCATACCCCCAAGTCGAGAGACGCGACCACAAGAACACATCATTCGGGTAGCTGCGCGGAATCTTTAGGCCAGCATAGCTGTAAGCGCACACAGAGAAAATCCGTGGATCATCCTCGTAAAGATCAAGGGCTTGGTTGAGATATTGCAGGTAGTACTTGGTACATACAACATCGTCCTCCATTCGGATCATCCGGCCGTGCTCCGCAAGCACCTGGTTGTTCGCCGCCATGCAACAACGGTGCGCGCCCCAGTTCTCGGGACGATATATCTTGCGGACCTCTTTGAAGCCTGTGATCTGGTCGATGTACGCCCTAACCGATGCAACCGACTCATCATGCTCGGGCTTGGCCGAACCGTCGGAGACAACATAGAGGATGCTGTCCTTGGCGAGATCATTGCGCTTGAGCCCCTCGATGCACTGCTCAAGGTGCCAGCGGCGATCATAGACACTTACGAGTATGGGGGCTAAGTCACGCATTTTGGACAAACAGATCTGCGACAGAAGGGACAACAATGGTATTCTGACAGGACTGGTAGGCGGCGAGATCTGAATCACCTGTCAAAACACCGATGAACTGTATACCCGCCCTCTTCGCCATCTCGTAGTCAGTGTAAACCCGATCGCCAACCATCAAGCATTGCGAAGCAGTTGCTCCCCTTGCATCCATCGCCGCCTTGAGCATATCGATCGAGGGTTTGCCGAATACCCGGTCCGGACGTCGACCGCAAGCGGCCTCAATAAGCGCCATAGTAGCCCCAATATCGGGTATGTCACCATTTTCCGTTGGGCAGACCACATCGCAGTGTGTGGCCCAGTAGGCGACATCCGGGTCCTGCAGCAACAAACATGCCTTGCATAGCTTGGCATATGTCAGAGTTGTGTCGTATCCCAACACGACACACTGAGCACCGTGTTCAACGTGCTCAATGCCATAGCCGGCCAATACATCCCGACAGGCGTCCGTACCCAGCACATACACCCGGGTAATCCCTTGTGTCTGCAAACCGAAAGCCAAACCATCGGTTGACAGCAAAATGCTGGATGCCGCCACTGCTATATTCTGCCCAGCCAGCTTGGACACATACTCATCGTGCGACTTCGAGGAGTTATTCGAAAGAAGCAGAACCTGATCCACTCTCCGGGACAGCTCACGAAAGAATGCATCAGCTCCTGGAATTGCCGACTGGCCACAGAACAAGGTGCCATCCATGTCAACAAATGCTAACTTCTTGTCGTCCCAGTTCAGCTGAGGGCGCCCAAAAAGCAGCGAAGCAGCTGCGAGGTCATCCAAGTCATCAATCTCATACCAATGCGCGGCGCCTATCGCTATCGGGATAGCAGATATGGCGCCCTCGCTGAACAAAGCGTCTAAGGCTACTTCAGTCCAGTCTGTCCGATTTCCACTCTCGATCACCCGGTCAATGTGCTCAAAGAGCACTTCGCTGTCCCTGGCGCAGAAGCGATATGCATCTATGGAACAGCCGAAGGCATCCTGACGGTCGATGGTCTTTGCGATATGACAGATGGCGCCATCAGCATCAAGAGCCACCTTCATTGATTCATCGTTGAAGGCCCCCTCGTCAACTGCAACGGCACTGCCTGCTGCACTGACCAATGATTCCGCTATGGCTGCATCCAGAACAACATCACCATTGACCAGTATAAACGGATCGCCAGCGATAAGCTCGCGGCACAAGTGAAGTGAATACATGTTATTGGTCTCTGCATACACGGGGTTCTGAACCAGAGAAACACAGTCCAACTCACTACCACTCAAGTGTTGCTCGATCTGACTCGCCCGATAACCCCCCACAACATATAGATCCGTGCATCCTCCCTTCAAAAGGGCCTCAATCTGATAATCTAGTATCGCCCGCCCACTGACACGAACAAGACACTTGGGGCGTGTATCAGTTATGGGAGCCAGGCGAGACCCAACACCCGCAGCTAGAATTACAGCTTTCAAGACAACTCATCTCCTTGCGCTTGGCTCGCCTCAAAGTCTCTGATAGCCCTGAATTCCCGTCGGACTCGCAGAGGCACGCTCGCAACCATGACAAGAGAAACCACAGCAAAACCCAGCCTCAAGGCCGGAAAAGACTGCCGGCCGTTGAGCCAGAAAACTGCATCCACACCGATCAGGAACGAGAAGAGCATGAACTGACCGGGAAAACCTATGGTCTCGCCCGCTAACTGGATAACCGTGGACAACAAACCTGGCCGTCCATCTCCGCCAAGAGAAACCACCGAGTGCCCATCCAAGAACGTCGATTCGGTCTCCGACATGCAGCTAGAAACGCGCACCGTCCCCGTGATCGCATCTCGAAAATACACATGTTCCTTGGCGGCGACTGTCGGCCCCCAGTTTGCAGGGACAGACAGCAGGCCCAACAGCAGGTACGCCACTCGGTCGAAAACAAGATACAAGAAGACGCCTATGGAACAGATGAACAATGGATTGCATAGTAGGTGAAACACATAATCCAAGTACTCCCCTGCCTTGCTGGAAGCGCCCGTCATCCTGGCGATACTACCATCAACCACATCGAGCAGATAACCGGCCAACCAGAGAAAGACTGTTGTCCCAAGTAACAACCAGCCTCTGAGATGCAGGCATTCGGAAAACGCGACAGCAGCCATCACGATAGATGGGATACTGAAGACCCATGCCACGCCCCCCAGCAGGGTAACAACACTCGGCCCAACACCACACTTGACGAAGAACAGCGCCACCGGATAGGTGACCGCGCGAGAGAAGTACTTCGTCAGAAGAAAGACTTCATCTGCCTTCTTGGCACTTGCATAAGTACATCTTCTCACCTTCTTATCCCTTCAAAGCTTCGTATCGCATAATCACACCCAGAAAACACAGACTATGAAACACGAATGAACGAATCCATAGAAAAGCCGCTTCGATTGTTCCTCACTCGGAACCACCGTCTATAGAAGCCTCGTTTCCGACACTGCTACACCCCAGAACGGTAAGATCATCTGGTTTGATGTCGCTTCCCTCCACGAGAGTAACATTCTCCTCACCAATGCTGTCTATCACCAATCGCCTCTTACTATAGAGGGTCACTATGGGCTTCCCCAGCAATTGCCCTAACACATGGGCAGAGGTGCTCACGCCGTAGACCATGCCGCAGCCGGCAATGAGTTGCTGGTACTCATCCATGGAGCCGCGCCATGTTTCGTAACGGTCATGGTCGGGCTGGTTGCCATAAGCGACAACGAGTGGGGTAAGTCCTGTTGCGCCCACAACCTTCTGAAGGTTCCGGTCAATCCAATCGAAGTAAGCCGCATCCTCTGTCATCTTAAGGGACTGGCTATGGCGGAAGACAAGGATACGATCACCCGCTGAAACGTCGAGCGTGGTTTCGGCCCTGCGGAAGTTAATCTGCGGATACCGGCGATACCAATACACCGGATAAGGAATTCGCCTCATGACTGCACCGGGCCAATGGAACGGGAAGACCTGGTTCCAGATAACTTCCCGTCCTTCTTGCTTCAGCACCCGGAGCCATTTCGTCTGAATGATGGCCTCATTCCAGAAGTGACTCCAACCACGGTCTCGCGAAAATGGTCGCTGAACAATTATGGGCCGTGCACGAACGTATGGGACATACGTAAACGGTTCGCCAAACTGTGCGTCGTACACGACTTCTACGTCACGCCCCTGGTCGTGAAGATACTTGCACAGTGGCAGGGCGAACCACAGATCACCAATCCGCCCCGTTTGGAGAATTGAGACGGGCTTCTCGTGCGATTGCTGCATAGGGCGAGTCCTCGTCACCACCTCTTACTTCACCCTGTAGACATGCCACCCGAACTCGTAATTCAGACCTGTCTTCCGAAGGCTTTTCAACAAATCCATTCGGTCTTTCTTCTCTAGCGTTTCCGCCACATGAGGAGGAATGGAACGGTGAGTGTAGTGGATCGATGAAGTATAGACCCGCTCCAGGCGCTTTGCCACCGCCGGAGAAATCAGGTGCTGGGGAACCTGACTGGCATATTCGAAGGACGGCATCCTCACATAGCGCACATTTGTCCTTGAGACGGGAATAATCAGTATATCCCCGGAAGTCACGCCGGCGATAATCTTCTGCATTTCTGCCATCTTCCGCATGACCGGTCTTGTTGGGTTTCTCAGAACGTGTAAAGGTAAAGTGACCCAACGTTTCACAGGCTTCCTGTGCGTCAGCTCCACAAAGACCTGAACCGTCACGGAACATTCGTGATCATCGCAGAACTGGTAAACGCTTATATCCTTCGATGCTATAGTGAGCAGGAAGTTCTGCATTTTGCTGTTCTCTATGGCCCACAGCGCCCGACAGTTGCGCTCATCTCTGCCGTGCCACCAGTTTGTGACCATGTAGAAGACCAGTGCCGCAAGACTCGTCGCAAGCAGGGCTGCGCAGAGACACCGAAGCACGATACCCCTTCGTGCATCGCCCAAGGGCTCATCGCCGCCACTCTGTTCTCCACGCTCTGACATCATAACACCTAGAATCCAGTCCGGTGGAAACGGCGCTCTACCAACGCACCTCCACGGGGTGCGACGGGGCGTGCCTTCACTCTCGAATTGTACCAGGCCATCAGGACGGCCAAGCCCCAAAGCTCAAACCCGTAAGAGCGGCGTCCAAGCTGGTGATCCTCCACTACTTTCGAAACACCTGTCGCATCCAAAACACCGGTTTGATCCACCGCTTTCGGATCCAGCAGTTCACTGATCATATCAGCCATGGGACCGCGTATCCAAGCGTGTATTGGAATGCTGAAGCCCCACTTCGGGCGGTTTCCTACATCGGGACCGAAGGTTCTGCGCGCGGCTTCCCTCAGAACCGTCTTCAGCTCACCACCGGCACCAATCCTGTTGGACTCGTGGCGTCTCAGAGCCCACTCCGCCAACTGCCAGTCCAAGAACGGCGCGCGCGTTTCAAGTCCATGAGCCATGCTCATGCGGTCCACCTTGGTCAAGATATCGTTTGGAAGGTACTCCTGCGTGTCGGCAACCTGGAGTTCAGAGAGAGAGGGACGTTTGGAACCCAAACCAACATGCTGTACATGTCTGGCCAATGCGCCCTGCACGCGATGCCGGTATTCGTGGCCCACAAGTTGACCGGCCTCCTTCGGGAGCCAAGTGCCATTCCACGAGAGATGGGCCTGTCCCACAGTAAGATCGACAGCCCGGAGGAGTCGACGAAGCTTGTAGGAGAACGTCACTTTGCCCTCACTGGTCGGCAACATCAGCGCACTTCTGGCGATCCCGGTACGCAAGACTTGTGGCAGCCAGAGAAATACCCGCTCGAACATCAGGCTGGCCCGGTACGTCAGGTAACCGGCAAACAGCTCGTCTCCGCCATCTCCACCCAACACGACCTTGTTGCCCTGCCGTGCAAAACGCGACAGTACGTAAACCGGCAGCGAAGAAGAGTCCGCCATCGGATCGTCGGCATGCTCAACAAGCTGAAGGAAGTCGACCAGTGCATCCGGGGTGAGCGTGGTGCGGTGGAGGGGAATCCCCAGCCTCTCCGCAACATGACTGGCCGCTCCGTACTCGCCATAGCTCTGTTCCTCGAAATCGATGACATACGCGTCCGAAAGACGGCCCTGCCGCGCCGCAGACTCGGCCACGAGCGATGAGTCCATCCCGCCGGAAAGAAAGATACCTACCGGTACATCGCTCCTCAAGCAGAGTCGCACCGCATTGTCGAAATGGTGGCGCCACTCCTCCATCATGGCATCCAGCGACGCGGTCGGCTTGATTTCGACTTGGGGAGAGGGCTCCCAGTAGCGGCCCTCGCGTTCGCCAGTCGCCGTAACCAGCAACCAGCTCCCTGGAGCAATGCGACGTACACTCTGAAGCAGAGTCGCGCTCCCTGGAACGTAGTTCAGGCTCAGATAGCAGCCCAGCGCATCAATATCCAGTTCGCGCGGCAGGTCAGGCAGGGCAGTGATCGGTCTCAGCTCGGAAGCGAACATCAGATAGCCGTGCTGTCGGGCAATATAGAGTGGCTTCTCACCAAATCGGTCCCGCGCAAGATAGAGTTCGTCAAGCTCGCGATCGGCAATCGCAAATGCAAACATACCGGTCAGGTGAGTTGGGAGATCTACCCCCCATTGGCGATAGCCGTGGACAAGGACCTCCGTGTCTGAATGCGTCTGGAATGTATGGCCAAGGGCCTCCAGTTCGTCTCGGACTTCAATGTAATTGTAGATCTCGCCGTTGAACGTAACAACCAATCGCCCATCACCACTTGCCATAGGTTGACCGCCGCCCTCGATGTCGATGATCGACAGCCGCCGATGCCCCAGGAAGAAAGGGCCGTCTGCCCACCATGCCCCCTCATCTGGGCCGCGGTGTTGCAGATGGTTGACGAGGTCAGGCCAGAGATCGCGGTGAGGCAGCTCGCCACCAGGAGAGAACAGACCTACAATTCCGCACATCGTCAGTCCGTCTCCCTTGCACTCCATTCCTCGCGGACACGATAGACCCGACGATCGCCTTGACCGAAGTGGATGCGGACCAGGATTTCGGCCAGAATCCCGCTGAGCAAAATCTGGACAGCGGCGAGGTAGAGCATGATCGACATGAGGTACCAGCCGCTTCGTTCGCGCACTGCGGCAACATTGTATATGACGCCGTAGATGAACAACCCAACAAGAATAGCTGAAGCAAATCCGAATGCTACGCTCGCGATCTTGCCGAAAATGCGCATCGGACGATCCATGTACTTCACCAGAAATGAGAGCAGGATCAGGTCCAGAAATACCCCGAAAGTGCGACCCAGTCCGTAATTGCTCGCACCAGAAGGACGTATGATGTTCTTGATGGGAATCTCCGTGATCCGTGCGCCGACGCCCTTACCAAGGACTGGAATGTAACGATGGAACTCACCGTATAGCCGAATGTCCTTGATAATGGCGGCACGATAGGCGCGGAAGGTAGTGCCAAAATCGTGTATTTGTAGTCCACTTATTCTGCGGATCAAGTAGTTTGCCACCTTGGAAGGCCAACGACGGATTACCCCTTCGGCCCGCTCGCGACGCCACCCACAGACCATGTCGGCACCTCTCTTAATCTCCTGAAGAAACGAAGGAATCTCTTCCGGAAAATGCTGGAGGTCCGCGTCCATCGTGACGATGATGGCTCCTTTGGCCGCATCCATTCCTGCCTGCAATGCCGCCGTCTGGCCGTAGTTGCGTCTTAGCTCCATCACCCTCAGCTGGTCATGAGCCTGGGCCAGCGATTGCATAATTTCCAGCGAATTGTCTGAGCTGCCATCGTCTACAAGGATGATCTCAAGCGCACGTTCTTTGAGTCCCTCCATCGTATCCAAAACTCTCTTCACGAACTCGGCAATGGAGGAGGCTTCGTTGTACACGGGAGCCACGATACTGAGCGCGGTAGCTTGTGCTTCGTCAGTTACTGTTCTTGCTTGGTTCTCGGTGGCCATTCTCAACCCCTTCAGTTCGATCAGGTGTACCATGTTACCCATTCACGCTCAATCCATTTTGCCAGTCTCGGTGCCCTCATCCTCCACATCGATTCTCAGCAATGACTGTGTCTTGTCAGGCCTTTACCGTTTGACCACAATCTGCAGAAGCCCTACCTTCTGTAGAGCGTACAGCGGGGTATTTCGGCTTGAGGCTGCCAGCTGTTACGCCCGGCAACACAGTGGCCAAGCTGCATCAGTTCCCGGCCTCTGATGAGGAAGCACGGATGAGTTTTGGAGTGGAAATCGACGCAGACAAACGTTTCCAGTTTGGGAAGAATTGGCGGAGCTTCCTTTCCGTGCTGTCGGAGGAACGAATCCTCGAAGCAGAAAAATCTCTCTGCGGTTTTCTCGGTGTCGATGACCTCAGGAACAAGCGGTTTCTCGACATTGGTTCAGGCTCTGGTCTCTTCAGTCTGGCCGCGCGACGACTGGGAGCAAGAGTTCACTCCTTTGACTATGACGTTCAATCTGTTGAATGTTCCAGAGAGCTGAAGGAGCGCTTCTTCCCCGACGATCCATGCTGGGACATAGAACAAGGATCCGTACTGGACCGACCATACATGGAACGCCTCGCGCAGTTTGACATCTGTTACGCATGGGGCGTATTGCACCACACCGACGCTATGTGGCAGGCCCTATACAACGCACACTTGCCCGTGGCTTACGGAGGACATCTCTACATTGCAATCTACAATGACCAGGGGGCTGTCTCCGCCTTCTGGAGAGTTGTGAAGAAGGCCTATTGCGCAAATCGCTTTGGAAAGGCGTGCATGGCAGCAGCCTTCTACCCCACTTTCTTCTTTGCAGGGCTGCTGCTTGATGTTGTCAGGCTGAGAGCCCCTGGGAAACGATACAGGGAACACAAGAAGAAGCGAGGGATGTCTCTCTTGCACGACTGGCGAGATTGGCTGGGAGGATATCCTTACGAGGTAGCCACTCCAACCAGGATCAGGTCATTTTTCGAGAACCTAGGATTTGACCAGAATAAGGTGAGAGCTCCAGATGTCGGTTTTGGCAATAACGAATTTCTGTTCAGAAAGCGGAAAGCATGGGAGATCAGGGAACAATGAGGCAACTGTCGCCCCAAGCGCGCATTCGTCATTTCACATCAGACTGTTGTAGACGACATGGCATTGCCCTCGCGCTCTGCATTGCCCTCGCGCTGGCTGTGCATGCCCCATTCCTGAAGCGACCTCACTGGAGTATTCTGGATGACGCTCAACGGATACGGAGAGATTTCAGAGCGCTCGACGCGTCGCCGACCGTAAACACGCTCATGGGCTTGGATAAGAGCCGCTCCCGCCCCATGTACTGGATAGTAGGTTACCTACTCTACAGGATTGGGCGAGGAGAGCCTAACATCTTTTGGCATGCCAATTGGATGTCGCTAGCGCTTGCGGGCTTCGCTGTATATGGACTGTCTTGCCTCTATGTGAAGAGACGGTGGCTGGCTATTGCAGCACCTCTTGTTCTCATGTTCTCTCCTCCTGTAGTCCCCGTTTTCGCGGAGGTCTCGGGACAGGAATCCTGGATGGTGCTTTTTGGATCTGGTTACCTGTTTTTCATGCTTCTCACCGACCGTTTGATCGCGCAAGGAAAAGGGCTTCGTCACGTCGCCGTTCCGGCACTAGTATGCTGGCTGCTGGCCTGTCCGTTCATGCTTGTGAAAGAGCCTGCCGCCGCCTCTCTGGCGTTCCCTGTCGGCTGGGCTATTCTCTCCTTCACTGGGTCCAATAGGGCGACCTGGAAGAAGCGGCTACTGTTTCTGGGCATCACGTTCTGTACCCAGCTTCCTTGGGCTCTCTTCCACATCCATAGGTTGAGAGGCAAGTTACACGGGGAAGGTCGCGCAGGATATTTGCGCGACTTTGCCATAGAGGGGCCGCGCATTGTCGAGTCGCTTCGTGCCTATGATCTCATGTTGATGACACGTGTGTGGCCCGCTCTGGTCATACCCGCAGTCGGGCTCGTGATCTCTCTGGCCGTGGTGCGCACCCGCCGTCGAAAGGTTGTCGCAGAAGCTATTCGGCCACTGCTGTTCTTCCTGGGCATTGCGTTTATTCAGTTCGCTGTCGTTTTACCGTGGGTCGTCATGACGAAAAACCTCTTCCCTGCGTTTGTCGGCATGAGCGTTGCGAATGCCGTTGCGCTGGACGTGTTCTACAGGCTGACCACTGACACGCCCTACGCGAAGCATTATTGATCCTCGCGATATTGGGGTCGCGATATTGGGGAAATAGCGATTGGGTAGCGATTGGGGACGGACCTTCTGTCGTCTGACCTTCTGTCGCCTTGTATCGCCTGCCCCCCGGCGATGCTCGCCGGGCTATGGCGTGGCACCCCGCTGGGGTGCAGGTTGTGTGTTGGGTCGAGAGGAGCCCAACGGGGTTCAACGTCATAGCCTGGGGTAAGAACCGAGATCGTCAGGAGTTCCGGACGTATAGCCGCCTATCAGTGACAAGGTAGACCTTGGATTGAGTTATCGTGCCGATCTGTAAAAGCGCCCACTGAAGACGTCTCAGAATGGATTCGCGATCTGGCTGAGACAAGGCGACAACAATAACGCCCGGGTGACTCGCGAAGAGAAACGGCACCGTATGAAAGAAGTCCTTATCCGTGCTGAGAAGAACGGCATTCAGGTCGATGGCTAGCCGCATGACATCCTGATCGGGAGCTCCCACCTGCCCTTCTTAGCGGAAATCATGCACCTCATGCCCAAGTGATTCGAGGAGGTCCACTGCCGTTCGTGGGAAGTTCTCGTCCAGAAGAAATCTCATGCAGGTGCCAGGTCGCCGGCGACTTCCTCAAACTTCGTCAACTCACCCGCAAAACGTAGTGCCGCAAAGACATCTTCACGCGTGATGCCGGGATAGTCCTCCTGTATCCGCTCAATGCTATCCCCTCCGGCCAACGCTCCCAGAATGTTACCTACAAGCACACGCGTCCCGCGAATCACAGGCTTTCCGTGACACACGCTTGGGGATATGGCAATTCTATCTATCATTGTAACCATCCATGTTTCACCAATCGGAGCATTTAACACCACCGACAAAGTTGATTCTGCGCCTTCACGTCAGATAAGTCAACGAGTATGCTTCTTGTTGCTTCTTGTGTTGTGGACAGACCTTTTTGCCGGATCTATTTTTCTGTTCTTGTGTGTATTATGCGTATAGCGCATAATGTTTCAAAAGCATAATACCAACAAATCTGTGAGGTGGGGTGTGAGGCTTCCTTTTCTCGATAGAAATAATGAGCGCACCAGGTTGAAGCGTGCTCTGAGCGGAGGCCAGGGCTCGTTCTGTTGTCTCTACGGGCGCAGACGCTGCGGGAAGTCGCGCCTACTCAGACAGGTGCTACCGAAGCAGAATAGCGTCTATTATGTCGGAGACCGGCGCGAGGCCAATCTGCAGCGCAACGCTCTCGCCGAGGCAATCGGATCCGCTCTTCCCGGTTTCAACGATGTGAGCTACCCCGACTGGGGTGCACTCCTGACACGATGGTGGAACGATGCCCCCAATGGAGCGACACTCGCAATCGATGAGTTTCCTTACCTGGTCGAAGCTAGTAGCGAACTACCAAGCATCCTCCAGAAGCACATCGACGCTTTCGCAGACAAGCCCACTCATCTCATTTTGTGCGGCTCGTCTCAGCGCATGATGCAGGGATTGGTTCTCGATGAATCTGAGCCTCTCTACGGGCGTGCAAGAGAGATTCTGAAGATTGAACCACTCGGTGCCGCTTGGCTCAGCCGGGCTTTCGGCACGAAAGCCTGGGACGAACTGGTCTCTGCCTACTCGGTGTGGGGCGGCATCCCGCGCTATTGGGAACTGGCTCTGGATTTCGACTCTCTCTGGGAAGCGGTTGAATCTCTAGTTCTGGATCCGCTCGGCGTGCTCCACCAGGAGCCGGTCAGGCTTTTGGCCGACGATATGCGCGATACCGTGCAAGCTTCTTCCATCCTGGCTACGGTGGGCCAAGGCTGTCACAGACTCTCGGAAGTCGCGGGCAGACTGAGCAAGCCGGCCACATCGTTGACGCGGCCCGTCCAACGACTGCTCCAGCTCGGGCTGCTGCAGCGCGACATCCCATTTGGACATGATCGCCGTTCGAGTAAGTCCACACTCTACTCCATCAGTGACCCCTTCCTCTCATTCTGGTTCCGTTTCGTAGACCCGAACCGTTCGCGCCTCGGTGCGGGAGAATTGAGTGCTGTGCGACGAGACATACAGAAATCATTACCACAGCATGAAGCCGCCATATGGGAAGGACTGGTTCGACAAGCCGTGCCGAGAATCTCAGTGGCAGATACAGAGTGGAGAACGGCGGCCCGCTGGTGGGGACCCGGATCCGATCGCAAACCCATGGAGATAGACGTACTGGCAGAATCAGACGATGGCAGGTCGCTGCTTGTCGGGGAAGTGAAGCGCAGTGCGACACATGCTGAACTACGCCGACTGAAGACCGAGCTTGACCGGAAGATTGCCCGCTTACCCCTGGCCAGTGAGTACACCACCATCCATCCGTTTGTATTTGCCTTGAGTATATCCGGCGAACAGTCGCAAGATGTTCCCGTCGTAACAGCATCCGATCTGCTCCCTCATCTCACCTAGCCAGAGAACAACTATGCGTATTTGGGGGTCTTTGGGAAGCTGGGGCCGGTCCTCGAATCAAGCGTTAAGCCCCAGTGACCTCAAGGTCAAAGGCGGGGCGAAGAGACAAACCGGTACACGGCGGTACGCTTGTCGCCTTCGCGAGCAAGAAGCCCCTCTTGCGTCGCCGTGGCCAGATCACGGCTGGCGGTAGCCGCTGAGATGGTCTTGAACAGCTGCAAGTACTGCTTTCGTGAGAAGACCTCTTCTGCAAATGCTGCACGTGCGATGAAGACTCGGTCCTCATAACTACGGGGAATCGTGTAGCTGTCTTCCCACAAACGCGACAGAGATTGCTCGATATGTTTCAACATGAACAGAGCGAATCCTTCGACATCGCCACGCTCCTGCGTAAGCCGGATCTGTCGGTAGTACTCCTCGCGCGCATCGAAGACCATGGACTCTACGTCAAGAAACTCGAAGATCGGATGCTCCTCCATAAGCAGCCGCGTCTGCCACAGACGGGCCACACGACCATTGCCATCCATGAAAGGATGGATGTCTGCAAACTCAAAATGGAAGCGGATCGACCTTATAAGCATAGCGTCTTTGCTCTGCCCCAGGTAGCCGAAAAGAGCCCGGATGGCAGACTCGACGCTCTGCCACTTCAGCATCGGCCGTGTCTCGACCTCTGTGATGTACACCTCAACCGGTGCCCTGCGGAAAGATCCCGGGGCCAGCATGATCCCGTTACCCATGAGGATGGTATGCGCCTTTAGAAGAGAGTCTATCGAAAGTGGGTCAAAATCCGGCAAGGCGGCGTATGCATCGAGCGCGTTACGTACCTCAATCTGCTCCTTTCTTGAAAGCGCCACCGGCTCACCACGCATGATGGCCTCTACCTGCTCAACGGTGCAGCAGTTGCCTTCTATGCCTGTTGATCCCCTCACAGAACGTGCGCGATTCTTCTGGCGCAATTTCGGGACAGATCGCGCAAGCTGAAGCCCTTCCACCTTTCCTATGAGCCGCTCTATGCGGGCTATCAGTCCAAGCACATCCGCCGAGACCGTCAGAGATGTCATCCCCCATGTCATGGTGTAATAGTATCAAACGATACTATTACGTCAACTCCATTGAGCGCAAGATGGATGGTCTGTCCGAGTATGCCGCAAAGTATGTGACCATCCAGTACCTCATCCGGCTACCGTGGGAATCGCAGGTGCGATACCTTCTTCCGATGATGGGTCCGCTTGCGATCATCAACGGGCTGTCGGTCGATTACGTCCTGGCCATGGCTCGGAAGGGGAGATCTGTGGAGTAGTGTGCTCCGAAGCAACCCAGAATCGTTAAGACAAATGTGAAAATCGGATATTGACATTCTGATTTTCGTGATTATTATGCTTGCATGATTGACCGTCCCATCTATGCCGAACGGGTATCTGAAGCGCTGCGCGTGCATCCCGTCGCAGCCCTCCTTGGGCCGCGCCAGTGCGGCAAGACAACCTTGGCGCGAATCATCCAGGACCGCGAAGCTACAACATTTGACTTGGAAGATCCGGTCGATCGACAGCAGCTTGACGCCCCAATGACCGTGCTTGAAAATCTTCGTGGCCTAGTCGTAATCGACGAAGTGCAGCGTCGGCCTGAACTGTTCGAGATCTTGCGCGTACTGGTTGACCGCCCCGAAAACGAAGCACGGTTTCTCATTCTCGGTAGCGCTGCGCCCTCCTTGATGAAGGGCGCCTCGGAATCGCTGGCGGGACGCATAGGCTTTGTGGATCTTTCCGGGTTCGACCTGTCCGAAGTCGGCGCCGACAAGCGAGACACGCTTTGGGATCGAGGCGGGTTCCCCCGCTCCTTTCTCGCACCGGACGGTTCGGCGAGCACTGTCTGGCGAGAGGGATTTCTACGCACCTTTCTGGAGCGCGACATTCCGCAACTCGGCATCACGATCCCCGCCGAGACCCTTAGGCGTTTCTGGACGATGGTTGCGCACTACCATGGGCAAACGTGGAACGCCGCCGAGTTCGCGCGCTCGCTGGGAGCATCCGAGCATACTGCTCGTCGGTATCTGGACATACTGGCCGGCTCATACATGGTCCGCGTACTTCCTCCCTGGTTTGAGAATATCAAGAAGCGGCAAGTGAAGGCACCGAAGGTGTATATTCGCGACACTGGGGTACTTCACTCCCTTCTTCAGCTTCCGTCCCTAAGCGATGTTATGAAGCACCCGAAACTGGGTGCTTCGTGGGAAGGCTTTGCGGTCGAGCATGTCATCAGTTCATTCAACACAAGAGATGCGTACTACTGGGCAACGCATGGAGGCGCAGAACTCGACCTGTTGGTATTCCGGTCCGGAAAGCGCTTGGGGTTCGAGTTCAAGTTCTCGGACGCTCCCTCACTCACGCGGTCTATGCATGTCGCTCTTGAAGATCTCAAGCTCGATCATCTCCATGTGGTCTACCCCGGGACAAAACGATACCCTCTGCACAGAAAGGTCACCGTCATCCCCTTGGAAGACGTTGTGAAAATGGCCAGGAATGGGGCAAGATTCCATGAGAACGAACAGGGATCTCATACTGGTCGTCGTAGCTTGTCTCTTCATCTTTGCGCTCGTGGGGACCATCGCGTTCTTCATGTTGCGCCGATGGCAGATAAGAAAACCGGTGTAGAAGAATAGTAGGCTCCGATTGAAGGCGTGTTTGACATATGGACGTCCGTATGTCACTTACTCCATACGCTCGTGTTTTCGCACGCGTTTTTCGTTGACTGTCCGAATGTTAGATTTAATAATTCGTGTAATTCAAAGATACGCAATTTATTTTTCCTATGTATGATCGACTTCTCAAGCTGCCCCTCAGCGCTCAGGAGACCTGCTTTCTGTGGGGACCACGGCAGACAGGAAAAAGCACGCTGCTCCGCAGTCTCTTTCCCGAGGCATTACGCTACGATCTGCTCAAGGCCTCCGAGTACCGGCGCCTAACGGCACGACCAGATCTGATTCGTGAAGAGTGTACGGCCCTGGGACTGGACGGCGACACCCAGACCTCCCCCATCATC
>CAYFPQ010000001.1:7859-24471 GCA_964345005.1 uncultured Victivallales bacterium | reverse complement strand
AACACTCTAACGAGGCCACGCCAACCGGTTAGGAGGGCGTGCTGTCAGGTACGAGCTATTCCCCCTCGTCACGCCCGAAGTTCCGGAACTGTCGCTTGACCGGGCACTGAATGCCGGTCTCGTGCCGCGTCACTACCAGAGCACATCGCCCGCACGCCTGTTACAGTCCTATATCGGGGATTATCTGCGCGAGGAGGTGGTGGCCGAGGCGCTGACACGCAACATACCGGCATTCAGCCGATTCCTGGAAATTGCCGCACTTTCAAATGGCGAAACCACCAACTACTCGAACATAGCCCGTGAGTGCGGCGTCAGTAGCCCGACCGTCCGAGAGTACTTCCAGATCCTCGAAGATACGCTGATCGGCGAGGAGCTTCCCGCGTACAGGGCAAAGCGGAAACGCCGCCTAGCAGTGGCTCCGAAGTTCTACCTCTTCGATATCGGCCCCGTTAACCTGTTGGCGCATCGGGGCAACATCGAGGCGGGCTCTGATGTGTTCGGGCGGGCTCTTGAGCACTTCGTTTGGATGGAGATACGCGCCCATCGAAGCTATACGGAACTGTTCTATCCCTTCGCCTTCTGGCGCACCTCGTCGCAGATCGAGATCGATTTCGTGCTCGGACAACACGAAGTTGCCATCGAGGTAAAGGCCACCGAAATGGCTGTGCGTCAGCATCTCAAGGGCCTCCGAGCCTTCAAAGAGGAATACTCACCAAAACGCTCCATCCTCGTATCCCGAGACCCCAGGCGTCGCCGGACTGAAGACAACATAGAGATTCTCCCGTGGAGTGAGTTCTTGAAGGAGCTCTGGCATGGGAACATTATCAGTTAGGAAGCATATGAGCACAAAGAAACCCAAAGTCGCCATTCTCCACCGCTACGGCCTCGCCGGAGACATCTGCTGTGGAGGACATAACCGCCCCCGAACGATCGAAATCCTGCACGAGCGGGGGTATGAAGTTCACTTCGTGGGCCCGAAGTCAGAAGACGCCCTCTCCGAGTATGCGGCGAAGTATGTGATCATGCACGAGCTCCCGTTCACGTGGGATCGGGCGAATCCTACGCACAAGTGGAGCAGAACCGTCTTGTGGCTGCTGTGGCTGCCGTGGATAGCTCTGTGGTGCCGGTTCAAGCGGATGGACGTGGTAACGCATACGAACGATACGATGCCGCTGACCGGGTGGATTCTGCGTATCTTCTACGGGAAGAACATCGTTACAACGGTCATGGACTTCTTCTGCCGGATCTATACGGAGAAACATCCCTGGCTCAGACCACTGGGCAACTTCATCGAGTGGCTGGATATTCAGTCGTGGAAACGGATCCCCGCAATCCTGACTAAGGTCTATTTCATCCACGACTACCTGGTGGAACGTGGCGTACCGCGCGAGGCACTCTCCGT
The DNA here is from genome assembly GCA_964345005.1 of uncultured Victivallales bacterium. Classification (GTDB taxonomy): domain Bacteria; phylum Verrucomicrobiota; class Kiritimatiellia; order UBA8416; family JABMPJ01; genus JABMPJ01. The sequence goes on along the minus strand of CAYFPQ010000001.1, from coordinate 23,069 downwards.
TGAGCGCAACCCTTGCGACCGTGACATCTTCTTTCCCCTCGACGCAGAGGCGCGTCGGGCAGCGAGAGAGAAGCTTGGGTTCACCGACGATGACTTCGTGATGACGCACCACGGCATCATGCATCCCAACAAGGGGAACGACTGGGTGGTTCATCGTGTCGCGGAATTGAAAGAGGACATCCCGACACTGCGCTTCCTGCTCATGGGCGACGGGGGCGAGATGGCCAACCTGAGAACGCTGGTCGAGGAGTTGGGCGTTCAGGACCATGTTCTGCTGCCGGGATGGATGCCCGACGAGAAATCGCTGAACGAGGCAATTGCCGCCACGGATGTCGGGCTCGTCATGCGCATCGGGCAGGAAACCGATCACTTCCACATGACCGATACCCTCAACCACGAGATGGGCTGCGCCAAGCCGGTGCTCGCCGCGAACCTGAAGGGCGTTGCCGAGGTAATCAAGGACGGCGAGAACGGCTTCCTGTTTGCGCCGGACAATCCGGAGGAGTTCCGGCAGAAGCTGCTACAACTCTACCGTGACCCCGATCTCCGTGCACGCTTTGGCGAGGCGGCGCTCGAAACCAGCCGCGAAGTGAGCGACTTGGAGGTCTGCGCCCGCCAAGTCTCCGACCCGATCATCGCCCTCGTTGAAGGAAAAGGGTTCTCGCGCGAAGACGCGAACACGCCAAGCGGATAAGGAATGACAAACGCTCGTTCTTTGCGCCTCTGCGCCTTTGCGCGAGCTCTCCCCTTTTATCCGTGTACATCCGTGTCCATCCGTGGTTAGATTTTCCTCACCATGAATTCTGAAGCCAAGACTGTATCCGTCGTGATTCCCTACCTGAACGAGGAGGAGGCGCTGCCGGTTCTCTACGAGCGGACCTGCAAGGTGTTCGAGGGGCTGGACGAAGCGGTGGAGTTCCTCTTCATCGACGATGGGAGCAAGGACAGCAGCTTCGAGTGGGTCTGCAAGACCGCAGAGCGCGACCCGCGGGTGAAGTTCATCAAGTTCTCACGCAACTTTGGACACCAGGCGGCCATTACCGCCGGGATGGCCAACGCCGGCGGCGATGCGGTCGTTACGATCGATGCAGACCTCCAGGACCCTCCTGAAACGATCCCGGACCTCATCGCAAAGTGGAAAGAGGGATACGACGTCGTCCACGCCATCCGGACCAAGCGCAAGGGGGAGAAGCCTCTCAAGAAATTTTTGGCGTTCGCCTTCTACCGTATCTTCAAGAAGATCACCGAAGTGGAGATGGTGACGGACAGTGGCGACTTCCGCCTTCTCGACCGTAAGGCCGCCAAGGCCATATCGGGACTGAGGGAGCATCACCGCTACATGCGCGGACTGGCCTCCTGGATCGGTTTCAAGCAAGGCAGCGTGCTGTACGACCGCGACCCCCGATACGCGGGCGACAAGAAATACACGTTCAAGAAGTCTTTCACACTCGCGCTCAACGCCATCGCCTCGTTCAGCGGAACGCCTTTGCGGCTGATCTTCTACCTTGGCGGGTGGATCTGTGCAGGATCGATTGCCGGGTGTATCGCGGCATGGATCTACCATGTGAACACGGGACATCCGCGCCACATGGGCACCGTATCCCTGGCCTTCGCCACGCTCTTCATCACGGGCCTGCAGATGTTCTGCATCGGCATCATTGGCCAGTACCTTCGTCGTGTCTTCGATGAAATCAAAGACCGGCCGCTCTACCTGGAGCAGAGCCGGAACTTCTGAGGTGAGAGGTTGGGACAGAATAGGGACTGGGACAGAATAGGGACAGACCTTCTATCACCTTTGAACCCCCGACTCGCCATCGGGTTCCACTTCTTGACGACATCTGATGGTTCCTTCTTTCGGGCTACGGACGCATGGCAGTTCATGCTGCATGCAACATGAACTGCCCAGCACAAGAAGGGAAAAATCCGACCCTGACCGCCACCCGCGGCGGTGCAAGCATGATGACAGAAAGGTATGGTGAGGATGACACCGGAGCAAGTGGAGATATTCAGGACAATGTCACCTGCACGGAAACTGGATTTGGCGGGCCAGTTCCGCGATGCTGCACGCCGCCTGAAGGCCTGCGGCTTGCGGGCTCAGCACCCCGATTGGCCTGATGCGTCTTCATCCGTATACCTCTACTGGAATCATCTCCCATTCCATAACCCGAATCAAGACTAAGCCTGCAATTCCGGTTCATCACGGAAGTGTGTACTTGGCCCGAAGCGGGGTCGCCTGGTAGCGCCATCTACCGCAGATTCTCTTCCGTATAGAGCGAAAGTTCTATCATTCGCTCGAGAGTCTCCTGAACCGGGACGCCGGGGAAGTTGCGCAGGATGAGTTCCTTCGAGAAGAGACGACTGATATACCGGAGCTTGCGCGCCCGACTGCGGGCGGCGAAGACGAAATCGCGGTGCCCGTTGTTGATAACGATGACGTTCTTCTCCTCGTCGTAACGCGACCGCCACAGCTCTCCGGGGGCGCGATGGAAGGTATAGCCGGGCAAACCCTTGCGCGATTCAGGCCCCGGATTCATATCCCGCTCAAGCGAATCGGTTACGGTCAGTAGCCCTTCCCCACGACACTCGGTCTCCCCCTGCCGCGCCACTACCGCAACGCGTGCAAGACAGGGCTGATCGGGCGCCAGGAACTGGACACACTCGCCTTCGCCGGACGAAAGTCGCCCCTCCCCTTCAACCAAGCGCCACTCGAAGGTGACGTCGCGCTCGACATGTCGACGCGATTTGTCGCGCGCCACCGCCCGCAATCCGCGCTCCGTACCCACAGCGACCACGGACGATGCGGGCGACACTTTGACCGAGAACAGCGGCCCCTCGTACTCGAAAAACTGGCGCTGGCCGGACTCATCACGCACTCGCGTACCATCCGCCGCCCCCTCCTCAGACGCCTCCTCGCCAACTGCCTCCGCCCCGCTACCGTGGTCGGACCGCGCGGCCTTCCCGCCGCCGGCCCGCACATCGAACCAGGCATACTCTTCCGCCGGCAATGCCAGCAACGCCTCGCGCAGGGCGCGCTGAACCGATCGCAGCAGGTGTTTGCTCGCCCGCTGCTCCTCCGCCTCACGCTGCTCCTGGATGGCCGCGTTCAGCGCCGACTCCAGTGGGGCAACAGCATCGCACAGCACCTGCAGCGCATCGTCGTGCACCACCCCATCCCGCGTACCGGGGGTCAGGTGCAGGAACGGCACATCCAGGATGCCTTCGAGATACCCGCTCGTCCAGGGCTCGCAGTTGAATCGCGACAACTGCCCCACCGATTCCAGCACCCGCGTGCCCGAGCGCCCGAGTCCCACCCGGTGCTCCGGGTGTTCGTCGGTGAGATACAGCTCCGCATATACATCCCCCAGGGGCGTCGATGTGGCTGGAAGATCGTGAAGCAACCGCCCCGCAAAACGCCGCGGTTCAACCGCGAACTCCTTGCGGGCCGTGCGATCGATCACCCGGACCTCCACGCCGGACTGGCGAATGCGATCGCGCAATTCGGAGGCAAGATACCACTGGATCTTCTCCCCGCTGAGCTGCCGCAACCCCGCCAGCAAAGGCCTGACTTCCAGTTCGGTACCGCCCTCCGGAAATAGGAAGCGTCGCTTGCTAACCGAATACCCCGGATCACCCTTCTCCATCCGCATCTGGTAGGTATGCCCGTCCTCGCCGGCGCAGGTAAGCGTCAAGACCTCCCCCACCGTCCAGAAACTCAGCAGTCCGATTCCGAACTCGCCCTGGATTCCCTGCGCACCATGGGCCTTCAGCTCGCGCTTGATCGAGTCGCAGATATGTGTGGCTACATACCTGAAGTCGGGCAGCCCTTCATCATCCCGCGGAATCCCCTCCCCATCGTCCTTGATCCGAATGTACGGCTGCTTGTGCTCAACACCCCGGGTCACGGTGATATGGGACGCTTTGGCGTCTATGCTGTTCTCGACAAACTCGGCAATGGCCTTCAGCGGATTGTTCTGCGACAACGCAATAATCGTGATCGCGTTCCACATATCCCCAATGCGCAGCTTGCCATTGGATGCGGAGCCCTTGGAGGACCGTCTTTTCGCCTGTGACATGGTGTCGACAAATACCGAAACCATGCACGGAACTCAAGCGGTCTCTGCAACACAGTACGGGGAGGATGTGGTGACGTCGAATCGTCACTCAGCGAAACGAGTTCGTTCTCACGCCCGATCTCATTGGATCCAACCGCGACGTATCATACAGAACTATCGAACGGACCATGAAGGAACTCATGTCATCTAATCTCACGATCGTGAGTTTTAACGTCAGACTTTTTCTTCCGGTGCGATCTGAGTGCAGAGGCGATGGCCTTTGTGATCGCAACGTGAACATTGAAGACGGCACCTCCCAGGTAGGCCTTGGGCAAGAGCGCCTTGGGGAGCAACGGGTCACCGTCCATGACAGTGACGTATGCGCTCATCTCTTCCCCGGCAAGGGTCTGAAGCGCGCGAGGATCAAGCAGATCCGCCTCAATGCGCGCCAACTGCGCCTCGTACCGATGCAGGTACCACTTGTGGCCGACGTTGATGCCGGACCAATCCCAGGCATCATTCACAATATCCATCGGGTCCAACCCCAGGACCGTCCTGCTCTCGAAGAGATAAGCATAGTGGTCCACTTGAATGGCTTCTACCAGATCCGCAAACTCAGGGCGGATGTCTGTCGGGGTGATGTAGATGCTCTTCTGAAGACAACCCATTTTCTGTTTCTTCAAGAACCCGCGCAAGACATCACGATAGTTGCGACTCTCTTCCGGAACATCGTAAACAAGCATATACCAGGAGCCCGACCAGTCCCGCCGCCACAGCTCCTCGGGACGATGCAAGCGTTTCACGCGCCGCTTCCCCTCGTCTGTGAGAGCCAGCTGCGAAAACCTGCCAAGCGGCGTCGAAACCAGCAGCCCTCGCTTCCGCAAACGGTAGACCGCCGAATGGTACGCCGCCCGCGTCGGAAAGGGATCCGTCCAGAGCCCCCGCCAATGACAGGTGTCAACGAAGTACCCATACCAGAAAACACAATCAAGGAGACAATCCGCAGCCCTGCGCCGCAGCACAGTGATTGAAACATCAGGATGGTGAAATCCCTGCATATGCACATCCATTATACTGACGTTAAGACTCACGATCGTGACTGTGAACGTCATATAAGAACACTGTGATCACAATACATCAAGCCAAACTTTCTCATAATGACTGTCATCTAATATCACGATCGTGAGTCTTAACGTCATATACTTGCGGAATCGTAAAGAGGGGCATGAATCATGTTGGCGGGTGTATTTCCTCGGGACGTCCGCCACAGGGCGCGCTTCTCAGGGGGTGCTGTCTGCAGCTGTGCCGGCGTCAGTTGGGAAAATCGGCGGCGTTGGCGGCGATCCACTCGGCGGCGGCTTCACTTGAAGTCATCTCCCTGCCACGCTTTTCGCGCTGCTCGCGCCGATACTCCTCGATGCAGCAGATCTGCTCGACGATCCGGCCATGGTAATGGTCGGAGGCATCGACGAAGGAAAGGCCATTGATATAAGTGCCCTCTCCTTCTCCCCCTGCCTTAACGGTCCAGACGATGATACCACGCACAGTCTCCGGATGTGGCAGCGATGGGTAGCGAAGTTCCACGACGTCACCTAACTCGTACTGACGGTCCGAGACGAACGCGATTCCGCCGTGACTCGCATCTCGCATCTCGTGCGGATAAAAATCGTTGTGGCTGTTCACGCGACATTCAACGGGAATACTGGCGGGATGCCGGAAGAAATGTCGCCGTTCTACAAAGGCCTCGTTCATACTGATGCATGATAAGGTCCGAGACCTAAGGGTTCAAGGTTCAAGGTTCCGGCTGAGAATGCAACATTCTCGACTTATCGTTGGGTTCAGTGTTTAGTCTCCCGCATGAAGACATGGAAGACGCTCGCCCGTGAGTTGATACTCGACTGCGGTAAGTTCCTGAAGGTCGAGCGGCATACGGTGGATTTCGGGAACGGACACGTGATTGACGACTGGCCGTGGGTGATCACTCCCGATTTTGTCGTTGTGGTTGCTGTTACGCCTGAAGGACAGTTCGTTTGCATGCGGCAGGGCAAATACACGATCGAGAGTATAGCCGTAGCACCCCCAGGCGGTCACATCGAGCCGGGCGACTCGCCCCGCGCAAGTGCCGAGCGAGAACTGCGCGAGGAAACGGGATATGAGTCAGACGACTGGACATTCCTGGGGAGCTACCCGGTTGATGCCAACCGTGGCGCCGGTACAGCCCATTTCTTCCTGGCGCGCGACGCCACATTCGTTGGCCATGTCGAATCAGACGATCTTGAGCCTCAGGAACTCATCCTCCTGTCCCGCGAAGAACTTGAAATCACGCTCGACGAGTGCGAGACCAAGCCGCTGCCCTGGGTCACCGCATTTGCGTTGGCGCTACGCCACTGCTGAAGCACACAGAGACTATAGCACCAGGAGCGGAGCAAGTGTGTCTCCTCCGCAGGCCACGGGTGTGCGTTTTTCGCAACCACCAATAGCATAAGGACTTGTCGCTTAAGCAGACCACATGGGAACTGAATCTCCAATACTCAACAAGGAATATCCAACCGACCAAGAGCGGAGGAACAGGGGTACCCTCTGAGGCCTTGCAGGCCGAGCGTAGCGAGGCAGTGCTCCAGCCAAGGGAAACACAAAACTAAACTACCAGGAGCGAAGGAGCCGGGGTGCCTGCCGAGGCCTAGCAGATCAAGCGAAGCGAAGATATGCTCCAGACCGGCAGGTACCCCGGCTCCGAAGCGGGATCGCGCCCACGGAGAATCGAACTCCGGTTGCAAGGATGAAAACCTTGAGTCCTAACCACTAGACGATGGGCGCTCTCGTTCCATCAGAAGCGCGGTAGAATATCCATGGGCGCTACCGTAGGCAAGCGCAAATACCAGCGTTTTTCCTTGCCTCTCCAGCCGGAGACATGTAGAATGCCCCCTTTTTCAGGGAATGCGGGAACAGGCCAAGGAGTACTATGAGCACACCGAAGAAACAGAACATGTTGATTGCCCAAAGCGGCGGCCCCTCGATGGTTATTAACGAGAGCCTCGTCGGGGCAGTGATCGAAGCCAAGAAGCAGACGGCTATTGGAAAGATTTTCGGATCGCTGCATGGCATCAAGGGCATTCTCGAAGAAAACCTGATCGACCTCCGCAAAGAGTCGGCATCCACTCTCGAAGCAGTGGCGGCTACACCGTCATCCGGCCTCGGTACGGTCCGAATGAAGCCAACAGCCGATGATTGCGCGCGCATCTTCGAGATATTGCGCGACCGCAACGTGGGCTTCTTTTTCTATATCGGCGGCAACGACTCCGCTGAAACAGTCCACATCATCAACCAGGAAGCCGTGAAGGCGAAGCATCCGATCCGCTGTTTCCACATTCCTAAGACGATCGATAACGATCTCAGGTCGAACGACCACACACCCGGCTTCGGAAGCGCAGGCCGTTTCGTGGCACAGGCCCTGCAGGGCATCAACCTGGACAACCGCGCGCTTCCAGGCGTCCACATCTCGGTAATTATGGGTCGGCATGCCGGCTTCCTTACGGCAGCCGCAGCACTGGGGCGTGTGCATGAGGACGATGGTCCCCACCTGATCTATCTGCCGGAACGCCCCTTCAGCATGACCCGTTTCGTCAAGGACGTGAAAGCGGTTTACAAGAAGTATGGACGCTGCCTGATTGCTGTTTCCGAAGGTATTGCCGACAGTAAAGGTGAAGCCATCGCGGCCAAGTTCAGCAAGGAAGTCGATTCGCACGGCAACGTGCAGCTCAGCGGTACGGGCGCCCTCGGCGATCTGCTCGTTGCCCAGCTCAAGGAGAAGACCTCGATCGGTCGCCTTCGTGCCGATACGTTCGGCTATCTGCAGCGCTCCTTCTTCGGCTGCACATCGACCGTGGACGCCAGGGAAGCCCGCGCTGTTGGTGCCATCGCCGTCAAGACCGCCTGCAAGGGTGTGACGAGCGGCTCGATCGCCATCAAGCGTAAGCCGGGCAAAGCCTACAAGGTGAGCTTCGAGCGTGTCCCGCTCAAGGCCGTCGCCCGCGACTCGCGAGAGATGCCCGCCAAGTTCATCAACAAGGCCGGCAACGACGTCACGCAAGCCTTCATTAACTACGCCTCACCTATCGTGGGTAAGCTGCCGAAGCCCGGCCGCTTCAAGGGCGTGAAGGTTAAATGAAGTAAAGGGGCGCACAGGATTGACTAAAGCGAGGAGCCATCCCAATACGGGGTGGCTCTTCTTCTTGAACACTGAACATCGAACAAGGAACTCCGAACGTCGAACGTACAGTTTCTCCCTCGTTCAGAGTTCGATGTTCCTTGTTCGATGTTGGATGTTCTTACCCGACAAGCCGAACACGGGGCTCCGCCTTTGTCGCGGCCACCTTACCGATGACGATCCCCGGCTGCTTCGCGCTCTTCAGCACCTTCAGCGTTGCCTCGACATCCCTTGGTCGCACGATGATCGTGTAGCCGATGCCCATGTTGAAGACGCGGTACATCTCGTCGCGGTCAACGTTGCCCTTCTCGCCGATGAAGGCAAAGACCGGCGGGACCTTCCACGCGGAACGATCGATGACTACTTCGGTGCCCTGCGGCAAGATGCGAGGCATGTTATCGATCAGTCCGCCACCCGTGATGTGAGCCATCCCGCGAATGCGGACCTTCTTCATAACCGCAAGTACCGGCTTGAGGTAGCTGCGATGAACCGCCAGCAAGACATCGGCAACACTGCGCTTTGTGCCCGGGAAATTGTCGTCTATCTTCAGCTTCGCCTGGTCGAAAACCACACAGCGGGCAAGCGAGTATCCGTTCGTATGGAGACCGGTGGACTTGAGGCCGATTACCACGTCCTTCGGTCGAATCTGTTCGCCCGTGATCAGACCCTTGCGCGGCACGCTGCCTACGATCGTGCCCACCAGATCATATTCGCCTTCCGGGTATAGCCCCGGCATCTCGGCGGTTTCGCCACCCAGCAGGGCACACCCGTTCTCACGGCAGGCCTTGCACAGCCCCTTGACCACATCCTTGAAGACCGGGCCTTTCAGCCGCGCCGTTCCAAGGTAGTCGAGGAAGAACATCGGGGTTGCGCCCTGCACGAGGATGTCGTTGGTGCAGTGGTTGATGAGGCACTGCCCTACCGTATCGTGTCGCCCCGCCATGACGGCTACGTTGAGCTTGGTGCCGACACCGTCCGTACTGGCGACAAGCACGCTGCCCGCCGCCGGAGCGCGGAAAAGCCCGCCAAACGATCCAATATTGCTCAGCACGTCCTTCGTGGCAGTGCGCTTCACCATCCGCTTGACCGCCCCGAGCGAGCTCATCATCTCGTCGATGTCTACACCGGCCGCCGCGTACGCCGACTTCTTCTTTGCCATGGTCGATACCTGCTGACTGAAACCGAAAGCGCGACCATACACGATTGATATCGCAGGGTCGATGAAAAGCGGGAACGGGATCCCGCGATTACACGCCGTGGAACTCGAGGTTGCGGAGAACCTCTTCCTCGTCGAAGGGCTTGATAAGATAGCCTGAGGCACCGAGTTCGAACATCTGCTTGATGACCTCACGATTGGCGTAGGCCGTACAGAGAAGGACCTTGGTGCTACGCTTGAGACTTGCGTTCTTCATAAACCAGATCCCGTCCTCGCCCGGCATGCGGTAATCGGCCATCACGATGTCGTAATCCGTCTCGGCCACCTTGGCGACGGCGTCCTTGGCATTATCGGCGGTGTGGACTTCGTGCTTGTGCTCTTCGAGCATCTGGCGCAGTGCTTCCAATAGGCTGTGATCGTCGTCCATAATCAGGATGCGCATTCTCTTCTTCTCGTCTGTCATGATTGACCTCCTTAACTAATGCGGTCGGTCGACACATGATTCTCCTCGAAGCAGGGGATCAAATCAACCCCCAATTCGGGCCAATTCAACTCGACAATGGCGGAGTTGAAAGGCAAGGTTTTGGCTTATGAGTTCTCAAGCCTTTGAACAAGAGCGGTTTGTAACGGAGTGGATGGACCTGCTCCGCTTTCCTTCTGTAGGCGCAGATCCGGCATATCACGATGACTGCAGGCAATGCGCGAATTGGCTGGTAGAACACCTGGCTGGAATGGGACTACGGGCTGAAGTGCTGGAAACGCCCGGGCTCCCCGCGGTCTACGCCGAGCACCGCGTTGGTGAAGATGCACCGACGATCCTCTTCTATGGCCACTATGATGTGCAGCCGGTCGATCCGCTCGATGCCTGGACCACCCCCCCCTTCGAGCCGGAGCTACGCGGCGGTAGGATTTACGCGCGTGGAGCACAGGACAATAAGGGCCAGGCGTTCGCTTTTCTTAAGGCCGTCGAAGCCCTGCTGGCTGCCGGACAGCTCGAAATCAACCTGAAGGTCATTATCGAAGGCGAAGAGGAAAGCGGCAGCCGGGGTCTTTCCGCCATGCTTGATGAGTGGCGTGAGCGCCTGGCCGCCGATATCCTGATGGTGGCCGACACGGGAACCATCGCGGATGGTACTCCCACAATCGTCATGGGACTGCGCGGGCTCCTGCATCTGGCCGTGACCTTGCGTGGGCCATCGCACGATCTGCACTCGGGACTTCACGGCGGCCTGGCGCTGAACCCGGTCACCGAGATTGCACGCCTGCTCGCCACGCTCGTCGCCCCCGACCGCAGCATTGCTGTTGACGGATTCTACGATGGGATTCTCAACCCAACCGCGATCGAGCACTCCCTGGTAAGGAAGACGCCTTTCGATCCTGCCGCCTATGAGCGCTCCGTCGGAATGCCGCCGGCAGCGGGCGAAGCCGACTACGCTCCTCTGGAGCGGCTTGGTTTCCGTCCTGCGCTGGACATCAACGGAATCAGCGGCGGCAACGCAGACAGCATGAAGACAGTCATCCCCACCTCCGCGACCGCACGCCTGACCGTGCGGCTTGCCGCAGGACAGGATCCGGACCATTGTCTGCAAGCCATCTCCGCCCACCTGAAGACTCACACCCCCGACGCCATGGAGCTGGAGATTCACGATGCGGGATCGGCTGGTCCGGGCTTCCGCATCGACCCCGAATGCGCGGCGGTGCGGCTTGCGCGCGACGTTCTGTTCGAGCTGGCTGGCTGCGAACCGGCGTATCACTGGGAAGGCGCCTCCATCCCCATTATTCCCGCATTGGCCGAGGCAGCCGGGGCGGCGCCTTTACTCGTCGGGTTTGGCCACGAAGACGACCATGTTCACGCGCCGAACGAGTCCTACTCGATCGAGCAGTTCCGGAGAGGGTTCGAGTACGCCATGCACTTCCTTCGCGCCGCCCCGAAAGCCGACTTTGCCGTGAGATAGTCTTGCCATGCCAGAGAGCAGCACCCAACCTAACGAAACACTGACCGGCGCGGTCGAGAGCATCGTGTTCCGCGCGGAGGATACCGGCTATACCGTCTGTAGTCTGAAAGTGGCCGATCGGAAGGATACCGTCACGGTCGTCGGCACCTGTGCAGCTATCTGGGTAGGTGAGACGCTGCGCACCGAGGGGCAGTGGACGCGCCATCCCAAGCATGGCTACCAGTTTCGGGCCGCCTCGATGATCTGCGTGGTGCCCACCTCGGAGCGCGGCATCGAGCGGTATCTGGCTTCCGGCATGGTGAGAGGCATTGGCAAGGAGCTGGCTCGGCGCCTCGTCGCGGCCTTCGGCAAGAATACGCTCAAAGTCATCGACAAGGAGTCCGAACGACTCCGCGAGGTGGAGGGCATCGGACCGAAGCGCCGGGAGCGAATCAAAGAGAGCTGGATCGAGCAGCACGCGGTGCGCGACATCATGATCTTCCTGCAGAGCCACGGAATGGGGACGGCACAGGCGGCACGCATCTACCGGCAATATGGCAACGATGCTATCGCCGTGATCTCCGAGAACCCCTACCAGCTCTGCCGCGACGTATGGGGCATCGGGTTCAAGACCGCCGATGGCGTCGCCAGAAGTGTCGGCGTGCCGCCGCAATCGCGCCTGCGCGCACGGGCGGGACTGGTCTATACCATGGAGACCTTTGCCGACGAAGGGCACTGCTTCTGCCTCGACGCAGAACTGATCCTGCATGCACAGGAACTACTGGACATACCGGCGGAGATTCTGAGCGAAGCCCTTGATAGTGAGCTGGAACGCAGGGAATTGGTTCGCGACGACAACCGCATCTACCTGTCATCGCTCTACAAGGCCGAGACCGACGTGGCCGAACGCCTGACCGCGCTGCAGCACACCGACCGCGGTTTCCGGCCGATCGTTGTCGGTAAGGCCGTGACCTGGGCCCAGCAGCGCATGAAGCTGCAGTTCGCACCCATGCAGGTGGAGGCCCTGCAGACCGCGCTGGCGGAAAAAGTGTCCGTGATCACCGGCGGACCCGGTGTTGGCAAGACCACAATCATTCGTGCCCTTGTCGACGTCTACCGGATGCGTGGACTCAGAATCGCTCTCGCCGCTCCGACCGGGCGCGCAGCCAAGCGGATGGAGGAGGCGACACACCACGCCGCCAGCACACTGCATCGTTTGCTGAAGTTCAATCCCTCTGCGCATGGGTTCGACCGGAACCGCTCGAATCCGCTCGATATCGATGTCGTGATTCTCGATGAGTGTTCAATGATCGATATTGCCCTGATGCATCACTTCCTGGATGCCCTGCCCGATCACTGCTGCCTGATCCTGGTGGGCGATATCGATCAGCTGCCCAGCGTGGGGCCGGGAAACGTACTGCGCGACATTATCGACTCAGAGGTGATCGCCTGCCGCCGCCTCGATCACATTTTTCGACAGGAGAAGGGCGGTGCTATTGTCCGCAACGCGCATCATGTCAACCACGGCGAAGCGCTGGAGGTCGACAACACGGATGGCTCCGACTTCTTCTTCCTCTCGGCCGATCAACCGGAGGAGGTCATCGACAAGACGCTGCAACTCATAACGCGACGCATTCCATCCAAGTTTGGCTTCGATCCGATCCACGACATCCAAGTCCTCACCCCTATGCGCAAAAACCAGCTCGGCGCGGACAACCTGAACGGATTGCTGCAGGAAGCATTGAACCCCAAGGGGGCCGAACTGCGGCGATTCGGCCGCTGCTACCGCGACGGCGACCGGGTCATGCAGATCCGCAACAACTACGACAAGGAAGTCTTCAACGGTGACATCGGCCTTGTCCGACACGTCAATGCAGCCGAGCAAACCATCACGGTCGATCTTGACGGTCGACAGGTCGACTACGAATCGTCCGAGCTGGACGAACTCGTCCATGCCTACGCCTGCTCGATCCACAAGTCACAGGGCAGCGAGTACCCGGCCGTGATTATCCTGATGACGACGCAGCATTTCAAGTTGCTGCAGCGCAATCTGCTCTACACCGCCATCACGCGCGGTCGCAAACTGGTCTGCCTGGTTGGACAGAAGAAGGCCGTTGGCATGGCCATTCGCAACAACGAGATTCGCCTGCGTCGTACCGCCCTTCGACAGCGGCTGGCCCTGGCCGGTCAGTGCTGCTCCGTGAAGCCGGTTCCGTCGTTCAGGTAGTGCACCATCTGCGTGCCGTGCTCTGCACTCCCTACCAGTACAACCGGCGTGAATCAGATAGCTTGAGCATGCCTCGCCCTCCGTTCGATGTATCCGTATCCGTTCGACTATAGGCCGCAGAGTCCGGCGGTCAAAGTCCCAAACTGAGCTGTCCGCGCACTTCCACCTTGCGGCCGGACGGCACGTCGGGATCGTTGGTGTAGTAGACGGCGAACTTAACGCCGGGAAATTCGCGCGCCAGTTCCTGTTCAATGTATGTCTCCACGGCCCGGGCGTTACCCTCATCGTCGTCGGAGAATCCCACGCTGATCGGCTTGTCCACACCGCGCTCACGCAGGATGCCGATGACGTGCCGGACAAAATCGCGAATCGCGAACTGTTTTCCTTCCTCGGTACCCGCCGCCCCGTAATCGTGTTCGCGCAGCAATGCCGCGAAACGCGGCGACATGCAACCATGGTACTTGTTGAGCGAAAGGTAGTACTCCAGGACGTCGTCGTCCGTATCCTTGTCGTGGCCCGGCTCGAGCCATTCAAGATAGCCGCGCAGATTGCGCAACATAACGCGTTTCTCATCTGGTGTGAACGTACGCTCGATGAAATACCGGACCCCGGCTTTCAGCACGTCGGGGTCATGCCCACGTGCAGTGACGATGGCAAAGAGGCGGCCCTCGGTCAGTACACGTTTGAGCGTATCGAAACTCGGCGCCGGCGATTCCTCGCCGCTCACGACGCGATCGATCGCGTTGCGCGTATCGCGCAGGAAGACGTTTTCCTCCTCGATCTCCACGTCGCGGAAGTCGCGGAATGCCTCTTCCCATGACCCACCGGGCGGGCGGTAGTGCTCGGTATCGCCCCGGATCAGACTGAAGAGTGATGTTGAGACGGAGTACGGGACCCACTTCCCCTCTTCAGTCAGGTGTTCCAGGTGAATACGCGTCGGCATATGCAGGATGTTGTCATCCCAGTCGAAGACGAAGTAACGCAGATCGCGGTCGGCAACCGCGTAGTTGATGTCGATTGTTTTGCCCATTGACATGTTTCCGGGAACGGAGAACTGTATACAGCAGTCGCCCGCTGCAATCCAGTCACGAACCCGGGGAGGCGCACGTGCAGCACGGGTGTGCGTTTCCGAGACTCCGCAACAACATGAAGTAGAATGATTCATGAGACAGCACCGCACTACCGTGGCACGTGCAGCAGGCGACCGTATCTTCGGCACCGTCTGATCCTGCCCTACTCCGGCAGGAGCGCGTCGAGATGGGCACGATGGCGGGCGTCGCGTTCGCCCCGGGAAGTGATGGGATCGGACAACCAATTGACGGCCGGCCAGATGCGGGCGGTGCCATCGTTACCCGCCGACAGAAGGGCGGTGCCATCGTCCGCGAACTGGAGGCTCGATACCCAGCCCTGGTGCCCTTCCAGTTTCAGCAGCTCACTCCCGTTCTCCGCATCCCAGATACGAATGCCCTGTCGCCCCGCGGTGGCAACACGCCGGCCGTCAGGAGAGAATGCTACGGCAGAGACCGCACTGTCCGATCCGCGCAGGACAACCAGTTCTTCGCCATCGGGTAGACTCCAGATCCGAGCTGTCATATCGCGGCTTCCGGTTATGACACGTCGACCGTCAACCGCAC
>CAYFPQ010000001.1:0-7849 GCA_964345005.1 uncultured Victivallales bacterium | reverse complement strand
CATGGCGGTCACTTGATCTTCGTGCCCCGTGAAGCTGCCTGCGTCGTCGCCCGATACGGCATCCCAGATGCTCACACCGTCACCGGCCATCAAGAGGAAGCCCCCGCCCGGGGAGAACAGGACTATACGCGAGACGGGCTCGTCAGCCCGGATGGTGATGGTTCGTTTGCCTGTCACTGTTTCCCAAACGCGCAGGCCGTCGTACCCGGCCGTGGCAATGCGATTGCCGCCCGGCGAATAGGCTGCCCACGTCACGGCCCCGCTGTGACCGCTCAGAGCGCGCACCATGCCACCCGTTCTGCGGTTCCAGATGCGGGTGTTTCCCCCATCCGAAGCCGTGAGCACATGCTGACCATCGAAGCAGAACTCGGCACAGGTCAACCGGCCGGTCTGCTTGTCGAGAGTTCGCAACAGCTTCCCGTCTCGTGCGCCCCAGATTCGCGCGTAGCCGTCCTCCCCGGCGGTCACGATCTCCCCGGCATCTCCATCGAAACGGGCTGCCACCACCGCACCTTCGTGGCCATCCAGCACCGTTACGCTGCCCTCGTGGCCGGCATCCCAAACCATAAGTTTCCCGTCGCGTGCACCGGTCACGGCCAATCGCCCGTCCGGGGAAAAGGCCGCAGCCGAGACGACCGCAGCATGTCCGCGCAGCCGGAGACTGCGCTGACCGGTCTCGGCATCCCAGATCTGTACGGCTCTCGATCCGCCCAAGGTCAACATGCGGGAAGCGCCGCTATCGAACACGACGCCGTCGAGCGATACATCCAGGCCGAGGAAAGGTATGACCTTCAGCGAGCGCGAGCTGCCGCTGTCCCACACGCGAAGTAGGGCATCGTCGCTCACGGTGCTGACACGCTTGCTGGTGGCATCGAAAGCCACGCCTGTGACCGGCCCCGGGTGTGGGCCCAGCGAAGCAATCGAAGCGCCATCACTCAGGCGCCAGATACGCGCCGTTCGGTCGCGGCTGCCGGTTGCAAGCAGGAGTCCGGTCCGGTCCATCGCCGCCGCCACCACCAATCCCTGGTGCCCGGCGAGCTTCATGATGATCCGCCCGGTATCCAGCGACCACAGAACCAGTTCGCCCTGTTCGCCGGTACCAATCAGGCGTCGTCCGTCGGGAGAAAACAGCCGTTGGTAGACGCTCGGATAGAAGGCCTCAAGCGCTTTCGACCTCTGCCGGCGCGTAGTCAGATCCATAAACTGTGCGCGCCCATTCTGTACGCCCCACAGGATGCGCTTGCCATCGTCCGTGAACACAAGCGGCAACGTGCTCGCCGGGCGGCCGCTGAATACGCCGCCCCGGTCGCCTCCTGTCAGGTCCCACACGCGTACAGTCCGATCGGCCGCCTCCGACACCACAAGCGTACCATCCGGAGAAAACGCAATCGACGCCACGCTTCCCTTGTGCCCAGCGAACGTTTCGAGGCACTCGTGCGAGCTATACATCAGTCTTCCCCACTCCCACCCGCGTTGTGCTTCCGGCACACTCCAGAGCATGGCTTCGGCGGCGCGGGACTGCATGTCGGCGAGCCGTTTTGCGGCCAGGGCAATCGTATGGTAGTAGTTCTGCTGTTCGGCTTCGGCCAGGGCATCGACCGCCTGGAGACGCTGGTGCTCTTCCTCTTCCTTGGCCGCTTGAGCACGGTCACGCTCGATGTGCATCTTCTGTTCCGCGGCTACCGCGCGGTTGCGTTCTTCTTCCATGAGCGTCTCGGCCGTCACGGCACGGTCGCGCTGCGTGCGCGTAACCACATAGGCCATCGCCATGACGGCGAAAGCAGCCAGCGCTGCGACAATCGCGGCGATCACGCTAAGACGCACGATGATCTTGCGACGACGGGCGTCGGCCCGCGCCTCCTTTACGGATGCGGCCAGGTCGTCGGGCCGCGCGAGCTGCAGACCGGGCAGCGGCCACTGCTTGATATCGTCCTCGATCGCTCGCACCTGGGAGGCGGCGAGCGAGAGGTCACCGCGGCTGAGCGCAACGCGCGTGAGTTCCTCGCGACTGGCGCGCAGACCGTAAACGGCCTGGCGGTTTCCGGACCAGAGGTTCAGGGCCTGCTGGAATCCCCCAATAATCTCGTTGAATTCGCGGTAGGCATCCGCGCCGCCCTTCTCGGCCACGGCGTCCAGCCGATCCGCGGCGGACGTGGCCAGCTTGACGCTCTCGGCATGGGCCTGGTGGGCGCGGAGGGCTTGCTGGAGTTCGGGCACGGCCTGATAACGGTCGGCCGGGTCCAAACTCATCGCCTTCCTGGCGATGTCCATCAGTTCGCCCTTGTGCTTCGTCTCGCGGATCTCGTTATGGGCGGCTGAGTCGATGGCGGCCATCGCGTTGTCGCCCGGATGCGGCGGCCTACCCGTGATGATCTCGAACACGATGGCGCCCAAGAGGTAAATATCGCTGGTGCGCCCCATGACGGTGTAGTCGCACATCGCCATCTCGGGCGCCATGTACGAAGGCGTGCCGGCGAGCGTGGCATGTTCGGTCAGCGGCTCCGCCTTATCGCTCCCGATGCTCGCGGCGAGCCCCCAGTCCATGACCAGCACCTCACCGTATCCCCCAAGCATGACGTTGGCGGGCTTCAGATCGCGGTGGATGACACCCTTGTCATGGGCAAAGCCAACCGCGTCGCAGACAGCCAACAGGATGCGCAGGTTCTCCTCGCGGGAGCTGTCGCGGATGATCTTATCCCACGACTGCCCCTGGATTTCCTTCATGGCGTAGAAGAGCTTGCCGTCGGGGGTCTTGCCAAGGTCATGAATAGGGATGATATTGGGATGATCCAGCTCGCCCGTCACCATCGCTTCGGAGAGGAACTTGCTGGCCGTCACGGAGTCGACGGCTGCATCCGACTGGATCATCTTGACCGCGATCTGCCGGTCGAGCGACGCCTGCCGGGCGGCGTAGACGACACCCATGCCGCCTTGGCCAAGCGTTTCGTTCAGTTCGTAGTCCAGATCGCCCCCGCTACCCGAGTGGGAGGTCTTGAGAACGTGCGGATGAAGATGCAGACGCGATCGCGCTGCATCCGGGCTGACCGTGGCCCCGGCCTTGATCGAAACCGTCGCGTCAGCCGTTTTGAGAAAATCGCTCACGTCAGCCGGCACGGTCGCCCGCCCATCGCCGCCAAGAGGTAGAGTCGCATCATGCTCAGCCATGCTCAGTTTGTACGCAACTCACGTGCACGACGCAAGTTCAGAGCGCCCACCTCCTGCAACGGACGGCCGCGCGAAGCGCGTGCCCTACCGGGGCACACGACTCACCCCAGTACAAGGTAGGGCCGCTCTCCGGGCGGGCCGCTTTCTTCTTGAGACAGATGAATGCATCTCCCATGATGGCGGGAGTGTTCCTATGAAGATTACCGTAACCAGAGGCCCGGAGGCCGGCATAGAGTTGTCCATTGAGGAGCCCGGCATCTACCTGATCGGGCGAAGCTCCGACTGTAAACTGCGGCTGACCGATCCGGAAGCGTCACGACGTCATGCCGCCATCACTATCGCAGCAGGGCGCGCGATCGTAGACGACCAGACCAGCCGCAACGGGACGCGTGTAAACGACGTTCGAGTACAACACGCCATCCTGAAGGACGGTGACGTACTTCGCGTGGGCGGAACATTCATGGAGATTGAAGGCCTGGCAAAAGCCGACCCGGCACCGGACACCACGCTGAGTGCTGTCGATCCCTCCATGCGCGTCCTTGCCTCTCTCGACCATCGCGACGCCGACCTGCTGGCGGGATCCAAGGTGGACGACTCGGATACCGCCCGCGAGAACGCGATGTTGCGGGCCGTGGGCGAGGTAACGAACCTCCTCGTCTCCGACGCCTCGCGTCAGTCGCTGCTCCAGAATGTGCTGGATCACATGAAGGCACTACTCGATGCCGACAGTGCCTGCGTGATGCTCTGGGATGCCAAGAAGAACGAGTGGACGTTCGACGCCTTTTCCGCCCCCCCTGAGGATGCTACACCAACGGTGGGCGTATCGCGCACGATCATCAACCACGCCGTCAAAGACGGCATGGCACTGCTCACCGAAAATGCTCTTGCCGATGACCGGTTCGGCCCCACGGACAGCATTATGATTCACAATATCTCATCGGCGCTTTGCGCCCCGATGACCATCGATGAAGAACCGAACGGTGCGCTCTGCATCAGCCGCCGCAGCCGCGCCGATGCGTTCACGCAGCTGGACCTTCGCTTTACGGCCACGATCGCCAACATCCTCGGCGTCTATCTCGAGAAGCTCCGCATCCAGGACGAGTACATCAAACAGGAGCGGCTCGCCGCCGTCGGGCAGGTCATTGCCGGCCTGGCTCATTACGCCAAGAACATCATCACCGGCCTTCAGCTCAGCGTGGCGGGCATGCAGCGCATGCTCAAGCGGGACAGCTTTGACAGCATGGAGACCTGCGTGGACTCGATCGCCGCCGAGGAGCGGCGCTTGACCAACCTTATTCTCGACATGCTGAGTTACGCCAAGGACCATGAGCCGATGCGGCTGAAGATGGATGTCAATGGTGTTGTCGGCTCGGTCGTCAGTCCATTCGAATCGGAACTCGACAGTCGCTCGATCAGGCTTGAGCAGACACTGGCGCCCGACCTTCCCACGCTTATGGCGGAAAAGAATGCGCTGCACCGGGTCTTTCTCAACCTCTTTGTGAATGCCATGGACGCCCTCGACGGCGTCGAAGGGCGCGACAAGGTGATCCGCGTTACGACCGCCCTGTCCGAGGACGGGAAAGCGATCGAGGTCGCCATCTGGGATTCCGGGTGCGGCATTCCCGCGTCGGAGACCGAGAACATTTTCGGCGTCTTCTTCTCGACCAAGGGCTCCCGGGGCACCGGGCTCGGGCTCGCCGTCTCGCGCAAGATCATCGAGGAACACCGCGGAGCGATCGCGGTTGAGTCGCAGGAAGGCAAGTGGACCCAGTTCCGCATTCGGTTGCCGGTTGAAGTGGTGAGTTAGTGTTGTGATTGAGACGTCTGGAAGTGAAAAAAAAAACCGTCATTTCGAGCGAAGCGAGAAATCTCCAGGCCGCTGAGTGGACAGGAGATCCCTCGCTGCGCTCGGGATGACATCGTCAAGGTGTTTCCTGGGCGGATTAACAAGCCAGGGCACCAGCAACAGGGATAGGTATGGATCCAAAGCTGAGTTTCTGGGGAGCGGCGCAGGGAGTAACGGGTTCTTGTTACCTGCTGGAAGCAAATGGTCAGCGGGTGATGATCGACTGCGGGTTCTACCAGGAGCGCAAGCTGAAATCGCGCAACTGGGAGCCCTTCCCCCTCCCGGCTGACAGCATTGACGCCGTGCTGTTGACGCACGGGCACCTCGATCACTGCGGGCTCCTGCCAAAACTGGGCAAAGCTGGGTTTAAGGGATCGATCCACAGCACCGGCGCCACGGCGGATATCGCGGGTATCGTCATGCTCGATTCCGCGCGTATCCAGGTTGAGGACATCAAGCACAAGAAGCGCCGCCACGAACGTCAGGGGCGTAAGAGTCCCCACCCTCTCGTGCCTCTCTATACGGTGGAAGATGCCGAGGCAACCCTTCCGCTCTTTGAGAAGCACGAGTACGATGAACCGGTTCGGATCGGTGAAGGACTGGAGGTGAGTTTCCACGATGCCGGTCACATTCTCGGTTCCTCCGGCATCCGCATCGTGATCAAGAACAGTACCGAAGTTCGCACACTGGCATTCTCCGGCGATATCGGCCGCTGGGATGCTCCGATCATCTGTGATCCAAATCCGTTCGAGCGTGCGGATTATGTCGTTATGGAATCGACCTACGGAAACCGCGAGCACAAGAGCGAGGCGTCGATTCCAGAAGACCTGGCCACCGTAATCAACGAAACGGTCAAGGCGGGCGGCAATGTCGTAATCCCGAGTTTTGCCATCGAGCGCACCCAGGAACTGCTCTATCACTTGAACGGTCTCCTGGCTGACAAGCGAATCCCACACCTGGTGGCCTTTGTCGACAGCCCCATGGCCATTCGCGTTACGGAGGTGTTCGGCCGACACGAGGAAATGTTCGATGAGGAAACCGCCGCGCTACTCAGAAGCGGAGACCATCCCTGTGACTTCCCGGGCCTTGTCATGTCACGCACGGTTGACCAGTCGAAGTCGATCAATCACGTCAAGGGCACGGCCATCATTATTGCGGGCTCAGGAATGTGTACGGGCGGGCGCATCAAGCACCATCTCGTCAACAACATCGGGCGACCGGAAAGCACCATTCTATTCATCGGCTACCAGGCCAACGGAACGCTGGGACGTATCATTCTGGAGGGCGAAACCGAGGTACGCATCCTTGGCGAGAAGCGTGCGGTCAAAGCACGGATCGAACGTATTAACGGGTTCTCCGCGCATTCGGGACGCGGCGAGCTCCACCGCTGGATCTCTGCACTGCAGGAGGCGCCCCGCCATGTATTCGTGACCCACGGCGAGCCCGATGCCGCCACGGCGTTGTCGGACTGGATCAAAACCGAGAAGGGCTGGTCCTCCTCGACACCGGAGTATTTGGATACCGTGACACTCGACTAGAACAGGAGAAGAACATCCAACAGCCAACAAGGAACTCCCAACATCCAACGGAGCGAGGGTTGCGAATGGTGCACCGTTCCGCTCTGTCATTCCCAAGTCTCGCGCACTTGGGCGTTGGATGTTCCTTGTTGGCTGTTGGATGTTGAAATGATATGGCGCCGCAACCTCACCAGACACCCGTAGCCCTTACCATCGCCGGGTCCGACAGTGGCGGCGGCGCCGGTATCCAGACGGACCTGAAGACTTTCACGGCGCATAAGGTCTACGGCACCACAGCCATCACCTGTATCACGTCGCAGAACCCCGACGCGGTAACGGGTGTCGAACCGGTATCACCGGACATGGTGGTGAAACAGGTAGAGGCCGTATGCGATGGTTTTTCCGTGTCAGCGGCAAAGACCGGCATGCTCTACTCGACCGACATCATCCGGGCCGTCACTGACGTAGTTAAACGCCGCGAGATCAAGCAGCTCGTGGTAGACCCGGTCATGGTTGCGACCTCCGGCGCCAGGTTGCTCCAGGATGATGCGATTGCCATGCTACAGGACGCTCTTCTATCACGCGCCATGCTGGTAACACCCAACATCCCTGAAGCGGAGATCCTTTGGGGACAGCCGATCACCTCAAACGAGGAGCAGCAGGATGCGGCCGAGGGGATCGCACAGCGCTACGGAGTTGCCTGTGTCGTCAAGGGAGGACACATGGCAGGGAGCAAATCGGAGCTCCCACACATCATCAACGTTCTCTATGCAAAGGGGCGAATACACTCATTCCAGCATGACCGCGTTAAGGGCGGCGAGACCCACGGAACCGGATGCACGTTCGCCGCCGCCACCACGGCCAACCTGGCTAACGGTCTGGCGGTCGAGGACGCCGTGCAACAGGCGGGAACCTTTGTTGGAAACGCTGTTGCGAACTGCTTCGATACAGGTGCACACCGCCCTCTCGGTATAGGATGGACTTGAACGTCGTCTCACCATCCCCAGTATGGCCGCCTGTCAATCGGGGCGGCCAGGAGCATAGCTTCCCATTGGAACACCATCTTCGAGCTACCAAGAAATGGCCCCAAAGGCATGGACGAGCTGGTCTACTACGTGGATTATCAGGGCACCCGCATCGTCGTCCTTGACTCCAATGAGCACCATGCCGAGCAAGCGATCTGGCTTGAGACTGTTCTGAAAGATAATCCTTCTCGCTGGACCATCGTTTCGATGCACCATCCTGTCTATTCTGTCGTGTCCGCGTACAGCGATTCTCATTTTGACCGCCGCCAGTCTCTTCTGAGGGGTGCGGGGCGCGG